>JAFGIY010000130.1 GCA_016929335.1 Acidobacteriota bacterium | reverse complement strand
GGGCGGGCATCTGCGGCGTTGCCGCTCCTCGACAATGTCCCGCATTGCCTGCGTCGCGGCGCCTTGCATCTGCCCGCCCGGCGCTCGTGTCAAAATGTAAACTTATTGTTGCGCGGGCCCTAAGCAGACATCAGGCAGAACTGAATTCTGCGCCTGCAACGCAGGTCCGCTTCATCAGTCGGGATAAATAAATTTTTGCTTGACCCCGAAGCTCTATAGCGGCATACTGGTTTGCAGTACAAACTAGTATGCAATGGAGGATGATATGGAATATCCCAATTTGGATGAAGTGGAGCTGAGGTCCAAACGCTATTGGAATGTGGACGGCATTCCGGAAATCGTCATGGGATGCCTATGGATTGTTCTGGGGGGGGCGTTCCTGCTGCGCGACTCTCTGCCGCAAGCTTCGGGTTTTGCAGCTTTTTATTCAATAATCCTTATGGTGATATTGATAATAGCCTTCTTGTCTGCCGCACGGATCGTAAAGATTCTTAAAAACAGATATACATACCCACGGGGCGGTTACATGGAATTACCGGAGTCCCCACGTTCACAGCGGCTGCTCCGCGGAACGGTTGGAGGTTTGATAGGGGGGGCAACATCTGTCATGATCGGCCTCTCTTTGAAACACCAGACTATTGCCGATCTCTCCAGTCCGGCAATCGGTGTGCTGTTTGCGGCGGCAACTCTGTTCGCATCCAGGAAGCCGGGCATGCGCCATTTAATATGGCTTTCACTGGCCTCTATAATTCTTGGCGTGGCGATGTATCCGCTAAAGCTGCAATGGAGCGCATTGTATTGGTTCTTCATTCTTATGGGGATATCTATGGCTGTTATGGGCGCCTGCCGTTTCCGCAGCTTTGTCCGAAGCGTTCCGCTTCCTGGAGGGAATAAGTCGTGAGTGAACTGGATCGCGTGATACACGAGCCTGCACGACTCCTGATCGTGGCTCTGTTGCACGGCGTCAGAGAAGCGGACTTTCTCTATCTTCTGAGGGAAAGCAGCCTGACAAAAGGCAACCTTTCGAGCCATCTGGCAAAACTGGAGGAGGCCGGCTACGTCAAAATAGAAAAGACCTACCGCGGCAAGGTCCCTCTCACGATCATCAGGCTTACCAAGGCCGGACGAGCCGCCTTTGAAGAATACCGGGCCAGCCTGTCCGGCCTGCTCAGCAAAGCCAAATCCGGCAGCGGTGCGCGCTAGTGTAATTCGTATTCATTCGCGGCCGGCTTTATATGATCTTTGATGGGGATTCGGTTGCCGGCGATTCAGCGGTAACAGACCTTATGCATAAGCCTGTCGGGATCGCAAAGGTAATGCCCAAGCAATTCCAGCACCGCTGCGAAGTCCTTTGCTTCGTCGACGTCAAGGCAGTTCAGTCGCCTTAAATTGGACGAAAACCATCGGGATATTATTTCCTTTTCCCAGGTTTCCACTCGATGCCTTCCTCTGCTTCCGCCCGGGCCAAAGAAAAGGACCCGGATCTTTTCTCTCAGCCGCTTTGGCGGAGGATGTCCCAGGCGGGCGGCGAGCCGGCCTGCAAAGATTCCGTTTCGAAAAAAATATATCAGAGCTCTTCCCGATTGTGCATCGGTCACGAAAAGGAGAAGATTGCGCCCTTCGCGGCGATCCGTTTTCCGCTGATGAATCTCCGTCTGCAGATTGACGGCGGGAAGGTACTGCTTGATCAAGCGCATCTCCAGCAGCAGAGCTTCCACCTCATTGCCGGTCTGCTGCACTTCAATCGAATGAAGCCGTTCGTGTATCCTTGCGATTTTGGATTGGCTCAAGGCATGCGGAGTGAAGTAGCTGGAAACTCGCCGTTTCAGGTTGCGCGACTTTCCTACATAGAGGACCGCTCCTTCCCGATCCTTCATTATATATATGCCGGATGCTTCGGGCAGCTGTCTCAGAAAACCGGGACCGAAGGAAAAACGGCTGAAGTCCATTGCGGCTGCCGAGCCTTCCATCCACTCACGCAGCGAATCGGGAGTCTGTCGGGACTCTGCCGGGACACGGTCCAGAAGGAGCAGCCAGCATTCATGCAGATGCTGCACTGTCTCGCAGGCTCTATCCTCGTCTGCCGGTGAAACGCCCAACCCGGAGGCCATGTCTTCCGCCTGCAGCTGTGATGGCTTTCGCTTCAGCACCCGTGCGGCAAGGCTTCTCAGATACAGCGTGTTTCCTTGACACGCCTCCAGTCCTCTTGCCCGCAATAATCCGTTCCATAATCGAAGCTCCCGGCTGCTCCATGCAACCAGAATGTGGTTCTCGATTTTGCGGCGGATCCTGCACATAACTTTGACGGCTGCGGAGCCGGTGAATTCCTCGACAGTGCCATCCGCGAACCGGAGGGCGCCTCGAAGGTCTCGCAGGGCCCCTGCACGATCCGGACAGCGCAGATGCAAAACAGCCGTTCGACCGGGATCGAACCGGCCCGGCTCTCCGGAGCGCGAACTTAAAGACCAAAGACCCTGAGTGAAAGCAAACCGCGCATCCCGTGACAGAAAACCGGCCAGAATGCTGTTTGATGAATGCGAATCGGGCGCATGAATTCTGAAAACATCGCCGAGAATCTGATCCGCCGAAACTCCGCTTCCGGCTTCCAGCAGATATTGAAAGATGCGTTCCTTCACCGCAGCTCCTGGAATTTGAGATAACGGTACCGCGAAATATGCCGGAAGGGGATCCTTTATTTAATTGAACGCGTCAGAATCATTAAATCGGCTGTTCATAAGCATTCGCCAAAATGCAGAAATGGCCCTTAATCCGCTTTATTCATGAAGCTTCTGCTGCTGCTGCTGCGGATCCGGGCATGTCTGCCGCGTTGCGCTCGGTCGGCTTCCTCGACGTACTGGTCGAGGCCTGCAGCTTCGCTGCAGGTACGCCTTCGGAATCCTCCCGTCGCGCGCCTTGCAGCCACGCCCGTCTGCACCGCCTCGCGACGAAACTTCATGAATAAAGCGGATTAAACCTATGATAAAATAGCAATAAGAAGACGGTATGTTCAGCAAATACAGAAGAAGAGGAAAGCTCTGCAGAGCTCGGTTTCCCATGCCTGTGTGAAAGGCGTGCGCAACATGCTTTTATGGTTTTGATATAAGGCCGATCTGAGGAGCGCCGAAATGAAACGAAATTGGAATGCACTCATTGCCGTAATATTGGTGGCGCTGACCGCCGCAGCACTCGTAAAGGGATTGAATCAATCATCGGGAATAGGATCGATGCAGGAGCCCACCCGCAGGGAAGCGACGAAAAGGCCTGTCGTTCCGGCTGATGTACAGCAGGAACGAAAGAATGTTGATCCGGTCGCCACCCCTTACGCTCTAAAGAGAGCTGGTTCAGGCTATCGTGTCGCCGCTGAATCAAAATCCTCCTCAACCGCTCTCGCATACTCGGATCGCTACCTGAGCTGCATTGTCGAAGATAACTACGACGAAGGGGAGACCGCCTGTTACGTAGACAGCGTCAACGGAGATGATTCCAACGACGGCCTGTCGGAAGAATATCCGGTAAAATCCCAGTCGGCCATCCCATCCAATTGTTCCGTGGTGCGTTTCAAACGCGGCAGTGTGTTCAACGAAAAATTGGCGATTCCGACTTACTATGTTTATGCTTCCGGCCAGTGGGTTTCCCGCTCCAATAGAAAAGTGTTCACCAATTACGGTCCCAAGAGTGATCCCTTGCCCCATTTCAAAGTATCCAGCGAACCCGGGAGAGGCCCGGTGGTCCTCTCGTGGGTTCCTCTCACCATCGACGGCCTGCATTTCTCGGGTGCCAGGGGCGACAATACGATGGAGCATGATTTTGACAACGACGGCGATGGCATAACCAAAGGCATCGTTGGAGGTATCGGCGCATTTCTGGGAGGCGCTACCACATTTATCAACAATGAAATCGACGACTGTGACATCGGTATCATGCTGGGCGTCGGAGGCTCTGTTGTGCGCGGCAATTATGTGCATGACCTCATCATGGGCATTGACGAGGATCCCGGCGTAGATCCGAACCTGGTAGGCGGCGCCGAAGGCATTTTTATTAACGCTTCAAACAACGAGGTGTCCTACAACGCCTTCATCAACTGCACGGGCCCCGCAAGATGGGTTGGCAGCCACGGCACTTGCGACGGCGGCGCGACGGAAGTCTCGGCATCATCGGGCGGCACTATTGAAAATGTCCACGTTCATCACAACTTTTCCTATAACAGCTGCGGTTTCTTTGAAGTGGCTGCGTATTTTGGGGAAGAGGGCAAAGGCCTGTTTAAGAATTCCTCCTTTCACAACAACCTGATCGTCGACAGCGCCTGGATGGGACTGCTTCAGGTGAATAACATTAACCTCGAAAATATACACTTTTACAACAACACACTTATCCAGCGCCCGGGTTCGCTTAACGAGGGAATACTTTGGATCATCTTCACCGATGTATCATCGGGAATGGAGGGCGGCGAGCTTGTCCCGGGAACCGTGCACCTGACGAATAACCTGTATGTTCTGCACAATATCTTCGGGTTGCGCAACTGGTTGATTGACGATGCGTTTGACGAACATAGTGATATGTTTGTCAGTTACCCGGATTCCGAATCTGAATATTATGTCGATCTCGGATTTGCCAATATTGAAGGAAGCGCTCCGCCGGATTTTGATCTGGTAAATCCCCACAGCCCTGCTGTGGACGCCGGAGCTGAAATCCCGGGCAACACGCTGGATTATTTCAATCGTGCTCGTTTCGTCGGCAATGCTCCGGACATTGGTGCTATGGAATTCGGCTCCACCCAGCTTGAATGTCTGCCCCGTTTTCCCGCTGATTTCATCCGGTCCCGCTTTAATCCCGTGCGGCCGCCCTTTAGCCCCGTCCGGCCAATGGTTCCCAGGCGGATGCTCAGGCACAGGTAGATTTTCGGCATTGCATTGAATTGCTGGAGCCTTCGCGTCTTTGAGCCTTTGAGTTGCCGAAGAAGAAAACCGACTCAAAGACTCTGCCTTTCGAAGCAGTCCTTTTCCTTCTGCCTGCGAAGAGCTTCCATATGTTTTTCGATGTGGTCTCTGGCTTGCTGCAATTGGCCTGCAAAATGGTCCTTCAAGAACCGGGTGTCAAGCGCCAGGTACATTATTCTTTCCGCCAGCGGCATGTCCGTTGAAAGTATATCCAGAGAAGTCATGCGATCTGATTTACAGCTCGGAGTATTCTGCGGATTATCCTCTTCCGATGTCATTAATGGCCATTCATCATAAAGGATATTGGTGAACTCGACGAGCTGTTCCAGAGTCAACCAATCAAGAAGCTCTCTTTCTTCGAGCCTCTGCAAAAGGCAGTCATAGCTTCTCAAATAGTAAACGAGCACAGATGTTGCGTGTCTGCTGTATTCATACCAGGAAATTCCAGCGACGGCTTTATCGAAGATCCGCATGGCTGATGCGCTTAAGAACTTGAATTCCTTGCCGGCTTCACATCCGATGGTTCTGCAGCAATTGGTGTGATGGAAGAATCCAGCGTGGTCGCGTCCGTCGTAGCCTTGAGATGTTTCTGCCAGGGGGTGGGCCAGACAACCGACCGTCTTTTTCCCGTCAATGAATCCCAATAACTGACACTCCGGCAGTTCGCCTTTCTGCTGATGCTTCTTCGGAACCGATCCTCCAAGAAACAGGGAAGCAGGTCCTGCGCTTGCCGCGGGCTTATACTTGTACCCTTCGCTGCTTTGCGCCGCTTTCATATACAGAGACAAGGATTGTCTCGGTTGCTCCCGCTTATATATTTCGAGAAACAGTTTTCTTCTTTCTGAGAATCGCCTTTCCATCTCTTCTCTTCCGACATCCTGAAAAGAGTCTTCGTACCGGGACGCTGAAATTTTGGGATCTCTTAGAGGATTTATATTTTTGAACTTCATCAGGATATTGCGGGGGCCGAGGTGCCTTCCCGAGTATCTGTGATGATAGGCAAGCTCGCTTTTTTTCAGCAGAGCGAGTCTCTTCTCCTCAGAATCCTCCATAGGAGAATCTCCCCCTATGTGGGGAAGGCAGCACCGGACGCAGGAGAGGCCTCCGTATTGACACAGGCTCAAATCCGAAGCTTCATCCGAGCGCATTATGTCCTGCTCTGCGAGGATTCTCTTCTCTTGTTCCGCCGAGATAAACATGGTTACAGGTATGGAGACTATACTATCCTGCACTGAAAAAACAGGCGTTCATATGAAAAAGCTGCTCTCCGGTTCCAATAGGATTGACCCTTATCCGGCAATATGCCATAAATACAATACGGGCCGCAAAGAGCCTCGGGGACTGAGAACCGGTCAGAAGCTTTTTATCAGGGTCGGCCAAATGGTTCCCCGGGCAGGCATGGATACAATGCCGGACCGAGGGCCTTGCCGATGTAATCTCGAGCATTACCCCCCACGCAGATCGAGAGTGCATAAGGCTGCAACGCGGCGGAGTATGCCGCCGGTGGAGAACACTGCCTGGATATGCATGCAACAGAAAATGGTTCGTTATTGACGGCATTCCCACGGCGGATTCATTTCATTTTCATGCGATCGGATTGTCCCGGGTACATGAGCTTTTTGTCATAAGCAGGGGATGGGCCGCGCATTGGAAGCAACTTTCGAAAAGGAGATCCCGTTTTATGGCGTTCACGGAAAATTTGAGCAGAAGAAGATTTTTGTCCGCCGGCGCTCTCGCCCTCACGCCCTCAGTTCTGCCGCGATTGAATTTCGGGCCGAACCCGGCAAATCCTCAAGCAGGAGCTTCCATAATCCAGCGCAAGCTGGGGCGAACAGGATTGCAGGTTCCCATCGTAAGCATGGGAGTGATGAATGCGGACAATCCGGCTGTGGTGAAGCGATCCTACGAGATAGGCGTTCGTCTCTTTGATACCGCCATGGGGTACCAGGGCGGTCGCAATGAGCAGATGATCGGTTCCGTTATCAACGACCTTGGCGTGCGCGACAAGGTGCTCATTCAAACCAAAATAAAAAAGCCGCGTCTGGCCTCGACGGCCACGGCTGAAGAGATCAGCAGGCAGATGCTTAATGATTTCGACGGATGCCTGAAAAGGCTCCAGAGCGATTATGTCGATATTCTGCTGATACATGGTCCCAATGTAAGCGAGATGAACGATCCCGGAGTCATGCAGGCATTGAGCGAAGCCAAAAAGCAGAAGCGTGCGCGCTTCATAGGCGTATCCACCCATGCCGGACAAGCATCTGTTCTCGAGGATGCGGCAAAAACGAAGTTTTATGATACCGTCACTGTCTCCTTCAATTTTACGCAGGCGGAAGACAGCGCGCTGATCGGTGCCATTAAAAAGGCGGCTGCCGACGGCATCGGCATCATTGCCATGAAAACTCAGGCAACGGGGAGGATGGGACCGTCTCGGGGCGCACCCGTCAATCAGACAGCGGCCCTCAAGTGGGTATTGAATCATCCCGAAATTGCCACCGCAATCCCCGGATATACCAACTTCGAACACATGACTGAGGATTTTTCCGTCGCCTATGGTTTGAAATACACGGAAGAAGAGAAGAAGTTCCTGGCGGAGAAAAACCTGCGGGCTGAAATTCAATTCTGCCAGCAATGCGGCCGGTGTTTATCGACCTGCAGCCGGGGAGTGGATATCCCGACATTGATGCGCACGCACATGTATGCGGCGCGCTATGGCAATTTCCTTCACGCCCGTGCAACCCTGGAAGAGATTGAGGAGAATGCGCATCTGCGTCTTTGCGCATCCTGTGAGGAGTGCAGTGCGCGCTGTTTCAACGACACCGATATTGCCGCAAATATAGGCGATCTGAAAGCCCTGTTCCTTTAGAGGCAGGGCTCGTTCTATTTCAGACTGGCGCTCGCCTGGGATAGGGCAAATTCCGGCGATGGGCCGCCAAGGGCTATGACGATCCGGTTGCCGATGCGCAGCGCAGCCATGTTTCCGTAATAGCTGTCTTTGCCCAGAAAACCGCCGTCCGCGGGAGACGTAAGATCTCGAAGCACGCTTCCGCTGGACGAGGTGAACTGGCGGTATCTTGCGATGGCTTCTTTGGCGGCTTCGCTGTCGCCGGGTGTGGCGACGATGAGTTTGAACTCGCTGCTCCCTTTTCGATAGCGCGCTTCGAATCCCTGCGTCAGATAAGTCTGTCCAAGAATATCTTTAGGCAAATAGCGGACCGAATGCGGAATACGGTCTTTGGCCGGAAGGCTTTCAATTCCCGGCAGGGTAGCTTCGGACACTCCCATTTTTTCGCTCAGGCGCTGAGCGAAAAGCTTCATCTCCTGTTTCAGGTCGGCGCTCTCCTGGAAGACGGTTATTTTGGAATAATACGGCCCGGACCAGAAGTGAAGCGCCGTGCCGCCAATATATCCTTCTGATCCTATTTGCAGAAATTCCGAGTCGGGATTCAGTTCCGACGCATAGATGCCGAAGGCATTGCGCGGATCCTGCATCCGGTAAACTTCCACAACCGCTTCGGAAGCTTTCTGTGAATTCTTGTATTCCGTAGTCACAACTTCCTCGAATCCGTAGATCAGATAATTTTCGGCAGCTCCGTTGATGTATTCAAACAGGTCGTCGGGAGCAAAAAAACGGACTTCGGAACCTCGAACCCAACCCGGCACGGCATTGTCTTCGGGAAGCAAAGCCAGCAGTTTCTGGGAATCGGGTTTGAGGGCGCCCTGCGTTTTTTGCGGAGCGGCTTTTTCGGATTTTTCCTCCCGGCTTGTACAGGAAATACACAAAGCAAGCAGAAGGATAACGGCCAGATAGATACAGGCTTTCCCGGACTTCATAGCGATTCCTCCATTACGTTGCGGACAAAGGAGACACTACTATTTATAAGCTCCGCTTTCCAGACGGATCTGGTTTGTCCGCGAGCGTGTCTCCCCTATATTGGTTACATAGACGGCAGGGCGATCCTGCACCGGGCAGGCGTTCTCGCAGATGCCGCAGCCGACGCATCGGTCCACATCGACGCGCGGACGCTGCACGGTAACCACCGTCCCGTCCGAGCGCGTTACCTCTTCCTGCAGAACCCAGATCGCTTTGGGAGATGTCGGGCAAAATTCCTCGCAGACGATGCAGGGAATGTCCATTGCCCAGGGAAGACATCTCCCCCGGTCGAAGAATGCCGTCCCGATCTTTATGGGTTTGGCATCCGGATCGGGCTCTCCCGTCTCGGGCGATCTCCCGGTTTTTTCGGCTTCGGTGATTTTCCAGATCGCTCCTGTCGGACATACTTCGCCGCATAAAACGCAATTATATTCACAATATCCCGCGCGCATGACAAGCATGGGAGTCCAGATGCCTTCGATACCCGATTCGTGCAGAACCGGCTGAATGGCGTTGGTCGGGCATACCTTCATGCACTGGCCGCATCGGATACACCGGGCGAGGAACTCCTCTTCTTCGAGCGACCCGGGAGGCCGGATCAGGCGGCTATTGCGGTTTTTGGCCAATCCCAGGCTGGCACGGAACAGCGGGAGCGCGACGACTCCTGCGGCGACACTTTCCATTACGCGCCGTCTCTTCAGATCCGGTTTGACAAGAATGGACTGCGGTTCCTGCTTCGGGAAAAATTTGAATTTGATGACATCATGCGGGCAAATGCTTTCGCAGTTGAAGCACAGATGGCATTCGGCCTGCCTCCACGGGACTTTGCCCTGAGGGTCGCAGGCGCCCTGGCAATGAAGAAGGCAGCGGTTGCAGTCATCGCATTTGGCGTGATCCTTTTCCATGCCGAAGATCGCCCAGCGGGAGAACAGCCCCATCAGGGCGCCTAAAGGACAAATGCCCCGGCACCAGAATCGGGTGATAAATCGATTCAGCACCAGGATCGCAAGAAAAATCACGCCGATAAGAAAGCCGACGTGATAGTACTGCGGCTTATAGCTCAGGAGATTGGCGCCGAGCACATAATATCCGGCATCCGCAACGAACTGCAGCGCACCGATATTGGATGCGTAAAGAGAATCAAATGCGTGCCGGAGAGCCGCGCTGATTCCCGGCAGGATGGAGGTTGTCAGAGAACGGATCAGGAAGGCGATCGGATCGAGCAAGCCTATCTGCAATGAGGTAAACAACGAGAGGGCGAGAAACGCAAACAGCAGATAGTACTTTGTGGACATCCACTTTTTGTACCGGTTGGAATCAATCTTCATCATTCCTTTCCGTTCCGGCTTGAAACTGGAAAAGAATTGATTCAGCGTCCCCAGCGGGCATATCCAGCCGCAGAAAAACCGTCCGATGAAAATCGTTCCCGCAATGATGATCAGGGCAAGAATCACCTTGTTGTAGATCGCATGTGTGGAGAGGGCGGTTGAGACGGCTACGAGAGGATCCATTTCAAGGAAGAGGCTCACCGGGTATTTCAGCTGAATGATTTCCGAAGAAGCGCGATCGAAATTGCCGCGGAATTCCGTCTGGAAAAGCAGAAAGAAGAAGAGGGCCAGGAAAAATCCCTGCGAGATTCTGCGGGCCCACCGGATCCGCCTGCCGCGAGACGAGCCTTGCGGGATTTTGGATTTTTCAGAAGGATTTTTGCTTCCGTTTACGGCTTTCATAGGAGACCTGGTCGTGTATCACGCCATAATTGATTCCGCTAATGATGGTACGTCCCCAAAAGGAACGCCCGCTATGTCAACTGGATGCTCTTTACATTCATTTGACTGAAATCCATTCGGCCAAGACCTCGCTTCTGCGCGATTGCCAGATAGGGGAGCTGCTCCGTTCTGAGGCCGAGCAGAGTTGCTCCAAAAGCGTCAATGGCAACCGGATCGGTCCCTGCCGCAATCGTTTTCATAAGCCTGACATCGTTGAGATTGCCCCCCTGAGGGCCGTTGGATATCAGGACCCGATAGGCATCCAGTATCGTCAAGGTCGGCCGGATGAAGGTTGCCAGATCGACAACGCTGATGTCGATATTTTGATGCAGCTGGTTTCTTCTCCCGCCCAGCATGCCGTACCAATTCTTCAACCCCATGGTGGCGCGGCAAAGATTGTGATGTTTCACTATAGGAAGATTGATGACTTTATCCGCTTCCACAATAGGTGTAAAGACCGGCCATATCGAAAGGAGTTCGCCGTTGAACCGGTAATCGCGGAACTTCCTTTCTTCCGGCAGAATGACCGTCGCTCCCGCAGACTCGGCGCTTGCGGCAATGCCGCTGCGCTGGAAGCAGCGGCGGGGGTCGTTGCAGGATACATCGGTCACTACCACTTTATGCGCGCCCGCATCAAAACAGAGCTCGACGACCTTGCGAACGAGATCCGGATTTGTATTGGCGGCCTGCTGCGGAACCCTGTCCCATCCGATATTCGGTTTGAGCACTACGACGTCGCCTCTGGATACGAAGCGCTGCATGCCCCCCAGAGCCTGAAGGGCCTGCGATACAAGCTGATCGGGGGACCCGCCCGTTACGGTCACCATAGGCGGCGTTGTGTCGGGGAGGCTGACCTGGTAGCTGCGAACCTGCGCCCCGGAAAGCTCTCTCCGGGGATGCCGGTTCCTGGACCAGAGCCACAAACCCGTTCCCGATGCGGCCAAAGCAGCCAGACCGGCTCGCGAAGAGCGTTCGAGGAATTGACGGCGGTTTGTTTTTTCCTGAGACATGTGTCCTTGCTTGCGCGCTGTTTAGATCGCGCATCCGACTTTCATAGTATCGATAGCCACCCTGAAATGGCAATATCGGAATTCGGAAGACCGGCGCTTTTACGCCCGGCTCAACAGAACGTGCGCAGCCGCCAGCCTTTCGGGAATAAAGAGTTTCTGCGGGCAGTGGTCCATGCAACTGCCGCAGGCGACGCAGGCGTCTGCCCTGCAGTCGAGTCCGGCATACAGCGCCCGGGCTCTCCTTAAATCGCCGTCGTCCGCAGCATAGCGCTCGAAGCGCAGTATCTCCGCAATAGGCACGTGCTGTGGGCAGTGAGGCTGGCACTCCGTACAAAGACGACAGGCTGTTCTGTTCGCCCGCGCCATCATAAGATCGATCGCCCGTGCATCGGCAGCGCGAAGGGCTTTTCCGGCTCCGGAATAAGTTTCAGCAAATTCCGCGAGGTTCTGTACCCGGATAACGGCAAGATCAATGTTGGACGCGGTCGTCAGCCAGCGTGCCAGAGCATTATGAGGCGCCGTGCCTTCGGGCAACCTGCTCATGAATTCGGCGTCCTGCTTCATGCGACCGATGCCGCGGGCGGTTTTCATTGCAATCGTTCCGAAATTCTTCTTCCGGGCAAATTCGAGGAAACGGTTTATGGCCGGATCCTCGCCGTAGGAATACATGATCTGTGCGTGTTCGTAGAGACCATCTTCGACGACGGCGGTCAGAATTTCAGCCGCGCTTTCGCCGCCGGGTACCCGGGCGTTGCCGGCGTAGCCATGCTGGGACAGACAGAGGTGTTTTACCAGGCCCTCTTTCTTGAGCCGTTCAAAGGCACGGATGAATGACCGGTTGTTTTTGACTTCGGCCGCATTGTGATAGCCGAAATGGAACTGCATATCGTCAAAATATCGCAGTTTTGTCTGAGCAAGAGCTTCTTTGACGAAAGCATAATGCGATTCTTCGTCAATGCGGCCGGTTTCATGGTTCCCGCCGACGCGATCCACAATTACCTGGAGGTAGTGTGCTTCGCGGTTTTTCAGGATGACGTCAGGCACTCCCGTTCCGGTCCACCGGTTGGACATATGCCAATAGTTGATGCCACAACGGACGGCCGCATCAGCCAGAGACGGGGTGAGGCCGCCGTATCCGATCAGGATGGATACTTCACGACCGCTGTAGCCCAGTTTCCTGCGCGGCAGCACGCCGACTTTGCTTACGGCTTCTTCTATGGAATCATCGGCCGCCGCCCGGCTTGTAAACGCTCCTCCCATTCCGGCGATTACGGCTGCCGTTGAACACTGCAGAAATTCACGACGTCTGAGGTTTTTTTTGTGGTTCATCTCCGAGACCCCCCTTCTTTCAAGCTACACGGTTGCGCACAGTCTGTCAAAAATATACGACACTCATAGGCCTGCGTTTCTTTATGGCCTCGAATCGGAAATGATATTAAGTGCGACCACAATGGATATAATCCATGGCTAAAAGCCGACCCCGATTCCGACCCCGACCCCGAGATATTGAAAACTTGCCCCGCTGTGTGAGGCAGGTCAGAGCTACGCCTTCCAGGCATGAGCGAATACAGTGCGATAATCTGCAATTTTTGCATGCTCATCGGCGCAATATGCAAAAAATGCATTACGAAACCGGCATATTGCCTGGATATGGCGGCAAAATGTGTTGGCATGGCAATTGCACCTTCGACAGATGTAAGCGGTTCATGATGAGCCGCCGGACATCGCATCGACGGAAAAATCCGGCGATGCAAACGATTGAGAGGGATTTATGTATAGAAAAACACTAGGAATGACTGCTGCGGCAGTATTGGCTTTAGGAATGCTGGTTGCTGAACCTGCTGCAGCCGCGCAGCAGGCGTCGGCCCCGTGCGACGTGCCCGGGCAAGGCCCGCGTGACGGCAGCGGCCAGGGGCAGGGACTTCGTGACGGAAAAGGCAATGGTCCGCGCAACGGTCAAGGTTATGGCCCAAAACGCGGACAGGCTCGTGGTCTGCGTGACGGCAGTGGCAGAGGTCAGGGAATGAAACAAGGCCAGGGTCAGGGACGCCGCCTCCGAGACGGCAGTTGCATCAACCGGGGTGTTCAACCCGGCTCCGGACCGGCGAAGACCCAGTAATATGCTTTCAGCTGTCAGCGGTCAGCTTTCAGCTTCTTTGTTCATTGCGGGAGTAATCGACCACGCCTGGAAGGCATGACTTTAAGCTGCCTCCACACAGCGGAGTGAATTTACACTCTCGGGGTCGGGGTCGGAATCGGGGTCGGCTTTTTGCCATGGAGCATATCCAATTTATCTGCAATTAGCAGCATTTCCATTTCGACACCGACCCCGACCCCGAGATAACATCTTCAGTTTTTCGCATTTCTTTTCATGTCAACGGCACGGCGGAACGGCTTAGCATATCAGGATCGCACGTTCAGAGGCCGCGGATTTAGCCGGCGCTAAGCGTTGACATTCCTCAGCCTTTCGGTTCAAATGCGTGGGGCCATTGACGGAGGTATCATGCTGGCAATTACATTCCACGGAGCAGCACAAACCACAACCGGATCCATGCATCTGGTCGAAGCCAACGGATTACGCATTTTATTGGACTGTGGCCTGTATCAGGGCCACCGCAAGGAGGCTTTCGAGCGCAACCGCAACCTGCCCTTCAAGCCTTCCGAAATCGACGCCGTTGTCTTGTCGCACGCGCACATCGACCATAGTGGAAACCTTCCATCCCTTGTCAGGCATGGTTTTCGAGGTCGTGTGATCTGTACGTCCGCAACCGCCGATCTCTGCGACATCCTGTTGCGTGATTCCGCTTTCCTGCAGGCACAGGACGTCAACTACATAAACAAAAAACGGATCGCCCAAGGCAAGAAGCCTTTCGAGTTGTTATACGATATCCCGGACATCGACCGGCTGATGCAACAAATGCAGACTGAGCCGCTGCATCGGGAAATAGATCTCGGTAGAAATGTTTCGGTCACGCTTCACGAAGCGGGCCACATTATGGGATCGGTGATTACACAGCTCGATGTCCACTCGTCGCACGGGCCGTCGCAGAGGGTAGTTTTCACCGGCGACCTGGGGCAGAGCGATCAACCGCTGATTCCTGATCCTGCAAAGGTGGAAGGAGCCACCGCCCTGCTGATTGAAAGCACCTATGCGGACCGCGATCATCCTTCGGCAGAGGATGTATTGGGACGCATCAAAGGATTCATTGAAGATATCCATCAACAGAAGTCGCGCATGATCATCCCCGCCTTCAGCGTCGGGCGCACACAGCACATACTATACGATTTGAATAAACTGGTGGAGAAGAGGCGCATCCCGCCTACACCCGTCTATGTGGACAGTCCCCTTGCTTCAAAAGCAACCAGGATTTACGCCCGTCACACCGAGTGCTTCGATGAGGATGCCAGGGAGATGCTGCGCAGAGGCGACGATCCGTTGAGATTTCCCGGTCTGCAGTTCACCCAGAGTGTCCAGGAGAGCATGGCTCTGAACAACAAGCCCGGCCCTCTGATTATCATTTCCGCGTCCGGCATGTGCGAAGGCGGACGGGTTGTTCACCATCTCCGCAACGGTATCGGGGATCCGCGTAACATCGTTTTAATCGTTGGATTTCAGGCGGAACATACGCTGGGCCGTCGCATTATCGAGCGTCCGCCCGCCCTGACCATTTTCGGCGAGCAGGTGCCTTTAAACGCCCGCGTTCACACCATCAATGCTTTGAGTGCGCACGCCGACCGCCGTGGATTGATGGCCTGGTTCGATGCCGCCAATTCGAAAGCGCTGAAGCACACTTTTGCCGTTCATGGCGACAAAGGCCAGGTCGGCGCTATGATAAGCCTGCTGGAGTCACGTGGTGCGCAGGGGATACTGGCGCCGGTGCAGGACCAAAGAGTTGTATTATCCGACGGTGCATAGCCGGTTCCACTCATTGTGATGCTCTGCGGATTCCGGTATTTACCACGCTTTGTTCCAGCCCGCCAGGATGAAGCCGCCCTTAATTTCGGGATCCCGGATAAGGATAGTGCTAAAATCGTCGCTTCAGCGACAGCAGAAAGTATCTGTTTTTTCCGGGATCCATAGAACCCGCCTTTTTGACGGCAATCAGGGGAGAATATGAGCTCAGCACAATTTAGTGTCAGGAAGTATTGGGGATGGTTTATCGCCGGTGCGATCCTTCTATCATCCTGTCTCGGCTGTAAACACTTGGCCGGATTGGCCGGTTCCGGCTCGGGGGACGTGACTGTACTGGATCCCCGCGGACAACCGTCGGGAATATTCGGTCGGCGGGGCGAACCAGGCTCGCACATGATGGCAATTTTTAATCCCGAAACGCATCCCACCATTTCTCGTGATGAATTGGTTCCCCTCCGCATGGCTCCCAGACTGGATAGCCTGGACAACAAAACAATTTACCTGGTGGATGTGGGTTTTGCCGGAGGCAAAGAATTTCTGGAGGAAATGCAGGCGTGGTTCAGCAAAAACATGCCATCCGTCAAAACAGTGTTACGCATGAAAAGCGGCACCCCGTTTTCGGATAGTCCTGAGCTTTGGGCGGAGATCAAGGAAAAGGCGCACGGTGTGATCTTCGGTGTCGGTGGTTGAGACGGCTGTTCGGCGAGTCTCGCCGAGTTTGCCCGAACCATGGAAGGTGAATATGGTATGCCCACCGCCCCCATCGTTACCTCCCGATTCGCGGATTATGTCATACGGGATGGCCACTCGCATGGAATGAATCTGCGCTGGACCTTCCCTCCCTATCCGGTTGGCTGGGTTCCCAGGGAAACTTTGCGCAAATATGTTCAAGGGGACGATCCTGTGACCGGTGTGAAGCTGATGACAGAGATAATCGATGCGCTGACGAAACCGTTAACCGATGCTGAGAAAAATCCTGAAATATCCGAGAGACCCAAAAGATCCCGCCTGCTGAAGCCGGACTCCGAGGCAAACCTCCATCAGCTGTTCCTGAGGAACGGCTGGACGGACGGATTGCCCATCGTGCTGCCGACCGAGGAAAGAGTCGCCGAAATGCTTACGGGAACCGACCATGATCCCCAGGAAATGGTCGGCATGATGTCGGTCACCACGCACGAGGAAATGAAGGAATACACGGTGGAGAAAGTCGCCGTAAACGCCGTTATGGCCGGAGCCAGACCGGAACACCTGCCCGTCATCCTGGCGATTGCCTCGACTCAGCATCCTGCCATGCCCAGTTCTACCGGATCTTACGGGAGTATGGTGGTAGTGAACGGTCCGGTCGCCAAAACAATCGGAATGAACAGCGGCGTCGGCGCAATGGGGCCGTTCAATTATGCCAATTCTGTCATAGGCCGCGCATGGACTCTTATGAGCATTAATTTCGGTGATGCGCGTCCCGGTGACACGTTTATGGCGACTATCGGCAACGGTTTGAGTTTTACCAATCAATGCTGCGCCGAGAACGAGGGGAAAAGCCCCTGGAAGCCGTTTCATGTGCGTAAAGGATTCAAAGAATCGGAGAGTACAGTCAGTGTCTTCCGTGGCTGGAACGTCATGACGCTGGGGATCGGTACTGCGGACGGCTTGCTTCAGAGAATCAAATCTTTTGATTCAATGGGCACCTACACCTTTGTTATGGATCCGTTGGCGGTTAAGACTCTGGAAGCCGAGGGTTGGCGTGATCCGGACAAGCTGAGCAAGTGGCTGACTGAAAAGTCCGGATCCCCTTTCCTTAGACCGGAAGGGATCAATTTCCTGGTAGTGGGCGGAGAAACCAATCCCATTTTTCATACGACCGATTATGTCCATTATAAAACTGCGCCGGTAGATAAATGGATACCCAAAGGCGGGATAAAGCTGGATGAGAAACCCCTCCGCATGCCCGCGCCTCGCGAATGCAAGGACGGATTGTGCTTCACCGGTCGGTGATGGAGGGCTGAATATAAAGAGAAGACCCCGATCATTATTCCCAGAATCCGTCGGAGAACATATTGTCGCCGGCTGTGATGGGAATGTGGCTCCCAATGGACTTTCGGAACGGTTAAGTTTTCAGAAAGCTCATGAGATGTGCAAATTGTTCTTCGGTGGATGGGAGAACAGGAAATCGGGCACCCATTGGAGTAGCCTTCTCAGGAACAGACAATGGATGCCCGTATGTGAATGCTTACATACGCATGAATGACTTCCGGTTTGTTAAGCGATACCCAGCTTGAACTTGAGTGAATTCAGCGTGTTTTTCATAAGCATGGTGATGGTCATTGGGCCGACACCGCCGGGAACCGGTGTGATCGAGCCTGCGATCTCCTTGGCTTTTTCAAAATCCACGTCTCCGCGCAGGATCGCCACTTTTTTGCCGGTTTTTTCGCTGATCTTCTCTCCAATACGGTTGACGCCCACATCGATGACGCATGCGCCCGGTTTGATCCATTCAGGTTTCACAAGTCCCGGGACTCCTGCTGCAACGATCAGGATGTCTGCACGCAGGCAATGGAAAGCCAGGTCCTTTGTGCCGGTGTGCACGATAGTGACTGTGGAATTTGCCCCTTTGGCTTTCTGGAGCATCATGTTCGCGATCGGTTTGCCTACGATATTGGATCGGCCGACAACGACCACTTCCGCGCCCTTGGTTTCAACTCCGGTACGGATAATGAGTTCCTGAATGCCTGCCGGTGTGCACGGCGGGAACTTGCACTCGCTGCCCCCGATCATGAGCCTGCCCACATTGACCGGATGGAAGCCGTCCACATCCTTGTCGGGGTCTATAGCGTTGATCACCTTTTTTTCGTCGATGTGTTTCGGCAGAGGCAGCTGAACGAGAATTCCGTTGATCGAATCGTCCTTGTTGTATTTGTCGATCAGAGCCAGAAGATCCTTTTCCGATATATCGGCGGGCTGATTATCCTGCACCTCTTTGAATCCCAGACTAAGAGCCGTTTTGACCTTAAGCGTTACGTAGGATACGGACGCCGGATTATCCCCAACCAGAATAGTCGCCAGGCCCGGAACAACACCACGTTCCTGTTTGATCTTATGTACTTCTGCTTCGATTTCCTTGAGAATTGTTGCCTGGACCTCTGTGCCCAGAATTAGTTTTGCCGTCATATACTCTCTCCGTATTCAAAATATGAGTCTACAGCTTACGACACTCTTGGGCGGAAATCGAGGGATCAAAAGCAGAAAATCGGCATTTTGTGTAATCGGCATTATGCGCCCATAATGAATTGAATCTTTAAGCGCAGCCCAGAGCGCAAGAGACTGTCTCAACTCAACAATACGGTTTAAAACCGCAGTGGCGATGACGCAATCTGCATAAGCAAAGATTTCCATGAGGGTCGCGGCTTCAGCCGCGACGCACAGGATTCACCGCATTCCTGCTTGAATCGGCGCCTCGCTTCCATTTGTTCTGCGGCTTTTGAGACAGTCTCTTGCGCACTGGGCTTTGCTGCCTGGCCCTTTCAGAAGGGCCTGCCGCTTTGAGCGGCTCACAACCCAAAGCCTCCGGCTCTGCCGGAGTGATTTTTATGTTAGCCGGGGTGAATCCGGATGAAATCGGTTGTTATGTCTTATACAATTGCGGTCGGAGCGAAGCTGCGCGATCTTGTTTTCAAGAGCGGGGCAGCGGATCCGTTTTTATTTTGTTCATCGGAAACCGGATACTTCAATGGAATGGACTACGCTTCGGGATTTTGCAATCGCGTTGCTGATCGGAGCTTTGGTGGGTACCGAGCGCGAAAGCCACAAGCGCAAGGAAGACCACGAAAGCAGCAGCGGGCTGCGGACCTTTATTCTCCTGGCAATGGCGGGAGCAGTCTCTTCCTGGCTGGGATCCCGAACAGGAACGCCCTGGATTTTTATAGCCGCTCTGATTGCTGCAGCCGGGATCTTGATGGGCAACTACATCATGAGCGCTCGGATTCGACCCGATGCTCTGGGGCTGACAACGGAAGCCGCGGCTTTATGCGTCTGTCTGCTGGGCGGGATGACAATGCTCGGGTATCCGGGGCTTGCCGTCGGCCTGGGCATCGTTACCGCTGCGGTCTTGGCTTACAAGGAGCCGATGCACGGACTGGTCTCCAAACTGGGTCGAGACGATATTTATGCGGGCCTGCGTCTGTTGATTGCCTCCTTCATCGTGCTGCCGCTGATTCCAAATAAAACAATAGATCCATGGAACGCCATTAATCCTTACACCCTTTGGCTTTTGGTCATTTTAATTTCAGCGCTCTCCCTCGTCGGTTATGTTGCCACCCGCTGGCTCGGGCCGGGACGGGGCACGGCGCTCACCGGATTGACCGGCGGGCTGGTATCGTCCACCGCGGTCACCCTCTCTTTTGCCAGGGGCGGACGAGAAGCCCGGGGCCGGTACTCCGGGGATACGTTCGCCGTCGGCATTATGATTGCCTGGGCTGTGATGTTTCTGCGGGTTGTTGTTGAAGTGGCGGTGGTCTATCTGCCTCTGGTATCAAAACTGTTAATCCCATTCGTGGCGATGAGCCTGGCGGGTTTGATTGCAGGTGTCTATTTTTACAGGAAAAGCATCGGGGAGCGTGAGGGATTGGAAAAAGCATCCCGAGACGTTCCTCTGAAAAATCCTTTCAGCCTGACTAAAGCCGCCACTTTCGGGTTATTCTTTGCTGTCATTCTTCTCGCCGTCAAGATCGTGGAAGGGCGCTTTTCTTCGCAAGGCCTCTACATGGTCTCGATACTTGCCGGACTCACCGATGTGGATGCCATCACACTATCACTGGCCGGATTCGCCCGATCCGGAGGCGATCAATCTACGGCTGTGCAAGCCATTACGATGGCAGCGTTGGCGAATACCTTCGTAAAGTGCGGATTCGTTGTCGCGCTCAGCAGCCGCGACCTGAAAAGAAGGGTCTTGCCCGCAACAATTGCCATTGCTCTTGCAGGAATCCTTGCACTCTTTCTGTTTTAATAATCTTCCGTTCTGTCACTTCGGGATCTATCAGCCGGTGAAATGCTCGCCATCCTGAAAATATCGGCCGCGCGATACGGGGGATCATATTTTCGGGAGTATCCTTCAGAGAATCGCGCGGCAGACTCGCTTCTATTACTCCAGACGCTTGAATTTATAGCGCACCGCCATATCCCCATAACTCATCTTCCCGTCCGGTGAAGGTGCAATCTTCATTCCCGGCAGGACCATTTTGTCGTATTGCGGGGTTAATATGAGGGTATTGTTGCCTTCCATTTGACAGCCGAAAGTCATGGACGATCCCTGGTCCATCATACTGGGGATCATGCCTACTTTGTGATGAACCACAAGAGTGGATCCATTGTATTCGTAGGTGCCGGCATCCGCCATAAAGCTGCCGAGATATGCGCGGGAGTCCTGTCCTGGCGCACCCTGGCCGGTAGAGACTTTACGCGGTTCGGCAGAAAAATCGCGTATCGCGCTGTAGTATTTGTTCCCGATGAACATCATGAATGCCTGGGGAACAGTGGTTTTTTTATTTTCGCCGATACCGACTTCCATCGATTCGATCGTCCAAATGCCTTTAATGGAAGGCACAGCATTTTCAGCCGCTGCAGTGAATTGCGTGTTGAAAACCATGAGCAAAGACACGGCTGCAATAAGGCAGATAGGCAGCAAAACGCGTTTCATCGGAATCCTCCTTTTAATTGGTTTAAATGCGGCCACGAATGCGCCATGGCGCTCATCTTTGAACCGCCGTATCTTAACCCGATTGATGCGTTCGGCTGCTGCATTTTTATAAAAAGGATCCTGCTGTCTGTGAAGATTCGTGTTCATTCGTGGCTTGCTTTTAATCCATGACACGCAAAGGTCGGCCGAGATCTGGTATATTTTGATGTTGCCATGGCGAGTTGAAGGAAATTGAAATGGTTCATGTTCATTACTCTTTGAATTCCTCTCTGCCGGACGGTGCTTCGCTGGATAAAATCGGCGACGGCCTCCTGCCGGCCGATGCCGCGCGCATCCGGCATGCGCTCGAATTCATTGAGCCGATTTACGCCGGCAATCACCTGGGAACAGGCGAAGAAATATCCCGCCACGTTTTCGGTATGGCGCTGATTGCAACGGCCCTTCGCCTCGATGCCGACACGCGCCTTGCCGCTTTGCTTTTCGCGGTACACGAATTCTTACCCGATGCAAGGGAACGAATCGAGCAGGAGTTCTCTGCCGATGTCGCGAGGCTGGTCGAAGGACTGCATCGCCTGAGTGGATTGCGCCTTCTCGCCCGGGCTCCCGCCTCCGGAATCCGCGCCGTGCAGTCACAACAGGAAGTGCTGCGAAAAATGGTTCTTGCCATGGTGGAGGATATCCGCGTCGTCCTGCTTCGCCTCGCCAGCCGTACTCAGACTCTGCGTTATTACACGGAGTATCCCGGTCCGGAACGGGATGAAACGGCCCGGGAATCGCTGGATCTCTATGCCCCGCTGGCAAATCGCCTGGGAGTGTGGGAGGTCAAGTGGGAGATCGAGGACCTGAGTTTCAGCTTCCTTTATCCCGATATCTATCGGCAGATCTCACGCCGGATAGGTGAAAAGCGCTCCGAGCGCGAGCGCTTTATAAGCGAGGCTGTTGCTCTTCTCAGGAGAGAATGCGAAGCTGCCGGAATCCGTGCGGAAATCTATGGACGGCCAAAACACATTTACAGTATCTGGAAAAAAATGCACGCCAAGCAGGTCCAGCTGGAAGAAATTCACGATCTGCGCGCTCTCCGGGTGATCGTCGACAATGTTCGTGACTGCTACACTGTTCTCGGCATCGTGCATCAAATGTGGACTCCTTTGGCGAAGGAATTCGACGACTACATCATCAAACCGAAAGGAAACCTTTACCAATCGCTCCACACGGCCGTTCTGGCAGGGGACGAGCGCCCCATGGAAGTGCAGATCCGCACCTGGGAGATGCATGAGCATGCCGAACTGGGAGTAGCGGCACATTGGCGCTACAAGGAGGGGGACCGCGGAACGGCAAAAAAAGATGCCTACGGCAACAAGGTCGCTCTTCTGCGCGAACTCCTGTCGTGGCGCGATGAAATCGCCGATTCGTCGAACTGGATCGAGCAGTTCAAGCGCGCGGCTCTGGACGATACGATCTATATCATGACGCCCCAGGGACGGGTTATTGATTTGCCTCGGGGCTCTACGCCGCTTGATTTCGCCTTTCGTGTCCACACCGAGATTGGACACCGCTGCCGGGGAGCAAAAGCGGACGGCGTCCTGGTGGCCTTGAATAAGCCTCTGATATCCGGTCAGACGGTGGAAATCATAGCGGCCAAACAGGGCGGTCCGTCTCGAGACTGGCTCAATCCGCAACTCGGCTACCTGAAGACGGCGCGGGCGCGCCACAAGGTTAAGCAATACTTTATTGCGCTGGACGAAACTCAGATAATGGCAGAGGGGCGCGCAGTTGTCCTCCGGGAGCTGCAGCGCGTAGGAGCGACTCAGGCCGGCGTCGAAGCTCTTGCCGTGCGTCTCGGGTACGCAAATGCCGATGCGATGTTTCTTGCCGCCGGCCGCGATGAGTTGGGGCCGCGCGCAATCCAGCTGGCGTTACGGGAGCCGGAGGCTGCGCCGGAATCCACGCCGGAGTTTGTGCCGCGCAAGAGCAAAGCAGGCGGCAAAAATGACGGGGTCCTTATCGTCGGCATGGATAAGCTGCTGACGCAATTGGGCCGCTGCTGTAAGCCGGCGCCTCCGGATCCGATTCAGGGCTATATTACGCGCGGTAAGGGGATCTCCATTCACCGCACTCAATGCCCGAACTTCGCGGGAATGGCCAGGCTGAATCCGGAGCGGGTGATTGCGGCCGATTGGGGCGACAGCGCCCAGGCACAGGAATCGGGAGGATCCGCCTATCCTGTGGACATTTCCGTCGAATGTGCGGACCGCACCGGTTTGCTGCGCGACATTACCGAGGTCTTGTCACGCGAATCAATCAATGTCACCGCAGTGAACACCAAAATGCACCAGGGAACAGCCTGCCTGCATTTCACCCTGGAGGTGACCGGCATAGCTCAACTGCAGCGCGCCTTGAAACTCCTCGGAGAAATCCCATCCGTTCGGAATGCCCGCCGCCTCTAGCCGGAATCCGCTGCAGTAGAATGCCTGCGAGATATGCGGATCATGCCCTCCCGCTCTACAAGATTGACACGGAGGGTAAAGTATTGGATCCTACCGCAGCGCGGTTGCGGTCCTCGCACGGCTGATATAGCCTGCAAAGACGATGAGGCGCGTGCGCAGGGACATTGTAGTCGCATCAATTAATTGAGGAGAATCGGAGCGTGACTCAGACCAGTTTTGCCGAAATGGAGCGGGAGATACTTGAATTCTGGGAGCGGGAAAAGTGCTTCCATCGCCTGGTGAAGAAGAATGCGGGCAAACCGAAATGGTCTTTTCTTGATGGACCCATTACGGCCAACAACCCGATGGGCGTACACCACGCGTGGGGACGTACGTATAAGGACATATTTCAGCGCTATCAGGCAATGACCGGCCACGAGCTGCGCCATCAGAATGGTTTCGACTGCCAGGGTTTGTGGGTGGAGGTCGAGGTTGAAAAAGAGCTCGGCTTTAAATCCAAGCGCGACATCGAAGCCTATGGCATTGATGCCTTTGTTCGGAAATGCCGCGAACGCGTGAACCGGTTTGCCGCTACGCAGACGGCACAGTCCATCAGGCTGGGCTATTGGATGGATTGGGACAATTCGTACTATACGATGTCCGATGAGAACAATTATACGATCTGGAGCTTCCTTAAGAAATGCCATCAGCGCGGCTACATTTATCATGGCTGGGATGCCATGCCGTGGTGTCCCCGATGCGGAACGGGGATTTCTCAGCATGAAATATCAAATGAAGAGCGTCCGGAAATTGTCCACGCCTCACCGACGGTACGATTCCCTCTGCTGGACCGGCCCGGCGAATATCTCCTGGTCTGGACAACGACGCCTTGGACTCTTACTTCGAATGTTGCCTGCGCCGTTCATCCCGAACTGACCTACGCGAAGGTACGTCAGGGGGAGGATACCTATTATCTTATCAGGGATCGGGTGGAAGCCTGCATGGCTGCGCACGGAGCGTATCAGGTGCTTGCGGAGTTCCCCGGCGGGCAAATGGTGGATTGGGCCTACACGGGACCTTTTGATGAGCTCAAGGCGCAGCGCGATGTCCGACATCGCGTTATTCCGTGGAAGGAAGTCAGCACCACTGAGGGCACGGGCATTGTGCACATTGCGCCCGGATGCGGCAAAGAAGACTACGAGTTGGGAAGGGAATTCAGCCTTCCGGCTATTGCTCCGATTGACGAGTTCGGCGTGATCGTGGAAGGATTCGAGCCTTTCACCGGCCAGACTGCATCCGGAGTGGCCAAAGGCATCATCCGGTCGTTGAAGGACAAAGGGCAGCTTTACCGGATTGAAGATTACAGGCACGCTTATCCCATCTGCTGGCGATGCAAAACACAGCTTCTCTTCCGCCTGGTCGACGAATGGTACATCAGCATGGACGAGCTGCGGCATGAGATCATCGAAGTAACGAAACAGACGCGGTGGATTCCGGAAGTCGGCCAGCAGCTGGAAATCGAATGGCTGACCAACATGCACGATTGGATGATATCCAAAAAACGCTACTGGGGGCTGGCACTGCCCATTTATAGGTGCCAATCATGTGGAACGTTTGACGTCATCGGCGGGCGTGAGGAACTGAAGCAGAGATCCGTTGAAGGCTGGGACAAATTCGAAGGGCACACGCCGCACCGCCCATGGGTCGATGCGGTAAAAATCGGCTGCTCGAAATGCGGCGAGCCGACCAGCCGCATCCTCGATGTTGGCAATCCGTGGCTGGATGCCGGGATTGTGCCGTATTCGACTATGCGGTACAACACCGACCGCGATTACTGGAAGCATTGGTTTCCCGCCGACTGGATTTCCGAGAGCTTCCCCGGTCAATTCCGGAACTGGTTCTATGCGATTCTCGCCATGAGCACCGTTATGGAGAAGCGACCGCCTTTCCAGGTCATGTTCGGCTACCGGCTCATGAAGGATGAAAAGGGCCAGGAGATGCATAAGAGCAAAGGGAATGCGATCGAGTTCAACGAAGCCGCTGAAAAAGAAGGCGCCGATGCGATGCGCTGGCTCTATGCCTCCCACAATCCCGATTACGATCTGTGGTTCGGATACCACAAAATCCATGAGGCGCGGCGCCAGTTCCTGACGCTGTGGAATGTGTATGACTTTTTCCTTACCTACGCGCGCATCGACCGATTTGATCCGGCGGTGCCTCAGGTGCCGTATGAGATGCGCGGAGACCTGGATCGCTGGATCCTTTGCCGCCTGAACCGCCTTATCGAGGCGGGGCATAAAAACTATTCCCGCTACAGCGTTCACCAGTTGATGCGGGAAGCGAACGCTTTTATCGATGCGCTATCACGCTGGTATCTCCGCCGCAGCCGCAGGCGGTTCTGGAAAAGCCGGAATGACGAGGACAAACTGGCCGCCTATCAGACTCTCTGGGAATGCCTTGTCAAAACAGCCGAAGTCATGGCTCCCGTCATTCCGTTTGCCACGGAAAAAATGTACCAGGAATTGGTACGCTATTATGATGCGAGCGCACCGATAAGCGTGCATCTTTGCGATTTCCCGCAGGCAAGCGGCGATGCGGCGGCAAACGATGCCCGGCTGCTTCACATTATGGATTCAGTGCTCGAGATTGTGGAACTGGGCCATGCGGCGCGGAATAAGGCCGGCCTGAAAGTCCGCCAGCCGCTGGCGGCCTTGCGGATCGAGACCGCTGAGAAGGATCTTCCGGAAAGCATGGTTCCATTTCTGCCGCTGATTCTGGATGAGCTCAATATCAAGAAGGCCGATTTTGTGGCTTCAGCCGCAGATTTGTACACCCTGGCGGCCCATCTCGATGCCAAGACCGGAAAGCCGAAATTCGGCCGGCATTTTCAGGCGCTGCAGCAGGTTCTTGAAAATACCCCGGCCGGCGATGTCGCTGCGCAGATGAGGCAGGGAGCGGCTCTGGATCTGCAGGTCGGAAGCGAAACTATCCGGCTGCAGCCGGAAGATATCATCATCGATAAAATTCCTCAGCCGTCCTGGTCGATAGCGGAGGGCAACGGCTTCCTCGTCGCTCTCAACACCAGCCTGGATCCCGCATTGATCCGCGAAGGACTTGTACGCGATCTGGTGCGTCACATTCAGAGCATCCGGAAAGAAATCGGGCTCGATGTTGCCGATCGAATCCGGATTGCCTACGTTGCCGGCGATGATCTGGCTGCAGCTGTCTCTGCGCATAGCGAGTATCTCGCAGGCGAAACACTGGCCCTCAATATCGAACGTGCATCGGAATCCTCCGCGACAGCTCATCAGGTTAAGCTCGGCTCCGATATAATCCACCTGATGATAGTCCGGGCCGATCCTCAGAATGATTAGAATGGATTCAGCCGTTCATACCAGCGTTTGGCGACCGTTATCACGGCCATGTTTCCAGAGAAGCCGGATGCTTTGACTACGTGTGCATCCGGCTCAATTACATAGGAGCCTGCAAGGTTGATATACCCACGGGCCGTTTCGCCCTTTGAGCTCCTCTTGCCTGTCATCGCCAGGCCCCCGGAGAAATCTCCGGCTTCATCAAACATCGGCGGGATGGCCCAATTCCCCTTAATGTCTATATACCCCCATCTATTGCCCATGAGTGTAGCAGCCAATCCCTCTGAGAAATGACTGACCTTCTGGAACTGTGGTGGAATGACCAGCAATCCCTTTTTATCCACAAAGCCCCATGCTTTTGCAGCATCCGGCTTATGCAACGATGCGGTTTGAAGTGTGGCGCCGGACGAATCCACATTCAGCTGAACGGCTGCAAGATCCTCGGCAAATGATTCTGCCCGGCTGAACTTCGCCGCAATCGCGTACTCTCCCTGCTTGTTGATAAATCCCCATTTGGAGCCTTCAGACGTTTTCAGTTTAACCGCAGCCAATCCACCGACAAAACGACCGGCCGATTCAAAATGGGCTGGAATCACAAATTGACCTTTAGGATTGATGTATCCCCAGGCGGACGCGCCCGATGATACGAGTCTGACTGCGGCCAAGCCTTCACGGAATATGTCGGCAGCTTCAAACTGCGGCTGTATCGCGTATTCTCCCAGCGAGTTCACGTAACCGAATTTTCCACCTCTAGCCACGGCCGCCAGCCCTTCGGAAAAGCGCAAGCCCCTGTCGAATCTGGCTGGGATTGCAAATTCTCCCTGATGGTTCACGAATCCGACTTTGCCATGATGAATGACCATGCTGAGGGAATCATGGAAGGAACCAACATCGGCAAATGTCGGAGGAATGATTAAAATGCCGCGGTTGTCGATAAAGCCCCATTTCCCATTTCTTCTGACTGCGGCCAAGCCTTCGGAAAACGAGGAACCTGTGTCGTAGTTCAGCGTCAGGATCCGTTTCCCCTCATTGTTTACAAGTGCTACCTTGCTTGGCGCACTCGTGAAAATGGCGAAAGCAAAAAGCACGACAAGAGTTGTGAAGATAACAATGTGAGGCATTGAAATGGCCGCGAATTTGTGAGCCTTTAATCCCGTATTTGGTTTCTGGTACATGACATTTCCTCCTTTGAGTGTTTCGATTAGAAACCCAAATGAAATATATTAGTTACATAATGACATATATATATTGCATGCGTCAATCTATATGTAATATATAAATGTCATTATGTAAAATATGTTTGGTTCTGGTGTGGACGGGATTAAGATGAGAGCTGACTGGCAGGGGATTATGGCTCAAAACATACGCATGAAAGTGGCTCGCGTTGAGAAGGGATGGACCCAGCAGGACTTGGCGGATCACGTCGATGCAACCCGGCAGACAATTGGGCTGATAGAAAAGGGGGAGTATAACCCCACGTTAAGCCTGTGCCGGCGAATCGCGAGAGCTTTGGGGCGGACTTTGGACCAGCTCTTCTGGGAGGAGGACAATCAATGAAACAAACCAGCCTGCAGGTAGATGAGCGCAGTGCCATAGTTTTCAGCAAAGTGTGTACGCGGCTGTATTTGGCAACGATCGGCGTGCTGTGGCTGGACGTGCTTTATAGACAAATCGGTTTGCGCCAGCCTGTAACGGAATTCATGGATATAGCGATCCTGTTGACGGCAAATGTCATTTTAGCAATCGCGGCCATCCTCTACCTTGGTGGAGTTACAATCCCCAGATTCCGTGTATCTCTGGTTGCCGGCTTCTATGCAATATCCGTGACGGCAGGGACAGTATTCTGGCTGGCAAAGGATCCGACTGCAGCCCTTGGAAAGCTGCTGACCGTAGCATCCATTTCGGGCATCCTCATCCTTCTCTACCTACTCGTTGCCCTTCTGGGAATCAAAGCCACAAACAAACGCCTCGAAGAATAAATAATATGGGGGTTGGTCCGACCCCGGACTATCCGGACTACATGTTCCAGATTAGGGCGCTGGCGCCAAGGATGGCGGCGTTGCTTTCGGTCAACCTGGATGGGATCAGTTTTACCTTGTTGCGGAAGATAGGGAAAAGATGCTCTTCCAGGGAGCGTTTGGTCGGTTCGAAAATCAGCTTGCCTGCTGCCGCCACGCCGCCGGAAAGAACAATTGCCTCCGGGCTTAGGTGGGCTACCGAGTCGGCCAGTTTGATGCCGAGAATATGGCCGCAGGTTTCGAATGCCTGTTTGGCCAGCCGGTCTCCGCGGAGTGCGCATTCCGAAATCATTTTCGCGCTCAAGTCTTCGTAACTCACCTTTCGCAATTCGCTCGGTTCGGTTGTGTTGCAGATCAGTTCCTGCACGGTCCGGCATAATCCAGTCGCCGAGCAATATGCTTCGAGGCAGCCCCGTCTGCCGCAGCCGCACTGGCGCCCGTTCGGATCGACGGTGGTATGGCCGATTTCTCCCGCGAACCCGTCCGCGCCATAAATCAGCCGTCCGTTTGCGACAATGCCGCTTCCCAGTCCTGTCCCGAGTGTTATCACGATAAAATCTTTCATGCCTTTTGCGGCGCCAAAAATCATCTCGCCTAGTGCGGCTGCATTTGCGTCGTTCGTGATTGCCAGCGGGATAATGTAATACTTACCCAATTCGGCACGGACATCCACAAACTTCCAGCTGAGGTTGGGCGGATTTTCAATTGTGGCTTTATAGAAATTGGCGTTGGGAGCCCCAATCCCGATCCCGATCCATTCGCATTTCTGCGGCAGACTGTTGAACAGGCGCCTGGACTCCTTTCGCAGGCGGTTGAAGAACTGTGTGGCCGGCTGATGTGCATTTGTGGGCATGGATGCGTTCGCCAGGCATTTCCCCTTCCGATCCACATAACCGAATTTGGTGTACGTTCCGCCGATATCTACTCCCAACACGACCTGCTTTGAGCCTTCCATATTGCGAACCATCGATTTCATCAATCCCTCCCCTGGATGGGCGTGAATCGGACCGGAGTCAGGGAGCGGATGCGTTCCTGTTCTTCAACGCTCCTTAGATAAAGATATTCCTGAATCCGGAGCGGCTCCGATCGTCCCGCCGCCACTCTTTCGTACGTTCCGTCCTGTTTCAACAATCGAGCTTTCTGATTATCCGCCATCTGCGCGCGCATAATTGCGATGACTTTTTCCTTCAGATCCTGTTGCCGTACCGGGAACATCAATTCCACTCTCCGGTCCAGATTCCGGGGCATCCAATCCGCGCTTGAAAGATATACTTCCGGATCTCCTCCATTATGAAAAACAAACGCGCGGCTGTGTTCCAGGTATCGATCGAGAATGGAGACAACTCGTATGTTCTCGCTGCTCCCGGTAATTCCGGGGCGCAGGCAGCAGATACCGCGAATGCTCATCTGGATGCGAACGCCGGCTTTGGCGGCGGCATAGAGTTCCTGGATGATTTTGGAGTCTACAAGCGAATTCATTTTAATGAGAATTTCCGAGCTTTGACCGTTTCGCGCCCAATCCGCTTCTCTTTGAATAAGGAGAAGGATCCTTTCCCGCATGCCTGTCGGCGCCATGATGAGACGGTTGAAGAGAGGCGGCTCCGAATATCCGGTAATCGTATTGAAAAAGGCGGACGCATCGCTGCCGAATTCCTCCGCGGAGGTCAGCAATCCGAAATCGGTGTAAAGCCGCGCCGTGCGTTCGTTATAGTTGCCGGTGCCGAGATGCACATATCTGAATATGCCGGAAGGTTCCCGGCGCACGACGAGGGTGATTTTGGCATGCACTTTCAAGCCGGCCACACCATAAAGAACATGGGCGCCCGCCTCTTCAAGATCTCGAGCCCAATTGATGTTGCGTTCCTCATCGAAGCGGGCGGTAAGCTCAATCAGGACGGTGACCTGCTTGCCGCTTTCAGCCGCACGGATCAAAGACTTCACTATGGGCGATTCCTTGCCGCTGGTTCTATAGAGAGTCTGTTTAATTGCCAGAACATCGGCATCATCGGCCGCCGCCTGAAGAAATCGCTCTACCGGATCAAATGAGTCGTACGGGTGGTGCAGCAACACGTCTCGTTCCTTGAGTATCCCGAATATGCTCTGCTCCTGCGCCAATGACATCGGCAGCAACGGAGGCTGAAGCCGATAACGGAGCCGTTCATAGCCCGACAGGTCCGCAATACCCAGAAGAGGTCGCGGATCCAAAGGCCCTCTGGCGGAAAACAGCGCCTCCTCCTCCACGTTCAGACCTTTTCGCAGCCTTTCCAGAAGCTCCGGCGACATCGTTTCGTGCTCCATGCGGATCGGCCGGGCTTTTTGCCGCTTTTTCAATTCCGTCTTCAGCATTCCTACGTAATCAACGGCTCCCTCATCATCCATCTCAAGCTCGGAATCGCGCGTGATGCGGAAGCCTGCCGATTCCAGAACGCGATATCCTGTGAATAGGCTGGACAAGCGTCTTCGGACTGCATCGTTCAACCAGCATAGCTCCCGCATCCCGCTGTCGGGGATTTTGAATAATCCGGGCAACCCGCCCGGCACCTGGACAATCGCCAGATGGGGGACTTCGCTTTTTCCGGCCTCCGGTTCGAGCAGAACCGCGAAGCTGAAAGCAAAGGGATGGAGATGCGGGATAGGATGATAATCGTCGATTGCGACCGGAGTCAGAACCGGGAAAATTTCTCTTTCAAAATACTCATCCAGGTACTTCTGTTGTTCCGCTTTCAGCTGATCCGGCATTCGGATCAATATGCCTTCTTTTTCCAGAGCCGGAATCAACCGGTCGCAATACAAAGCGTCGCTGGCGTCATAGAGCTCGCGCACTCTCGACAGCACCGATTCGAGCTGCTCTCGCGGTGTAAGCCCCGATGGATCCGGATTGTTGTCGCCCTGCTCGATCAGGTGCTTCAGCGAAGCCACCCGGACCATGAAAAACTCATCGAGGTTCGAACGGAAGATACAGTAGAAGCGGACGCGTTCCAGCAGAGGATTCCGGAGATCCTCCGCTTCTTCGAGAACGCGCCGGTTGAATTCAAGCCAGCTCAACTCGCGGTTTAAAAATGCGCTTGTCCTGCGTGCGCTCATTCGGTTTTATCCGCCTCTCTGAGAATGACCTTTTTCCCGAAGACCTCCGTAAAAAAATCACTGCGGCCGGCCAGCGCCAGTCTCCCCATTGTCATGTCGGATATGCTGGAAGAAGCTAATACAATCTGATCTCCTTCGCGGCTGATTTTCAATTCCAGAGTATTCTGTGAATGATCCTTGTCCAAGGCATTGGCCACCCTCAGAATTGCCCCGAGTTTTGAAACAACCATCCGTTCATCCCGGTCCAGCGCAATGAACTGTGTATGCGATCGCTGCGGCATTGCGCGCCTGTGATAGCGGGCAATATTGGCTATTAACTCCAGCTCACGCTTGCGCAGGCCGAAGAGTTCCGAACAGGAGATCAGATAATAACTGTGCTTATGATGGCTTCTTGGACTGATAAAGAGCCCGATGTCGTGCAGCAGGGCGGCAACCTCCAGGTAGAGCCGATGCGTATCGGTCATCCGCTGTTCCACTCTCAACTCATCAAACAGACGTGTCGCAAGCTCCCGAACCCGCTCGGCGTGGCTTTCGTCATAGTGATATTTGCGTCCAAGACTGCGTGCTGCGGAAAGGATCTGCATTATGAGTTTTTTCCGGCGCTTCCCCTGCTCGGCGGGAGCCAGATCCTGCAGAATCCCTGCCCGGATGTTGGCATCACTTACAACAATGCTCTGGGCTTGCGTTTCCTTAAGAAGCTGCAAATAGGTGAGCAGTGCGGGCACCAGAGTCTCTGCATCCAGATAAGGAATCGAGTATTTCTGCACGAGGGAATCCGTTGTCTGTTTCGAAAGAGTATCGACAAAGTCCGATAGGGCATCATTTGAAAAGGAGGACAGCCTTGCCTGCTGTCCGGAGCCTTTCAGGATGCTGGCAGCCAGGCGCACATCGCCACCCAGGGCGATGAAGTGGACTGCCTCGCGGATTTCCATTTCGCGCTTCAAATTTGACATGAAGCTGTTTATCTGCCGCTTCAGCAGACGGACCTGCTGTTCAGGTTTTGCGGGGCCGGAGCCCAATGCGGCCCGAAGACGCACGGAGCCGAGAGGAAGGGTGCTCGATTGCTGCAGTTCTCCGTCGCTGAAAAATGCAATATCGGTGCTCCCTCCGCCCACCTCCACGATAAGCGTTTTGGCTTTTGCCAGATCGGATTCCCCGCGAAGCGAATCCATGACTGCGGAAAGAGTGAGTCTGTTTTCCTCCGGCCCGTCGACGACTTCCACATCCAGACCGGTGCTCATGAGGAGGCGATCAAGGAAAGTTTCGCTGTTGCTGGATTCGCGCACGGCACTGGTGGCAACAGCCCGATAGCGCGAGACTCCGTAGCTGTCCATTACCTTCTTAAAATCCCGCAGCGCTTCGCAAGCTGCGCGGATCGTCTCCTGGCTTAAGTGCCCTTCCGTAAAAGCTTCCCGGCCCAGTTGAACTCCCTTTTTGAGCGAGTCCAGAATGCGTATTGCTCCGTCGGCGCCAATCTCGGCAATATCCATCCGTATTGCGCTCGATCCGATATCAATAGCGGCCATTACCAGGTTGTTGGATGCCGACATAAGTTATCCTCGCAAACCGGCGTGCGTTCCCGATGCAGAAATCACCTTCCGCCTTTCATGCAATTCTTTTCAATGTCAACGACTCGCGGCATGATTCTTTTTAGCGCCTGTCTTCTCCGAATTTCGTTTTGATAGTATATCTTACAGATGGTATAGATACAGAGGAAAGCACATGCGAATATACATTGTAAGGCACGCAATTGCCGCCCCTCACGGCACTTCCGGAATCAGGGACGAGGACCGGCCTTTAACCGAAGAAGGCATCAAAAAAATGCGCCAGGCTGCCGCGGGACTGTGCCGTCTGGAATATATCCCGGACATCGTCCTGAGCAGTCCGTTGATCCGTGCCCGCCAAACCGTGGAAATTCTACTGGAAAAACTTGGCAGGGGAATTGAAATGAAAATCATCCCGGCTCTGGCGCCCGGCGGTGTCCGGGGAGATCTGTATCGATTAATCGCTTCCTATGAGAAGAATATAAATAGTCTGATGCTCGTCGGACACCAGCCTTCCCTGGGAGAAATCGCCGGTGAGATTATCGAAGGGACTCCGGATTGCAATATCGAGATCAAGAAGGGAGGCGCCTGCGCTATCGATTTGAAACGCATAGGGAATCCTCCACAGGGCGCTCTGATTTCGCTGCTGCCTCCCGCAGTCCTGCGTACCATTGCCGTTTGACCGCCGGAGGATTTATAATATTCCCATGATTTTCGGCATTTGCCTCCCGGGCTTTCTTCATATCCTTCATGTTACGGTTCCGGAAAGAGCCTGTGAGAAGCTATATGCAATCTGTGGTGATTCAGCGTTCAGATCATTCCAAATAGAAGGCTTTATATTCAAAAAATCAGCATGAACCTGAAAATTCTCATTGTTGATGATAACAAAGCGGTTAGGGGCTTGATTGCTTCGCGGCTGCGGGACTTGGGCTACATAGTGGACCAGGCTGCGGATGGGAAGGAAGCTCTCGAGAGACTTATTCAGCTGGCGGAATCGGAAATAAGGCCGAACATCGTTCTCGTGGACTGGAACATGCCTCAGCTTGACGGGATCTCGCTGTGCAAGTGGCTTAAGAGCTGCCAGGCCTATAAAAAAGGCCCCCACGTGTACGTCCTCTTCCTAACGATTAATGAGGGGACGGAAAGCGAAACCATGGCCTATAGAGCGGGAGCTGACGGCTATATCGTCAAAGGCTCGTGGGGTGAACTCGAAGCCAAGCTGAACGCGGTTAAGGATAGAATCATTGAAGAGGCGGAATTAAGAAAAACCATCGCTACTCTGCAGCAGGATCCGAGCGGGGTACTGGTAAAAAGAGAAATCATCGACCGGCTTGGCCGGCGCGCAGCCCAGAATGATCAATTGCCTTTGGGAATTGTGCTGATTGATATTGACGGCTTTAAAGAAATCAACGATACCCATGGCCATGTCGCAGGTGATCAGATATTGGAGGCCGTGGGAAAGAGACTCCAGGATTCCGTTCGCAACGGAAATGTGGGACGCTATGGCGGCGACGAATTCCTGATCGGCCTTCCAGGGTGCGATAGGGAGACAACGGAAAAGCGTGCGCAGGATATCGTGGCGAGATTGACGGCCGATCCGATTTCGACTTCCAGTGGAGCGATCGCAATATCGATATCTTATGGCACTGCCGTCAACGCCGATCCTATGAGCCTGGATAGCCTGATCGAATTGGCGGATAGGGCTCTCTATCAACAGAAAAGAAAAAAGAAAAAGGTAGTCAACCTCTTCCCCACCTAGTGTCATTCGTGCAATTCGTCCCCCCCCTCCTCCCCTTTCCCCCTTTACCCCCTTCCCCCCTCCATGCTAGACTGCCCCTCAAAGGTGAATAAAAGGTGAATCTCATGAATTCTCGTTTAGATAAAGCGGAACTGGCCCTCGTTGAGGTCCATGATGCGATCAGGGAACTGGCGCCCAACGATCAGGCAAATGAGGTAATCACGGCCGTTCAGCGCCTGCCGGCGCGGGAAGCCCGATGGGCATCCATGCCGGAGTGGATCCGGCGCGAGCTTGTGGAAGCGTATCGCGCAAAAGGCATTGAGCGCCTTTACTCGCATCAGGCGGACGCGGCAGAGCGTGTTCATCGCGGAGATAATGTTGTGATTGTAACTCCGACTGCTTCCGGCAAAACTCTCTGCTATAACCTCCCGGTCTTGAATGCCGTATTGGAGAACCCGGATACGCGCGCTCTCTACATTTTTCCGACCAAGGCTCTTGCGCAAGACCAGTTGGCCGAACTGCAGGATCTGGGAAGCCGGCTTGGTGATACCTTTGGTGTTTTCACCTATGATGGGGATACGCCATCCGATGCAAGACAATCCATCCGCCAGCACGGACACATCGTGCTTACCAATCCCGACATGCTGCATACGGGAATACTGCCTCACCATACGAAATGGACACGCCTTTTCGAGAATCTTCAATATATCGTCATTGATGAACTACATACCTATCGTGGCGTTTTCGGCAGCCATCTGGCAAATGTCTTGCGCAGGCTCAAGCGCATTACGCGCTTCTACGGGCGGGAGCCCCAGTTTGTTTTTTCTTCCGCAACGATCGCCAATCCGGGGGAGCTGGCTTCACGCCTGATCGGTTCGGATGTGGATGTCCTGGATGGGAATGGATCTCCTTCTGCCGAGAAGTACTTTTTCTTCTACAATCCTCCGGTTGTGAACCGGTTCCTGGGCATCCGTCGAAGCTATATCAACGAGACATGGCGTATCTCCCGCGAGTTCATAAAACGCGGTCTTCAGACGATTGTTTTCGCAAACAGCCGGTTGCATACCGAAGTGCTTCTGACATATCTGAAGCAGGACAACCCTCAACCTCCCGGTTCGCCGGAAACTGTCCGGGGCTATCGCGGAGGGTATCTGCCTCTCGAAAGGCGCGAGATTGAGCGAGGATTGCGGGATGGTCAAATCCGGGCTGTTGTTGCGACGAATGCGCTTGAACTCGGAATCGACATCGGTTCTCTGGACGTAGCCGTCATGGCCGGGTATCCCGGCACCATTGCCTCCACATGGCAGCGCGCAGGGCGTGCGGGGCGACGAAAAGGCAGTTCTTGCGCCGTGTTTGTAGCATCATCCCGTCCCCTCGATCAGTTTATTGTTAAGCATCCGGAATACTTCTTTTCCGGCTCACCGGAGCATGCGTATATTCAGCCGGATAATCTGGAGATCCTCATCAATCATTTAAAATGTGCAGCCTTCGAATTGCCTCTTGAACCGGGAGAAGTCTTCGGCGAGATTGATCTTGAGATGCTTTGCAGGCGCCTGGAAGAATCCGGCTATCTGCATCGCAGCGGAGATTTTTATTACTGGACGCAGGAAGCCTACCCGGCCGATACCGTCAGCTTGCGTTCTGTTTCGTCGGATAATTTCGTCATAGTTGATGAAACAGATGGGCCTGAGGTTATCGGAGAAGTCGATTTTTCCAGTGCGCTTTCCACCGTGCATCCCAAGGCAATCTATATTCATGGTGCACAGCAGTACCATGTCGAAAGACTTGATTTTGAGCAGCGCAAAGCATACGTCAGGAGAGTGGATGTCGACTATTTCACTCAAGCGATACGGTATACACAGGTCAAACGTCTGGAAGCAGAGCAGACGGAAGCGGTGACGGGGCCCGCGATAAAGGCTCACGGTGATGTTCAGGTCCGTTCTCAGGTAGTTGGCTTCAAGAAAATCAAATTCTATACACTGGAGAACGTGGGTTCCGGAAAGCTCGAACTGCCCGAGGACGAGATGCATACCACCGCGTACTGGATTACTCTCAGCCGGCAGTTGATGGAATCCCTTCCTTTTACAATTACGGAGCGGCAGAATGGACTCGTCGGACTGCTGTATGCTCTGGAATCCGTTGCATGTCTCTTGTTGATGTGCGACCGCATGGACTTGGGAGCGACTATTGGCGAGGGATCTCCGGGCGAGGGCGAATTCCCCGGAACCACGGAGCCCAGGGAAGGGGAGTTCTTCGAACCCACACTCTATTTGTACGATGCATATCCGGGCGGGATTGGTCTGAGCGAGCCGTTGTACCGGCTTCACGAACTGCTGATCCGCCGTACCCGCGAGCTCATCGCCGGCTGCGGTTGCGAAAAGGGATGCCCGTCCTGCGTGGGACCGGCCGGTGAGACCGGAGAGCGTGCCAAGGAAGCGGCGCTGGGAATTCTGGAAAGACTGGCGATTCGAGATTCGAGATTCGAGACTAAAAATGAGCACGTTTGAAGACAGGCTTTCGCGAGTGGCCGCGTTGCGTCCCAAATCCGGAATGCCTGTTTCCCGGTCTATCCCCGGTGCATTTTCAAATTCCGAACGTTTGATTCAGATGCTTGGAGGCGAATGCTGTGCGAACCGCTTTGGCTGCCACATTCGCGTCCGGCGTCATTTCCCTCAATCGCCGCCTGCCGTGATGAGTTCCCGCGCGCTCCGGCTGCTTGCTCCAGATTCAGCGGACTCGGTTTTTGACAGCCGGCAATGGTTGTTTCTGGACACGGAGACGACGGGACTGGCCGGAGGGACCGGAACCTATGCTTTTCTGGTCGGCCTTGCCTGGTGGGAAGAAGATGGATTGACGGTTGAGCAGTACTTCATGCGTGACTATGCAGAAGAATCCTCGCTTCTGCTTGAAGTTGCAGGGCGCCTGGATCAGAGGCGGGTGCTTGTTACTTTCAACGGCAAGAGCTTCGATTGGCCGCTTCTGCAAACCCGTTTTCAAATAGCCCGTGTCCGCCCGGCGCCGGAACCGCTGGCGCATCTGGATCTGCTGCACCCGGCCCGGCAGATCTGGCGTTTAAGCCTCCAATCGGTTGCCTTAACCCGGCTGGAACGCTGTGTCCTGAAGCTCGACCGCGGATCAGATATCCCATCTGAAACAATCCCCCAGAGGTATTTTGACTTTCTGCGGGGAAGCCCGGCTGAAGCGATGGCCGAAGTCTTTAACCACAATCAGCTCGATCTTTATGGACTTGCATCGCTGGCCTTGCGCATTTGTGCCGTTCTTGATAATCCCGAGGACGGCGAATGCGGCGCCGGAGAGCTCTTCGGCATTTCACGCATACTGCAGCGGCGCGGCGATCATATTTCGGCGGAGCGCATTTGTCAGAGAGCTCTGGCAGCAGGATTGCCTGAACCGATCGAGCAGGCAGCTCAAAGAGAGCTGGCATTCATGGCTAAACGCGGTCGTAATTACGAGCTTTCGAATTCGCTCTGGGAAAAGCTTCTCGGCGATTCGACAGAGGGTTTGAAGGCGTATGAGCAGCTAGCGATTTATTACGAGCACCGCGCATCCATGCCGCATAAAGCCGCGAGTCTGTCGCGAGAAGCGCTTGTTGAACTGCAGGAAGCGTTCCGCGCCGGCCGCATGCCTCTGCATAAATATCAGCAATGGCATGCAAGTTTCCAGCATCGCCTGTCCCGCCTGACAGCCAAAACTGCAAAATAGCGGCAAACGGACTGCACCGCTTTTCTCCGATAAGCATGGAATAAGAGCCGGCCGGAGCTTCGGGTTGGAGATTTACTTCGGGAGAAACGGGCGGATAAAGAATTCGAACAACGCTCCGAATATCGCCGAGCATGGAATGGTAAGAATCCATGCCCAGACTATGTTTCGGGCGATGCCCCATCGCACCGCCGACATTCTTTGTATGGACCCGGCTCCCACAATCGCTCCGGTGATTGTGTGTGTGGTGCTTAGCGGAATTCCCAATAGTGACAGAAACACGATGGTTACTCCACCGCCGGTCTCCGCGCAAAATCCGCCTACGGGGTGCAATTTGGTGAGCCGCATTCCCAGCGTTCTCACAATCCGCCATCCACCGAAATAGGTGCCCAAAGCTATAGCCGCGTGGCATGAAAGGATTACCCAAAGAGGAACATGTGCTCTGGCGCCTTCGGTGGCTGCAGGATAGTAATTTGCGGAGATAAGCAGAGCCAGGATAATTCCCATGGTTTTTTGCGCGTCGTTCATTCCATGGCTGAAGCTGAAAATTGATGCGGAAACAAGCTGGCCCCTGCGGAAAAAATGGTCGACCTTGCGCGGAGTGGAGTTTCTAAAAATGTAGTACACCAGCATCATCATCAACCGGCCTAATACGAGTCCGACCAGGGGAGCTATGACAATATAGGGTACAACCTTAATAAATCCCTGAGGCTTCAGCGCAATCCACCCTGCCTTGGCTACCGCGGCGCCTGCAAAACCGCCGACCAGAGCATGCGATGAGCTTGTGGGCAGTCCGAACCACCAGGTGATCAGATCCCAGATGATTGCGCCCAGGAGCCCGAAAGCAACAAGATAGGGATCGAGGAATTCCGCATGGACAATATCTTGGCCAATGGTAGCTGCAACTTTGGTTTCAAGGAAAAAGGCAGCCGCAAAATTGCATACTGCCGCCAGCAAAACCGCAGCACGGGGAGAGAGAACTCTGGTAGAAACCACGGTGGCAATAGAATTGGCCGCATCATGAAAGCCATTGAGAAAATCGAATACCAGAGCTACTAAAATAACGATCGATACCAGGATTAGCTGGCTGTCCATTCCTGCTCCCACCGGTGACAAACTCAGGAGATGCCAAGATCCCCTTCCATTCCAAAATGCGAAGGGTACTTATACCAGAATGATCGCCGAACATCACCCTGTTGTTTGCGGATCAGGGCATTTTCTGTCGAAGGTGCATCAAAGGTTGACAACCGCTGATTTTGGTGGGATTGTAGTTGATGCAGCGGGATTTCGTACCTGATAAAGCTTGAAATAACAACAACATGGCAAGTCTTCCTGTTTTTGGACTGGTGACTGAATGGACAATCCCTACAGCATAATCCTGGCAGACGATCATGTGTTGATGCGGCACGGATTGAGACGCATCCTCGAGGAGCGGGATAATCTTGAAATAGCCGGCGAAGTCGGCGATGGCCTGGAGCTTTTAAGCCTGCTCAATAAAGTGAATCCGGATCTGATTATCCTCGATCTGTCGATGCCGAATCTTCGCGGAATCGAGGCGATTCCCGAAATCCGTCATATCCGCCCGAATGCCAGGGTACTCATGCTTACAATGCACAAGGAAGAGGAATATCTCTACCAGGCAATCTCTGCGGGCGCGAATGGGTATTTATTGAAAGATGACGCTGAAAAGGAGCTTTTCTCTGCGATAGAGCATATTCAGAGCGGCAAAATATATATTTCCCCCGGCCTGGCCGACCAGTCGATGCAGAACTGGGCCCGGATGCGGCGCGGAGAAGATGATTTCCGCTCCACTGAAACACTGACTGTCCGGCAGAGAGAAATCCTCAAGCTGATTGCCGAGGGCAAATCCAACAAAGAAATCGGCGATCTTCTCTTTATCAGCGTGCGCACTGTCGAGCGTCATCGCGCCAATATTATGAGCAAACTCAATATCCGCAAAACGGCCGAGCTTGTGCAATACGCCCTCCGCAAGAATTACATCTAGTGCAGTGCGTCCAACAGATCTTTATATTCATCAGGAAAAAAACGCCACGGATTGCACGGATTTAACAGATTAGAAAATGCGCGGCCAAAGGCCCGCCCATGCAACCTTTCTTTATAATCCTTGAAATCCGTGGCTGCTTGTAGTTGAGACCTTTGGAGGAAATTGGATCGTAAAGATCAAATGTCAAGGGATCCATGATGCACTGTACTAGTAAATTCTCCACATGCTTCAGAGATCTTTTCTGCGGTGGGTGATCAGCCGAGGATTCTCCGAGCGCCATCGGTAGTAGCCCTTGACGTCATCAATTGTCATGAGCGTCCAGGGCGCCATTGCTGAGATCCCGTTCTTGCTGAAAACGAGGTCGTCCGCGATGTACACGGCGGCATGGAAGATGTTGCCCTCCTCATCGAGGAATGCCACGATGTCGCCGAGTTCGAAATCGGCTTCAACGACAAAGTAATCCTCTTTGAGTGCCTTAAGCGCGACGTCGTCGTTCAGGTAACGGTCATCGGGATGAGGAAGGAAGAAGTTGAGTGATGTCCACAGGCAGTTAATCACCGTTGGCCTGTCTATATCACCAGCCGACAATTTCGGGAAACAATAAAGATGGTCCCGCGCAAATGGCGGCAGCAGGTGTATCACGTCAATGTAATGGTCGGTGCCGCCTCCTGCAACGGATTCGAGCAGCGGCCGTATTTCGGTGCGGCGACCGCCGCGGCCCCAGTATTCAACCAGCGTGTCCAGGTCTGTCGTGTTATCGACCGACAGGCGCGCAATCACAGTCGACTGTCGAAAAAGGACTTTGCCGAGCCGGCGCACTTCTTCTTCGCTGCCGATCTCCCGCCGAATAAGCTCAAAATCGGAAAACAACATGTAGCTGCCATCCCGGTAGATGAGCGGCTCGACAAGCTGCCGCGTTTGCTGCGAAATGAGGCTTGAGCCGAGCCATTCTTCCGGACGCGAACCGCGGTACCGGAAAGCAATCGTCTGATCGACATTCAGCCTGCTTTTGGCGAGCATGTGATAAATGCGAGCGCGGATTTCCGGCGTGAGCCCCCGCACCCAGGCCGGATCCGGTTCCAGGACGACGCCCGCAATTCGCGGCTCCGGTCGCGCCTCGGCTCGCAGCCGTGCAGCGTCAGCTGCCGATATTCCCGCCGATTGCAGTATCGGTGAGACCATGCCGGCGTTCATGCGCGGGAAGAACCAGGTGGGCCGGCGAAAAAATCCCCAATCGGTGAAGACGAGTTCCATGGGAGGCGAGATGACAATGGGAACCAGCGTCATTTCGCCCCACTTGCCGGCACGCATTGCCGTAGCGGGGGCGTCTGAATTTCCGACATTAAGGTCGGGTCGGTTTACCGGCTTGAGAAAGTATGCGGCAACGCCGATCCAGGGAACAATCAGAATGGCAACCAGCGTAATGAGCCATGGCCGCGAGACGGCCAGATAGGTAATGGGTACACGAGCGGGCCTCGTAGCTTCAGTTTTTTTCAGGGCCATAAACAGCTTAGAACAGAAGTATCAACTTGATTATTAGAGCAAGAAATCCATTCAATTATAAAATCATCTCACGTGCCGATAGCGGTTCAGCAATTGAACCGCCGGGTCGGCGCAAAATTCCAACCCTTTGATCGGACTTGTTGCGTCACATCCGACCACCGAACACCTCGATTGTTAATACTTCCTGTCTTTGAAGAATGTTTCGCTGAAAAAGGCAGATACTATGCCCTTAGCTTTCTTAACCAAAATCCGACTGGATCCTGCAAATCGTTTTGTCTGGGAACGCAACTATCCGTTGATTCGGCGGCAAAGATTTCACAGAAACCAATCATAATGGGCAGCAAAGCTGACGGCTGATACCTGAAGACTGACAGCGCGCGATCCCATGACGCTCCAATAAATCCATCCGTCGGCGGATTATTTATTCCATCTGCTTATGCCGGCTGCCGCAGGTGCGGGAACAGATCAGCAGTCCCGCTCCAACAAAGGCATATCCAAGCGCAATCTGGAACGCAAGACTGGTTCCTGATTTCCATGGCAGGTATATGCCGCCGGTCGGGGAGACCGAGTGGATAAAGCCGAAGAGTGTAAAGACCGCGCAGAGGATCATAAAGACCGCAGCCCGCCGGAGTGTGCCGTCAATAAGGTCGGCAAGAAAACCGCCCCACAGCATTGCAGTCAGAATGAATCCGCCGCCGGCTGCGCGGAGGAGGTCCTGTTGGTCGGTAATTGATTTCGGGATCGCGATGCCCGGATCGAGTTTGCCGATGAGGCTGTCGGCGTAGGTGAATACGAGATAGGCGACCACCGGGATTATGGCAAATGCGACAGCCGGAGCATGCCTCTGCGGCGATTCGACAAACGCTTGTGAAACGATGGCGATTCCCACGAATATAAGAATGGGTGTGATCACCGCTTCCGGAACAGCCTGGATCACAAACGACAACGCTCCGAGTGCTCCACCAATCCCGATAAAAAGTCCGGTTGCAAGGGTATATGCTGCCCGGCCTCCCATGGCCTTGTATGCGGGGTGGCCGATATACGGCGTAGACTGCGCGACGCCGCCGAATAGAGCGGCAACAAGCGTGGCGACCGCTTCTGTAAGCAGGATATCGCGCGTCCGGTATGCATCGCCAGCGACACGCGCACTTTCTGTATTATTGATCCCGCCGATAATTGTGATCAGAGCAAAGGGGAACGCAATCGGCAAATAGGATATTGCCTTACCGAATCCGAAGATGAAATCAACCGTGGGGAGAGGAACGGCGGGATAGAAATTCAAAGCCGGTGCATCGATACGAGCTCCAAACAGCTGAAAGCCGCCGATGATGTAGTAGATCAGGCATCCGGCGGCCACCGCAAGAAATGCTCCGGGAAGGCCGAACAGCAGACGCCTGCGGGCAATCAACGCATAGACAACAATTCCCAGAGAAACAATCCCGGCGACGGGGGCAGAAAATATTTTCATAAGAGGGAAAAACGCAAGCAACGTGATTCCGATGCCGGCAAGCGATCCCAGGAGACCCGCCTGCGGGATATGACGGCGCACCCAGTCGCCGAAGAAGGACAGGATTATTTTAAAAATCCCGATGATGAAGAGCGTGGCCATCCCCACCTGCCAGGTAAGTACCGGGTCCCTGGTTTCAAGGTAGACCGGCCCAAGCACAGCCGTGGCGATTCCTACCGTCGAGGGAGTATCGAGCCCCAGCGGCATGGCCGTAACGTCGGTACTTCCAGTGCGTTTCGCCAGGCGGAAGGCAAGCCATGTATATACCGCATCGCCGAAGAGCACGCCCAAAGCCGTTCCGGGTATCATGAGGCTGAAGACTTTGTCTGCCGGATACCCGAACACTCCCACGAGAATACCGGTAAGCATCACAAGGTTTGTAACGTTGTCGAGCATGAGGCCGAAGAATGCGTTCAGATCACCCCACTGTGCCCAGCGATACCTTCTTTCTCCTGACATAAATTCTCCATCGCCGCTATGACGTTTGATTATTTGCGTGCTTTCTACTGCAACAGCTCCCGGCTTGTCCACTGAAATGAACCGGCCGGTCCAAGCATCATGAAACAGGGTGGTCGTGTTTCAAGAATATGTACCCGGCAAAACCCTTTGGATGTAAAATGCAGCGCGAGCATAGCATAAACAACTTGGTTCAAGTTTTGCCCTTGATCTGCAGCCTCAGGAGGCGCAGGGAGCGATCAGAGCCAAAGCGGCAACTTCTATTTGCCGTCCTCAGAATCCCGAGAGCGCCGTATAGGGGCAGCCGACGCTCAAAATCCGCAACCTGGAGGAAAGCCTGATGAATCAGCAAGCCGATGTGATGTCGAAGGAACCCGTAAAGACGCCTGGATATGCATGGGTAGTCCTGTTTGCTTTATACATGGCCACTTTGGCTGCACCGCTGAATTTATTCAAATTGCCGCCCGTGATGACCACGATACAGAAGGCATTCAATCTGAGCATGAGCAAATCGGGCGATTTGATGTCTATTTTTTCCATTATGGGGTTTGTTCTTGCGATTCCGGCAGGCTATATCCTGAAGAGGTTCGGAATCAGATTGACTGGTCTGGTTGCGGTCGGTTCCGTAGCAATCGGTTCCACTCTGGGCGCAATCGCCGAAACAGCGCGAATGCTGTTTATAGGCCGATTTATCGAAGGGGTGGGAATGGGGCTGATAATGGTGGCGGCGCCATTAGCCATAAGCTTATGGTTTCCGGCACAAAGGCGCGCCCTTCCGACAGGTTTATGGGCAAGCAGTGTCGGGATTGGAAACATCGTGACATTATTTCTTGCGCCATCCATGGCGGTTTCTTACGGCTGGCGTTCTGTATGGTGGGCTGGAGCCGGTTTTTCGGCATTGGCTTTTGTCCTGTTTGCGGTGCTGTTTCGCATGCCTCGAAAAGATGAAATGTATGAAGCTCCCGCGCCGGCGCCGGCGGGTGCGGCACCTGAGGAATCTCCCAGTCTGCTGAAAGGCATGGCCAACAGCAGCTTTTGGATGATAAGCATTGCCTTCGGGTGTTACAACCTGGTTGTAATGGCCCTCTGCTCCTTTCTCCCCGCATTTCTCGAAGTGGAACGCGGTTATTTCCTGACATACGAAAATGGCGCTCTCATGAACGCATCTTTTGTCACCGCGTTCATTATGCTGGCTTCCATCTTCTCCGGACCGGGCGGCGGTTATATATCCGACCGGATAGGGAAGCGCAAAGCCATAGTTCTCATTTCTTACATCCTTATGACTTTGACGTTCGTCCTGCCGTTTTCTGTTACGGGATGGATGATTCCGGCCTATATGCTGATATTTGGAATCGTCGGCGGTCCCATTGCTCCCGTTCTTCTGGCGTCGGTTCCTGAAGTGGCCACAAAGCCTCAACTGATTGGAATCGGCATGTCGGTAGCGGCTCTGGGCCAGAATATAGGGATGTATATCGGGCCTACGCTGTTTAGCCGGATTCAGGAAGTGCAGGGATGGGCTTCGGCAGGATATTGGATGATTCCAATCTGCATCATCGGCATCATCGCCACCTGGAGAATCAAGGTGAGATAAGAGCCGGCAGTGCAGGCAATCTGAAAAGTCTTCCTGCGGATTCTCCGGAGTATATAAAGCGGACCAACTACCGACCAGAGTTCCAAGGGTGCATCCTTCGTCCCATGGAGCGAAACCCCGAAACTGCTGCCGGAATATTCTATTGCGATCCCCCGATAGTGCAGGTACATTACTTTTTCCTAGGAGAAAACATTCAATGCCCGAGACCAAAAAAGTCAAGAGGCCGCGGGGTCTGGTGACAATTGATGTCGAGCTTTGCAAAGGCTGCGGCTTTTGCATCGAATTTTGTCCGACCGAGGCGCTTGTGTTTTCAAATGATTTTAACAGCAAAGGGTATCATCCGCCGCGCGTGGCAAGACCGGAAGAATGCACAGGATGCGGTTTGTGTGGGTTGTACTGTCCGGATTTTGCGATTTTTGGGATTCAAATAAAAGAGGTTGCTTGAAAGGAGACCAGTTGAAAGCAGATCCTAAAGGAGTTTTGACCGGAGCTCATTTCCTTGATGGCGACCATGCATGTTCAGAAGGGGCCATTTCTGCAGGGTGCCGCTTTGTGGCCGGATATCCAATTACTCCGTCAACGGAAGTCGTGGAGAGAATTGCTTCCAGGTTTCCTTTGGTCGGGGGCCTTTTCATTCAGATGGAGGATGAAATCGCCTCTTCCATTGCCATTCAGGGCGCCGTTTGGGCGGGAGCAAAAGCGATGACCGTTACTTCCGGCCCCGGATTTTCGCTGATGATGGAGCATATCGGCCTGGCTGCCATGCTCGAGACGCCCTGCGTGTTTGTAAACGTTCAGCGGGGCGGTCCTTCGACGGGATTGCCGACTCTGCCCGGCCAGGCGGATATGATGCAGGCACGATGGGGCAGCCATGGGGATTATGAAATCATCGCCCTCTGTCCCAATTCTCCGCAGGAATGCTACGACTTGACTATCCGCGCTTTCAATCTGGCCGAGGAATATCGCGTGCCCGTCATGATGATGATGGACGAATGCGTAGGGCACATGACGGAAAAGGTGATTATTCCGAATGCCGAGGAAATTGAGATCACTGAGCGTCGTTATACAACCGCAAAACCCGGAGAATATCTGCCGTATTCCCCCGACGGCGGTATGGTTCCGCCAATGGCAAAAGCAGGAGACGGACATCATTTCCACGTGACGGGACTAACGCATGATGAGAAGGGCTACCCTGTCATGAACGCGGATGTCCAGGAGAAATGCGTCCGGAGGCTGATGGATAAAATTCGGGGAAATGCGGAGAAAATCGTCAGCGTGGAAGAATCCGAAATAGAGGGCGCCGAGGTGATTGTTGTTTCATACGGCATTACTTCGCGTGTGGCCGTTAAGGCGATAGAAATGGCTAAGGAGAAAGGAGTCAAAGTCGGCCATCTTCGGCTGATTACCGCCTGGCCCTTCTGCGAGAAACGTATCCGTGAACTAGCCGGACGCGTTAAGGCATTTGTAATGCCTGAGCTCAATTATGGCCAGATGTTTTATGAGCTTCAGCGTATTGTCGAAGGCAGGACCGCATCTTATCTGGTTCCCCACGGAGGAGGAACAGTGCACGATCCCGAAGTTATAAGCCGAAAGATCCTTGAGGCCGCCGGACAGTCGAAGGTGGAGGAGGCGGCATGCTGAAACCAACCAATCCGATTAACAAATACCTTCGAATGGATCGCATCCCGCACATCTGGTGTTCCGGCTGCGGATTGGGCACAACCATAAGCTGCTTTGTTCGAGCTGTGGAGGAGAGCAAGATACCTTTGGACAATATCAGCGTCGTGTCGGGCATCGGCTGCACAGGCAGGGTCGCCGGATATTTGAAAATGGATAGTTTCCACACCACTCACGGCCGCCCGATTCCCTTTGCCACTGGACTCAAGCTCGCAAACCCGAATCTTAAAGTTGTCGTTTATAGCGGGGATGGAGATCTTTTTGCTATTGGCGGCAACCACTTCATCCATGCGGCGCGCCGAAATTCGGATCTGACAATCATATGTGTCAATAATTTCACCTATGGAATGACGGGAGGCCAGGTTACGCCGACCACTCCGATCGACGCCATTGCTTCCACTATGCCGTATGGCAATTTCGAAAAGCCGTTCAATCTGCCGCATCTGGCGGAATCCGCGGGCGCCGTATATGTCGCGCGCTGGACTGCATTTCATGTCCGTCAGTCCATCAAAGCCATGAAAGAAGCGATTCTGAAAAAAGGGTTCAGTTTTGTGGAAATCATCAGCCCATGTCCGACGCTGTATGGAAGAAGAAACCGTCTGGGGGACGGCCTTGAGATGATGAAATACTATAAAGAAAAAAGCATCATCAAGAACGGAGCGGATACTCGGGAAGCCGATCTGGATTTCGACGGGAAAATCCTGTGCGGGAAATTCATTGATCGCGATAGGCCTTCCTTCATCGATCTTTACAATGCAAAAATGGCTGAAAGACTTGGATCCTCCTACAAACCATACGAGGGAGTGCTATGAGCTGGACCGAAATCAAATTTGGAGGATTCGGAGGACAAGGCGTCATACTGGCGGGCATGATCGTCGGGCGGGCTGCGAGTCTTTATAACAATCAGTTTGCCACACTTACACAAAGCTTTGGCCCGGAAGCCCGCGGAAGCGCCTGCAGCGCACAGATCATTATCTCGGAAAACAAGGTCCTGTACCCCTATGTCACCAGGCCCGAAATACTTCTGGTCATGTCACAGGAAGCCTGCAATAAGTTCCTTCGGGAAGCGACGGATAATGCGACGATCATCATAGAGGAGGATCTGGTCAAGCCTCAGGGCCTCAGGCCCGGAATGAGATTGTTTGGCATCCCGGCCACACGACTCGCGGAAGAGCTCGGCAGAAAGATGATCCTGAACATCGTTATGGTCGGCTTTTTTACCGCCGTGACAAAAATTGTCGCTTATGAAGCCGCAAGGGAAGCCGTCATCGCTTCCGTGCCTCAAGGCACCGAAGCGATGAATCTGAAGGCTTATGACTGCGGCTACAAGTACGGCCTTGCCCGGTAATGATTCAAGATTCGAAATTCGAGAATCGGAATTTGCCTGCTGTTCGAGGCATCACGACTTATTCGTATATCTTCGTGGGCGGGGAATATGAATAAAAAATCCGGCCTTCCCGCCGCTTCAATCTCGAATCTCGAATCTCAAATTTCGAATCATATAATCTATACAGGATCATTTTCTGCGCTGGAAATCCGCTGGATGGATGTCGTCGCTGATTTGCAGCGGGACGATCCGCTTCTGGAAATCAACGTCCTTGTCGGCTCCAATATCCTGGCCACCTACCTGAAACGTCGCTACGCCCAAACAGGCCGGCCGCTGGCGAATATCCGTTTCCTGACCTTCCTGGATCTTGCCAACCGTTTGGCCGGCGTGGCTGAAAATGATGTAAAGAAAGCCAGGCTCCCAAGCCTGGGCAGTTCCATTATTCTGGAGGACCTTCTCGCTGCACAAACGCCTCCTGTCTTTGCATCTCTTTCCGGCTTCCCGGGCTTCCGCGATGCGCTTCTCGATACTTTTCGAGACCTGCGGGATGCAGAGATCTCACCGCAAGAGCTGTCGCGGACAATCGAGACCTTTCCCGAGATGAAGGACCGCCGTGAGCACCTGGCGGGTTTGGCCGATCTGTATCGGCGCTATCGCGATGGAGTCAGCCTCTTCCATGATGTCGATGACGATTTTCGCGCCGCAATCCGCAATGCGCCGGAAGCTCATGGCGCGCTTGGATCCCGGCAGCTGCTTGTATACGGCATTTACGATGCGACGGGGCAGCAAATCCGGCTCCTGGGTGCGCTCAGGAATTTCTTCGACATGGTTTATTTCATCCCGCATGTGAATGAATCCATCTCCGGATTTGTGAAACCGTTTCTGCAATCCCGTGCTCGTGAACTGGGCGTGGAACCTATTCAACTTCCTGAAAAACGTCCGGCCGGCAGTCTGGATCGTCTGGCAGGCAGGGGATTCGGATTGACGCATCGGCCGGATACTCATCTCGGAGAAAGCCTCTCGCCGGATCAGTCTTTTGCCCTGATATCCGCGCCGGGAGAATCCCGGTCGGCCATAGAGATAGTCCGAGAAGTCTTCCGTGCGGTGCGGGATGGGACCATCCGGGGTTTCCACGAGGCGGCCGTTATTCTGAGACAGCCTGAAAATGATATCCCGATCATAAGCGAGATCCTGCGATTGCGGGGCATCCCCTATTTTATCTGCGGAGGCAGCAGCTTTGCGGATCGGCCACTCAGCAGAGCCATTGTTGCCGTAAGCGGGCTGGAAGCGAATTCCTTCTCACGCGAAGCCGTTCTGAATGCAATGGAGCTTATAGCGGCTTCATTGCCGGAAAAGCAAGCCTTGTCCTGGGACGTGCAGACATGGAGATCTCTGACCAATGACCCGCGTTTCCTGGCCGGCGTTCAATCTTGGGACATCGGCACGGAAGCGCTGGTTGGCGAGGCGCGCAGGAATTTACAAAAACTGGAAGCCTCAGGGAAACCGGATCCGGACGAAGAAGAAACCAGCCGAGGCATCCCATCGCCGAAAAGCGCCGCCAGGCGCCTGGAGACTGCGGCATCGCTCCGTGATGGATGGCAGCTTCTGCGGAAGGCGGCTTCCGGCTGGCCCGCGTCCCTCGCATGGGCGGACTGGGCGGATTATATCGACCGGCACATCGAACCGCTGCTGGGCGCTTCCGAGGACTGGGCGTATTTTTCATCTGTTCTGGATGGAATTAGAAACCTGCAGATTCTGAAAGAATTCGAGATTCGAGATTCAAGATTCGATAATGAAACGGTGTCTGTCGATAGATTAAGGACTGCACTGGTTCAGTCTATTGCCTCTCTATCCTTTCCCGCAGGACATTTTCAGCGCACCGGAATAAACCTGCTCTCAACAAGCGCGGCGCGCGGCCTGCAATTCCCGCTCGTTATCATTCCGGGATTGGATGAAGGGCGCTTTCCGGCAAAATTGCGGCAGGATCCTCTGCTGCTGGATTCCGAACGCCGGCGGATGGAAAGCCTTCCCATAAAATCCATGCGCATGGAAGAAGAAAAACTGCTGTTTGATATGGCAGCGCGCTCCGCAGAGAAGCGGTTGGTTTTAATCACATCGCGTCTTGAAGAGAGTTCTGACCGAGAACGGATTCCTTCCCAGTTTTTCCTGCGTGCCGCCGCCGCGATTCGGGGAACTGTGGTTTCCATTCGCGATCTGAACCAGGGCAACATTGCGGGATTCCGGTCCATAAGCCTCGATAATCCCGCTCCTCTAAAGAATGAAATAGCCGTGGATGAGGGAGAAATCCGCCTGAGGCTGATCACGTCTGACCGGAATGCAGCGCAGCAGGCGTTGAAGGCTCTGGAACATCTGGATCCTATCCGGTTTGCCGGACCGATTGCATATCAGCAGGCGCGATGGATTCAAAGGCTGACTCCCTATGATGGATTTCTGACTGATTCAAAGCTCAAAGAATGGGCATCCCGTACTATGGGCGCCGCTGCCGGGCAGGTCTCTGCAAGCCGCCTGGAGGAATATGCAAAATGCCCGTATTACTTCTTCCTTAAGCGCGGAATGGAACTGGAGCTATGGGAAGAAGCGGAGCCTTTTGAGGCTATTGATCCGCTGGAAAGAGGCACAATCGTCCACTCCATTCTTGAAACATTTCTGAAAGACTATTGCGGCGAAAAATTTTTAGCGGCGTCTGAGGAAAAGCTCCGGCAGGACCTGAATCTTCTGGCACGGGACATTTTGGAAAAATCCCGGCCGGCCGGACTTCCCGCTTTGTTGTGGGAGATCGAGTGTGATTCGCTTTTGAAAATCTTCAACCAATGGCTGGCGTTCGAAAAGAACCGGGCAACTCAGGGGCTGTTGCCCGCGCGGCTGGAACAGCCATTCGGAGAGTTCCCAGGAGTAGAGACATTCCCTCCGTTTCGGTTGAGAGCAGGGAAATATACCTTCGATTTCAGAGGCAGAATCGATCGCATTGATGTTTCACGCGACGGCAAAACAGCGAGAGTCGTCGACTATAAAACCGGTTCTTTACCGGACTCAATGTCCAGAAAATCACGAACTCCGCTCATGTCAGGGGAGAGAATTCAGGTCGCTGTTTATAGAGGCGCGCTATCCGTCCTTGAAGATTTTAGAGAAGTGGAAACCGTCGCGGGCGAATATCTGCATTTGCAGCCTAAAGACGGCCGCATCGTCCCCTGTTCCTTTACGGATGAAGAATTGCAGCAGGCGCTCGAGAGATTGTCCGGCATTCTTGAAATCACGGCGGACGGGATCGATCGCGGCGCCTTTTTTATCCGAACAAGCGGAATTCTGCGCCCTTCGGGACATTGCGATTTCTGTGATTACCTGACAATTTGCGGGAAAGACCGCCTCCAGAGGGAAGAACGGAAGATTGCAGATCCCGCCGTTCAAAATTTTCTCAGAATAGTGGAGCCGCAGCCGTGAATCTCGAATCTCGAATTCCATATCTTGAATCCGATAGAGACGCCCGGCGCAGAGCCATTGAGGATACGGCGAATTCGTTTGTGGTCGAAGCCTCCGCCGGAACCGGAAAGACCAGCATTCTCATCAACCGGATTCTCCATCTTGTGCTGGAGAAAGGACCTGCGGGCCCGCCTTTGCCCCTTTCGCACATCTGCGCCATAACTTTTACGGAGAAAGCCGCAAGTGAGATGAGGGTGCGGTTGCGGCAGCATTTTGAGCAGATTCTCCTTCATGAGCGGTCGCCAAAGGAGCAGTCGGAGAGAGCGCTCGAAGCGCTCAACGATCTGGAGACGGCCGCGATTTCGACTTTTCATTCTTTTGCCGTTTCGCTCTTAAAAGAAAGGCCTGTGGAAGCCGGACTGGATCCGCGGTTCACGGCGCTGGATGCCATTCAAAGCGAGTTATTTTTTAGGGAGATATGGGAACCCTGGATCAGCCGTGCTCTTGTGGATCGCCATCCCGTTCTGGAGAAAGCGCTGCGAAACGGATTCCGCCTGGATACCCTGGAAGAGCTGGCCCGGACGCTGCGTCACAGCTGGATAAAAATCCGCAGCCTGGACTGTGATCCTCCTCCGGCAAAAGAGGAGTATCAGGAAAAAGTTCACGGTCTTCTGGAACTGGGGAAAAGCTATCTGGAGAAGCTGAAAGATCCCGAAGATAAGCTGGCTGCCTATTTGCTGAGTGCGTTGCACTGGCTTGAAAATCCGGAAGATACAATCGCCGCCCTGTCCAGGCCGGGGAAGGCCGGAGCAGCAGCGAATTGGAAAGACGGCAAAAGCACAGTGGCGGCGGTTCAGGAGTATCTCAGGGAGATTGTAGAATTCCGTGCCGCCTGCGAAAACCTGCCTAAACAGCAGCTTCTCTATGAAGTCGTTTGCTGGATCCGCACAGACTTTATAGTGGGCGAGTGGGAGAAACGAAAGCAGGCATGCGGACGCATTGATTTCGATGATCAGCTCTGGCTGGCGCGCGAGATGCTGCTTAAGAACAAGACGGTTAGGCGCGAATTTCAGCTTCAATACAGGACACTGCTGGTTGACGAATTCCAGGATACGGATCCCATTCAGTGGGATATCGTTCTTCTCCTGACGTCGGCGGATATGGAGGGACAGGATTTGGCCGGACTCCGCCCTGAGCCGGGACGGCTGTTCATCGTCGGAGACCCCAAACAATCCATCTATCGATTCCGTAATGCGGATATTGAAACCTACCTCGAAGTAGTGAACCGGGAACACAGAGAGTCTCTGGGATTGGGCCTGTTGGAATTGACGACAAACTTCCGTTCCGTCCCTTCTATCCTGAGTTTCGTGGACAACGCATTCGCACCGGTGATGAAGGCCGGGCCGGATGAAAGACGCTACCAAGGCGATTACCTGCCCTTTGGAGGACAGGGATATCGTACGGAAGAGCTGCACGCCCCCTCCGTTCATCTGCTTGGAGATAAGGCAGACGAGAGCCGAGCAAAACGGAACACGAAGGAATTTGTCAAGCTTGAGTCGAAAAAGATAGCCGGACTCATCTGCGCGATTCACGGATCCGACTCCTGGAAAATCGCTGACTCCATACACAAGGAGGAGAGCGGATGGCGCGTGCCTCAATACGGAGATATTGCCGTTTTGCTCCCGGTACTGACGCGCGTCGATGTTCTGGAAGACGAGTTCCGTGAAATGGGGATCCCGTATGTTTTGGAAGGAGGCAAGTTCTATTACGCCCGCAGCGAGGTATCTTCCGCTATTACGGTTCTGCGGGCCGTTGCCAATCCGAACGACAGCGTTGCGCTATATGGCTCGCTCCGGTCGGTTTTTTTCGGGCTTTCGGATGAAGATCTGCTGCGAGCTCATATTGAAGGGCTTCCGCTGGATTATCGCGAACAGGTGCCGGACGATTCGCCCCTCCACTTCCCCTTTGAAATCCTGCGCAATCTTCATCTTCACCGGCACGAAAGGAGGGCTTCAGAAAGCTTCGAAGTTCTTTTGCAGAAGACCGGTGCGAGGGAGGTTCTTGCAGCAGGCGGATTTCAATCGCTGGCTAATCTGAACAAGCTGGGGCGCACTCTTCGCGCACTCCAGGGCGACGCTGCTTTTTCTCAGGTCGTGGATCTGTTGGGCACAATGGATGAAGAAGGACTGGCCGAGAGCGAAAGCCGACTGATGGAGGATCGCAGCGACGCGGTTCGGATCATGTCGATTCATAAAGCGAAGGGGCTCGATTTCCCAATTGTCATCGTTGCCGCACTCGGATTACGGAGGCAGGTCCGAGGCAAAAGCATTCTGGCCGATCCTCGAAACAGGAGACTTTTTGCGCTCGGCATCGGTTCCAAAGATTCGGGACTGCGCACGCCGCTCTGGCAGGAACTGGCGGAGGAGGAGAAGAAACGGGAAAGCGCGGAGCTTGTCAGGCTCCTTTATGTTGGGCTGACTCGAGCCAGAGATCATCTGATCCTGAGCACACATACGGCAGGCATGAAAGAATCGGGCAATCCCGGGGAATGGGTGCCGGCTACGGATGGGACGCGGCTGGATCCCTTGGGTTCATTTATAGCGGATTGCTATCTTGGCAAAGACGGTCCGGCTCGATTGATTGATGCGGCCGAACTGGATAGGTCGCTAAAGGTTCCCCAATCCAGGGATATCAAAACCGGCATCGACTGGCAGGCTGTTGCGATCCGCGAATGCGAAGAGCTGCACGCTTTAATCGAAAAAACCCCTTCTTCGGAAAGCTTGAAAGCGGCTGGGCAGATTCCGGATGCGCCTGATTCGGAGCACCGTCCTGCAGAAGATCGTGCCCCCGAAATTGCGGGAAGCAGATCTGTTCGACTGGGAGTCGCATTTCACGAAGCGATGGAACGGGTGGATTTCTTGAAATCCGTGGGCATAAGCCGGTTGGTCCAAAATGTCGCGACAAAGCACAGGCTGGATCCGGCCGGCATAGGAATGCTGGAAAGCATGATGCGCACAAGCTTGGGTTCAGATCTGCTGAACGAGGCCCGCGAAGCTGCCCGTTCGCAAAAAAGGGTATTACGTGAATTGCCTTTTGTGCGGCCGCTGGACGATAAATCAGTTGAGGAAGGGAAAATCGACCTAATTTTTGAGGGAGACTCCGGGTGGGTGCTCGTGGATTACAAAACCGACCGGGCGGCGAGCATTGAAGAAGATGTTGAGAAATTCTTTCGAAACAAGTACGGAGATCAAATACGGGAATATGTCAATGCTTTGACGTCCCTTTCGATACAAGTCGAAGCGGCCTACCTTCTGCTTGCGCGCACCGGCAAAGCCATCCGGATCATCTGATATCCGAAAGCGCGCGCGATAAATATACAAAAATTACTATTGACTGATGGGGTGTGGATCGATATATTGCACGATTTTTGTATCTCTTGCACTTATTGTAAAAGGAGGGATTTTCTTAATGGCAGAAAAATTATCCAAAACGGCGCGGGCGAGCCTTGGCGATAAGGGTGAAACCCACGCACATATATGTCCGCAGTGCGGCACCTCGATGGTGGCTACAAAGGTCATGAAGTATCGGGAAATGCCGGGCGGAATGTATTGGATCTGTCCTAAAGACGATCATCGCATCAAGATCTGACCGATCAAGAGGGAGTAACGAATTACGAATGACGAATTAAGGGTTTTCCGAGTACGTCAATTGCATTTTGAAACTTCTTTGATTCTCCCCATTCAGCACTAATTCAAACCAGCAATCCAGTGGCGGCCTCCGAACCGGAGGCCGCCACTCGGTATCCACCCGAATCTCGATTTTTCGCATGCCGCGAATCGCAACAGCGCCAGTATGCATATTTGAGAATTCGTGTCCATTTGCGGCTGGAATTGCTGTATTTTGTTACTCATGTCCGACAGTCAATCCCGAATCCCGAATCTCGAATCTCGAATGCGCTACAATCCCTATAGCCGATTCCTGAAGGAAAAGTTCGGCTGCAGAGTTTACAAGGTCAGCGTGGATGCGGGATTCAGCTGCCCCAATCGGGACGGAACGGTCGGCGTGGGAGGGTGCACCTACTGCAATAATGACTCATTCCGTGCCAGAAGCGCCAACCGGTTGAAACCGGTTTCGGAGCAAGTTAGTACGGGGATCGAGTTTCTGCGAAAGCACAGTAGAGCCGACAAATTTATCGTTTATTTTCAGCCGTTTACAAATACACATGCTCCTCTGGATAAGTTGATACCAATGTATGAAGCAGCCGTTGGCCACCCGGATGTGGTTGGCATTTCCCTGGGAACCCGGCCCGACTGTGTTGATGAAGAGAAGATTGCATGGCTCGAAAAACTCGCCCGGACACATTTCGTGACACTGGAGTATGGACTTCAGTCCATATACGACTCCACCCTTTCACGAATCAATCGCGGTCACGATTTCAAATGCTGGCTTGATGCGATGCGGCGCACGCGCGACCGGGGAATATGGCTATGCACGCATCTGATTCTGGGATTTCCCTGGGAAACTCGCGAAGAAATGCTCCGTAGTGCGGATGTCCTGTCGGGCCAGGGATTAAATGTCTTAAAGCTGCACCATCTTCATATAGTGCGAAACACGGCAATGGAACGTGAGTATCTCTCAAATCCATTCCCGCTGCCGGGATTGCAGGAATACGCGGAGCTTGTTGTGGATTTTCTCGAGCGGCTGGATCCGGCCATTTATATAGAGCGGCTGTTTGGGACTGCGCCGAGGGAGCAATTGATCGAGCCCATATGGGGAAAGAGCAAAGCGGAGATCCGTGCCTGCATTGAGCGGAGGTTTGAGGAGCGGGACACCTATCAGGGGAGAAAAAGCAGTCGGCAGTCGGCAGTCGGCAGTGGGCAGTGAGTAGTCGGCAGTCGGCAGTGATCAGCGGTTGGTCGGCAGTCGGCAGGGAAACAAGCTTAGACGCAGCCTCATTTCTCCCATTTTAGCTATCCACTGCCGACCGCTGACTGCCGACCGCTGACTGCCGACTGCCCACTGCTCACTGCCGACTAACATAATAGGAACGAATCCACTGATCCAGGGCTGCCCGGGGATCGCGGACCACATCCTCGGTTATTTCGAATTGTTGAGCGCTTCCCATTCTGCGGATCAAGTTCAAGCCGTGTTCGTAATCTTTAAAAATCTCGGAAAATATGTCTTCGAGTTTGTCTCCTCTTTCAAGGGCTTTCCGGCTCAACATGCGAGCGGCTTCCGGCCGAAGATGAATCTGAATGCCGTTCTTCTTCGACCATTCTTCGGCTATTGAATGGAATTCGAGGGTCATTTCCTCCAGCCGAGCGGCTTTTGCGTCCCGCAAGATTTCTTCGAGCACTTCATCCGGTTGATTCACAAGTCTTTCGGTCAGTTCCAGGCATTTGACGGGAGAGTGGGGCAGGCTGTACTTATACTCGCGAAATGTGCGCTCGCAGACACCGACAAGGCTTCGCGCGCCGGTGTGATCTTCATAGGCCTTTTGTGCAATGCGGTAGAGCCCTGCGTCCGTTAGAGCCAAGTCTATGCCATAGGCTTCAAAGGCGTTGACATACTGACGGATAATGGATCCCTCTGAATTTTTTAGAATCTGGAAGAGATCGTCGACGCCCAGTTCATGACAGCTGACAACAACAGGCAACCGGCCCACGAATTCCGATTCGAATCCGTATTCAATGAAGTCGTTGCTTTTCGCATACTGGAAGTAATCTTCATCTCGAGGCGCCGATCTGCCGGTGGAACTGAAACCGATGGTTTTTGCGCCGAGACGGCGGCGAATGATATCGGCGAGACCGTTGAACGCGCCGCTGACAATAAACAATATATGGCGCGTATTAATCACCGAGCGGGCAACCTTGCCTTTGGACTGGAATTCCATTGCCGCCTGCAGCTGTGAGGTCAAGTCGAACGGCGTACGAAGGCTTACTTCCGTTTCTTCCATCAGCTTAAGCAGACCGCGTTGAACGCCGCCGCCGCTTACATCGCGACCCAGTATATTTGTTGGCGTGGCGATCTTGTCGATCTCATCGAGATAGATAATGCCGTATTCCGCCAACTGGATATTCCCGTCCGCCTTATGAACAAGCTCCCGCACCAGGTCTTCCACATCTCCGCCGACGTACCCGGTTTCTGAAAACTTGGTAGCGTCCGCTTTGACGAAAGGAACTCCAATCAGATCCGCGATTGTTCGGACCAGGTAAGTTTTTCCCACTCCGGTCGGCCCGAGCATGATTATGTTCTGCTTGGAATACTCTTTGCAGGGACCTTTCACGGAGCAGCGTTTGATGTGATTGTAATGGTCGCAGATTGTGGTAGCCAAAACCTTCTTGGCGGCATCCTGTTTTACAACGAAGCGATCCAGATATTTTTTTATATCCCGGGGAAGGTAATCAAATTGCAGGTCCAGAGGAGCGTTCTTCGTCTCAGTGCCTTCGTCGGCTGTAAGCGCCTGGTCCGGCTCGGCTCCTAAAACGCCAAGTTTGACCTTGTCTCCGTACTTTTTTGAAAAGAACTCTTCCATATCCTTGCGCAACTCGTCGGGATTAGGCCATTTGGTACCAGAATTTATCGGCAAAACCAACCTCCTCGGATCGCAGCATTTTTGAAGTCGCTTTTCGATCTAAAATAGAGTATGGGTTCGGAAACCCGAAAAATCAACCGCGGGCACAAAAAGCAGGCCAGGAATCACGCGAATGCCCGAACGAATATGCGGGCAAATTGTCAGCACAATTTATGGCTGATTTATCTTATCGGCGTGCGCGGCGGCGCTGGATGCTGACTTTTTTAACCAGAGGTTTAGTCCTGCTATGGAGGATTTTTGCGCGTTTAGCAAGAGGGCGTGCTTTTGGCACGGCTTTTTGGACCTTCTTCACAGTTACTTTGCCCGGGCCCATATGGCGAACCTGTGGCTTCTTCCCGGCATGTATCTGCACTTCAATGTGAGGTTCCTGAACTTCCTTTTCAAATGCTTGAAGCAGCGAATCGGATCGCTCTATAAGCACGGGATCGCCTGAAAAAGCTTTTGTTTCCCTCGATATCCGGGCGAGATGCGCTTTGACGACTATGTAGAAATCCAGAGCCGGCGCCGTCAGGTTTTCCCGAAGTCTGCGGATTAGGGGGGCATATACCTTCAGGATAGTCGGCTCCTCAAGGCGAAGCGCATGCTCGAAGCAACTCACCAAAGGCTGATCCTCTTTAATATCAATCATTTGGCGTCTTATGCTTTGGGCCGTTTCGATTAACAGTCCATTTTTCTCTTTCTTGAGCTGATTCCAGAAGGACTGTGGCAGAGCATTTAGGCTGAGTATCTGCTGAGATACGTCGTGAGCCATTGCGCCCCATAGTTCGCGAATGAGATGGTTCTCGCTAAATCGCTGTTCTAGATTGAGATATAGCTGAACTATTGTGTTTTGTAGATCTTTGATGGAACCATTTAGGTTCATACGCCGCTCTCGCTTGTCGCCAATTAGAGGACCAACGACTCTGATATTTGTTTAGGGGAGGCGCCCAAGGACGAAATGTATCAGACTCCCTTAGCTGCTGTAAAGCATCTTGTTCATTTTATTTTTGACTGTTTAGCTCGGGGCCGGGAGTGCCGGATCGGGGACGCATAACTTGAGGAACATCGGCGGGTTGTTATCTGTAACAATCTTGCTTTCAAACAAATACGAATCACGGGTTACAGGAGATTCAGTCGCGCATGCGCACTGCCGGTTCAAGCAATGTAATAGTGCCGGCATTGGAATCCATTCGTACTCTGACACCTAGTGGAATGGCCCAGTTTTCAATTCCATGTCCTGCCGGGAAATTGGCCATGATTGGGACATGAAGCTTCGCGAGGATATCACGAAGCACATCGCTTGAGTGATAGTTGCCTTGAGCAGATTCGCAGTCAAGAAAGCTTCCCAATAATACACCCGCAAGCGACTGAAGCTTCCCGGCGAGATGAAGATGCGTCAGCATCCGATCAAGTCTGTACGGCGGTTCTCCTTGATCTTCAAGAAATAGAATTCTTCCGTCCGCCTTGATTTCATAGGGAGTCCCGATACTTGCAGCGATGATGGAAAGGCATCCGCCCACCAGTTCTCCTTCTGCTACGCCCGGTATCCAGGATTCACATTGCGTGAAATGTAGCTCCGGGCAATACCCGGGATCCGTCAACAGCGAAAATAAATGTTCCGCCTGATTCGGAGAAAGATCCCCTAATGAGGGAGAAACTGCCATGGGGCCATGAATGGTAATCCAGCCGAAACGCCTTTTGAAATAAAGGAAAAGCGTTGTCAAATCGCTGAAGCCCATAAAAATTTTGGAGTGACGGCGCAGACGCTTCTCTGCAATCAGTGGGATCAGCCGCGAGCATCCGTACCCGCCTCGAAGTGCAATAATTGCCTGTATTGAGGGATCTTCAAATGTGCTCATGAGCTCTTCTGCTCTTGCGGAGTCTTCTCCGGCGAGATATCGAAAAGACTCGAATATGCGCTCGTCAAACCGAACGTGGAATCCCATTGCTTCCAGTACGGAGATACCTCGTTCCAGTCCCTCGCGTCCATCAATCGGACTGGCGGGAGCAATAACGGCAATCGTGTCCCCTTTTTTTATAGCGGGTGGTTGAATAGTCTGATTTTTCATATCCGGTGATAAGATACGATCCCAAGAATCCAGGAGTTATGGAGACCATAGACCCGTGGAGATCATAATATGATGAACTATATTTGGCTTACGATAGTCATTCTTGCCATTGTCTTGGGCGGAATCAACGGCAAAATTGAAAACGTCACAAAATCGGCGATTGATGCGGCCGGTAATTCGGTGACGATTGCCATAGGTCTGGTGGGTGTTATGGCCCTTTGGCTTGGCATCATGAAGATTGCTGAGGATTCCGGCCTGATGACCTTGGCGGCAAAAGCTATCGCCCCCTTTCTGAAAAAACTGTTTCCTGATGTTCCCAAGGGACATCCAGCTATGGCGAGCATGACCATGAACATTGCGGCCAACATGCTGGGATTGAGCAATGCGGCAACGCCTTTCGGATTAAAGGCCATGGAGGATCTCGAAAAACTGAATGCTCAGCCGGGAACGGCGACCAATGCCATGTGCACATTTCTCACAATCAATACTGCCGGATTGCAGCTGGTCCCGGCTACCATGATCGGAATCATGGCTTCAGCCGGTTCAAAGGATCCGACGGCCATAATCGGGACTACAATAGCCGCGACCTGTACAGCTCTTATTGCGGGAATAACTGCCGTTAAGCTGCTGGAAAAGCTTCCTGTTTTCTCGATCGCGCGTTACCGGAAGGGGGAGTCATCATGATTCCGAATATAATAGGCACGGTATCGATCTGGGTCATCCCGCTGTTCCTTGTGGCGATTCCAGTCTACGGAGTATTTAAAGGCGTCAAGGTATACGAAAGTTTCGTGGACGGGGCTAAGGGCGGTTTTCAGATGGCTATCCGCATCATCCCTTATCTTGTCGCAATTCTTGTTGCGGTTGGAATGCTGCGGGGCGCCGGGGGCATCGATATGCTTGCCAAATGGCTGGATCCTCTGCTGGGCAAAATAGGATTCCCGGTTGAGATCCTTCCGCTTGCCATCATGCGTCCTTTATCGGGGAGCGGTTCGCTGGGCATTGTCACGGAACTGGTCAACGTGCATGGCCCGGATTCCTTTATTGGAAGGCTTGCCGCTTCGGCTTACGGCAGCACGGAAACTACATTTTATGTTCTGGCAATCTATTTTGGTGCCGTAGGTATCAAGAAAGCGCGCCATGCGGTCCTCTCCGGACTCATTGCAGATATAGTGAGCCTGATCGCGGCCATTATTGTCTGCAGGCTGGCGTTTCTGTAACTTCAAGGTTAAAAAACCTTTAGCCTGCAAGAATTTTGGGGAGCGTTAAATATTTCATCGCGGATTCCCTCGGTACAGAGTATAATGCCGCCTTCATTCAGTACGATGTTAAGCAATATTTGGAGTAGATACGCGCGCCCCTTTTTCACCCACTCAGGAGAATCCACAATGATTGTGAATAATGCAGATAGTTCAAGGAGGATCCCCACCCGCGCGTGGGTAGTGATCCTCACAATGCTGATTTTTGGTGCACTCGCTATGCCCGCTGCCATGGCTCAGGATGCGGAACCGGCGCAAGTCCCTGTTGCGCATGAAGGTGGCGGTGAGGCAGCACTGGTGCTTCCGGATCTGGGCCAGGTAGATTTTCACGGATACAATGCCCGCACTCTGTTGATGGCGGGACTTGTGGTTTGTATCCTCGGTCTTCTTTTCGGCCTGATCATATTTATGCAGCTAAAGAACCTCCCCGTTCACAAGGCGATGAGGGAAATTTCCGAGCTGATCTACGAAACCTGTAAAACCTATCTGATTACGCAAGGCAAGTTCATCCTCATTCTCGAGGTCTTCATCGGCATCATCATGTTGATTTACTTCGGCTTCCTGCAGCATTTCGCCGCCGAGAAGGTTGCCATAATCCTGATTTTCAGTCTCATAGGTATAGGCGGAAGCTATGGCGTAGCCTGGTTCGGAATCCGCATCAATACTTTTGCCAACTCGCGTACGGCATTCGCAGGCCTTGCCGGGAAACCGTTCCCCTGCTATGCGATTCCTCTGAAAGCCGGAATGAGCATTGGAATGGCTCTCATCAGCGTCGAGCTGTTCATGATGCTGTGCATCCTGCTGTTTATCCCGGGCGACTATGCCGGACCTTGCTTTATCGGTTTCGCCATCGGCGAGTCACTCGGCGCTGCAGCCCTGCGCATAGCCGGCGGGATTTTTACGAAGATTGCCGACATCGGATCCGATCTGATGAAGATCGTTTTTAAGATCAAAGAGGACGACGCGCGCAATCCCGGCGTCATCGCGGACTGCACCGGCGATAATGCCGGGGATTCCGTCGGACCCACCGCTGATGGTTTTGAAACATACGGCGTTACGGGAGTCGCCCTCATATCTTTCATTCTTCTCGCAGTGCCTCAGGAAGCGATCCAGGTACAGCTGCTCGTTTGGATCTTTGTCATGCGCATTATGATGATCATTGCGAGCGGACTTTCCTATCTGATCAATGAAGCGATTGCCAAGGCGCGTTACGGAAACGCCGAGAAAATGAATTTCGAGGCGCCGCTTACATTCCTGGTCTGGCTGACTTCCGCTGTTTCAGTGGTGATAACCTACATTGTTTCCTACTTCCTGATCGGGAATCTGGGAGACGGCATGCTCTGGTGGAAACTGTCGACGGTCATTACCTGCGGCACATTGGCCGGAGCGGTTATTCCGGAGTTCGTAAAAATCTTCACATCCACAAAATCGCGCCACGTGCGTGAAGTGGTTGCTTCCTGTCGTGAAGGCGGAGCATCACTCGGTATTCTATCGGGATTTGTCGCCGGAAATTTCAGCGCTTACTGGCTGGGATTTGCCATCATAGCACTGATGACCGCAGCCTATATCGTCAGCACCATGGGCCTTGGCGCCCTGATGCTGGCTCCTGCCGTATTCGCCTTCGGCCTGGTGGCTTTCGGATTTTTGGGAATGGGACCTGTCACCATTGCCGTCGATTCCTACGGGCCGGTAACCGACAACGCCCAGTCCGTTTTTGAGCTTTCTCTGATCGAGCAGATACCAGGCATCAAACAGGAAATCAAAAAAGAGTATGGGATTGACGTCAGATTTGAAAAAGCCAAGGATCTTCTCGAAGAAAACGATGGGGCCGGCAATACGTTCAAAGCAACCGCGAAACCGGTCTTAATCGGGACGGCCGTGGTCGGGGCGACAACGATGATCTTTTCGATCATCGTGTTGCTTACAAACGGCCTGACGGTAAACCAGGATATGCTGTCCCTATTGCATCCTCCATTCCTGTTGGGATTGATTACGGGCGGAGCGGTTATTTACTGGTTTACAGGCGCCTCGACGCAGGCGGTAAGCACGGGCGCCTATCGCGCGGTGGAATTTATCAAGGCCAATATCAATCTTGAAGGCGCCGAGAAGGCCTCCGTCAGCGACAGCAAAAAGGTAGTGGCGATTTGCACACGGTATGCCCAGAAGGGGATGTTCAACATCTTCCTCACGGTCTTCTTTTCGACGCTGGCCTTCGCATTTGTAGAGCCTTTCTTCTTTATCGGCTATCTCATTTCGATCGCGCTCTTCGGATTGTTCCAGGCCATCTTCATGGCGAATGCCGGCGCAGCCTGGGACAATGCGAAGAAGATCGTTGAGGTGGAATTGAAGGAGAAAGGAACTCCGCTTCACGCCGCGACGGTTGTGGGCGATACAGTCGGCGATCCGTTCAAAGATACGTCTTCCGTCGCCATGAACCCCGTCATCAAATTCACGACGCTGTTCGGACTGCTCGCCGTGGAGCTTGCCGTGAGCATGTCGCACACGGCGTCCGGCAGCACCCTGTTTATTGCGGGAGCGTTTCTGCTGATCGCGATGGTGTTTGTGTATCGTTCTTTCTATGGTATGCGCATCCGCTCGGATGCATCCTAGAGCGAATTCGAGATTCGAGATTCGAAATAAAAATCTCGAATCTCGAATCTGCAATCTCAAATCGTTTATTCTGTATACTGCAGGACTTTCTGCTTGAAGTTCTCGAGAGTCAGCCTTCCGGCCTTGTAATCGGTGATCCAGGATTTTTGTGCGGAGATGATGTCGTGGCGCGTCTCCGATCTGCCGTAAAGGGCAGACTGAGGGTCCGTTATCAGAATAAGATTGATATACTCGCCAGGTTTGACAGTCGTCAACGAGTCGCCATAGTTAGCCAGAGCTTCGACAAGAGGCATCCGCAGCTGCTCCAGGCTTTCAAGGAACTTTTGCCGGTTTGCTTCCGCCTCTTCCCGTTTCTTTTCCAGTCTGGCTTTATATTCTTCGAGCTTCTTTTGGATATCCTCTCGGTTTACCTGAAATGACCTAGGCGGAGCAGGAGGAGCAGGAGGAGCTGGGGGAGCAGGAAGAGCAGGCGCGGCTTGTGTTTCTGTCTGCTGCTCTGCAAATCTGCTGGCCACTTCCTCCGCTTTAGCTGCGACCTCCTCCACCTCCCTTTCTGCCAGTGAGAGGGCAAGCTCCGCAGACTCCTTCGTCATTATTTCCTCTATATCTTCAATATCCTCTTCGGAAGCAGAAAACGGGAAAAAGCTCATATCGGAAGATCCTCTCCGATTCCATTCACGGAAGCTGGAAGTTGGTATTGCAAACACTGCTCCCTGACCAAAGAGGTAATAGGCGTTGATCTCGGAAGCCGGCAATTGGGAATCGCGCTTCCGAATGTCTTGCGCCGCATGGGAGATTGTCGTACTGAGAATCCCCTTCATGATCTCCAGTTCATTTTGGGATTTTTTTGCATCAAACAGGTTTTGCGATGACTGAGCCCAGGAGAACACCCCGAGGCTTAGTATGATTAGAATGAATGACATGTGCTTTTTCATGATGATCCTCCAGTCTATTTAAGCCTTAGTTCGGCGGCCTGCAGCAAAGTGTCGAGAATGGCGTCAGTCTGCTGTGTTTCAATTGCGTTGCGTGTCTCGATTCTGTCGAAACGGAGGTTGATGAAGCTGAGGTCCCGTGCGCGATCCTGAGCAACCGTCCGATAGAGATTGACTGCCAATTGCTTCGTGTCGTCCCGCACGCGGTCCTCGGCGGCTGTCAGGCGACCTGTCATACGGGAATCCAGCCGGTTCATAGCTGCAGTGAGCTCCGTTTTCTGCTGCTGGGTGAGATCGGATTGAGACCGGGCCATCTCTGCCCGCACTTCCTGAAGCCAGAGCGATCCGGCTTCCCGGTTCTTTTGCTCTGCGGCTTTAAGGATATCTTCCTTGAGGGCGATGACGTCAATTTCGCTTCGGGTGAAACTCAGGATGCCTCCGATGCCGGCAAATAGAAACAGACCGGCGACAGCGGCGGTTATTGCCTGCCAGCGCGGCTTCATCAGGCGGAACAGCGCCCACGGATTCAGATTTTTCTCCTCCGGATAAACGAAGAAATGGCGGGGGACCGGTTCATTGTCGGCTGCCTTCATGATATCCAATGTCCGGATATAGCTTTCTTGCTCCGCGCGGCAGTGGGGACATGTGGCCAGATGATCCTCGAGAGATCGCCTTTCTTCGACAGTCAGATCTCCCATGAGGGACCTTGCGATTTTTCTTTGATACTCGCTGCATTCCGGTTTCATGTTAATCCCCTCCATAAAAATCAGTCCTGGCTTCCCAGCCTGCCCTTCAGCATTTCAAGCCCAGAGTAAAGACGAGACTTGATGGTGCTCAGTGGAACGGCGAGAACTTCCGCAATTTCTTCAAAGGTCAGCTCCTGATAAAACTTCAATTCGATCACTGCCCGCTGTTCGGGAAGCAGCCGGGAGAGCGCTTTCAGAACTCTATGTCGTTGTTCCGCGCGCAATAATTCATCAGGCTGTGATCCGTCAACTGCCAGCTTGTCCATCGGATGGATGACGGCGCCGTTGTCGTCGAGCGAGAGGCTGATTCCGGACGGCCGCTGTTTGATGCGCGTGGAGCAATGATTCAGGGCGATTCTATAAAGCCATGTTGAGAAGGTTGAGTCCTGGCGGAAACGCTGGATGCCTTTGAACGCCAGCAGAAAAACTTCCTGGGTTGCTTCTTCCGCTTCCTCACGATCCTGGAGCATTCGAAAAGCGAGGCTGTAAATTGGCTTTTCCCATTTCAATACCAGACGATTGAATGCCTGCGCGTTGCCTCGCCGGCTTTCAACCACCCATGAAAGCTCCTGAGATCGATCAGAGGAGACTGACGAAGAACTTGTTCGGCCGATTGCGGAACTCATGTATTCGCTCATCACTTTGATTGGACATCAAAGCCCGGCAAAAAGTCGATCCAAATGGGATACATTGTCAGTTTATCCAATAGAGGGGCAGAGGGAAGAGGCAGAGGAAGGGGTAGAGGGGTAAAGGGGCAAAGGGGCAGAGGAAGGGGTAGAGGGGGATGGATGAAAATCCATTACTCCATCCTGCAATCCATAAGCCTTATGTTTACAGGTTTCCCTCTTTTCTCCTCTATTCCTCTACCCCTTTGCCCCTTATTCCTCTGCGCCGGCGTTGGTTAGAACCAGTTTCCCATGCTTTACGCCCTTGAGGCATAGGAGGTGATCGGCAAAGACCTTGGCTTCCGTTCCGCGCCCTTTGAGAATGATGACTTCGAGGCAGGTATGATGATCCAGGTGCACATGTGTAGTCGCCAGAACCTGTCCTTTGTAATCATGCTGCGCTTCAATAAGCTGTTCCGAAAGCTTCGGTTGATGATGGTCATAAACCAACGTGAGGGTCGCTACGACCACTTTGTTGGATATGACGTCCTCTTCTACAAAGTGATCACGCACAAGATCCCGTATTGCCTCGGATCGGCTGCCGTAGCCTTTTTGTTCGATCATCCGATCAAACCGTTCCAGAAGATCCCGCTCAAGAGAAATGCCTGTCCGTATTAGCGATGTCATGCGATGAATTCTCCATTGGCTTTAAATTGACCAGACCATTTTACATGACCGGAGTGCCTTTGAGCCGCAGACTTTCTATGTTAATGTGCGGTATTACGAATTATATATTGGTGTTACTTATGGTTGATGTATCTGCGGTGATTGTGGATGCTCTTATTGCCACCGGGAAGTTTCTGATCTCCGTGATCCCGCTTTTTATATTGGGCGTTATCCTGGCTCAACTCTTCGTCGAACTCCGATGGCTGGACAAATTGTCATGGTTGGCCCGGCCTTTTGCTAAACTCGGACATCTTCATCCCGAATGTGCCGGAGCTTTTGTCGTTGCCGTCATTTCTCCCACGGCTGCACACTCGATGCTGGCGAAATATTTTGCCGAAAAGAAGATCCGTCGTGCGGAGCTGATCATCGCCGCTATCGTCAACGCGCTTCCGGGCTATATCGCGCAGGGGCGCAGCGTTCTTCCGATAACGATTCCTCTGCTCGGCGTATTCGGAGTTGTGTTCTACGGCATGGTTTTATTCGCCGATCTTATCAAATCGCTGCTTCTGCTGACGGTAGGACGATTTATTCTGCCGGAGAGAGATTTCATAAAAGCGGACGTCGAAGGAGCATCGCATCGGCAGCGTCCGGACCTGAAGCAGGCGCTGCGCAACTCATTGCAGGGTGCGGGAAAGACCGTCCCGAAAATTTTGCTGACCATGATCCCGGTTACATTTTTGGTTTTCGTGCTGATTAATCTGGGAGTCTTTAATTATGCAGCAAGGCACTTGGGCGCGGTTTTCCGCTATTTCCCCATTCCTGTGGAATCCTTGCCGATTGTCGCAACCCGTCTGGTAAGTCCTGTCGGCGCATACACGGTTGCGGGAAGCCTGCTAAATAAGGGCGTTCTGGGAGGCGGAGACATCGTGATTGCCCTGCTGGTCGGGACACTTCTGGCAACGGTTCCAAACGTACGATATCTGATCCCGTACTACTTCGGAATTTTCGGACCCACCACAGGACTGCAATTGGTGATCGTATCCACGGCAATGAGGATTGTGGTTTTTGCCGCAATTGTCGGTATGGTTTCATTCATGGTTTAAGGCGCTTCCAATGGCGCTCGTTTTATTCCGGGCGGATTGCCCGAAAGGAAAGAGCTGATGATGAACTGGCATCTGGTGCAGGACGATCCATACTATCGGGGCAGGGCCATAGAAGCCAAAGCAAGAGAAGGGGGATCGGCCGACGAATGGGAAGCATTTGCCGCTCTCAAGGCGAGCAAAGGGAGCTACGCTCTGGCTGTCCACGGCTATCTGAACGCAGCGCTGTCCTGCGAACGGCATGATCAACCGGATCAGGCTTTCGGGCATTTATCGAAAGCGTTTCATAATGCCCTCAAGAGCGGAAGCAAAGAGCTGGCCCTGATTGTTGCCTATCATCACGCCATACTGGCGGAAAGGGCGGGACAATGGGATCGCTGCATCGAGGTTTATGAATCTCTTGGGAGATATTGCGAAGAGCAGGGGAGCTTTTTCCTTGCAGCGGATGCCTATGAGCATGTCGCTGAAATCCTGTACAAAACGGGCAGGGATGCTGCCGCCTATGCGAAGCCGATCGAGTTATGGGAGAGGAACGCCGGAAATTGGCGCGAAAAGGGACATGAGGATGACGCCCGCTGGAGCGAGCGCCATATTGAGCTTTATAAAAGCCTGTTCGGAGGACGTCCGGCATGATCGGTGTGCTTTTCCACGGCCCTGAAGTCTTTGACAGCGGATGGGCACGGATCATTATCGAGGTTCTGGAACGAGTTGATCGGGTTCGCTGTGTGCTCGCCGGAACCATGGGCAGAACTGCCGCCATAGACAGCGGATTGCAGGGAATTGAATCTCCAGGGACGCAGCCCAGTCAAATTCTCAGGGAGTTGCAGGGCGCCGTGGATTCGGTCGTATTTGCAAACTATGCGAAATCGGAACATTCCGGGCTGCTGCATGGCGCCATGATTGTCCATAAATCCGAAATCAAAATCCCGCTGCTGCAGATTGAGTGTTCGGGCCGCTGCTATGTCGAGTGGAAGGAGGGAATCAACCCGGAGGTCATCGAGGAGTTGAACAAGCTGGGACTTGAGAGAAAAGATCGCCCTCGCCAGGAATCTTCAATCTGGGAGGAGGACGGCAGGGTCTTCCGGCGTCTCACGACCGCCTCGGCCGGCGAATTTGTGCTCATCGATGGGATAGTGATCGGCAGGGCTCTGGGAGGGGAAGTGGTTGTTGAATGCTCCGGCAGGCAAATTGTCGGGACCAAAAATATCGATATCAAACTGCATGGAATTGAAAAGCTTCATCGCCTGGGCGGCATTGATTTAAGCACTGCAAAACTGGCTTCGACTTCATCTCTCCGTCGAACAGCACACGCGCCTCGGGTGGCTGCAACCTATGGGAAGGGAGTGGCCTTTGTGGATCATGCGGGGATGCATATCTATGATCTCATGGCAAAGCGAGAAGGGATTGTGACCATTGGCGATGATACCACCGCGATCGTTGGTGATATCTTATATCGGTCCCAGATTCCCCTGATCGGCATCACGGATGGCGACAAGGACTCGCTGCTCGGAGATACGCGATTTGCCCCCGGATCAACCGTATTCACCGTGCCGGAGGATGATCAGATGGGACTGCGGATTTTATCGGAAATTTTCCGGAATCAGCCGGTAATCGAGGACGAATTCCGCACCATCAAAGACCGGATTTCAGCCCTGATTGGCCGGGAACTGATACATCGCCAGGATTATTAACCCGCATTTCCTCACGGATTTTCGCGGATTATTCTTCTTGCAGAATAACAGCGCATGAGGCGATCAAAAAAGCTGAATCCGTGCAGATCAGTGAAAATCCGCGGCTAATATTCTCCTCAATGATCCAGTTTCCTATTTCAGGCGGAAGCGCAGGCCGGCGGAGATGGTGCGTCCGGGAGTGCGGTAATACTGGTAATAGAGGCGATCCAGCAGGTTGTCCGCACTGCAAGTCAGCGTTACCTGGCTTTCGAAGGCATAGCTTACAGACCCGCCCAATTCAAAATACGGATCATACGCGCCCGGAACGCCCTTGATTGTATCGCTATTGGAATCATTGCTGAAAAGCCTGCCGACGTAGCGCCCGTTCAGAGTTGCCGTCCACTGCTTCCGTCCGGCAATAGCGACGAAGGATGCTATATGGCGGGGCACATAAGGAACCTGTTTCCCGACTGTCTGCGGAGCAAAATCGTTGCGCATAATTCCGGCATCGTTCCATGTGTAGCTCTGCCTCAGTTGAAGCCAGGACAACGCATTCTGCTGCACGGTTATTTCCACTCCACGAGTACGGCTTTTCCCCGCATTCGAAAAAACCCGTGTCTTCCCGGAGGAATCGATCTTTAAATCGGTCGAGCGGTAGATGAGATCGCGTACGTGGTTTTCAAAATAGCCGGCATCCAGATCAATCCGCGTGCCGAACTTCTTACGCACCCCTGTTTCCCAACTGGTCAGCCGCTCCGGCTGCAGGTCCGGATTGGACAGATATTGAATCCCGGAGCTTGAACGCCAGGAACGGAACAATTCATAGACGGATGGATTCCTGAATGAATTGCCGGCTCCGGCCCTGATAATCCACTGTGAAGGACCTTCGTAAAGCGCAGATATCTTACCTGAGAACGAATTTGCATCTCTTGAAGGATAGGTAATCAATTCTGCGCCGAAATAAGGATTTGCCGCCCCATCCATGCTTGACCAGTTATCGAAGCGTCCGCCGACGATCAGCAGCAGACGCTTGCCCACCCTGATTTGGTCCTGGGCGAAGATCGCCTGGCTGGAGTCTTTCCCCGCACTGGAGGCAGTCAGGCGCAATCGGCTGTCCCTCAGAGCATAATTCGAGAGCTCATATTCCGCAGCCGAACTGCTGTTGTTCCGGATCGCGGCGCCCATAACTATGTTGTGGCGGCTGGAGCGGATCCAGTTCCATTGAGCCTCGCCATGCCAGGAACGGCTTGGACGATCGGCCGTAGTCCCGGTGCCGCCCGTCAGTGTCGCAGAGTTCGACGGAGTCGTGAACCACTCCGAAGATAGATCGGACACTCCTCCGGTCACGCGCAGATGACTGCGCGGTGAGAATGCATGAAGGAGTTGAGCGCCGGCCAGATTGGATTCGCCCCCGCCCGGTCCGCCCAAAAAGCTTCCAGTAGAAAGAGTCGCTCGACGTAATGCTCCGTCGTAAAAGAAGACCGTTCCAGAGTCGACCGGGCTGCCTGCTTCGTTTTTTAAAAAGCTTCCGTAGGCTTTGTATCCGTATCCATATCTTCGACGCATGTATTGAAAAGAAACGGTGGAAGATTTCGCCAAGGCATATTCACCTCGCATCCACCAGGCATGCTGGTTGTACCAGTTGTCCCCCTGCTCCCCTACCGCGTAACGCTTCGTTCCGGTGGTGCTGACGAACGGGATAGCCCCGGTGACCAGCGGCCCCGTGACCGTAGATGCGGATGACGCGGTGGCGAACACCCCCTGCACGGAATACCCGCCGTTCTGAAGCCTCTGATATCCGGCGCGCAGCCCCAGACGGTTCCAGAATCGATCGCTAAACGATCCCGAATAAAGAACCGATTTATGCGAACCATACTGGGCGGAAATGTCGACCTGGCGGTTTTCAACAGGACGGGTCGTGATGCTTACCACGCCTCCCATTGCATTGCCCCCGTATAACGATGAAAAGGGGCCTCTAACGACTTCAACCCGATCCACCTCATCCACAGGAACTGTGGTCCACTGCACCGCGCCGTCATAGGCGCTGTTCATAGGCTGGCTGTTGAGCAGCACCAATACCCGTGAACCGTCCACTCCGCGTCCATTGAATCCCCGCATGCCCACGCCGTTGGAAGTATCCTGCGGCCCCTTCGTTCGGAAGGCGTGAACTCCGGGCAATAAGCTCAGGCTTTGATCCACAAGCTGCGTGTTGCTCATCTCCAGATCCTCGCGGGTGATTACGCTTGCGGATGCGGGGGATTTGCCCAATTCAACCTCAGTGCGTGTCGCTGTAACAACGACGGTAGTTCGGATGTGAATGGCATTCGTTGACTGGGAACCCTTTTCCTTATCCGCAAGGACTGCGGCGGATGGATCAGCAGCGACCGATAATTGCAAAAGGAACAGGAGATAGATCAGAGGAGACATGCTCGGTTTCCTTATTGGATGGTAACACGAAATAACAATTCGTAATACTATTCGCCCTTTTGCTTCGTGTCAATGCGAATTTTTTTGTGATTCCCAAAAAATCCCTAAGCCGTGCAGATTCATAGACTCAAGGGGTTTTGTTTATAGACGGCTTCGCTGCCTGATGATAAAATTTGAAGCGCTTGTTGCCTGACCCGTATATCTAAAGTTAAGGCAATTTGGAAGGAGTATTGCGGCTGTGCGGTTTTTTGCCGGGATGGTTGGATTTTTGAGCGGAAAGAGTCCCGTTAGTTTTAGTGAAACCATCTCTATCTCTGCACGTCTAATGGAACGGGTAATTGGGCTGTTTAGCCGTGACAAGATCTGCCTGAACGGGTTAAGCTGGATGGTTGCGCCATTTAAGAAAAGCCAATATATTATGAGAGCAAGAAAATCCTGATTGCAGGAAGCAGAACGATAGCATGTTGATCAAGATTAAGCGTTTCTCTGAACCCAGAACTCAGGCCTCTCTTTTCCACTACATTAAGGACACCCCTGAGCCCAGCGTCTGGGAGGACATGGACTGGAGTTTTCTTCGCCACCCGATCCGCTCGATGGTTCAGGCATGGAAGGCGCCCCGAACCAAGCCGTCTCTGTTTCACTATATCGATGAGGAGCCGAAAACTCCATTCAGCTGGAAGGAGTTTATCGGTGATCTGTTCACCGGATTCCGCAATCCGCTTTTCATCCCTTCGGTCTTTTCCAAGCCCGATGACTGGGTATTGGAGCGTGCTCAGGGCAGGACTCGAAAAATGGAAGCGGGAACGCTATCGATATTTGCTCACGCTATTGTCATCGGCCTGCTTTTCCTTGCAGTGCATGAGACGGAAAAACCCATCCTGGAGAATGAAAACATTGTTTTCATAAATAATCCGATCCAATTGCCCTTTGAGGGTACGGATAGTCAGGAAGGGGGCGGTGGAGGCGGTGGAGGGAAAAATGAGCCTGAGCCTCCGGCTACAGGACGGATGCCGGAAACCACACGGGTGCAGATGATACCTCCCGATCCGGATAGTCCCAAGCCCCTGGTCCCTGTCGAAGATCTTCTGACGCAGGTAGCCAGCGTACAGATGCCTATCGATATCCCGCAGGATCAGTCTTTGCCCATCGGAGATATTTCGGCGCCTCCGAATTACTCCACGTCATCCGGACCCGGCAGTGGCGGCGGAATTGGCACGGGGCGCGGTACGGGTGTAGGGCCCGGCACAGGGGCCGGCGTCGGGCCTGGCAGTGGCGGCGGCATGGGGGGCGGTTCCGGCGGAGGGATCGGCCGTGGCGTTGGGCCGTATGTGCCCGGAAACGGAGTGAAGGCCCCCGTGGTTCTGTCTCAGCCGCTGCCTTACTATACGGAAGAAGCCCGCAAGGCTCGTACCGAAGGGATAGTTCTGCTTCAGCTTGTTGTTCGCAAGGACGGAACACCGGACAGCTTTAAGGTCCTCAGAGGATTAGGCTACGGTCTGGATGAGTCGGCAATCAGCACGGTTGCCAATAAATGGCGCTTCAGGCCCGGAACGTACAATGGCGTGCCGGCCGATGTGCAAATCCTAATCGAGGTTTCTTTCCGGCTCTATTAACGGAATCCGTGTGACTGCCTCGGATTCAGGAGCATTAATCCATGTCAATGTCGGTTGGGAAAAAATCGGGATATAACTCAAATATCAATATCACTCCCTATATTGATATTCTGCTTGTTTTGCTCATCATCTTCATGATGGTAGCTCCGCTGAAACAGCATGAACACCCGGTTCGGGTCCCTCAGCCCGCGCCGGCAACCCAGCCGAAGGACGTTAAGCCCGATTCGATAATCGTTGATATGGATCTGGATCATACGATTCGATTGAACAACCAGCCGATCACCTTGGATAAGCTGGAATCCACACTGACGGACGTTTTCAGCCGGCGGGCGGTCAAGAACCTTTTTATTCGCGGAGATTCCGATCTCCCGTATGGAGATGTTTTTGTCCTGCTGGATATTGCCAAACGTTCCGGAGTTGCCGATATCGCCCTGCTCGAACAGAAGAACAAACCTGTGGCCGAAAACAATTCCAGAGCCAGCCGCTAGCTGGAGCCACGAATGAACACGAATGAATGCATCCATTCGTCGGAATTCGTGTTCATTCGTGGCTTATTCTGCCAAACCAAATAATCCGGCGGAGTCTCTCTGATTCCAGAGTAATATAATGGCTGGATATGAAGATACCGTTTGTGCAAAAGGCGCCTCTGATTTTGATCGGCATCGGTTTGATCGTCATCTCGACCGCTGCGCTAAGCTATTTCAGCTACTACTACACGGTTGGCCGTGAAAACCTGGTCGAGACATCCCTGATTCAGAGCAACAACAAGCTTGCATCCCAGACCGTGAATCGCATTGAAAAGAAGATAGAGGAAAACGATCGAATCCTGCTGGATATGGTTGATGTCAATGACCCCTCTCGCTGGCCTGAGATGGTGGATGCCATCAGGAAAGCCGACCTAAACGTGGACCAGGTCTATTTTCTCAAGCCGGACAGCGACTGGCCTTTGTACCCCTTGTATTCTCATGAGATAAGAAATCAGTGGGGAGCATTCCGCGCCAGCTTCAAAGTGAAGGAACTCGATCTCGATCGCATAGCGCTGGATCAGCCGCATCACCTGCACATGGAACGGCCCAAAAATTACTTCTTCGCCACCTATGCTCTGAAGGAGGCTGGAGACGGGACGCGCATACTGGTCTGCTACCAGATGAGCTTCGACAAGATCATGGCTTTGGTAGACAGCCGGCTGCGCGAGCTTCAGGACCGGTTTTATGTAAGTGTTGTGGATTTCGAAGGCAACGGCGTTTACGGCCAGCCGATCTCTCCTTCCAAATATCGTTTCGAAACCAGATTCCCGAATACGCTGTACAAATGGCTCCTGCAGATATTGCCCCGCAACTACACGGAACTCGAACAGGGAGTCCGGAACCAGCGGCTCAGGAACCTTTTTTTCGTCATCACGAGCATGTCGCTTACATTCATCAGCGTTGCGATCATATTTGTTGCCTGGCGGCGCGACCGCCAGCTTAGAAAACTGAAGGAAGATTTTATCAGCAACGTCAGCCATGCGCTCAAGACTCCGCTGTCCCTGATACGCATGTTCAGTGAAATGCTGCTTATGGGCAGAGCAAAAGAAGAGAATAAAAGGCTTGAGTACTATCGGATCATTCATAGCGAAAGCGACCGGATGACGCGCCTTATCGCCAACCTGCTTGATTTCGCCAATCTGGGGCGCGGAGTCGAATACAGGCATTTTGAAAAAATCAATATTGCGCAACTGGTTGTCGAAGTCCTGGAAGCCTATGGCGCCGAGATTCAGAAAGACGGATTTCAGTTGAACCTGGATGTGGATCCGGGTATTCCCGATTCATATGTGGATCCCAATTCAATTGCCATGGCGTTTTTGAATCTTCTGGATAATTCCGTAAAATATTCGGGAGACCGGAAATGCATCGATATCAAAGTGGCATGCAGTAATGGCTTCGTGGACCTGTCCGTTGCAGATAAGGGCGTCGGCATCCCGGAATCCGAGCAACAGAAGATATTTGACAAATTTTACCGCGGCAGCGATCCTTCAGTCCGGAGAATAAGAGGAAGCGGGATCGGTCTTGCCATTACCAAGCATGTTGCCGAAATGCACGGGGGAGAGATATTGGTAAAGAGCGAAGCCGGAAAAGGAAGCACCTTTACCTTAAAAATCCCGATCCGAGAATCGGAAGATGATTCGAGATTCGAAATTCGAGATTCGAAGCCATAATCTCACATCTCGAATCTCAAATCTTTAATCTCGAATCTCGAATGTCGAATCTCGAATTTATTTATCTATGCAAAAGATACTTGTTATCGAAGATGAAAAGGAAATGGCCCGGGGACTGAAAGATATCCTGGAGTATGACGGGTATGAGGTAGTGACCGTGGAAACAGGGAAGGAAGGCATTCAGGCGGCAAGCCGCAGGGAGCCGGACTGCATCATCCTGGATCTGATGCTGCCGGACATCAGCGGCTACGAGGTGTGCGAGCAGATTCGCAGGAAGCATCGCATCCCCATCCTCATGCTGACTGCAAAATCTCAGGATCACGACAAGATTCGCGGATTCAAGGTCGGCGCCGACGATTATCTTACGAAGCCCTTCAGTGTGGGTGAATTATCGGCTCGCGTCATGGCGCTCCTCCGGCGCCATGGCCAATATGCTCAGGAAATGGATTTGATTCGCATAGGGCCTAATACCGTTGATGTAAAGCACTTCATAATCCTGCGAGGGGAAAAGGAATACTCCATGTCTCATTATGAGGTGGAGCTTTTCAAGCTGCTCTACTCGCATGCAAACCAGCCTGTCACGCGTGATGAAATTCTGGACAAGGTCTGGGGAACGGACAATTTCCCTACAAATCGAACCGTGGACAATTTCATAGTGAAGCTCCGGAAAAAACTGGAGGAGGACTACAGAAATCCCCGGCATATCCTCACGATATACGGTATCGGATACAAGCTCAGCCCATGACATTCATTGGAAACCTCCTGGGTATGCTCGCATTTCGAACGGATGCTTTCCGGGCGCAGGCCGAACGGCGTGCTCCGATTGCCGGTGTTGTCTTCTTTTGCGCGGGATATATCGCCTATGCTCTGGTACGGAATTCAGTCTATGCGATTCTGCCGGAAGTCCGGTTGCAGCAGACCGGGTTGATGGGGGCTGTTTTCGATTTGCAGCTGCTTCATATCCTTCTGTTCCTTCTGCTGATTTATATTCCTGCCGTAATCGTGATGAGCAACGCCATCTCAGGTGACGGACTCGGCTTTTCCGTGTCCAGACAGGAATATCAGACTCACGTCTCCGCGCTTATGCCTTTATGGGGTCTGCTGTTTTTCATTTGCGCACCGCTGCAATGGCTGATCCCTCATTTTCTGATCGTCGGGCTTTTCGAAATCTCTATCGGAATGCTTGTGCGCTCGATACTGATTCTTATCTACACTTTTTGGGCCATCAAGATGCTCAATTATCTGGCGCCCGTCCAGGCCCTGGGAGTTTTCGCGCTATCCTGTTTTACGCTTCCAATCTATTACATCCTGACATCCTTTTTCTTTGCCCTGCCGTTTTTTATCATGATCCCTCTGATTTATCTGGGGTATCAGTGGATTCGCGGCTATCAGACGGCGCATTCGAGCGGACGTGCCTATCAACAGCATCTTCACACCCTGACCGCCAATCCTCAGGACGCGGATGCTCCATATCAGCTTGGACTCATACACCTTGAACGCAGAAGTCTGGATGCTGCCCGCAGGTACTTCGAGAGCGCGATTAAAATCGATCCTAAGATTCCGGACTATTCCTATTCTCTCGGGCGCGTTTATGAGCTCAAAGGTGATTGGGCCCGGGCGTTGGAGCAATACGAGGAAACGTACCGGCTCGATCCGGAGTACGGACTGGGAGATATCTTCCGCGAGGTCGGTAAAGCCTATCTGCATACGGGAAATGAAAACAAAGCAATCGAATTTCTGGAATTTTTCCTGAACAAGCGCGGTTCGGACCCGGAAGGGAGATACTGGCTCGCGGTTGCCCTTCAAAAGCGCGGCGATATCGAACAGATGCGGGTGCAACTGAACAGGATAATAGAGCAAGCCCGCTCGCATCCGAGATTCTTCCGGAAAGAAAATCGTGAATGGATATATCGGGCCAGAAACATGATTCGGAATTCGAGATTCGAAATTCGGAATTAATTTCGAATCTCGAATTGCTTTATGCTAGGTTGTCATCATGAGAAGATATACGAAAGAACATGCCAAAGCGGGGATTTCGGCTCCGCTGCCGTCCATCGAGTGTTGGGAAAATCAGTATCCCGGGTACGATATTGAAATTATCCTCCCGGAATATACGGCGATTTGCCCCAAGACGGGATTGCCGGATTTCGGAACCATCTATGTCAGCTACGTGCCCGACAAATGGTGCCTGGAGCTGAAGTCGCTGAAGGAATACATCAATGCCTATCGAAACCTCGGCATTTTTTATGAGAACGCCGTAAACCGCATCCTGAACGATCTGGTGGATGCCTGCAAGCCGGTTTCCATGACCGTCCGCGGAGAATTTACGCCTCGCGGGGGAATTCAAAGCCGCATTGAAGCTCGATATGTTCGGCCATAACAGATGCAATCGATAGAGATTAGATAAACAGTCCGCTGGGCCGACGTGGATTCATCCGGCAGAATGACGATCGTCGCGATGCATGGCGGCAAGCCTGTAGAAATCCCCCCATCCGCCCTAATTTCGAGTAATAGCAATTCGAGATTCGAAATTCGAGATTAAGTTTTAGCTCCTTCTGCCAAATCTCCGTTAGATATACATGGCAAAACTTAGGCGATTTGAAGAAATGGGAATGTGGATATCGGCGAGAGAGCTTGTTCAGAACATTTATGTGGTTTCCAGAAATCCTTCATTTTATAGGGATTATGGGTTGCGGGATCAGATCCGCCGAGCATCGATTAGCATAGCCAGCAACATCGCGGAAGGTTTTGAAAGCCAGAGCAATCCAATCTTTTGCCGGTTTCTTTCCTCAGCCCGAGGATCTGCTGCTGAGGTGAGAGCGCAGCTTTATTTGGCTTTGGATCTTGGCTACTTATCCAGTTCCGATTTTGCGAGAATTGCAGCTCAGGCTGAATCCATCAGTCGCCAAATAACCGGTTTCATGAATTATCTTAAAAAGCTACCTCACAGAAAATAATCTCGAATCTCGAATCTCGAATTGACCATCTTCGCGACCGGGCATAACCTTCATCCATGATAAAGCCTAAACACACCAACGCTCTGATCAACGAAACGAGTCCGTATTTGATGCAGCATGCCCATAATCCGGTGGATTGGCATCCGTGGGGGGACGAGGCGCTGTCGCTGGCGAAGAAGGAAGATACGCCGATTCTTCTGAGTATCGGATATTCAGCTTGTCACTGGTGTCATGTGATGGCGCACGAATGCTTTGAAAACGAGGAAATAGCTGCGTTGATGAATGCCAACTTCATCTGCATCAAAGTCGACAGGGAGGAGCGGCCCGACCTGGATTCAATCTATATGACGGCGGTCCAGAAGATGACGGGCAGCGGCGGCTGGCCGATGACGGTTTTTCTTACTCCGGATCAGATCCCTTTTTATGCCGGCACTTATTTCCCTCCGGAAGACCGTTACGGAAGGCCCGGTTTCAGGCGCGTTCTGCTGGGCATAGCCCAGGCCTATCGTGAGAGGAGAGAACCGTTTTACAGCGATGTTTACTCCATCGCGAACGATCTGCGAAACTCAAATGCCATCCCGGAATCGCGGGGCGAACTCCATCCGGGGATTCTGGATACAGCCGCGTCCGGCATCATCAGGAATTACGATTCACGCAACGGCGGCTTCGGCGCCGCACCCAAATTTCCGCCGGCCATGGCGCTGAGCTATCTCATGCGCTGCCACCTTCGCAAGGGTGGGGACAAATATCTCGATATCATTAACAATACTCTTACCAGGATGGCCTGCGGCGGAATGTATGACCAGCTTGGAGGGGGATTCCACCGATACTCGGTTGACGAGCAATGGCTGGTGCCGCACTTCGAAAAAATGCTTTATGACAATGCCCTGTTAAGCCGCGTGTACCTGGATGCCTGGCTGCTTACTCAAAACGTTTTCTACCGCAAAATAGCCGGGGAGATTCTGGATTACGCAGCGCGCGAGATGACCTCGCCGGAAGGAGGATTCTATTCGTCGCAGGATGCGGACAGCGATGGGAAAGAAGGCTCTTTTTTCCTTTGGACCATAAACGAAGTGAAATCCATCCTCGGGGAGGAAAATGCGGACCTGTTCTGCCGTTATTTTGGAATCACTGCTGAAGGAAATTTTGAAGGGAAGAATATTCTTTACGTGCCGAGATCTCCGGACGGTATTGCGCGTCTCAATGATATTGCCGAAGACCAATTGCAGGAAATCATCGACCGCGGCAGGAAGAAGCTTTTCGATATCCGCGAACGCCGGACGAAGCCGGGCCGTGATGAAAAAATTCTGACCGGATGGAACGGATTAATGCTGCGCAGCTTTGCCGAGGCTGCCAATTCGCTGAATCGCGAAGATTATCGCCGGATCGCCGTTCGAAATGGAGAATTTTTGCTTTCGAAACTTCACTCCCACGGAGGACTGCTGCGAAGCTATAAAGACGGAAAATCGCGATTCAACGCCTATCTGGAGGATTATGCATTTCTGATCGACGGCCTGATTTCGCTTTATGAATCAACGTTTGAGGCTCGATGGCTGCATGAAGCGGAGGACCTGGCCGCCATCATGACGCGGAAATTCTGGGATCCGCAGGACAAAGGCTTTTATTTCACATCGGATGATCACGAATCGCTGATCTTTCGCCCCAAGGAATTCTACGATAATGCCGTACCTTCGGGGAATTCCGCGGCTGCCCTTGCACTGCTGCGCCTCTGGAAGCTCACGGGAAATTCAGAATGGCCGCAATATTCCGTTTCGATACTCGAGGTTATGGCGGAGCCTATGGCGCAGCATCCCGCGGCATTCCCTCACCTCCTATGCTCACTGGATTATTACTTCGCCCCGTTAAAGGAAATCGCCGTCGTCGGCGATCCCCTGGATCCCCGAACCGGTGAGCTGTTGAGCGAAATATTTCACAGATATCTTCCGAACAGGGTTGTGGCCTGCGGTACGGGCGGCTATCCATTTCTGCTTAAGGACAGAACTCAAACGGAAGGCCGGCCGACGGCCTATGTTTGTGAAAACTTCTGGTGCGGCTTGCCCGTCACCACACCGCAGGATCTTGGCGACCGCTTGAAGAGTATGTAATATTTACCTGCCCGGTCTTTTCCTCTTTGAGTCTATATGTTACTTATGCTTGTAGCTTCAATTGATAAGGAGACAGATTATGAAAGGGAATAAGGAGATTCTTGAACTGCTGAATGAAGCATTGAGCGAAGAACTGACTGCCATCAACCAATATTTCCTGCATGCCGAGATGTGCGAAAACTGGGGCTATAAGAAGCAATCGGCTGCGTCCAAAAAGCAGGCGATTGACGAGATGAAGCATGCGGAAGAGCTGATCGAGAGAATTCTTTTTCTCGAAGGCGCACCGAACCTGAGCAAATATCAGAAGCTGAATATCGGTCAGACTGTTCCGGAAATGATAACAAACGACCTGAAACTGGAATTGGCTGCCGTGGATTTGTATAACCGGATCATTGATAAATCGGTCGAGAAGAATGATCAGGGAACTGCCGAAATGCTCAAAAAGATACTCAAAGACGAGGAATCCCACGTCGACGGCCTGGAAGAGATGCAGGACAAGATCCGAGACATGGGCGTGCAGATCTACTACCTCAGCATCCAGGGATAGCCAGCATAAAGCCGGCCACGAATTTCGCGAAATTGATTCGCAGTTCGCGAAATTCGTGGCTACTTCTTTTTATCCTTTTTCGTGTAGTACCCCTTTTTGGTTCTGGCAACAAGGCCCTCCTTGTTCAGCTTTACCTGGACCTTGCGAAACTTGCCGTCGTGCCGGGGATCGGAAGAATAGTAGCCGATGCTGTACTGGCTGGCGAGCTCCTTCGCAATCTGTGCGAAGGCTTCATCGAGATCGTTCGTACCGTCAAGGACTATACCTCCGCTGTATTCCGCCAGACCGTTCAAATATGCTTTCCCTCTCTGGTATTCCTCGGGACTGGGACCTGAGCTTCCCCCTGTCACAGGGGGCAATGGATTCCAGATTACCGGCGGCAGCGTTCGTCCCGAACTCCTGCGGTTGATTTCATATTGATCGCGCTCGGTATCGAAATAGATGCAATAAATTGTAGCCGGGGATTCTCTTGCCAGGTCAAGCGTTTCGTTCATGGTCGCTCTCCCACTGTGGGTGTCGACTCCATCCCTGAAGAGCACAAGCGCTTTGCGCTCTCGAATCGGTTTAAGAACATCTTCCAGGGCAAGCCAAACGGCTTCGTATAGAACCGTCCATCCGCCCGTCCTGGTCTTCTTGATGCCGTACTCGTTTTTGTCGCGATCTATGGTGAAATCTTCCTGCAGCCGGACGTCATCCGCAAACGACATCACAGCAACTTCGTCATCCGGGTGAAGCTGATGGACAAACTTGATTGCGGCGTTCTGAATCCTGGCAAGTTTCAGTTCGGTGCTGCCGCTGGTGTCCAAAGCCAGTGCTACGCAGATGGGCTCATCGGTGGCAGCAAATCCTGCGATTTCCTGTTTTGCACCATTTTCGAATATCTGGAAATCCTCCTTTTTTAAGTCTGTAACTCTTCTGCCGTCTTTTGTGGTCACCACCACAGGCAGCGAAATCATATCGACGGCTACCCGGATGACCTGATCATCTTTCTGCTTCTGCCCTGAGGCGAATGCGGAAAAGAGAAGCGGAATCATGGCAGCAAAAAAGATCAGTGACTTAAAGCTCATAAGGACCTCCCATCCACCTTTTATAGGATGCATCCGGAAAGCCGGGGGATCATAGAAAGCAAAGCGCCACGAATTCCACGAATAAAATTGCCCATAATTCGTGGAATTCGTGGCGTTTTATTTCAATTTTTCATAATATGGATCTACTCGGAAAATTCAACGGAGGTTCTCAATGAAAAACTCGAAACGATTTTTTGTTGGTTGCAGCCTCTTGATACTGGTTGCCTGCTCCAGTTGTGGTGTCCCAAGTTCCGAAGCTGAAAGGAACGCGGCCCTTGAGGCCATGGAAAATGCGAAAAGCTTTCACGCCGAAGAACTGGCGGCCTCTGATTGGCTGGACGCAATGAAGGCCTGGGAGCAGGGGGAGGCGGCGGTCAAAGAAGGGAAATCCGCAAAAACATTCTTCACAAGAGCCAAGTCCCGCTTTGAAAAGACGGCGGCAATCGCAAAGTCGCAGAGTGCTGTATGGTCGAGAGATGTTGCGGACATGCAGCTTTCGATCATGAATCGGTTTTCCAAAGTAAAAGCTGCCCTTGAAAGAGGGCGGATGTCTTCCAGGATTAAAAAGCAAGTCCAGGCGATTGCAGCGGAAATTGATCAGGATATAGAATCTTTGGACGGCCTGGCAAGCAAGGGAGAATTTGTAAAGGGAAAGAAGCTGGCGCAGGAAATACAGGCCAAGATATACAACGCGGAATTGGTAATGGCCGGGAAGAAACCGGTTTCCTAGTTCTGCGATAGCCGAAGCATTGGTGATCAGACCTGGTGGGAACGGGCAAGTTTTCGAGGGGCATCATTACCCGGGAAAACTCTCGAATGCCGAAGTATATGCGGATCCTGTAAATGAGCAGGAATTTCCCTTGAGCCGATGTCAGGCTAAGTGTTAGCATTTGTAGCCTTTACTACAGGTGTTGTTATGACCAAAGAACAGGAAGAACAGGGTTTCAGAATTACAGATAAGCGTGGATTTCGGGAAGACGGCGAAGTGCGGGCTCCGGAAGCCGCAGGAAAAGAGGAAGAGCCGTCGGCGAGCGAGTCCTCCTTTGCGGCAGAAAATGCATCTTCGGGAAAGGAGGCTCCTCCCGGGACTCCGATTGATTTCCCCTCCTATTTATTGTCCTACTACACTCAAGGTCTGGTGCTCTTGGGTGAGGTTCCGAATCCCTATACAAATAAGAAGGAAGAAGACGTGGACGCAGCCCGCCATACCATCGATATCCTATCGATGCTTGAGCAGAAGACGCGGGGGAACCTTACTAAAGAAGAGCAGCAGCTTCTTGAATCCGTTCTCTATGAACTCCGCATGAAGTTTATGGCCAGGACCAAACAGATAAAATATTAGTAGGTAGCATGAAAGTAGTCAGCAGCCTGGATGAGTTTGCACCGGAATATCCGGCGCCTGTGGTTACGATCGGCAACTTCGATGGCGTCCATCTTGGGCACCAGAATCTCATGCGGGATTTGTGCACGCGAGCAGCCAATCTCACCGGCACTCCCATAGTCTTGACTTTCAATCCTCATCCGCTTCAGGTCCTCGCGCCGAACAATGCACCGTTGCAGATCCAGACTCTGGCTCAGAAACTGGCCGTCATCGAGGCTCTTGGGATACCGCTGATTATAATAGTGCCTTTTGACATGCAGCTTGCTCAGACCAGCGCACGCGATTTTGCAGCCAGGGTTTTATGGGAGAAGCTGCATCCGAAGGAAATTTATGTGGGCCCCAACTTCGCTTTCGGGCATCGCAGGCAGGGAAGTTTCAATCTCCTCAAAGAACTCGGTGAGGAAAAAGGCTTCTGGGTTGGGAAGATCCATCAGGTGCAATTCCGCGGGAACCGCGTATCGAGCACAGCAATCCGCCAGGCACTGGTTTCCGGCCAGGTCGGCCTGGCGCGTCGTCTCCTGGGCCGGCCTTTCGCGCTGTCCGGTTCCATCATTCCGGGAAGAGGACTGGGGACAAAACTGGGAATTCCTACGACGAATCTGAAGTCGCTCAACGAACTGATCCCCCGTCGAGGTGTTTACGTAACCACTATTGATATCGACGGAATCAAACACCCGGGCGTGACAAACATTGGATTCCGTCCGACGATCGACCGCGAATCGGTTGCTTCCCTGAGCATCGAAACTCATATGCTCGATTTCAATGATGATGTTTATGGGAAAAATGTCTCCCTTGAGTTCCTGATACGATTGCGCGATGAACGCGGCTTCGCCGGCGTGAACGACCTGGTCGCTCAAATCCGCAGGGACATCATGAATGCCCGGCGCTATTTTCGCTGGTTGAAGCGCATGAACAAAACCTGAACATGTGGGTCCGGGCTTCAGCCCGGACGGAAAGAGCAGATTGTGGCTATTACACGTGAGGAAGTTCTGAAAATTGCCGATCTGGCGAGACTTCATTTCAGCGAGGAAGAACTGGACGCTTTTACCGTTCAGTTCCAGAGGATCCTTGATTATGTGGAGCAGCTCAAACAGGTGAATGTGGAAGATATCGAGCCGACAAGCCACGTTTCCCTGGCGCAGGATTTCGAAAAGCATATTTTCCGGGAAGATGAAGTCAAAGCTTCGCTGTCGGTCGAAGAAAGCCTGGCAAACGCCCCGGATCCCGGGGCCGGGCACTTCCGTGTGCCCAAAGTATTGTGATTCCAAGGGAATGAAATGAACCTCCGAAATGCGCACGACATACGCGATGCAGTGAATTCAGGAAAAGTGTCTGCGAGGGAAGTGGCCGAAGCCGCGCTTAAACGGGTCGAGGCTGCGGACGGCGCACTGGGAGCCTTCCTTACACTCGAGCCGGAGCTTGTATTGAAGCGCGCGGATGCCATCAGCCGGACGGCAAAAGAAAAACCGCTGCCTCTGGCCGGCGTCCCGATTGCAATCAAGGACAATATCTGCACGCGCAGCCTGCGCACGTCGTGCGCTTCCAGAATCCTGGACCGATATATACCCGCTTACAGCGCTACGGCAGTCCAGCGCTTGGAGAATGCAGGGGCCGTCATAATCGGGAAAGCCAATTGTGACGAATTTGCCATGGGATCGTCGACGGAGAACTCCGCATTTAAGGTGACCCGGAATCCCTATGACCTGGATCGCGTTTCCGGAGGGAGCAGTGGCGGCAGCGTTGTGGCGGTGGCTGCAGGAATGGCGCCTCTCGCGCTGGGATCCGATACCGGCGGATCCGTCCGCCAGCCTGCTTCATTCTGCAATGTCGTCGGACTGAAGCCGACCTACGGCAGAGTTTCCCGCTACGGGCTGGTTGCCTATGCGTCTTCGCTCGATTGCATTTCGCCGATCGCCAATAATGCGCAGGACATTGCACTTCTGCTTGCGTGCATCGCCGGCAGAGACGAACACGATGCGACGTCTGCGACCGTGCCTGTGCCGGATTATTCCGAAGAGCTGAGCCGGCCTTTCAGCGGTATGCGATTGGGAATTCCAAAGGAGTTCTTTGGAGAAGGGCTCGATCCTGAGGTGAAATCCATCATTGAAGCGGGGATTCGCAACGCAGGATCGCTCGGCTGCGAACTGATCGAGGTTTCTCTGCCTCACACAGGCTATGCGATCGCCGACTACTACATCATTGCGCCCGCAGAAGCGAGCTCCAATCTGGCGCGTTTTGACGGCGTGCGATACGGATATCGCACTCCCTCTCCGGAAGATCTGCTGGATATGTATAAACGGACGCGGAGCGAGGGTTTTGGAGAAGAGGTGAAACGGCGCATTATGATCGGGACTTATGCGCTTTCATCCGGATATTATGAGGCCTACTACGGCCGCGCAATGAGAGTGCGGACCCTGATCAAGCGGGACTATGACCGGGCCTTCGAAAAAGTCGATGCACTGCTGAGTCCGGTTAGCCCGACTCCCGCATTCAAGATCGGAGAAAAAATCTCCGACCCTCTGGCTATGTATCTTTCGGATATCTATACGGTCACCGCAAATCTCGCGGGCATACCGGCGATGTCGATTCCCTGCGGATTCACGCGGGCCGGACTGCCCGTCGGCCTTCAGATCCTGGCAAATCAATTCCGCGAAGCAACCCTGCTTCACCTTGCAAAAGCCTACGCCGAAGCATTTCCGCTTGCCACTCCCCAGCTCAAGGCATAGTTGAATCAAAGCTTCTGCCTTCATGTGGGTCCGGCCTTCAGAGGCTGTCTCAAAACTCAACAATAGGGTTTAATACCGTGGTGGCGATGACGGAATCTGCATAAGCAAGGATTTTAATGTGGGTCGCGGCTTTCAGCAGCGACGCGCAATAAATCCCATGTGTAAGAGATATTTATGCCTGATCTACTGTTGGCACCAGCATGTCGCGGCTGAAGCCGCGACCCACATGATTCACCTCATTCCTGCTTGAATCTGCGCCTCGCTTCCATTTGTTCTGCGGCTTTTGAGACAGCCTCGACGTCCTGCCGGCGCTCCCGGGGCTGAAGCCTGCACCCACATGTCAGGAACAGAAGTCTTTAATAGTTCCAATGCTTGAAAGGTCTTCCCAGGAGACGTTCTGCTTTTTGGGAATTCAGATGCACGTTGCCTATTCTCGGCGGGCCGTTTACATCATCGACACGTGACCATTTTCTCAGAGCATCGCGCCGGTAGTTGCCGCGCCTCAGAATCCGCTCGCCGATTTCATACAAGCTCACAGGTTTTGGCCCGCCCACGTGGTACAGCCCTTCAGCTTCGATGGAGAACAGCGAAACAACGGCATCGGCAAGATCTTCGCAATGGATGCAGCTTCTGTATTCATCATGAAACAGCGACATGGGGAGGCCGCGCTTAAGCCTGCCTTCGATAAAGTCGATCGCGCCTTTTTCTCCTTGAATGGAATCGCCCATGGGAAGCCCGATGCGGATGATGGAATTCCTGGCAGCCTTTGCGATCTCCTTTTCCGCGAGCGCATATGTTTTCCCGACGACGCTGACGGGATCCGGGGTGTCTGTCTCCGCATATCCCCGCACAGAAGGCTTATCACCTGAGAAGACCAGGTCTGCGCTCAGATACATGATGTAAGAGGAGGCTGAGAAGACCGACACGATATTCTTCGCTCCATTTACGTTGATATCGTAGGCAAAGAGCGGATTTGCTTCGCACATATCCAGATCACATACGCCGGCTGCATGCAGCACATGCGTGGGCTGGAACTCCTCCCTGAGGCGTACGAGTCCCGCGCTGTCGGTCATGCACATGGACGCAACGTTTTCATCCTTCGGAATTTTCATGTTCGGAGGACGAATGCCGAAGAGGCGGCCGGAAGCAATGACCGATCGCAGCTTCTGATACACCGGCCAGCCATGGATGGAAGTAATGCCGGTAACGAGGATGCGCGAAGCTTTTTCAAAACCAGGATGCATAGAACCGGGTACCCTTTTTCAGACGCAATAAGATACCCAAATCCGCTTCTCAAGAACAGCCCGCATTTTAATTCGTGTAATTCGTGGCTTTGAGCAGGTCAGAATAATTCGATGTCGGTCTGGATCATCGCAGACTGAGGCGAAGATGCTTCCGTGATCTTGATGATAAGCCGGTATTTCCCGGGCGGGACATTACGGAACGCCAGATTCAACGAGACCGCCGCCTCCGTCCTTCCGGCCGCGATCATGTTGTTTTGAAGAGAGAACGGCGCCGTGACATATTCCTTGCCGACAGCGTCCTGAAGCATGGCATAAGCATCCAGCATCCAATGATCAAAGCCGCCGGCGGGATTGTATATCCTGAACAGAACAGGAACTGGGGAATTTGCCGGCAATCGGTTTCCCACGCTTGGTTCAATCTGCATGCCGGCGTAAGTCAACGGATCGATCTCTTCGAGCAGTTGAGCTTTAAGGTCCTGAATCAGTTCCGGCATCCGTGACGACTGCTCTGCCAGAACCAGGCTGCTGCCTGCGAAACCGCTTTCAGGCATAGCGGGCACTTCCAGCGGCTGCTCGACCGTTCCCAGGTTGCTCGATTCGTCTGAAACGGCGAGCTTCAGCCGATATTTGCCCGGCCGCAGCTTGAAGTAATTACGGTACGAAAAATCCTGCTTGCGGAATGCTGATTCCTTGTTTTTATCAACTGTGATCGGCAAAGTCTGGCTGAAGCGGGCGGCGATGTTGCCGTCCTCGCCATAGGCGGCTCCCATGATGTTGAGTTCCGTGCCCAACTGCTCTCCCTTTTTCCTGAGTTCCAGTTTCTCCGTGCGGATTTTCGCGGCAATCAGCACTCTGGCGGTTCGAAGGGAATCATAAAAATACACTGGACGGAAAACGACCGGCAGCTGCGATGCCGCGGCAGGAGAGGCCAGGGCGGTCATAAGCTTCTTTTCCTGCCTTGAACTTGCCAACACATCGACGGGACTCCGGTCCTGGTAGCCGGGGCGGTGTTTCAGCGTCATACCCTTCAGGTTCGTTTTCACCCTCAGCTTCCGATAGGATCCATCGTGCTTAGGATTGCTTGATTGAAAACCGAGGATGTAATAGTTGCTGGTTTGCCGGTCCAGCTTGTCCATCTGGGAATTGATGTCGCTTGCCGTGATTTTCGAGCCGCCGCTTTCTATCGCCAGGGATTTTTGCGTAGTCTGAGAAATTTGCCAGGTGGTGGGGCGACCCGTCGGGAGCGATATCTCTAATCCAGACGGAGTGAATATTCTCTGGCTTGCGACCGGGTCGCTTTCGATGGCTGCGATTGGATCTATGGTATAAATCACGGCGTTGGCCTTCCTGGCCGAATTCAGGGCTTTGAAATAGATACTGTCGGAACTATAAGCAGGGAAATGGTGTGCGCGGGTATAAAGCAGCAGTGTTTTTCGTCCCTTGAGCCGTCCAATCGAGTAGATGATTCTTTCAAGCGCGCAGAGAAACTCAGACGCGTTGTAGTGTTCAACTAATTCCGGATCAGCTGGCCGGCCGATCGCGGCTAAAACGTCCTCCGGATCATTTGTAAAGTTTTGAAGGATTTTCATTACGTGATCGTAGGAGCCTACGGCAATCAAATCCTGCGGCCGCATGTGTTCCCTGACAAACTTCTCCGCGGAATCGCGTGACGCCTTGACGTTTTTCTTCCCCAGCGTGCCGTCAATAAACAGAATGAGGATGGTCTTGCCCTGACGTTTTGTGTCTTCGTAAATCGGGCTTGCACCGAGGGAGGGAATCTCTGTTTCCGCGTTCACTTCGTCAATGCTGATGATCTCCTGTTTTTTGCCATCTTCGTAGAGCTCAAAGTCTTCCCGCTTGAGGTTGCGCACCGGGTTCCCGTCACGATCCAGCGCCGACACCTCCACGGTCACCAGCTCAACATCCACCCGCAGCTTAAGGCCATCTTCTGACTGCGCAAAGGCCCCCGGAATGGACAGGGCAAAAATGGAAGCCGGGAAGCACATGCATGCAAGAAGCAGGACGAATCTGTTTTTGCCTTTCATGCTCCTCCCAACGCTGTCCACCAATTGCCGGGAGCGCCGACGCTCCCGGGTCATGGGATCTCGACTGACTTGGTTACCAAACCCATTTTGCCCTGATTATGCTCCCTGACAACGGCTTTGATTTTGTACCGGCCTGTCGGCAGTTTCAGTTCAACCTTCGACGTCAATCCCTGATTGCGAAGCTCCACATAATTGCCTTCCTGCAACCGGAATTCGATGGACTTGTCCAGGCCGTCGATAAAATTATCCGCTTCATCATAGGCTGCCAGAATCAGGCTGACTGTGTTTTTGCGCCTGGCGTCTTCCTCCAGAAATGACAGCTTTTGGATGTCGACGCCGGTGACAAAAGATACGGTATAGGAATAATCCTCCTCCTGCGTATAGTTGTACGCCAGCGTCATCGGAATTTCGTTCATGTCGCCCGGAGTATCCAGGGCATCGATGATGTCCGTCTTCCTTGTATTATGAAATGTCAGCTGTTCCTTCGGGGTGTAATAGCCTTTGCGATAAGAGAGAACCATGCCGGGGCGAGTCACTTCCATCCGGATTTTGTGATAGGAGCCATCAGCCTGTTTGGGCGGCATATTGTAGGTCAGGATGTAGTAATAGGACTGGCGGCTGGCAATTTCCCGAAGCCCTTTAGCCAGATCATTTCGTCTGTGCGAGAACATTCCTCCTGTATCCGAAGCCATCTGGATCAGAGGACTCTCCTGCGCCCTTTTATCTTCCTCATGCATCATGATTTCAGAGGGATCATTGCTCATGGATGTAGTAACGTCGCGAATACTTAGGGTGTTTAAGACGATTCCGGACCGCAATGCCAGATCGATCACCTCCTGCAGTTGATAGGTCGTGGCCATTTCGCTTTGAGCAAGGAAGCCGTAGGAGAACAACACAAGGGTTTTGAAACCTTCGAAATGACGCAATGCCCGGATGTTTTGTCGGAGCGTTTCCAGAAGGTTTCGATATCGGAATTCGATGTTCCCGAACTGGACCTTTGCGGCTATGGTGGTCGCGGCCTCTGCTGAGTTAGACGGTCGCAGCGGCGCCGCCCGGCCGCGTTTCCCCTCGGATGCATCCGCCATCCAGGCGGAAGCCTTGCGTATCAGTTGCACCCAGTGGGGACTGTTGGATTCCCGCATCATATCGGAAAGATAATAGGCTTCGAGATCAGTAAATACGCGCGGGATAGTGTCGATATTCAGCTTGCTGGGCACCGCAGCAAGAGCCTCCAGAAGATACTCCTTGTTATCGGAGAACGGAACCTTCACAATTCGGGATCCTGAAAGAATAGCGACCTGGTCCGTAGGACCCATGCTATTTCTGACAAATTCCTTCACCGCTTCAACGACCAGGGGAAAGTTATGAAGTGAAGGCATGGTGAGATCATCGATTACTATCGAGATCAACCGGGGTTGCGTTTCCTTTTCCTTTTTCAGCACGGGAGTGGGGGATGTGCGGTCGGTTTTCGTTTCCTCCAATTCAGAAGATCCGAAGGATTCCAGTGCAAACGTCTGAATATTCTGGAGCACATCGTCGTCATACACGCGGAAATCGTTCGCGGTCAGATCCGTTACAGGATTCCCGTCCTTGTCGGTCACGGTAGCATTCAAAACCACAACGTTGACCGGGACCCTGAAGATAGCCCGGCCCTTGGTTCCCGTTTCTTTCTTGATTTGCGGAAAAAGTAGGGGGCAGGAGATGAACAATAGCAATGCCAGGGCTGAGCAAATCCCAGCATTCCCGATCATACCGCACTCCTCTGAGTGCCACGAATTACGCGAATTAAATTCGTGTAATTCGTGGCTGAAAGGCACTTAGAAAAGCTCCAGATCGGTTTGGAGGGTTCCGGCTTCTGTTGTTTCGATTACCAGCCGGTATTTGCCGGCAGGCACAGGCTGGAACGGCAACCGGAGCCCTACGACGGCTTCCGTCTGACTCACAGGGGACATCAACTCTTTCATGTGGATTGGTGTCAGCGCAAATTTTTCGGTTGTTCCGTCGAAAAGCTTTACCTTGGCAACCGGATCCCATTGGGCCGGCCGGCTGGGCCAGTTATATACTCTGAACAAAGCGGAAACGACAGAACCGACAGGAAACTTGTTCTCCACACTCGGCTCGATCTGCATTTTGGAATAGAGCAGCGGATTGCTTTGGTCGAGCAGTTGAACTTGTAGGTTTTTTATCAAATCAGGCAACTCCGACAACTGCTCTGCCAGTACCAGGCTGCTGACGGCAAATCCTTGTTCCGTAAAAACGGGCACTTCCAGCGATTGCTCCATCGCACCCAGGTTATTGGATTCGTCGGATGCAGCCAGTTTCAGACGATATTTTCCCGGGCGCACTTTAAAATAATTGCGGTAGGGCAGGTCCGCCTTTCGGAATTCCGATTCCTTCTCTTTATCGAAACTGAGGGGCAAAGTTTCGCTGAATCGTGCCGCGACGCTGCCGTCCTCCGCATAGGCTACACCCATGATGTTCAGATCGGCGCCGATCTGCCCGCCCTTTTTCCGAAGCGCAATTTTCTCCGTATCGATTTTCGCCGCAATCAAAACTCTGACCGTCTGAGGCGAATCGTAAAAATATGCCGGCCGGAAGGCAACCGGCAGCTGCGTTGCTGTGCCGGGAGAAGCGAGGGCTGTTAACAGGGTCTTTTCCTGTTTAGAGCTTGCCAGAACATCAATGGGGCGCCGGTCCTGGTAGCCGGGCTTATGGTTCAGCGTCAAGCCCTTTATTTTGGTCTTGATCTCGAGTTTGCGGAAAGCGCCGTCATGTTTTGGATTGTTGGATTGGAATCCAAGGACGTAATAATTGCTGATCTGCCGGTCAAAACTATCCAGTTCGGCATCGAAGTTGTTGGTGTTGTAAATGGAATATCCGCCGCTTTCGGTTGCGAGCGATCTTAATGTCACCGCAGGGCCCATGCTGGAAATGGCTCCCATGCCGCCGCCCCGCCCTCCCATAGGTGCTCCCATCGGTCCGCCGGAAGGCAGCGACACCATCGCCGGTCCGGCCATGCCTCCGCCCGAGCTGCCCAGCGTCTCGGGACTCAGGGTGTAGAAAACCACATTGGATCTTTTGGCTGTGTGCAGGGTTTTGTTGTAAGTGGCACCCAGAGTGGGAGTGCTGTAGCCATAGGAAAATCCCGACTGTGAATAGACCAGGACCGATTTCTGGCCCTTGATTGGAGCCATTGCCAGGCAGATCGCGTCCAGCGATCGCAGCAGGTTTTCAAAGTAAAGCGCGTTTCCGGCAATGGATGCGGCGGGCTTCCGGATGGCTGCCAGTACCAGTTCCCGGTCGCTTGTGAAGTTCTGAAGTATCTTCATGGACATGTCGTACTGTGCTACGGCAAACAGATCCTGAGGCCGCATGCGTTCCCTGACAAACCTCTCAGCCGTATCGCGCGAGGTCTTGATGTACTGCGGCGAAATTGCGCTGTCATCAAAAATGATGGCCACGGTCTTGCCGCGAAGGCGCGGGCCGCCGCCGAGAAGGGGCATTCCCAGAGCCGATGCTCCGGATTCCGCATTCACTTCGTCCAGGCTGAGTATCTCCTGCTTTTTCCCGTCCTCGTAAAGCTGGAAGTTTTCCACCTTCAGGTTTCGCACAGGATCCCCCTTTTTATCCAGCGCGATCACCTCAACTGTGACCATCTCGACGTCAACCCGCACTTTATAGGCTTCATCGGATTGCGCATAAGCGCCGGGGACAGCGGTGCCGGGATTCAGATTTATAAGGCATAGGAAATAAAGAGGAAGGATGAATCGGAATTTAGCAGACATGATTCTCCTTAGAATTCGAGATTCGAGATTCGAAAATCAGACAATCCGGGATGAGTTTTTCCATTTAACATTTTTGCAATCCGTGCAATCCGTGGCATGTTTTTTGTCCGGATCTTAAGTGCACCCGATCAGGGGATTTCGACGGATTTTGTCACAGAGCCCATTTTCCCCTGGTTGCTTTCGCGCACTACCGCTTTGATCTTATAGCGGCCTATGGGGAGTTTGAGTTCGACTCTGGAGGTAAGCCCCTGGTCGCGCAGACCGGCATAGCTTTCCTCCAGCAATCGAAACTCAATCGATTTGTCCAGCCCGCTGATATATTTGTCGCTTTCGTCAAAGGCCGCCAGGATAAGGCTGATCATGTTCTTTCGCCTTGAGTCTTCCTCAAGAAATTGCAGCCCCTGGATATTTGCCCTGGTAATAAAGGAAACAGCATAAGTGGCATCGGCCTCCTGGGAATAGTTGTAGGAAAGGGTCATCGGAATTTCGCTCATATTACCGGGAGCATTCAATGCGTCTATGATGTCTTCCTTTTTGGTGTTTTCGTATTTCAGTTCTTCTTTCTGGACGTAATATCCCTTCCTGTAGGAAAGCTTCAGATCGGGCCGGGTCAGTTCCAGTTTGATTTTGTGATAGGAACCGTCCGCTTTTCGCGCGGGGATACCATAAGACAGAATGTAGTAATAGACCTGGCGGCGAACAATTTCCTGGATTCCCAGATACAGATCGTTGCGGCTGTGGGAAAACATGCCTCCTGTTTCATAAGCTGCCTGAGATAGCGGACCCTCCTTGGATTGCCTGTTCTCGTCATCCGTAGCCGTAAATATTCCCCCTTCGTACCCCTCGATGACGAGGCCGCGAATGCTTACGCTGTTCAGCACAATCCCGGAGCGCAGCGACATGTCAATCAATTCCTGGAGTTGATACGCCGCCGGGGTTTCGCTTTCGGACAGAAATCCATCCGAGAAGAGCACAACGGTTTTTGCTCCTTCGAAATGCTTCAGGGTCCGGATATGCTGCCGCAGAGTGTATAAAAGATTATGGGTTTGGAATTCGACGACATGGCGTTGCAGCGACGCCGCCGTTCTGAGATAGGTTTCTGCCGACCGCTTATAGGCATTTTCTCCGCCGCCCATGGAATCTCTCAGGCCCATGCAATCGACGGTTCTATTGATTAGTTTTTCACGGTCGATCTGATACTCATGCATGGCATCGGCAGCCCGCCATGCTTCAAGATCCGTCATTTTGGGACAGGTCGACCGGGAAACCGGGCTGAGATTCAGCTTCCTGTAAATGACTTCAAGCTCATCCAGCAGATGCTGTTTGTTGTCGGAGAACGGCACCTGAACCTTGCCGGATCCCGATAAAACCGCGACCTGATCCTGAGGTCTCATTTCCTTTCTGACATAATCTTTCATGGCATCGATCATGCGCGGGAAATTCACCACCGATTCCATCGTGAGGTCATCGATCACCAGTGAAATCATGCGGGGACGCGAGGCATTCCGCTCCATGGCTTCACGCCTGGGCGAGGTGACAGGCTCTTTCGATTCCTCCGGCTCAGCGGGCCCGTAGGATTCCAGGGCGAAAGTCTGGATGTCCTGCAGTTTTCCGTCATCGTATACCCGGAAATCCTTCGACGTCAGGTCCGTTACGAAATTACCATCGCGGTCTGTCACGGTCGCATTCACAACAACCACATTGATCGGAACTCTGATAATGTCCTGGCTCTTTTGCGCAGCCTCGTTTTTGTCATTCCTGCTTTGCGGAAAGAGATAGGCGCAGTAGAACAGCAGCAGCATCGTTAAGCTCAGCGGAATTCCAAAACGCCGGAGGATGCCGCGCGCGGCTTTCGCCATTTTTAATACCCTCCTCCAGATTGATAAACGGATTCCTGTATATCTTTGCCTAAAGCCTGTCGAACTTCAAAGCCTTTGATGCTGATTCCGGATAGATAGTCCAGGATATCACTAATGGCTTCGTTGACGATTCAGGCCGAAAAATTTTTGCTCAAAAAGCGGATCGGCTGTTTGATTGGTATGAGAATTCAAAAATTCAGGTCTTTCTGCGTGATCATTCTTTTGGTTTTGGATATGCAGTCTCTTGTTGATGTCGCCCGTGAAGAGGCGGAAAGGAGAAGACTGCTGGAGCAGCAGGGAATTAAGGGCAGGGTTATCGAAGGGAATGGAACCTCCACGGCGCCGAGCGGAAATATCACCACTTCCATCGGCCCCTCATATGAACCGGAGAAAACTTCGGCGCGATCGGATTCGTCAAAAAACCAGGCATCCCTTCGCCGGTATCAGGCCACGTTGAAGAAACTGGATCGTGAGATACAGAAAACCGAAGACCGCCTGGCGTCCAAAAGGGCCCGTCTGCAGAAGGAGAAATGGGCTCCGGTAAAATTGGGGCGCTCCTCCGGCAGCGGCAAATCCGGGAATTCGCAGAGCCAACTGCAGAGTCAAATAGATGAACTGCAGCTGAAGCTGAAACAGCTGCGCGACGAACGCTACGATGTCTGGGAGTCCGGGAAAAAAGCCGGTTTCCTTCCGGGCGAACTGGAAGGAAGATTCCTTCATTGACGATTGACGATTTACGATTGACGATTTGAAGCATACGGAAGTGTTGGCGGCTGCTCCTTTATATCAAGCCTTATTACGCAGAATGCAATATGAATGATGAATGAGGGTTGATCGCGGAGTATGTTTTCAATCGCAAATCGTCAATCGTCAATCAGCTTTTCATAGGCTTGTTTTCGCGACAGTCCGCGCTGTCTGGCGACAGCCTTCAGCGCTTCATTTCGGGGGAGGCCTGTTCTCTGCATTTCCTCTTCCAGATGTTGCCTGAGCGAATCGGGATAGGAGGAAACTGCAGGAGCGAATTCGCCGCGCTCGATTACCAGCGTTATCTCGCCCTGGATGCGTGGGCGTGTTCGGAGGATATCCAGGATTTCCGGCAGGGTGCCGTGGAGCAGTTCTTCGTGGATCTTGGTGAGTTCCCGTGCGAGAGTGGCTCGCCTTGCGCCCAATATTGCCGTCATATCTTCCAGTGAATGGAGAAGCCGGTGGGGCGCTTCATAAAGGATCAGAGTAGAGGGTATGCTCCTCAATTCCTCGATCCGTCGCTTCCGAAGCGTTGCGCGGGATGGAAGGAAACCGGCAAAGAAAAAGTTTTCGGCCGGAAGTCCGGAGGCAGTAAGTGCGGCGATAACCGCTGACGGCCCGGGTATGGGAATTACCTGTATGCCTTGACTCCGGCACAGGGAAACCAGCTCGTATCCGGGATCGGAAACCAGCGGCGTCCCCGAATCGCTGACAAGGGCAATGTTTTTGCCGTCGCGCAGCATTTGAAGCAGCCGCGGCGCACGGCTTGCCTCGTTAAACTGGTGATAGCTCTCCCTTAGAGTCCTTATACCGTAATGAGTCAGAAGCTTGGCGGTGTGTCGCGTGTCTTCACAGGCGATGAGGTCTGCTTCCTTCAAGATGCGCAGCGCGCGCAAAGAAATGTCCTCAAGATTCCCGATCGGCGTCGCAACAAGATAAAGTATACCCATAAGTTGATTGACGATTTACGATTGACGATTGACGATTGAAAACACACGCTGCAATGACGCTTCATTCATAGTGCTTTGCGCAACCCTGTTAATAAACCTTTTAGCGCCGGAACAAAATAATCCCATAGGATGATTGACGATTGAAAACACAGCCCGCAATGATGGCCCCATCATTATTCTTTTCGCAACCACATCAATAAGCCTTCTATGAAGAAGCTGACGCAAAAATTGCCGTGTGTTTTAAATCGTCAATCGTAAATCCATCACATCGCTTGCAGCATTTCACGAACAGCGCGTTCCATGCCGACCAGTGAAGCTCTTGCGATGATGTTGTGGCCGATATTGAGTTCTTCGATTTCCGGAATGCTGGAAATGAGGCGAACGTTCCGGTAAGTCAAGCCATGGCCGGCCAGAATATTCAGGCCCAGTTTTTTCCCTCGTTCGGAAGCCTGTACAACCTTTGTCAGTTCACGTTCAAGCGCGGGACCGGCAAGATCCGGGCTCCTGGGGCATGCTTCGGAAAATGCCTTGGTGCAAAGCTCAATCATCGGAACGCCCAGTCCGGCTGAAGCGTCTATCTGTTGCGGATCCGGATCGATGAAGAGACTCACCTGAATGCCTTTAGCCGATAGCGCCTTGATTACCGCAGAAATAGGTTCCATAGCTCCGGCTACATTCAGCCCTCCTTCCGTGCTGACCTCGGATGGATTTTCCGGCACAAGAGTGGCCTGGTCGGGGCGCAGCTCACATGCGATCCGGGCCATCTCGGCGGTTGCAGCCATTTCAAGGTTCAGCCGCGTAGTAACCGTTTCCCGCAACCGGAGTACATCGCTGTCCTGAATATGCCGCCGGTCGCCGCGCAAGTGGACTGTGATGCCGTCAGCGCCGGCGAGTTCAGCCAGAATCGCCGCGGCAACCGGATCCGGCTCAAGCGCCCTGCGTGCCTGCCGGATCGTGGCAATATGATCGATATTCACCCCCAACTTGGTCATACCCCCCCTTTCTTATTGACGATTTACGATTGACGATTGAAACCATACGCTGCAATGACGGCTCATTCATAGTACTTTGCGCAACCTTGTCAATAAAGCTTTCAGCGCCGGAATAGAATATCTCCATGGGATGATTGACGATTGAAAACATATACCGCAATGGTTCTTCATCCTGCATTTATTTTCAAATATTGTATCTAACGCAATGTCCGTTTAAAAAGCCAGCAGTACTCCCGTCTGTTTAAAATCGTCAATCGTCAATCGTCAATCGTCAATCGTAAATATGTGTTCAGGCGCTGCATCCTCTGCAACGTCCGCTCGCGTCCAAGAACCTGCATGATTTCGAACAAGCCGGGAGCAACCCCCTGTCCTGTCAGGGCGACGCGGAGTGCATTGATGAGGAGGCCGGCTTTGACGCCTTCTTTCTCGGCAAAACGGCGCAGCGTTTCTTCGGTGGACTGCAGCGTAAAGGTGTCCTCCGCGCTGTATCGGTCGATTAGCGCCCGAATAAGGCTTCCCAGCCTGGGATCTTTCAGGAATTTTTCTGCGGCAGCTTCGTCATAGGCAAAGTCATCGGAGAAGAACGCACTGAAGGTGCTGCTGAAATCGCTGATCTTGCGTGCACGAGGCTTTACCAGCTCGATAGCCGCGTCGAGTGCTTCCGGCGAAAGAGCCGGATTGGCGTTGCTCCACAGCTGTTTGGATTGCAGCTCGTTCCTGACCATCGTGCGCAGGCTTTCCTTCGATGCATTGCGGATATACTGGCTGTTGAACCAGTCGAGCTTATCGAGCCCGAATACGGCATTCGCTTTCCCTACGCCCTTCAATGAAAACAAATCGATCAATTCCTGCCGGGCAAGCACTTCGCGATCATCGCCGGGGGACCATCCGAGCAGCGCCAGGAAATTGAAGAAGGCTTCGGGCAGATATCCCATTTCCGCGTACGACATCACGGATGTTGCCCCATGTCGTTTGGATAGGCGCTGTTTATCCGGGCCCAGGATAAGGGGAAGGTGTGCAAATTGCGGGATGGGAGTTCCCGCGGCGCGATACAGCAGGATCTGTTTTGGAGTATTTGAAATATGATCCGCACCGCGAACGACGTGGGTGATGTCCATGTCGAGGTCATCCACAACCACTCCCAGATGATAGGTCGGGATGCCGTCGGATCTCAGAAGCACGAAATCTTCAATGGTCGCGTTGTCAACCTCAATTGCGCCGAAGACCTGGTCCTCAAATGACGTTTTGCCCGGAGGGACACGGAAGCGGATGGCGAATGGCTCTCCGGCCTCGGCGCGCACCTCGGATTTTTCCCGCGCAAGATTCGCACAGGCATGTTCCCCGGCGGACTGGTTTTCATCGTAGCCCTTCCGGCCGACGCCTTCTTCTGTGCCGCAGAAGCATCGATAGGCGTGGCCGCTCGCTATCAGCTTGAGGGCGAATTTCTTGTAGCGATCGAGCCTCCGGGACTGGAAAAACGGGCCGTCGTCCCAGTTCAGTCCCAGCCAGCGCATCCCCTTCAGAATGCCCTCCACCATTTCTTCCGACGACCGGGCGAAATCGGTGTCCTCGATTCTCAGGATGAATTGGCCGCCATGATGGCGCGCGAACAGCCAGTTAAACAAAGCAGTACGGGCTCCTCCCACATGAAGATACCCTGTAGGGCTTGGAGCAAAGCGGACGCGGACTTTTTCTTTCGGGGACATCGGCCAACCTCATGGAAATGGCAAGCTTACCACGCCTTTCGTCAATGCAAAAGCAGCGGTAGAGGGGCAGAAGGGTAGAGGGGCAGAGGGGCAAAGGGGCAAAGGGGCAGAGGGGCAAAGGGGCAAAGGGGCAGAGGGGCAAAGGGGTAAAGGGGCAGAGGGGTAGGAGGAATAATGGAAGAAGTAGTTTGCCTATATATTCTGTTACACCCTTGTCTTCCTTACCCTCATTCTCTCATTCCCTCATTTCTTCACCCTCTCATTCGCCTCAACCCCTCAACCCCTCAACCCCTCAACCCCTTTACCCCTTTGCCCCTCCCTCTACCCCTTTGCCCCTCCCTCTACCCCTCCCCCATGGGGTTCCTGGTGGATTTTGCCGGGTGAATGGGCTACTATGTCCTCTCGATTTGAATCATTCGACCGCGGAGAGGTGCTGGAGTGGTCGAACAGGGCTGCCTGCTAAGCAGTTATACTGGCAAAACCGGTATCGGGGGTTCGAATCCCCCCCTCTCCGCCACGCCTCATATCTTCAAATGCTTTACAATGTGATACCAACTGAAATTCTATTTTAATAGGGAACCGATCGGGATTCCTGTCGATATAAAAGCACTTTTTTCAGGAAGTACCTTTATCAGCATTCCTTTGAGATGGCACAAGCGTAAAACGAGTTCCCGGGTCGGGCCACGATAGGGCATTCCCTTAAATATAACTGTGTGGGAGGAGAACCATTTAAGGGGTATCATCATCGAATAAAGAAAGGAAATATTCAAAAATATTCAAGGCATTCGTCATTCAGGGTTATTACATGAAAAATGTCGGCTGGTTATATCCTGACATTTGGCTCCGGGTGCTCATGTGGACCGGAATCTTCTGGCTTGGCTTGATGATTGATTCGAAAGGACAGGAGAGCCGGGTTCCTCTCCGCTATGACGCCGCACAATCCACAAGCACAGAAGAAGATTTCAAAATTCGCATTGGAGTTGAAGAGGTACGGATTGATGCTGTGGTTGTGGATGGGAAAGGCCGTCAAATCACGGATCTGATGGCGGACGATTTTGAGATTTATCAAGATGGCCAGCCGCAAAAAGTTACTTCCAGTACATACATCGTCGAACGTCAAACGTCGCCGGACAAGAAGACCGTTCGCGCACAGGAGCCTGAGAAACCTCCGCAAATCCCCGCTCGTGCGCTGACAAAGGGTGTGGTGCGGCGAACGATTGTTTTTCTGGTCGACGATCTTTCGATGAGCTTTCAGGATCTTCATAACGCGCGCATGTCTCTTCAAAAATTTGTTGAGACTCAAATGTACCCGGGTGATCTGGTCGCCATCATGCAAACAGGAAAAGGAAATGCCGGGCTTCAGGCATTCAGCTCAGACAAACGGGAATTGCTTGCCAGGATCGGCAGCATCCGATGGAGTATGAATCTTCAGTCCGGCGGAATCCAGCAGATCGCTTCACTTGCTTATGGCATCAAAGCGCTACGGGATGTGCCCGGGCGCAAATTTTTGTTCTTGCTGTCGGCTCAGATCATGCTTCCGGAAAAGGAGGATAGCGATGCCCTGTTCAACAGGCTTGCAGATGAAGCTTTGCGTGCCGGCGTCGTGATTCATACGCTGGATATTCTGGGAGGGATTAACAGCCAGACTATAACCGGTTTGGACAAAGATAAGGCCGTCAAGGAAAGGACCCTCGATGCTGAAACCAGGCCGCATCGATATAGCATCAGCCCTACCGCAGAGGATAATATGCCTCGATCACCCGGCGAAATAGCACAACTGGAAAACGAAGCGAAATTGGACCAGATTTTCGGGCCCAGGCAGTCTGAGGTCAGGCGTTTGCAGGCCCAGGAAAGGATGGTGAATAGAGAAAGCCCGCTATCTCAAAAAACCGGAGGTATCTTTCTTACAGGGAATAACTTTTTCATCGATGGTATCGGCATCGCAGAAGAGGAGATGAAGGGATATTATCTGCTTTCATATGTGCCTGCGGCAAATACCTTCACGTCAGGCAGCTCGTCGGCAGCCTACCACAAAGTAACAATTAAAGTTAAACGTCCGGGAAGCGTCGTCCACACTCGCGATGGTTTTTATGGAAATCCCGGAGCTTCGATGGAAGCGGCAAAAGACAGGAATCCACTCGAAGATGCGCTGTTTTCTCCATTCCGGTATAGCGACCTCAAACTGAGTTTGGCTTCGGGATACATTAATGATCCTCAAAAGGGTTATTTGCTCAGAGCCTGGCTGCATCTGGACGGGCAGCGCCTGGGTTTTGTGAATGAAAAAGACGGAGGGCACTCGATCTCTCTGGAAGCTGTCGCTGCAACATCCGATATTCATAGCATCATTCAAGACTCAGGCAGCACGCGGATAGGATTTCGTGTTAATAGCAAGGACATCCAGTGGATCCGGGAAAACGGCATCAGGTTTTCCCTCTCTCTTCCTGCACAAAAAGCCGGAGCCTATTATGTGCGCGTGGCTGTCAAAGATCAGTCATCCGGCGCCATAGGATCAGCCTATCAGTTTATTGAAATACCTGACTTGAAAAGGGACGGTTTGTCGCTATCCAGCATCTTCATCCTGAATCGAGACGACGATGCGGCCTGGATCCAATCGGGAGCGGCGGAGGAGCCACGGGGCCAGCCTAACCGGTCCCGCCAAATCGCGCGCAGAAGCCAGGCTCTGAGGAGCTACATGCCCGGAGAGGGATTCGAATATCTGACGATTGTTTATGGTGCGGAAACCAAAAGTGGGCTGCCGCCGGATCTGGAATATCAATTCGCACTCTATGGAAATGGGAAAGAGATCCTTAAAAGCAAACCGGAGGCTGTCGATATTCGCGGAGCGAAGGATCCGGCGAGAATATTGATAAGGAAAAGGCTGAAGCTCAAGAACGGAATGCAGCCGGGTGACTATGTGTTGCAGTTGCGGGTAATGGATAAGCGGTCGCATGAGAGGAACCTCGCCACCCAGACACTTGATTTCGAAATTGCAGAAAAGCTCTCCGGCACATCCGCTGCCCATGCTCTATCTCAGTTGGAAGTTTCGGCGATGCCTCGGAGTGTGATCGAAATGACCGCTGAAGAACTGCGCCGATACGATCTTGCGCTTGCCGATCTGAATTTCAGTCAGAGCCAGACAGAGCTCTCCTTCCTCCTGGAGAAAGTTGGAAACCGAGTAGTGGCTTTCTTCCGGGATTTTCCCAATACCTCTTCGAAAGAGCTTGTCTGCATGCAGCGCTATTTAGCTGAGAGCCAGGGGGATGGGCGGAAAAAGAGGCAGAGCCAGCCGGCGCTGTTAGATGCGCCAGGAAAAGGCGCAATAGCCGTGCCGCTCTCTGATCCGAGGATTGGATTTATTTGCGATCAGCTTGGTTGCGACAAGCCCGGGAATGAGCCTATGTGCGCTCAACTCGGCTGCAGCCAAATGGACACGCAAGCCATACCCAAAGCCGGTTCAAGGACCATTCTGTTGAAGGAGTATTCCGCGGAGTTTAACTATTTTATCCTTCCCGGCTCAAGGAATAGTAGAACGTCTTGGATAGAGGACAGGACCGACAAAGAAGGCCGCCCGGCTAATCCAAAAGATATTTCGGAATTTATCATGAGCTCGGGGCATACACTTCTTTGCCAGTACCTCCACCCGCGTCATCAGGCAAATTCGATATTCCGCTATCTGGGACGTGAAAAGAAAAAGCCACATGCCCACATCATTGCTTTTGCTCAGAAACCTGAATCCAATGACTATCTGGCGCAATACTTCGATGCCACCGATGATGCTTCAGCGGAGCCAGTCCGCTTTCTTGTGCAAGGATTTATTTGGGTAGACCCGGAGAAGCATCAAATATCGCGCATGCGGACTAGAATGCTCGTGCCGGAAAGGCAGACAACACTAAAGGAAACCATCACGGATATTCTTTACGGAAGAGTTCTATTTGGTGATATGCAGCAGGAATTCTGGTTGCCGCGTGAGATTAATGTCAGCTGGGAGTTTCCGAATAATGACAAGCTGGATCTAATCTTTAGAAATCAGCATAGATATTCCGATCATCATCTGTTTACCGTTGACAGCAGATACGAAATCACCCTGCCCAAAGCCAATAAGTAAAGCGCTGGCTGTCAGCCGTTGGCAATCAGGCCATAGTTGACGAATTTCGCCCGGGCTGGTGAATTGCCATACATCCGTATCCCGTGTCTCACGCAGAATCTTGCCAAGCAGGCGGATACGTTCCGGATGGGACGCAGTGTGCAGTCTTTCTTTCAGTTGGGCAATACTCATCGGCCCATCCCATAGAAAATAGGGGACTGCCGCCTCGTCCGCGATATCTGCTGAGAGCTTTATGTTCTTTACAATTGTTGCGCTCAATCTCTGCCCGATTTTATCATAGGCTTATTGGATTCATATCCCGACTTCGGATATTTGGATCGTCCCGCTCGTTTCCCAATCCTGTTTGATGCCTCGTTCCGGTTTAGGCAACGTGGCGTTATCGGGAGCAAACCAGAGGTTCTGAGGATCGGCATGAAACCATGGAGCCTATAGACTTCATTCACATTGAATAGGATTTCCAATGCGACCCCATGCCTCATTTATGACTGTTCGCACCGTACGCTACCGCGTATGCGTCCCGTATCCTATATGGTTTGCTTGAAACTCCGGTGGATAGGTAAACCTCTTTTCGGATATCTTCACCATCTGCTTCCCGAGGTCTTCCGCGGCAGCCATACATTTCGGAAGCATCTCTATATCACCGGCTCGGCTGGCATAAGCTGCCACAAAATTGGCGGGCAGCATCTGGCGTATCACCATATAGAAATAAAGGTCTTTAACGGCGTCAATCAATCCCAGACTGCCTCCTACGACGACAAGGCCGCCCACCTTGTTGGTCAGATTTCTGTCCGGACGGTTGATCATGATCGAGCGGTCTATAGCCGCTTTGCCTTGAGCCGTTATATTGTAAAAATAGACGGGAGTGCCGAAGATAATGCCGTCCGCATTAAGCATCTTCTCGCATAGTTCCTGCATATCATCCTGGATAGGGCACTCCCCGGTACCCATGCAGGCACCGCATCCATCGCAGGGCGTAATTTTTTTCTCCGCAATTCGATAGAGCTCCGTTTCAGCTCCGAGCAGGCGGGCGCCGGCGAAAGCCTTTTCCATAAGCAGTTCCGTGTTCGCTCCTTTTCGGGGACTGAATGAAAGACCCAAAAGTTTCATAAATTGCCTCCAAATGTGCTCCCCATTTTTTGTTGTGAAAGGATAGATTCCTTATTCACGACTTCTTTGTGTTTTGCAAAGAAGGTCTGTGTGACTGAGAGCTGAAAGCTGACGGTCGAAAGCATGCGGCCGCTTCATCTCAATCTCGAAATCCAATTATATTGCCTGCAATTGCATTATCTCAACTCTTGCAGCATTCTTCCCGAAGATCCGAGCGTTGGATATTGCTTCCCGGCACAAGTTATGCAGAACTATGTCCCGCCGGCAAAGGTTTTCGCTAATACGAAGTCGAAACCCTTCACTCCGCCGTCGGGAGTTATATAACAGTTTTTTCAGTTCTTCTCGACAGGCGGAGATTCGAGGCGAATACAACGCGCTGGAAGATCTGAACCATATCTTCCACCTTTGATGCCGTCAAGAACGCCGCATCACACCATGAAACACACGCTATTCATATATCCTATTGACCTCTGAACAGCTAAAGAGATATAAGCTCTCATTCGATCATTGACAAGCGGGATATTTGGGAAATGAAAAAAATTATTGTTTTGATTTGCCTGCTCCTGCCGGAATCCCTTTTTAGTCAATCGGCCATTGAACTCAAGCGTTTCAGCCCGGATGAATTGAAATCCGATCTGAACCGCCTTTTCGAAAAGCTGGAGAGCATTCATCCTTCGGCGTATCACTACACTTCGAAAGACAAAGTCCAGGAAGCTCGCGCCGTCCTGGAAAAGGAACTGAACAGTCCTATGACGCGGCTGGAATTTGCCCGCAAGGCGATCCCGATTGTGGCGATGCTGGAAAACGGCCATACGTCTCTTTCGTTTCCTCCCGAAGAGCGAAACACCTTCTTTGAAAAAGGAGGCAATCTCTTCCCATTTACAGTATGGATAAAGTTTATTTTGCCCGGCTCCGACAAGGACCTGCATGGTGTTCGTCCTGATGTGGAAATAAAGCCCTCGCAAGAACAGATCGCCAGCGGAAAGGATGTCGTTCTCGAATATGTGAAGCAGCTCGTTGAAGCAAAGCCTTAGCATCGTTTTGTTTAATAATCTTTGTGTCTTTGGTGATTCAATTCAGACTGCAGCGAATTTGCTTCCGTCGCGCTTTCAGATCCGGCGGGTAGATATCTTTATAAATAATGTTACTTATGCGATACATGGATGTGGTATAAAAATGTCTTTATTAAAGGACTATATATTCTAATAAATACATATGAGGTGATTGATGCGCAATCGGATTTTGTATGTGGCCGTTGCCGCTGCGATGCTCTTCATCCTGAGTCCTGAAGAGAAGGCCGACGGATCGGATGCAAGACCTGTCCGTGTTGCCGTTATCGGGGGCATGACCATGACGCCTCTCTGGGGTGAAATACAGAAGAGGTTTGAAGCCGAAACCGGGATCCGGATCGATGTCGTGGTCACAGGCGAGAAGCCCGTCCTGGCGCGCGCCATGAAGGAAGGCAGGGTGGATTTTCTAACCATGCATTCGAGTGATGCGCTATCATTTTTAACCGCATCGGCGCAGGAACACTGGATTCCTGGCAACTCAAGATGAATTCAATCCTTCTAAAAACTATCATCATGGCAATCGGGTTCGGAGCTTGCCTGAACAGCGCGACGGGATTCGCTGCCGGAAGCCTGCTGATTTATGCCGGCGCAGCCTCAAAACCGCCCGCCGAGGAGGCAGCCAGACTCTACGAGCAGAGAACCGGAGTAAAGGTGGATCTGGTGTTCGGCGGTTCCGGTTCCGTCCTGTCTCAAATGAAGCTGGCCAAACAAGGCGATATTTACTTCCCCGGATCGTCCGATTACATGGAAAAAGCCAAGCGCAACGGAGTTGTCTATGCGGATTCCGAAAAAATCATTGTCTATCTGGTTTCAGCCATTAATGTAGCGAAAGGCAATCCGCACGGCATCCGCACACTGAAGGATTTAACAAGGCCCGGCCTGCGCATTGCCATAGCAAATCCTGAAATGGTCTGCGTCGGGACCTATGCGGTTGAGATCATTGAGAAATCGCTGAGCAATCCCGAGAAAGCGGCGTTTCAGCGCAATCTCATCAACTATACGGAGTCCTGCGAGAAAACCGCTACTGCAATATCGCTGAAGATGGTGGATGCGGTCATCGGCTGGAGCGTCTTTGAGCATTGGGATCCCGAGCGTATTCAAACCGTGCGCCTTCCGTCCGCCCAGGTCCCCCGCATCGGCTATATACCCATCGCAATATCCAGATTCACCAAAAACAGAAACGAAGCGCAAAGATTCATTGATTTTATAGCAGGTCCCGAGGGCCGCAAGATATTTGCGCGCCACAAATACTTCGCCACGCCCGAAGAAGCCACGAACTGGCTGGGCGCTCGGAAGCCGATCGGCGGCGAATATGAAGTGCCGGCTGCCTGGATCAGGAAATGATGCAATGGTGAACAACCGATGAGCTTGCGCCGCACAACCATTATTGCCGCCCTGCTGGTTCTGGCATTGTATGGCGGGCTGATTGTTTCTCTGGGCTGGTTTCTTGAGTTGTCCACGCTGCGCGATGCGCTGAGTTCGACGCGGACATTGTTTTCCATCCGGCTGTCTCTCATCGGGGCATCGTTTGCGGCCCTTCTGGCGATTCTATTGGCAGTGCCGGCAGCCTATGGATTGTCGCGCTATCGATTCCGTTTTCGCGAACTGGTCGACACTATCCTGGAATTTCCCATCATCGTATCGCCTGCGGCGCTGGGCGCAATTCTATTGATTTTCTTCAACAATCCGATCGGCGAATGGATTCAATCTCATGGTGTAAGATTTGTATTCACTTTTTTCGGCATCGTGCTGGCGCAGTTCGTGACGATTCTGGGTGTGGCGGTGCGCCTGCTGAAAACATCCTTTGATGAAGTCCCTGTCGAATTGGAAACGGTCGCCCGTTCATTGGGTGCAACGCCGCGCCACACTTTTTTCACAATAACGCTGCCGTTGGCTCGCCGCGGCCTTCTGGCAGCCTTCATCCTGTCGTGGGCCAAGGCGCTCGGAGAATTCGGAGCGACGATCATGGTGGCAGGCACCATGGCGATGCGCACCGAAACGCTGCCTATCGCCATTTATATGCGCCTCGCGGGCGCCGATATCGAGGGCACGGTGGCGTTGATTCTCGTGCTTGTTTTTACGGGGCTTGCCGCGTTATCTCTTTCTCGCTGGTTGCTGGGGAAGGTTGCGCATGCTTAAAGTGGAATCTCTCAGCGTAGCCGCCGGCAGTTTCAGACTTCATAATATAGATCTGAAAGTGGCGGAAGGTGAATGTCACGCGGTGCTCGGCCCGTCCGGATCCGGAAAGTCTACGCTGCTCCATGCCGTGCTCGGCATCCTGCCGCCGCTGGGAGGTTCCATCCGGCTCAATGGTGAAGACGTCACCCATACGCCTATTGAACGGCGCGGATTGGGGTATCTGCCGCAGCAAACCGGATTGTTCCCACACCTGAGCGTGCGCGAAAATCTTTCCTATAGCCCCCGCGCACGGGGCCTGCCCGCGGCTCAATATCAACCGCTTGTGAATAAACTGGTCGAGGCGACAGGCATAGGCGAACTGCTGGGACGGCTTCCGCAAACGCTCTCGGGAGGAGAGCGCCAGCGCGTCGGGCTTGTGCGGGCCCTTGCCAGTCAGCCCCGTCTGGTTTTGCTCGACGAACCGTTTGCCTCTCTGAACGAATCCTTGCGGCAGGAACTCTGGGGATTGCTGCGCGAACTGCAGCTCCGGCAACAGCTGACCGTTTTGCTTGTCACGCATAACCTGATTGAAGCCTATTTTCTGGCAGGCAAAATCAGTGTGCTTATGGACGGTCGTATCGGGCAAACCGGAGACAAGGCATCGGTATATCGGCGTCCGGCCACACGGGCAATTGCACGGTTCCTCGGTATAAACAATCTGTGGGATGGCGTAGTAACAGGCCGGGAAGGCGATCGGTTGACGATTAAGTGCCCGGCGGCGGGCATTACGGTCTCCCTTCCGGAGGGAAACAATCCACCCGCACTGCAAACTCGCGTCACGGTAGGCATTCTGCCGGAGCATATAGCGTTTCGCGATGCCACGCATCCGCCTAAATCAGACGAACACATATTGACCGGACGGATTCATCTCATGGATTTGGGTCCGAGATCCGTTGTTCAGTTTCATCCGGCTGCATCTGATCTTGTTTTGGAGTTCCACGCCGGCCGGCGAATGGTTCAGCACTTTGATCTGACCGACGGACAGACCGACATAATGATCGGCTTGCCGCACAATGCGTTGTTCTGGATGCACAACGATGAATGAATTGCGCATGGGCAGCGGGGGAGGGGCCGCTCACGACGAATGAGTACACGGAAGCTCTGAATCTGTGCCGCCGTTTGTCGACTGTCGAGGGGATCGATGCTGTGAGAAATGGAGGTTAACTGTAAGGAAATCTTACATTCACCGGGATTTGGCGCAAGTTATTATCTTATAATCATTTATATGCATTAAACATTGCGCTACCCGCTGCATTTATGTAAACAAGATTTACATAACCGCGAACGGCCGCTATATGACTCTTGCACCATGATTTGGCAAATCTTCTTAAGTCGTTTTAAATCAATGCCTTCCCGTTTCAAAGCGCATCAGCTTCAAATGTTGGCATGGTTATTGCTGATTTAGATGAACAAAAGGCTAATGTCTTTGTTGCAGTACTGGTGGGAAGCAGATTTGGAGGAATGCGAATGAAGAGCTTGTTGAGTGTATTGTTTATATGTTTGGTTGCATCAGTCGCCGCATACGCGGACCCGGTGTTTGTGGCCGGACCGTATCCCGTTTCCCCTTTTTCAGGAACGGTGCTTACATTTGAAGGTTTTGATGAAGGAACGATTATCACAAATCAATATCCCGGTGTATCGTTCACGCAAACTGGCGGTGGTTTTCCCCAGATTGACAATGATGGATTTCTGTATGCATACGAAGCCTATTCGGGCTCCGGAGTTCTGACAGGATCACAGCAGGGAGAAAACCAATTTCCCACGACGGCAGGGCTTATTGCTACATTCTCGTTGCCTGTGAATCAGGCAGGAGCGTTTATGTCGGATACTGCTCCGCTGGGAGATTATACTGTTTCCGCCTTTGGGGCCGGAAATGTGCTCTTGGAAAGCCTGCTTATCACCAAAGCTCAGTTTCCCGTCTCGCCATGCGATGTGGACGGCTGTGGCGTTTTCGTTGGATTCAGCCGCACGGAAGGGGATATCTATTCAATTCAGTTCGGGCCGTCAAATGCGTACGGCGATGCATTTGCGATTGATAATCTCACATTTTCAGAGGTTCCTGAACCGGCATCTCTCCTTCTTCTCGGTACCGGATTAGGCGTGATCGGCCTGGCTGCCTGGCGAAGGAAGAAATAGGGATCTCAGGTTTCTCGAATAATGAGTTGAATGGATTTTCCGTCGGGTCGGCATCCTCTCTGAGCGCGGTGAAGGCTCAGAGAGGATGCTTGCGCGATGTTACTTGAATTGAATCGAGATCCTGCTGCCGGAAATATTCATCTGCATTGCCAGCGATGTCTTTGCGAGGTCCGGCACGTCGATTTCGGTCGGGACACGCGAGATCGGCATCTGCAGCCTGTATTTTCCGGGAGGAACGGGGCGTGTGAATGAACATCGGCCGCGGTTCCCCTCAGTCTCGATGTGGTTCGACTGGTAACTGCCGGTGGAGCCTGCGAGCACGAGCTGGAAACCGTCGAGTCGGTCCATGCTCCAGTCGCCGCTGAGCTTCTGGATTGTGACCGCGATCGTTTTTGGCGCCTTTCGTCTTTCGTCTTCCGCCTTGTCTGCCTCGCCCCTCTTGATAGCCTGGTCGACTATTTCGACAACCTGCCATTTGTCTTTCATCTTCTGCAGTTCGCCGGAGTTCTGCAGGCGGTCAATTGTGGCGTTGATCTTGTCCAGGAGATCCGTCTCTTCCTTCCGAACCACGACGGCGTATTGGTACTTGTTGATCAGGTTCGGCAGCAGCGTCGTGTTCCCGAAACTGTTCACGATGCTGTAGGCAACGATGACCTGGTCCCCTGCGACCGCGTTCAGTTCAGTCCGGTTCAGGGCTCCGAGCGCGTCGTCCACGGTCGGAAATTTCGTAAGGACTGCGCCGCTTGCATTTGAAGTCATAAAGACGTCGGCAGGACGGTCGGTTACCACCCCGATCTTCTTTCCCGAGATGCTGGAGAGATCTTTGATGTCGAAAACGCTTCGCTGGTGCGCGATCACATCGCCGCCCTCAAAATAGGATTTTGAGAATGCGAATTTGTCGGTCCTTTTGGGATCAATGGCGACCGCGGAAATGATCATCTCCGCACTCCCATCCGCGAGCAGCTGGAACATATGTTCGTATCCCTTGGGGCCGACGTAACCCGGTTGACTTCTTTCGATATCCTCGACTTTTACCCAGTTGGCTTCGATGTTCAGGTCCTTCGCAATCTCGTTGCCGAGGTCTACATCCAAACCCTGTACGCCGGTTCCGGAGCCGAACACAAAGGGAGCGTTCCTTCCGTCGGTGATGATGTTCACCTTCTTGTTCTTCGCCATGCTTTCCGCGGCGCTGCGGATTTCCGGTTCCTTCTTTTCGCATCCTGCGGCAATCAGAATCAGACCGATTAACAACGACAATGTGTATTTAGCGCTTTGCAAGATTAGCCTCCTTGGGGAGAAAAGGGTAAGATAACACCGACCTCCATTAATCGGCAAGACCGGTTGTCTTGAAACCACATAAACCGCATATCAATCCGGCATCACCGGGCAATTGGCAAATCGCCCTTCCTGCGGTCTCGTCGCTCCTTCTTGGGACTATCGGGTAAAGATGAGCAGCCCATTTGCGGGTATTATTATTCGCGCCGATGCGGGGAGATTGTGCATCGGGCTGCCCGTGGCATAGATGCCGCCTCCATTTCCAGCCGACATTGGATTGATCCAATTGTCATACACATCACTATTGAATGCTTCATGCCAGTATCCGGATATAGGCATTCCGATATTGTATCCCCAGAATGTCGACTCGTTCAGGCTGGCAATGACGACAACATCATTCCCGATGCCGGAGACCCATCGGTGAAAAGCTAAAATCCTGTTTTCGTTGTGCACATGGAAGACGTTTAAGCCGGATCCGCGCAGACCGGGCAATCGATTCCGAACCGAAATAAGTTCGCTGGAGAAACGCAGGAAGTCCTGCATCGATTTGTCCTGCTGTAATCCATCCCACCATATCTGATGAAAGCCTCCGGGTTCATCGCTCCATTGTTTGTCTTCCAGTATTTCCTGGCCCATAAAAATATGGGGTATCCCGGGAGCAGTGATGGTAAGCCCCAAGGCGATGCGTGACCGGCTTCTGGCATACCATGAACGGCTGTTGTTGCCGTCGGCAATTTTCGCAATTCTCCATCCTCTTCCCTGGAATACGAGATCATGATTTTCGCTGCATTGCATCGCTCGCCAGCTGTCTTTGAGGTTCGGGGATGCCAGTTCCCGGGCGATTCTGTCCATGTCGATAAAAGCATAGGAACCCGCGGCCGCCTGGCCTATGGCGCAGCGGATTGCATCGCGCAACCCGTCATTCTGCGCAGCATCGAATCCGGCGCCCCCTTCTCCCGTGGGAGTAACAATCGCCTGTTCGACCGGCCAGCTTTCGGCAATGTGAATCGCTTCCGGTTTCACATAATGGCATGTGTCGGTGACATGCCGGCAGAATTTCCATCCGTGTTCTCCTCCGTCGTTCTTAATAACACTCACCTGATCATAGCGGAGGCCGTCACAGTGGCATTCTTTGAGATAGTAGACCGCGTTGTCGATAAGAAATTGCGTTACATTATCGTTCCAATAGGCAAAAACAAGACCGCCTGCATGTCCTGCATCCGTGAAGTAAAGGCTGTCGTTGTTGTCGCCTTGGGCGAGGCGGTCGAAATAGTAGATACTGCGGTCGCCGAAACCGCCTCCGGCATGGTTGTAAACGACGTCGGGAATCACGGCGATTCCATGCATATGGCACATGTCCACCATCATCCGGAACTGGTTTGCCGTGCCCGTGATGTCTGCTATCGAATAGGATTTTGAGCCTGGATTGATTTGGCGCAGCAGATTGTTGATCGCTGCCAGGTAATTATTCAGCTCAGGATCGCTTTGGGGAATGCCGTAATCCGTTTCAGGTGAGAAGTAATCGACACCGTTATATCCCAGGCTGAAAATCGTCGGAAATTCAACGACAGGCAAGATCAGCAGAGCATTTATCCCCAGTGATTTCAGATAGGGCAACCGCTCAATGACATCCGGAAACGTGCAGTGATGCCTCCCGTTCGGAATATACCAGGTCCCAATGTGAATCTGATAAATGATCATTTCATGGAACATCGGCGGCTTCCAGTTGTCGTCATGCCAGGTAAACGCCGCCGGATCATCAAGCAGACAAAAACATTCCGGCCACATCGGGTCATCGGTGAGGTCGCGGGCATAGGGGTCGCGCTTCAATCCTTCAGTCCCGTTTTCAGGCCCCGTGACATAAAACATATATGTTTCACCAGCTTTGATCCTGGGGACAAAGCCTCCCCATCTTTCATTGCCGGTTTGAGAAAGAATCCCTTCCTTGCTGTGTTTCCATGTCCCATCGGATTGTTTTGTGAAATTCCAGAGCAATTTGATTTCTCGTGCACGAGGCGCCCATACCCTGAATGTTGCGCCTGCGGTTCCCGGCTGCAGGCGGGCGCCCATGGGCGTATCCGACGCAATGTGATCAGGAGACAAATGGATCGGCATTCTGATGACGCTGCGAAGCGCAGCCATAGGTACCTCCCCTATGAATCTGAAAACCTAATATTGTAGAAGAAAGAACGTATTGACATTCGCAACGATTGGAACTAAACGTAATAATAAATATCATTTCAGGTGCAGAAAGAGAATGGTAATAAATCGATGGAAAAAGCGAATGGTGCCGGAATTCGAAATGTCGAATTCAACCTGGGAAGTGCGAAAACAAGACCATCGGCCGCTTCTTTTTGTAGTTGATGAGCATGTTGTTTCTCCGGCCCGGAATTTATCCGAAGAAACAAGGAAATTACAGAAGTCCTTCGATCAATAGGGGGTGGGGAAATGGGTGCAAACCGGAAGCTGAAATCCGCCATAATTGCAGGCTTAGCGATTTTAATCCTCTTTATGATTGAACTCCACGGCCAGGGATTATCAAGAAGATCCAGTGGAGTTGTACGCGGCAGGGCAAGCGCCCGTGCTGAGACAGGCAGGCATACCCTCAGGGCAATGTCCGCCCGGCCGATCCGGGCTCTTGTTGATGCCAGCAAAGATGGAGGGCAATGGTGGTTCCCGCAATATTCGGATACGGGATTTGATCAGGACAAAGATCACCAGGGCAAAGCGATGGCGGATGCCATGCGGACGAGAGGATGGGAAGTGATAGAACTGCCTCGGGGAGAAGTCATCACCGCGGACACACTCAATGGCTACGATATTGTAATCCGGCCCGAACCTTACTTCTGCTATAGCGCGAGTGAAGCGGGCGCCTACCGGGAGGCCGTGGCCGGCGGTGTCCGGCTGTTTCTCATGGGTTCTGCGGCGGGATATGATGATGCAGTCGCCAACATATTGGGACTGCGTTTTGGTGGCCGTCGACATATTATGGTCGAAAAGGTCATTCCGCATCTTCTAACATGGAGAATCATAGCGCGCGCCATCCCGTGGGTAACCGTTCAGGAAATGCCCGTGAATGCTGTGACTTTGGCATGGGGGCCGGGTGAGGACCCGGTTTTGGGCTATAGCACTTTCTCTGAAGGATATGTTCTGTTCATCGGCACGAGCGCAACAATATGTGGAGGATCTCTGCTTGAGAATGTGCTTGAATTTCTGGAAGAGAATTCTGCATATGATCTGCAAAGACAGTCTTTAAGCTACCCCTTGACGATCAAAGCCAGAGGTCCTTCAGCTCCCGTTCTGATCAGCCCTGAACCGGCGGCCGTGATGCCCCAGCCTGATGCGGAGCAGTGGTTATTTGAGTGGGACAGCGTCCCCGGAGCGCTGTATTATCAAATCGTGGTTTTAGGATCCAAGGCCGCTTTTTTCCTGGTTGACGCTGGAACCACTTCGACGTCTCTTGTTATTCCAAAAAGCTCAAGCTATATCGTGGATTGCAATGCGCTTGGATGGAGATGGAGCGTCAGGGCTCTGGGTGCCGATGGCATGTGGGGAAACTGGAGCGAAGAGAGATTGTTCGATGTAGAATACAGGCCTTAGGGCCCGCGCAACAATAAGTTTACATTTTGACGCGAGCGCCGGGCGGGCAGATGCAAGGCGCCGCGACGCAGGCAATGC
>JAFGIY010000129.1 GCA_016929335.1 Acidobacteriota bacterium | reverse complement strand
GCGCAATTCGCCTTCCACCCTGGCATATCGTGCTACCGTGGCATGTGGTGCCAGGGTAGCATGAGTTGCCACGGTGGCACCGTGCCATGCAGAAATGTCATTCTGTGCCACGGTGGCACGTGGTGCTATGCGGTTTTCCACAGGCATCTCGTGTCGGATATCAGGCTCCGGCTTGCTGACGATTCCATTAAGCGGAACATATTGCTTTAATAAATCTCTGGTTGCGGAATTGTCCCCCTGGCCCTGTACCAAATCTCTAACGATTGATGCTTTCAGCTGCTGCATGTCTCTCTTGTTCATGATCCATTTCCTCTTTGAGTTCGTTGAACAATTTCGTGAAGTCGAACGTGGCGGAGGTAGCAGCAGTATTTTCTACTACTCCTTTCTTCATAGCCGTTGCTTCGGCAACGCCGACGTAGCGATGAATGATTGATTCCATGACAAGGCTCTGACCGAAGAATTCCTCGAACTGCTGGCGGATGACCCGGTCCAGGTTTTGCCTTTTGTTGAACATAGTTGTCAACACGTGGATCTTCAGGTTTGGATTATGCGTCTTGCTAATAGCGGCAATGGTCTTGAGCAGTTGTGTCATTCCCAATAACGCAAACGAACTGCTGTCTATCGGGACGACTCCTGAATCAGCTACGACCAAGGCATTAACTGTGGCTGCCCGCATGGCCGGCGGTGTGTTGATCAGGATGACATCAAATTCGGCCTGGATCGGTTTTAATTGCCGGCGGAGAAGAAGCTCCCGATTGACCTTCTTGGCTTCCAGGAGATCGTCGGCCTCGATATCAATGACTTCTCGTGCGAGGCCATGGAGGTCCCAGTGGGGTATTCCTGCAAAATCCTTTTCAACCAATGATGTATACTCTGCCACATGCAGCTGCCGATCCGCTTGCGCGATTACCAGAGCCAGTGCCTGACGGCCATCTTCAGACGTTATAAGGCCGATGTGCGACGGCAGCTCGTCTGCCTGCCCACCGGCACCGGCAAGACCGTCATCTTCGCTCAATTTCCTTCGTTTTTCCGCATGAAGCGGCGAATGCTGGTTCTGGCGCATCGCGCCGAGCTGCTCCATCAGGCCCGGGAGAAATTGCTTGCTGCCAATCCCGCGCTCAAGGTCGAAATTGAGCAGGCCGGAGAAAATGCGTCAGAGGATAGTGACGTTATTGTGGCGTCGGTTCCGACCCTCGGAAGGCGCGGAACCCAAAGGTTGATGCGCCTCAATCCAGATCAATTTTCGATCGTCGTCATCGATGAGGCGCATCATTCAACCGCCGACACCTATCGGCGCATCGTGGAACACCTTGGCCTTCTCAACCCCGACACGAAAAAGCTGCTCGTGGGCTTTACGGCGACGCCGAAGCGCAGCGATGGAATCGGCCTCGACGCCGTTTTTGATGAGATCGCCTTCTCCCGAACCATCCCTGAGATGATGCAAGCCGGGTACCTGGCCGCCGTGGCGGGATATCGGGTTGAGACGGACGTCGACCTGTCACGGGTCAAAACGAGCATGGGAGATTTTGTGGTTTCCCAGCTGTCCGATGCAGTCAACATCGAAAGACGGAATGCCCTGGTAGTCAAATCATTTCGCGAGCTTGTGCCGGACCGGAAGACCCTGGTGTTCTGCGTTGATGTAGCCCACGCGCTCGACCTTGCTGCTGCCTTCAAGCATTATGGGATCTCGGCCGCGGCGGTTACAGGCAGCATGCCGGCGGATGAAAGGAGCGAAAACCTTGCGGCGTTTTCCTCAGGCCGCCTCCAGGTTCTGACCAACTGCATGGTGCTTACCGAAGGATATGACGAACCGGCAGTGGATGGGATCATCCTCGCGCGTCCCACAAAATCGACTTTGCTTTATACACAGATGATCGGGCGAGGCACCAGGACGCATCCGGGCAAGACAGATGTGACGGTGGTGGACGTCGTCGACAATTCGAGCAAACACAGGCTGATCACCCTGCCATCGCTTTTCGGCCTGGCGGAGAACTTCAATCTCAAGGGCAGGACTACCAGTGAGGTGGAGCGCGCCATTCGCTGGGTGGAAGTTCATCGGCCCTGGGTGAAGACCGATCTGGCAACAGATCTCGATGACCTTCGCCTTCGCTGCACGCGGATTGATTTGATGGAACTCCGTCTTCCCGACGAGCTCCGGAAGGTAACGCAGTTGGCATGGGCGGCTGTCGGCAGGAACTGCTATCGCCTCGGGCTGGGCCAGGGTGAATATCTTACATGCGCCCAAACCGTCCTGGATCGATGGGAAGTCGTGCTCCGCTCGCCTCAACATGAAGTCGACGGAAAAGTCACCGTCTCGGCGCCTCGTCTTGAAACCGCGATTGCGAAGGCGGATAGTTTTATCCGGCAAACACGCCCGCTCGCGCTGGGCCTCGCGGATCTGCAGGCGCGTTGGCGCCGGCAGCCGGTCACTGAGAAGCAGCTCGAGCGGTTGAAACGAGCTCATTTAAAGGTTCCGCCTCAGATCAGCCGCGGCCAGGCCAGCCATCTCATAGCGATGCTGTGGCATAGATCCCCTTAGTTTATTTCTGCCGGATTGGAGCTTCCCGTTCAAATTGACGGATCCAACGGACAGCTTGCTTTTTTCAAATGGAGTGATACATTTTCTGAGTTCTTAGGGGATGGAGTCCCCCATAACTGCCCGGATCGGGCTAATGACTCCTATCGTGCAGTTTGTTGCAGCGGTAGGAGGCGAATGACCGAAATCGCAACCCGCTGTCTGGCGGGTTTTTTTATGCCCGCGTAATGGCTCGGATGGTTTTCGAGATTGGAGGACTCTATCATGGAACAAATTTTTACAGTTGCCGCTCTATGGTTGGGATTGGCCGTTATTTCATCGGTCTTGGCCTACCACCTTCGGATATCGATTGCACTTGTTGAAATCTGCGTTGGCGTGATTGTTGCCGCAGTTGCAACCAACCTTGGCAAGTTCGAAATGCTGGGAGCCAATTCCGAATGGCTTCGATTCCTGGCGAGCGCAGGGGCTGTCCTGCTCACCTTTCTGGCCGGCGCAGAACTTGAGCCGGAAGTGATTCAAAAGAAACTCAAAGAGGTAACCGTCGTCGGCCTTGTCGGTTTTCTTGCGCCATTTCTGGGATGTGCGGCCGTTGCCCGGTACGTTCTGGGATGGGATCCTCAGGCCAGCCTGCTTTGCGGTGTTGCACTCTCAACCACCTCGATGGCCGTCGTCTATGCAGTAATGCTGGAAACCGGCTTTAATAAAACCGACTATGGGAAAGGCATCCTGGGCGCCTGCTTTATCAATGATCTCGGGACCGTCATTGCGCTGGGACTGCTGTTCTCCCCGTTTACATACAAAACAGTCATCTTCATCGCGGCGACGGCCCTGGCATTGGGATTGTTGCCTTTCACCAGCCGATGGTTGACCAGAATCTATGCCTATCGCACAGCCGCAATTCGCACGAAATGGATCATATTTGTTCTTTTCGGATTGGGAGCCCTGGCCCTTTGGTCCGGAAGTGAAGCGGTTCTCCCCGCCTATATCGTGGGCATGGTATTGGCAGAATTCTCAAGCGCGGATGCTTTCTGGATTCGCCGTCTTCGAACGCTGACGGCCGGATTCCTTACACCGTTCTATTTCATGCGTGCCGGAACATTTGTTTCCGCGCCCGCGCTTGTTTCAGCTCCGATAGTTTTTCTTCTGCTTCTGGCAGGAAAGGTTTTTTCAAAGATATTCGGTCTTTATCCGATCATCGGAGCCTTTCGGCGCAAACGGGACGAACGATGGTACTACACGTTGCTGATGTCAACGGGACTGACATTTGGGACAATTTCAGCCTTATTCGGTTTATCGCATGAGATTGTAACGCAACAGCAGTATTCCTTTCTTGTTGCGGTGGTGATTGCCAGTGCAGTGATTCCAACTCTGATTGCCGGACTATTCTTCCTGCCTCGCCATCTTCTTCCTGTAACCGAACTGCCGGGAGAGCCAGTGCCTGCTGAAGACGGGCTCAGTGAAGAAGGATAGGAACAGGCTTAACTCCTATCTCATGGGGACGGCACTGAAAGGAGGGCCCCATGAGAGGTACCAAAAATAATCCGCAGAAAATTATGGTCGCATTGGAGACTCCAATACAACCGCACTTTTGTGTCTCCTCCCGGAGCGGGGTTAAATTACTGATCCCCAGTCAACTGCATAGTTTTAATTTTTCCCCGAACCAGCGAAAGCAAAGGGATTGAGGCAAATTGCGAAAGCATGGAGAACGCAACCATCCAGATGATCGAAAGACCATAAAGATAGCCCATTAAGGCACTCCCCAGAAACCAGAAGATCCCATAGCCGGTATTAAAAAGGCCATAGGCCATGCCCCGCTTTTCGGCCGGAACCATTCCCGCAACAGCCGCCCTCATGACCGATTCCTGCGCCCCCATGCCTACTCCCCAGAGAATCATGCCGGAAAGGCTCATAAAGAAACCTCCAAACAGAACCAAGGGAGCAAAAAATGCAGAAACAGCAACGGAGACAATCAGTGCGGCAATCCCCTTGCGATCAAAAAAACGGCCGAATATTAATGCGGAAATTGCATCTACGCCCATAGCCACCGCATAAAATATGGGGATCCATTCACCTGGGACTGCCTGGCTTTTTTGAAAGTGGAAAGCTATCAGGGGAAAATCCGCGTAACCGGCAGCGACCAGAGCCATTGCAGCCAGATAGAGCTTGTATATTTTCGAAAATCCTTCTGCATGCATTGGAGGCGCTGCAGGTTCAAGTCCACGAGGACGAGGGTACAATAATGCCGCGGTCACCAATACGCAAATTGCCAAAACAGCCGGCAATAGAAGAACGGCGAACCCCGTGCGGTAGGTCCCCCTGAAAAAAAGAATCCCTGCCACGATTAATGGTCCCAGCATAGCGCCGACCTGGTCCAGGGCTTCATGCAGCGCAAACCCCCACCCTCTTCCCATTTCAGAAGTGGCATGGGACAGCATTACATCTCGTACGGGAGTTCGCACTCCCTTACCCGCACGCTCACAGATCATAAGAAGAGCCGCAATCTGCCAGGTGCCTGCCAAAGCGAGACACGGCACTGCAATCAGGTTTATGACGTATCCCAGAATGGTTATGCCCCAATATCTTCCCGTCCGGTCCGCGAAGTAACCGGAAAGCAGGCGTATGCCGTAGCCGATCAGTTCGCCGAATCCGGAAACAAAACCCACGATTGCGGCGTTTGCACCCAGGAGCGCAAGAAACGGACCGGTAATGCTGCGCGCCCCTTCATAGGTAACATCAGCAAAAAGACTCACAACGCCCAGAAGAATAACGAGCATTATTGCCGGGCGATGGTTAATCGTGCGGCATTCTTTGGATACATTCACGCGCTATCTCCATATGTGCTAGAGCTTCCATTTATATAGGAAGATACCACGCTTCTAAAAGACGCAACTTCCGAAAAGTTCATCCTGATTTGGCTTTGTGACAGCGTTATCCTGAGGGCTCTCGAAAGAAGCCTGATTCAAAACAGAATCAGGAAACCCATAAAATCCGGTAAACGGCAACCCGGGAGTATAATTATTGTAGTCAGAGCAGAGGAGGTACAGTTATGGAGGGAATTGAAAAAAATTATTTCCATAGTTTGTATCAATTGGTCACAACCAGCGCCGGCAAGAGTTGAGATATTTTTCACATTATGAATTCAAGATCAGAGATCTTTATCTTGCCAGACCGATCCCTTTTAATGGATCCTGAGCCGGTTTTGTCCAATCTGTGGGCTTCACTCCTTCAGGCAGTTCGAATTCTTTGACAACCTTCACGTAGTCCTCGGGCCTTCCTATACGTTCCAGATACCATAAATCCGCACACAATTTATCGACTATGTCGTTGCCTGTTTCTGGGCAGGATGTCACAGGCCATTCAAATGCAAGCACCAATCCTTCCCATCTCCCGGTTTTTTCATTCTTCCTGCAAACGATGGTTGAAGCGTTTTTGGCTTCGGGAACTCTTAATGCTTTATCGGAATCCGTGGGATAGAGCACAGCATAGTTCTTGGTTGCGGGCTTTGCATTCAGAAGCAGCATTAACGCGTCTTCCTTGCAGTATGGCTCCAATGCGAGCACAAAATATCCGGATTTCGGGGATGGGAAATGAGTCTTCACATATTGGGCCATGAGAATTCCGGAAGTGACGCCAGGGCAATAATGGTTATGGACTTCGAATGTGCGCACCACATATTCGGGAGCTCCGGCTGCGACAGCATTGGCGATTGAAACGATCCTGAACTCGTTGCCTCCAAATACCCTGCTGTTGAATTTCGCATTATAGTCTGACGCGTGTTTATAGAGGTATTGCGCATCAATCCGTTCTGCTGCTGCAATTAGAAAGAGGGCCGGAGAAAATTTCTTCGATCCGGCAGCCGGTTTTGAAGCTTCGGCGGGATTCGGTTCGAGATATGCGCAATACCCTGATTCTTTATCGAACACGGCAAACCAGAGCGGTGTCCACGAACTGGTATTGATTTCTATCAGCGTGTTTTTTCCCCGGCTGGCCCCGGTAACGGAAGCCAGCCCGTCCAGAGCGGCCTGCGTGGAGGCGCCGTTTACCTGGGCGTAGCCGGCGTTTGTCATTGCGATCATACTGCCCTTTGATGGCTTCTTTACAGAAGCCTTTTTAATAAGATCCAGCGCCGTCTCCGCGGCATATCTGCCGATGGATTCCCACTGCCCTTCCGCTGAGGCGGGCAGGCTTTTGGCGCCTGCTTCAGGTCCAATGCAGCCGATTCCTATTGCCAGCATGGCGATGGCAAACACCGCGGGGAAGTAAGGTCGTTTCCTGGTTTGTGATTTAATCCGGATCATTGTAGCCCTCCGATGCAAAACTATTTCTGGCACCCAGGATGCCATGATAGGCGAAATACATTGTTCTGCCAAGATTTGAGAATTTGTTGGTGGAATCCTTGAGCAATTCCGTTGCCGAAAGCGATCGGGTGTGGCCGATGGTCAGATCGAAATCGGTCTGCAGCACACTGCCATCCCGAAGGAAGAAGTCTGCATAATAATATTACCCGGCTGTAAGATACCGCTGTAATATGGGCTTGCACCAAACGTGCCGGCAACGAAGTCGAAACAATGCGTCTGATCAGAAGCCGGAGATTTATCTGATGGAGAGCATTTCAGCCAATATCTGTTATTATATCGTTTATCGCCATTCAACTCCTAAAAAGGGAATTCTTATTAACAATTGGCAAATCTTGAAGCGGAGGTGCAATTTGATAAAAAGGATATGGCCCGCGACATTGATTATTCTTACCATTGCTGCATACTCGACCGCATATGCTGCGGAAAAACTGAGGGTATTGAATCCGACACCACCCAACAGAATGGTCGATCGCGTACCGCTTACACCCCGTCTTGATACGCTGGAAGGGAAGACCCTGTTCCTGGTGGATATCGGTTGGGGAGGTCCGCAGGCGGCTCCCAGCATCTATACAGAAATGAAAGCCTGGTTTGCCCAGAATATGCCGAGTGTGAAAGTGGAGATCCGAAGCGTCAAAGGCTCCTACATGCAGGACCAGCCGGAGCTCTGGAAGGAAATATCCGAAAAGGGCCATGCGGCCATGGTTGGGATATCGGGTTGAGACAGCTGCACATCGGCCGTGAGCCGTAACTGCAAAACGCTGGAACAGAACTTTAAAATTCCCACCGTCGGGGGCGCGGCGTCCAATATCATCAAATACGCTCAGGACCACGATTTCAAGTACACCAACGGATCGCCCATTCGATATATATCCTTTCCTTTCCCGGTGGCCGGGCAGCCTCAATCGGTCCACCATAGATATATTTTTGAGGGGAAAGACGTCGTTAGCGGAAAACCGATGATGCAGGCATTCATCGACGCCCTGACCGTTCCCCTGACCGACAGCGAGAAATACAAGGGACCGGCGCCTGATCCCGATCCGGCGGAATCCCGCTTTCTCGGGCCGGACACTGAAGAGAACCTGCAGCGCCTTTTCAAGGACCGGGACTGGACAGACTATCTTCCAATTATCCTCCCGACCGAAGAGCGCGTGGCAGATATGCTGAAAGGCACTTCACATAAGCCGAACAAGGTCATCAAGATATTGGACTGGCCGGGAGGCAGGCGGGAAGTGACCGTAGAAAGAGTGGCAACCTGCGCTGTCATGGCCGGCGCCAAGCGGGAATATCTTCCCGTGATCCTCGCCCTGGCCAACCACATACCTTTTGGCAATTCAACGTCCTCCATGGCCAACATCATCGTGGTCAACGGACCCATACGCGACGAAATAGGCATGAATTACGGCACCAACGTCATGGGACCGCATAATGAAGCGAATGCGGTTATCGGCCGCACTTACACGCTGATGTCGAAAACAATCGGCGGTCTGCACAGCGGAAAGACGACGTGGAGCAGCCTGGGAAGCACCATGCAGTACAACAATGTCTGCATTGCGGAAAACGAGCAGGCACTGCCCGAAGGGTGGGAACCTCTGCATGTGCAGTTGGGATTCAAACCTAATGACAGCGTTCTATCCGTAGGAATCGGCTGGTCCTATATTTCCAGCGTAGTGATGGCCGTGCGGGACCACCCCGTCCATATGCTGATGGGCGACTACATGAAGGCGCTTACAATGGGGTCGGCCACCGTCATTATGGATCCGTCCGTTGCGGATCTTCTCAAGGACAGCCTGGGTTTCAAGACGAAAGACCAGCTAAGCAAGTGGTTTTCGGAAAATGTTGAAAAAACTCAGTACCCTTCGGGTGCAAAGATAAAACCGTTCAATCAGGCGTCCTCGGTCAAAATACTTGTTGCCGGAGGAGGAATCCAGACAACCTGGTTTGTGACGGATTTTATGCTGGGACCGGGTATGCTGGGGGGGAGTACCCGCATCGACGACTGGCGCTAGAATGAGATTCGCCTTCTGGGATTGACTGCCTTCACAAAAAGAAAGGGTTGGCCGTTGATGAGCTCTATGATAGGCATGTCAATCATGCTATCAGTAAGGCTGCATAGAGCTTTTTGTTTTTGCATTTGAAAATGCGAATTTTCCACTAATTCTTTCAATTCAGTGAAGGTTTCCAATTCTGCTATCCCCCGATACGTTGATATATTCTTTTCTACGGATAGCGTCTGCGCTCAGCGGCGGGCGCAGCAGACCAACCGCTGGAGCGAGTAGTTATGCCATTTATTATTGAATTGTGGGGCTTAACTCCAACCTTGAGACGAGCGATTTATCAAAGCTTACTTTAATTAGAAACTGCCAATAGTATATTTCATCGCTTCCAAATCGGTTGGCAATTTTCTTGTCCTTCGCCTGACCTTGAAAATCATATATCCACTTATCTGCACTTTTCGTTTTAGGCTCTCCGAGTATTTTAATAATCGCGGCTTTGCTTAGACCAAGCTTTAATCCATTGATTTCGACATCCTTGTCGATCACATTGGGAATCATAATCCTGGCACATGAATTGTCTTTTTTAGTCGGTTTCCGTAAAACGCATCCGGACCCAAGCTCCCACTCAGTGAACTCAATTATCGTGTCATCGCCGGCGAAGTAACAGACCTTCCCTTCATACTCTGCGGCATCCCCTTTTGTTGTCAAATATGATTTGCCCAGCTTGTCTATAACTTTATCCAATCGGTCATTTATTAAATCGATTCCAAGGACTTGAGTAAATTTTTTCCCCGGATTGCGAAGAGGATTCATGTCGGCATTCAGCAGAGCTGTACCACAAAAGAAAAGAATAAATAATGCTGCAATTTTCTTCATGGTTTCCTCCTCAACAGCCCTGACTTGAAATTGGGCAGTTCTGTATAAGTATTCCGGCGCTTGGTGGCTGAACGGCCTGAATTCGGGGCCGGCAGCTACAGGCTTGCTTTTCAGATTATTGCAAATTTCTATTTTAGAATTATTAGGGGGAGAATGTCTAAGCATCTTTCGACTGGTTTGAAAAGGCAGGTCGGGATACACTCGATTAAAAATACCGGAGGAACCTTCCTTGAGCCACAAATATATGAGAAACATGACTCGGCGCGAAATGCTCGGAAGCGCCGGCAAAGCTGCAGCCACATCCGTCGCGCTTTCCTGCCTGACACAGAACCTGTTCGTTTCAGGCCTGATCGCCGCCGACCCGACAAACCTGGACGCCGCAGCGGGGCCGGATCGTATCGCGGTGCTGCCCGGAAAGACCTACCTTATAGGCTGGGCCGGATTCGGCGAGCGGGAAATGAATGCACCGGCCCCTGAACAGCCGGGCCCGCCGCCCGCAAACCTGGAGTTTTACATGGCGCAGGGATCCAATCCGCGCAGCAGGGTGTTCTTCCTGTCGCAGGCGACATCGGCGGAATCCAGTGCTATATGGCTCTCCGTCAGGCTGGAAAGAACCTGGGGCGGCAGCTCTGCCGGCCGAATTTTGACGGCTTCCATCGATGCTGCAACGCTTTCTCCGGGCAAGTACCATGCCGCCATCACAATCAAGATGCCGGATGCCGACATGCCGCTGCAGACCATCAATGTGGATCTTCAAATCACCGCTGCAACCTACGTATGGAGCAAACAGTCCGGTCCCGGCTCTGTCAAATTTGCAGATCCCGAAGCGATGGTTACATCTGCCGGTTTTTCCGTTCCAGGCAATTATGTGCTGGCCCTCACAGTCAAATCGGGAGAAACGACCGCATCGTCAAGCTTCAACGTTACGGTGGAAACACCGCCTCCGCCAAAACAGCTCGACGCCATATATACCAAAGATTTTAAAATCAACAGCCCGCTATGGAGCGCCCGGGCAAAAGCATTGATAGTCAATTGGATCCCGCACTGCATCGACCAGATCAACCGCACGGATCTGAAACAAGGTCAGGGCGGCATCGACAATTTTATCGAAGCCGCGAAGGCCCTTCGCGGCGAACCGCACGGCACACACAAAGGATATGTCTTTTCAAATGCCTGGATTCACCAGACCGTCGAATCGATGTGCATCGCGTTAATGATCGATCCTCAGGGCGATCCGGAAATCCTTAAAGCGCACGAAAAGATGGGCGCGACTCTGGAGGATTGGATCCCCAAAATCCTGGCGGCGCAGCATCCCGACGGTTATCTCCAAACGGCCTTCACGCTGCGCGATGTGAAAATATGGCCCGACCGCTGGACACCACAGGGGAGGGGCAACCATGAAGGATACGTCGCCGGCTATTTCATCGAGTCGGCAATCAACCATTACCTGATGACGAAGAAGAAAGATGCCCGGCTGTACAATGCTGCCAAAACTCTCGCCGATTGCTGGTGTGACAACCTGGGCCCGGCTCCGAAGAAAGAGTGGTTCGATGGCCACCAGGAAATGGAGCAGGCGCTTGTGCGCTTCGGGCGCTTTGTCAACGACATGGAAGGCGGCGGTAAAGGCGACCGCTATATTCAGCTGGCAAAGTTCTTGCTCGATTGTCGCAGGAATGGGAGCGAGTACGACCAGAGCCATTTGCCGGTGATTCAGCAATATGAAGCTGTGGGCCATGCAGTTCGCGCCGTCTACACCTATTCGGGCATGGCGGATGTTGCGGTGGAAACGCACGATCCCGACTACCAGAGCGCGGTCAAATCGCTCTGGAATAACATGGTCCAGAAAAAGTATTACCTCACCGGAGGCGTCGGCAGCGGAGAAACCTCAGAAGGCTTCGGCCCCAACTACTCGCTGGGAAACGATTCCTATTGCGAAGCATGCTCAAGTTGCGGCGCCATCTTTTTTCACTGGAAAATGAACCTGATGAACCACGACGCCCGATACGCGGATCAGTACGAGCTTGCAATGTACAACGCCCTGCTGGGGAGCATCGACCAGGAGGGCAGGAATTTTTATTATGATAATCCGCTGTCATCCAGGGTTTCACGTTACCCCTGGCATACCTGTCCATGCTGTGTCGGCAATATTCCGCGGACCTTACTCATGATGCCGACGTGGATGTATGCAAAAGATGCGGACGGCATTTACGTGAACCTGTTTGTCGGCAGCACCATCAACGTGGAAGATGTCGGCGGCGTCGATGTTGAAATGGTTCAGGATACCAACTATCCGTGGGACGGCCATGTGTCGATTATGGTAAATCCGAAAACGGCGGCGAGATTCAGCGTGCGTGTCCGGGTCCCCAATCGGGATATCAGCGTACTCTACAAGAATTCACCTGAGGTCAATCAGATTGTTTCCTTGTCGGTCAACGGCTCGCCCGTCGAGCCTGCTATTCATAAAGGGTACGCCGTAATCACGCGAACCTGGAATAGGGGTGACAAAATTGATCTGGTGCTTCCATTGAAGGTTCAGCGCGTGAAAGCGATCGACAAAATTGAAGCCAACCGTGGGAAGGTAGCGCTGCGATATGGACCGCTTGTTTACAACATAGAGCAGGTAGACCAGGATATTGCAAAAGCGCTCAGCCCCTCCGCACCCCTGACAACAGAATGGAAACCGGATCTTCTGGGAGGCGTGGTCGTCATCAAGGGGCAATTTAGCGACGGTTCGCCGATGACGGCAATACCCAATTTCGCTCGCACGAACCGCGACCCGGCTTCTCCGGCAGAACAGCGCGCGAAGCTTCCCCCACCCGTATCCATCGTCTGGATTACTGAGGGCTGACAGACTATCAGCATTTGCGTCCATGAATTTTTCTGTTGAATCCTATTCTTCAATCGAGTGGAAAACTCGCTTGAATTTAATTCATGTAAACAGGATGTATTCAAAATGAGAGCCATTACAGGCATTTTTATATTGTTTGCAGTCGCCCTGTCGGTTAGAGCGGAAACGGGGCATGAGCTTTGGCTTCGCAAGCATAAGGCTGATCCGGTGAAAATTATAGCCTCCGGAGATTCCGCCACATTGCAGATTGCCCTCCATGAATTGCAGCAGGGTTGGCAGGGTAAAGCAGGCGCATCCGTTGTTCTTACGGTAAAGCCTGATGAATCCATCAGAGGCGACGGCTATAAACTCACAACCTCCGGAGTCCAGGCCAAAACAGAGCTTGGAATTTTGTATGGAGTTTATGATCTGTTGCGCCGCCAGCAAACCCTTCAGCCGATTCAGGAGGAAGTTTCCAATCCTTCCTATGAACGTCGTGTTCTCAACCATTGGGACAATCTTGATGGTTCGGTGGAACGTGGTTATGCCGGGCATTCCATTTTCTGGCGCAGCGGGACGGATCCTCTGGCTGTTACCGAAAAAGACAAGGCTCTATGGCGTGAATACGCTCGTGCCAATGCTTCCATAGGGATAAACGGCACGGTTCTCAACAATGTGAATGCATCTCCGCAGATGCTTTCGAGCGAATACCTGAGCAGGGTAAAAGCCATTGCCGATGTTATGCGCCCCTATGGGATCCGAGTCTACCTGTCCGTCAAGTTTTCTTCGCCTTCACTTCTCGGTGGATTGAAAACTTCCGATCCGCTGGATTCACAGGTTATCCAATGGTGGAAAAACAAGGTAAAGGAAATCTACGGTTTAATCCCCGATTTCGGCGGTTTTCTGGTTAAAGCTAACAGCGAAGGGCAACCCGGTCCTCAGGATTACGGACGCACACATGCCCACGGTGCCAATATGATGGCCGATGTGCTGAAGCCGCATGGCGGCATAGTCATGTGGCGCGCCTTTGTTTACAGCCCGGGGGATAAGGATCGGGCCGCTCAGGCCTATGCTGAGTTCATGCCGCTTGACGGCCAATTCCGCGACAACGTCATCATTCAGGTGAAGAACGGTCCCATTGATTTCCAGCCGCGCGAGCCTTTCAGTCCGCTTTTCGGCGGCATGAAAAAGACATCCGTTATGCCCGAGCTGCAAATAACGCAGGAGTATCTTGGCCATTCCATCCAATTGGTATTTCTGGCGCCCATGTGGGAAGAATGCCTGCAGAGCGATACCTATCAGGAAGGACCGGGGAGCACCGTTGCCCGCGCTACCGACGGCCGTCTTTTTCAGCAGAAATATACGGCGATAGCCGGTGTAGCCAACATTGGCCTGGATGCCAACTGGTGCGGCCATCATTTTGCACAGGCAAACTGGTATGCATTCGGGCGTCTGGCATGGGATAACGGATTAACCGGCGACAGGATTGCCGACGAATGGATCCGGCTTACTTTTTCACCTAATCCGAGCGAACAACCGAACGCATTGAAGACAGGCGATTGGCTGGAAACATTTCTGACTCCCGTTAAAGATATGATGCTCCAGAGCCGCGAGGCTGCCGTAAATTACATGATGCCGCTGGGGCTTCATCACATTTTTGCGGGGGGGCACCATTACGGCCCGGGTCCCTGGTATGCACCCAAAGGCATGCGACCTGATTGGACTCCTCCCTACTATCACCAGGCCGATGCCTCGGGAATCGGCTTTGACCGTACACGGGGCGGCAGCAATGCGGAAAGCCAATACCACGAGCCGCTTGCTTCTCAATTCAATGATCCGGCAACCTGCCCTGAAATCTACCTGTTGTGGTTCCATCATTTGCCGTGGACTTACAAAATGAAGAGCGGCCGCACATTATGGGATGAGCTTTGCTGTCACTATGAAAAGGGAGTACTACAGGTTCGCCGGTTTCAGAAAATCTGGGATAAGGTTGAGCCTTATGTGGACGCACAGCGTTTTGCCGAAGTCCAAAGCAAGCTGCGCCGCCATTACCGGGACGCTCAAATATGGAAGGATGCCTGTCTTCTATATTTTCAACAATTCAGCCGGCTTCCGATTCCCTATGATATCGAGCGCCCGGTAAATGATCTGGAGGATTTGATGAAGATCGATCTGAAATGGTCTCATCATAACTGATGCTATGCGGGAAAAGTCGCGGAGGCCGCAAGCTGTCAGCTCTCAGCTTCTTCGCTTGTTGCGTCTGTTTTCAGCTGTTTTGCAGACCAAAAACCTCTCTTTAAATCGCGAATAGGTCATGGGATCCCGCTATAGAATGAGTCTGAAATAAAAACGCAAGCATCGGAATCGACATATTCCCGATATCAGCGGCTGGGAAAGCAGCCCCACGCGGGACCGCCCGGGATCGAAATGTTGCCAATTGCAGCCAATCCCTGCTACCCTTTTTAAAGATTCCGGCTCCCACAGCTTTATTGCGTTTACGTTGAAACGTCCAAGTAACTAAAGGCAAGGGACCCGCTATTGGCACAATGGAGGTCGTGATCACCTGTAAAAGAAGGAGCCCATGATGACCGATCGGATACTGGATGTGTTGGATCGTTTTGAAAAAGGAGTTGTTGTTTTTCTTGTCGCATTGATGGTACTGACAGTTGCCCTGACGACGATTGAACTGGCGGTCAGCCTGATCGCCGATATTGCCGCGCATCCCCATTATTTGCTCGGAATAGACGAACTGCTTGATGTGTTCGGGATGTTTCTTCTGGTCCTTCTGGGCTTGGAGCTCCTTGAAACCATAAAGGCATACCTGATCGAGCATGCGATCCATGTGGAAATCGTCATGGTCGTGGCGCTTATAGCCATCGCTCGGAAGGTCATTATATTGGATGTAAAAACAACAGACGCGATGCCTCTTTTTGCAATTGCGCTGATCATCGTGGCTTTATCGCTTGGATATTACCTGATATCCCGAGTTTTTCAGCAGCGGCTTCCGCGTCCCGGCAAAGATACGGACGCTGCCAAATAGAGTTTTTATGCATGATTTCTTTGCATAACGCAAAGAAGGTTGAGTTTGTAAAATGGGTGAAATCAAACGCAATAGGCAAAGGAGCTGATGGCTGAACGCTGAAGGCTGACAGCGCGCGGCTTACACGAATTTTCGAAGATCTTGGTTGCGGCTCCCCGGCTGAATCCGCGGTTACCACTAATTCTGGAAACGAAAGGCGCTAGAGGAAAATGGAAAAGATATTCGGAAAGCACTGGCATCATTTGAGTGTCGAAGAAGCGGTTCAGCTCCTGGATTCCAGCCTGGCGACAGGGCTTGGCCTCTTCGAAGTCCAGCACCGGCGGGAGCGTTTCGGACTGAACGAATTCACAGGAAAGAAGCCCCGGAGTGCACTGAGCGCTTTTCTGAAACAGTTCGCGCAGCCCCTCGTTTATCTGCTGGTTCTTGCTGCGGGAGTGACGGCAATACTGGGCCACTATGTTGACGCCGCGGTGATTTTCAGTGTTGTGCTGGTGAACGCCATAATCGGGTTTCTTCAGGAATATCGAGCGGAAAAGGCGATTGAATCCCTCAAGCAGATGGTTTTGTCCGAATGTACCGTCATACGCGATGGATTGAAGCGCCGCATCTCTTCACGTGACCTTGTTCCGGGAGATCTGGTTCTCCTACAGTCGGGAGATAAGGCCCCTGCCGATATGCGTTTGGTTGAAAGCCGGGATCTGCAAATAGATGAATCGGCTCTTACGGGGGAGTCCGTTCCCGTTCAAAAGGGCATTGAAGTGCTTCATCCTTCGACGGCTCTTGCCGACCGAACTAATATGGCCTATGCAGGCACGCTCGTTACCTATGGCCAAGGGAAGGGAGTAGTCACCGCAACCGGGAATCTGACTGCCAGCGGGCAGATTGCGGAAATGATATCGGAGGCAGCGGACCTTGCAACTCCGCTCACACGAAAAATCGCCCACTTCAGCCGGATTCTTCTTTATGTGATCAGCGCTCTCGCAATCCTGACATTTCTCGTAGGCTATCTCCGAAAAGAGCCCATCCTGGACATGTTCATGGCTTCCGTTGCACTGGCCGTCGGCATGATTCCCGAGGGCCTTCCTGCTGCGGTGACCATTACGCTGGCGATTGGAGTCAAACGCCTGGCACATCGCCGGGCCATTATCCGGAAGCTTCCGGCTGTAGAAACGCTCGGCAGCACAACCATCATCTGTTCCGATAAGACAGGCACGATGACCCAGAATCAGATGACCGTCCAGCAAATCTTTGCGGCAGGAGAACATTTCCAGGTTACCGGATCCGGGTATGCGCCTGAAGGCCGGTTGCTGAGATCCGATGGCGTCGCACCGGACAGCGTGCCTTTCAGTGTTCAAAGGGTACTGATTGCCGGCGCACTGTGCAATGACTCTCATATCACCCAGGAAGAGGGGCAATGGAAAATCCAGGGCGATCCGACCGAGGCGGCCCTGTTGGTCTCAGCTCAGAAGACGGGCTATTTACCGGAAGAGCTTTCCGCAAAGATTCCCCGCCTTGATGTCATTCCGTTTGAATCCGATCGCCAGTATATGGCGACGCTGAATCATGATCCTGAAGCGGGGGACAATCTCATTTTTGTCAAAGGCGCCGTGGAGAAAGTTATTGAACTCTGCTCACAGCAGGCCGAGGCGGACGGCGCGCGCAATCCCCTTAATCCTGAAGCCATCCTCCGGGAAACGGAAAATCTGGCTATGAAAGGCTATCGGGTGCTCGCTTTTGCGGAAGGCCGTTGCGATGCCGTGCAGAAAAAGCTTGTGCGGGATTCATGGTATGGGAACCTTGTTTTTCTTGGCCTTCAGGCATTAATGGATCCGCCGCGTCCGGAATCCAAGCAAGCTGTCGCCACATGCAAGTCTGCCGGCATAAAGGTCAAGATGATTACGGGAGATCACGCTCTGACGGCTGCGGCGATTGCTGCCCAGTTGGGGATTGAGGCGCGGAGAAAAGGGGACGATGGGAGTCCCAAAGCCATTACAGGGCGGGAGTTGGCGGGTTTTAGCGACGAACAACTGATGTCGGTTGTTGAGGATACTGCAGTCTTTGCGCGCGTCGATCCTTCACAGAAACTGCGGTTGGTGGAGGCGCTGCAGGCTCACGGACATGTGGTGGCGATGACGGGCGACGGAGTAAACGATGCTCCGGCACTAAAGCAAGCGGACATTGGAATCGCCATGGGACAGGCGGGCACCGATGTGGCCAGAGAAGCGGCGGATATGATTTTGACCGATGACAACTTTGCCACAATCGAGGCAGCCGTTGAAGAAGGGCGCGGAGTCTTTGACAATCTAACCAAGTTCATTGTCTGGACTCTTCCCACAAACCTTGGGGAAGGGATGCTCCTAATGATGGCGATCTTTCTGGGGCTGACCCTGCCTGTGACTCCGGTTCAGATCCTCTGGATCAATATGACCACAGCCCTTCTGCTGGGCTTGATGCTTGCCTTCGAGCCGACTGAGCAGGGAATTATGGTGCGTCCTCCCCGGGATCCAAAGCGTCCTATCGTCACATGGCCTTTAATCGTCCGCCTGCTGCTGGTCAGCGTCATAATGGCCGCAGGCGGATTCTGGATTTACGATCACATTGTGGTTGGCGGTGGAGACGTCGCCGAGGCCCGTACTGTGGTTGTCAATGTGGTTGTATTTACGGAAATATTTTATCTTTTTAATTGCCGGTCGTTGAGCCGGTCTCCCTGGTCTGTGGGTTTCCTGTCCAATCGCTGGATCATTTTCGGGGCCCTGCTGATGGCAGCCTTGCAGATTGTTTTAACATATGCGCCTATGATGAACCGCTGGTTTGACACGGCGCCTATCACAGCCGAAGAATGGCTGAAAGCGCTGGGCGTGAGTCTTATCGCCTACGCTGCCGTGGAAGTCCTGAAGCGTTTTCAGGCCGATCCAGGCAGATCTGCTTCTCGGCTGAATCCTGATATGCCGGACAAATGATTGCAGCGCGTTTCGGGCCTGATCCTGCCCAGGAGGCCGTGCGCTGTCAGATGTCAGCACTCAGCTTCGTCTGCAGTGATTCATTTCGGTTGTTTTAAAGGTGAAAATTTCTTTGGCAAAAATAAGCTATGGATAAAAACCTTATTTTCTCTGAAGCGGTTTATCTATAGACTGAACCTTGCCCTTCGCATGTCCATTGAAATGACTCTTTCTGGAGGATTCCCGGATGAAACGAACGATGCCATTTTTTCTTGTGATTTGCCTGATGGTGTTGGGCTGCATATCCTCGGCCAGTGCACAGACGGCCTGTACTCGAGAGGGACTCAAGGATTTCATCGATCAATATTTTACCGCGCTGCAAGCGCACGACCCGTCCGGACTGCCTTTAGCTTCTAATGTCAAATTTACCGAAAACGGCGTGGAGAAAGCCGTCGGGGAAGGTTTCTGGCAGACTGCGGGAAAGCCGCTGCTCAAGCGGAACTTGATCGACACCGGGAAATGCGGGACGCATACCATGGCGGTTATGGAAGAAAAATTCGATCCTAAAACCGTGGGAGCCGCCACAACGCCGAGCCTGCCGGGCATGAAAGCGAAACCGCTGCCGGCTCCGGGAACCCCCCGACCGATCCTGTTCGGCGTCCGGCTTAAGATGGAAAACCAAAAGATCTCTGAAATCGAAACCATCATCGCGCGAGAAAGCGAATTCGCCTTCAACGCGGACGGAGTGCTGGCGACAAAAGACCAGGACTGGGAAAGCATCCTTCCCACGGAACAGCGTTGTTCCCGCCTGGCGATGATAGCCGCGGCCGACGACTATTTCGACATGTTCGCTGCGGAGCCGACGGTCCACACGCCGTTTGCCACCCCCTGTGACCGGTGGGAAAACGGACTGCAGACAACGGTCGAAGGGTTGTTCACGCTTGAGGGGGAAGACGGCAAAAAGGCGGAAATGCACGCCCACGACTGCACGCCTAAAGGCCTGGTCATTACCAACCACAGCCCGCGACGCTTTCTGGTTGATCCGGAAGCAGGGCTTGTGGTCGCGTTCGTTCATTTCGCCGGCAGCCTTCCCGATTTCCATGTCTTCAAGATGAGAAACGGGAAGGTCGAAATGGTCAACGCCGTTATAGGATCTGCATCAAAATCGACGGGCTGGCCACTCGAGCCTGTCTGTAAATACTGACGGCATCGGCTTTCAGCTGTCGGCTTTCAGTGCTCAGCATAGGAATGTATTCGCAAAAGCTCTCGGTCCCAGAACGGAAGCATCACTGCTGTGCAAAGCACAAATAGGCTATGCTTCCCAATACATCTGAAACCAATCATAGTGGACAAGGAAGCTGACAGCGCACTGCATCCATGAGTCTTCGCAAATTCGGTTGCGGCCCAGGCCGGGCCGGGTCGGATATACGTTTAAAAAGGATACCGGCGCTGAGTGCGCTGCATGCTGATCCAGCGTAATTCGGTAAATTCTTCCAGGCCGGCTCGACCGCCGAATCTGCCCCAACCGCTGTCCTTGAGGCCGCCGAAAGGAACCTGCGGTTCATCATGCACCGTCTGATCATTTATATGAACGATACCGGACTCGATGCGTTCGGCTATCGCAAGCCCTTTGTTGAAATCTCGCGTGATCACGGCAGCCGAAAGCCCGTAAGGGGTCTCGTTTGCAATTGAGATCGCCTGTTCTTCGTTCTCCACTTCAACAATGGAGACCACAGGCCCGAAAGTTTCTTCATAGCAGAATGGAGTGCCACGTTTGACATTGCTCAGCACGGTCGGGTAATAGCAGAGCCCCTCTGTTTTAGCGCCGCATAATACCTTCGCGCCGTCACGAACCGCAGCATCAACGCTTTTTCTTATGTCCTCCAATTGGTGTCTGTTGATGATGGGTCCGATAATCGTTTTCGGATCCTTGGGGTCTCCTACCTTAAAGCCGGAGACTTTTTTGACAAATTTTTCAATGAATGAAGCGGCAATTGGTTTTTCTATGATTATCCGGCGCGTAGACATGCATATCTGTCCTTGATGGAGAAATGCGCCGAAAGCCGCGGCATTGACGGCATAATCGATGTCGGCATCCTGCAGAATGATCATGGGATTTTGACCGCCCAATTCCATTGCGACGCGTTTAAGATGGCGTCCGGCCTTTTCTGCAAGCTGGCGTCCGACTGCGGATGAACCGGTCAGTGTGATGCGGCGGACTTTCGGATTTTCTATGAACTCGTCTCCTATTTCACCGCTTCTTCCGGGCCCATTGGTAACCAGGTTCAATACTCCCTTTGGGAAACCGGCCTGGTCAAAGACTTCTGCAATCAGCACGCCGCCTGCTACGGAAGACTCGGTCGAAGGTTTGAGCACAGCTGTATTTCCGTAAGCAATGGGCATGCAGATGGAGCGAAGAGACAGGATCAGAGGCGCGTTCCACGGTCCAATGCCTGCCACAACACCTACCGGTTGACGTATGGCCATATAAAACGCGCCGGGCAGGTCGGACGGGATGATTTCTCCATTTGTCTGATGCACCTGTGACGCGGCTTCACGCAGCAATCCGGGAGTAAAACCGGCCTGAAACAATGCAAATCCATAGGCGCAGCCTGTTTCCTCAGCGAGAACGTTAATGACTTCGTCCTTCTTCTTTTCAAGGATATCCGCGGCTTTTAAAAACAGGCTCTGACGCTCAGACGGAAGCGAACGCGACCATGACGGAAACGCGGCCGCTGCGGCTTCAACTGCCCGCTTTGCGTCCGCTCTTTTGCCGGAGGCAACGCGGGCAAAAACCTCTCCGGTATAGGGATTGAAATCCTCGTAAAATTCGCCATCCGGTGCGGGAATCCATTCACCGCCAATGTACATTCTATATTCTTTTACCATTTATTTTCCCTCCTCCAAAACCGGCGAACTTGCCCTTTCAGCCGGCAGGCTGTTCGATGCGGGAATAAGAAGCTATTCAGGCATATTTCCATTTTTAATCCTATCCCGGCTTCCCAAGAACCTTGAAGCTCTATTTTTATTCGAGCTTTGGCGATTTTCCACCCCTATGCCACATTTTTGCAGTAATACTTCAGATCAACCATATGGAACTATGATCATTTGTTTGAGGGAATCAGTCTCCAAAAGGGCTCGCGATCGCTCCCTTATCCCATCGCCGGAGGTAGTCTTTTGTAAGCTGTTGAACCTTTTTCCCGAGGAGGACCAGACCGACAAGATTTGGGATGGCCATCAAGGCATTACCGATGTCTCCCATGTTCCAGACGATCTGCAGATGCCGTCCCTGCAGAACGGCTCCGAAGAAAACGAAGAGGCAAAAGGCGTAGCGATAAGGGAAGACGCTCCTGATGCCCCATAGATAACGCGCGCCCTGCTCTCCATAATACGACCACCCGATCAGGGTCGTATAGCCGAAGAGCAGACTGCTGAGACTGACAACCCATCCGCCAAGACCCGTCCCAAGGCCGACTGCAAAAGCACTTTTAGTCAGCTCCGTGCTTGTCAACCCGGTGGTGTGAGGGTGCAGATTGGAAGCGAGAATGACGAATGTAGTCATGCTGCAGACGATAATAGTGTCAATGAAAGTACCCATCATCGCGACAAGGCCTTGTGCGGCTGATTCGTTGCCCTTTGCCGCTGCGGCGGGAATGGAGCACGAACCGATTCCTGATTCATTGGAAAGTGTCCCACGGGCGACGCCATAGCGGATCGCCTCTTTAACCGTGTGCCCTAAAAACCCTCCCACGATCGCTTCATTTGTAAGAGCCGATCTCAACACGACCATCAGAATATCCGGTATGATCCGAACGTTCGTCAGGACGACAAAGATGCCTGAGACCATATACAGCAGGATCATTCCGGGAACGAGCCGTTCTGCCACGATCGCAATGCGCTTCACTCCTCCAATGATTACGAGGCTGACCAGAATTGCCAGCCCAATCCCGGTCCAGATGAACGGAATACCAAAATCGCTGTTAAGCGCCAGTGCGATCGAGTTCGATTGCGCCATATTTCCGCTGCCGAATGTCGCCATAAGGATGACGGCGATGGAAAACCAGAAGGCCAGGAATTTCCCCAGACCCTTCCAGCGGATTCCGTCGCGCAGATAGTACATTGCGCCGCCGCTGAATGAGCCGTCCGTGTTTTTAATGCGATAATTAAGCCCCAGCATCCCCTCGGCGTATTTGGTCGCCATTCCGAAGACGGCCGTCATCCACATCCAGAAGGGAGCCCCGGGCCCGCCGCTGGCGATTGCCGTGGCAACACCGGCAATGTTGCCGTTGCCGACAGTTGCGGCCAGTGCGGTCATCAATGCCTGGAATGGCGTGATGTCCCCCGTGCGTTTCTCCATTTCGGCTTTGTCGCGGCTTTTGAACATGAGTCGGATCGCGAGTCCCAGGCGGCGGATTTGAATGAATCGGGTTTGGAACGAGATGTAGATCCCCGTTCCCGCCAGCAACAGAATTACGACCGGCCACCAGATGTGGTCGGCTATCAGCGTGGTGTAATGGAGCAGAAGGTCGAGGCTTCCTGTCATCAGATCAAACCGGCATCAGATTGTCATTGTATGCACCCCCTTCTTGCGGCTCGTCGCCGAAAAATGGCAGGTGCTGAATGGTCCAATATAGGGGTATTGACCATTGTGAGGCAACCGTCAAGTTTCGACATTCTGCGTCGGCCTGAAGCGTGCAGCCCTGATAGTCCTGTTTCATGTGAGTCGCGGCTGAAGAGGCTGTCCCACGGTTGTTGTTTTGATGAAAAGCCGAACCCGAGGCTGCTGATGAGACTGTCTCAAAACTCAACAATAGGATTGAAAACCTTGGTGGCGATGACGCAATCTGCATAAGCAAAGATTTCCATGTGGGTCGCGGCTTCAGCCGCGACGCGCAATAAATCCCATGTGTAAGAGATATTTATGCCTG
>JAFGIY010000128.1 GCA_016929335.1 Acidobacteriota bacterium | reverse complement strand
CATGTTTGCTTGAAGCGGGACCTCTTTCCCTGCATCCCTGCCTGCAACCAGAACGAAAACACCCACAGTGTCAAGTGTCCCACAGTGAGGGCAGAGCCGGAGGTTTGCTTAAAAGCAAATCAGGGCTGAATGCCCGCTCCAAAATCATCTACAGAACGGTTTCGGGATTTTTGCGGAACCATCCTACCCACAGCGCAGAGAGCGATTGGCCGGGAAGCTGGAAAATGATGACGGACATACGGCTTGCTCCCCGGCTCATTCTCTATTTGAGATGCTCTTCGGTATAGAGTGAAAGCTCGACCATGCGTTCGAGCAGCTGGTCGGGAGAAAGACCTGGGAAGTTGTTGTGGACCAATTCTTTTATATATAACCTGCAGATATATCGGAGCTTGAGTGTCCGGTTGCGCGATGAATACACAAAATCCCGATGAGCATTATTGATGACAATCAGATTCCGGGTTTGATCGAAACGCGAGCGCCAGAGTTCGCCCGGCTTATGCTCAAATGTGTAAGCCGGAAGTCCTTGTTTCCCGCCCGCAAGCTTGGGTGTATCGGGAAGGAATTGATCCGTCACGGTCGCAAGGGCTTCGGCTTCGCACTCCGTTTCTCCTTGCCGGACAAGAACCTTCAAATGCGCCAGGCCCGGTTCACTTAAAGCCTCGAAGTGCACAATCTCCGAAGCGGTTTCCAGAAGCCTGCCCGGACCTTCTTCAATCGTCCATTGGAAAGAGAGGTTCTCTTCCACAAGCCTGCGGTTCCTGTCGCGCGCAATCGCCCTGAAATTCCTCGATTCGCCGACGCGCAGGGTGCAGGCTGCGGGCGAAATCACGGCCTTGTAAAGAGGTCCCGGGAAATCAAAGAATTCCCTTTGTGGCTTGAGCTCGGATTCGCCGGCTTCGGGATCTTCTGCTGTCCCCTGTTCAAGAAGAGGAAGGCCGGAGTTCTTCCTTGATGGGCGGGAATCGTGCTTGCCTTCCGAGATCTGAAACCAGTCATACTCCTCGGCGGGCAGCGCCAGCAGGGCTTCGCGGAATGCACGATGGATGGATTTGAGTATTTCTTTACTTGCCTGTTCCTCGGCCGCCTTTTTCTGCTCCTCGATCATTTGCGCCAGGATTCCCTCCGCAGGCTCGAGGGCCCGGCTCATGGCGTCGAAGCGCTCGTCATGAAGAATCCCGGTACGTGTTCCGGGAGTTAGGTTTAAAAAGGGCGCGTCGATGATTCCCTGCAGGCACCCGGACATCCATGGAGCATGCTGGAACGCATCCAGCTGAACAATATCCTCGACCACACGAGTGCCATGGCGATATAAACCCACATGGTTTTCCGGTCTCGAATCATCCAGGTAGAGCTCCAAATATATCTCTCCAAATTCCGATTGAACTGCAGGAAGCCTGTGGATCAGGTTGCCTGAAAATTCGCGCGGTACCACGGTATGACGGGTGCGTGCCTGGCGGTCGATCGCCTGTATGGTTACGCCGGTATGCTTGATCCGGTCGCGCAATTCGGAAGCGAGATACCACTGGATCTTTTCGCCACTCAGGTTCCTGATACCGGGCAGAAGCGGATGCACCACCACTTCTGTCCCTTTTTCCGGGAAAAGGCGCTTGCGCTCCGTAATCGTGTAGCGCGGCTCTCCTTTGCCCATTCGCATTTCATACGTACGTCCGTCAGCGCCCGCAGACGTCAACACGATCTTTTCGCCCAATGTCCAGAAGCTGAGGAGTCCGATGCCAAATTCGCCCTGAACGTCTCCCCGGTCCTCGCGACGGAGCCGCCGCTTGACGGAATCGCATATGTGGGTGGCCACATATTGAAAATCGGGCAATCCGGATTCATCCCGCGGGATACCGTCGCCGTCATCGACGATGCGCAGGTAATGCAATCCCTTTTCTTTGCCTCGGGTTATGACGATGTTTGAAGCATGCGCATCTATGCTGTTCTCAACAAGTTCTGCCACCGCCTTTAGCGGGCTTTGCTGCGATAATGCAATGACGGTGATCGCATTCCAGTCATCCCCTATCCGCAGTTTCCCGCTCTGCCCCTTATGCATCTGCCTATTGTACATGATCTCCAGATCCCGACATCCCAATATCTCCATTTAAAGCATCTGCGAAACTAATTTTATATCTCGGGGTCGGGTTCGGTTTTTGACAATGGAATTTAGCTACTTATGACAGCCTGGCAGATGTCCTCCATTATGTGGGTGTCCATTATTTGCTCCATGATTGATGTGATTTTTTTATTGGGGTGTTTGACTGGAAAGTGCTGAAGGATTATATTTTAAACCATTAATGCAGCATGGAGGTGTTGGCAGTGCCGATCTACGAATATCAATGCACAAAATGCGGTGAGGTTTTTGAGGTTTTTCAAAAGGTCACAGATGAGCCTCTGTCCGAATGCAAATTCTGCCACGCAAAAGTGGAAAAACTTATCAGTCAATCCAGTTTTCAGCTGAAAGGCAGCGGCTGGTATTTAACGGACTATGCCCGGCGGAATTCGAGCGGACCATCCGAAAAGTCCAAGAACAGTGCATCCGATAAATCTTCCGAGACTAAAACAACTGAAAAGTCCAGCGCACCAACAAATTCCGAAAGCAAGACATGATTCTTTAAGGGGGAGTTGTGCCTTTTTCGACTCCGCAGCGCAACCTGGTTTTCCAAGCTCTGGATGAGGCTGAAGGGCGTACTGCAGGCTATTACTGCATACCCCCATTCCGCTGGGAGCGGTTGCGCTACGACTTGCTGACGCAAATCGACCACGGATGGGAACCGCTGCCGGATCCCATGCTGGCAAGGGTGCGTTGCCTTCGGAGAATCAATCCCGCCAATCCGTTTGATTTCTACCGAATCGAACTACACGACCAGAGCATACTGGCGGCGGCACAAAGGGAAAATCTGCTACAGCATCTATACCCGTTTCTGGTTTACATATTAACTCATGAAATAGTCCACATGGTGCGGTTCAGCAGCATCCTGGACAACTGGCACGAAACGCTGGTCCCCCATGATGAATCGGAAGAAATGCGAGTGCACAGTATCTCGAGGCACATTTTGACCGGCTCGTCGGATCTCCAGCCGGTTCTCGACAGATTTTGCAGCTGATTGGGAATCAGGCTCCTTCGGAAAGCCGGGGCTCCTCTTCGCTTTCCGGATGCATTACAGCCGACGCAACTTCGAGCGTCCTTGAAAAATCTTCTTCCCCTTCACAAACCGAGAATCCCATATTCATGCGGGCATTGCGATGATCTTCCGCATGATCCGTCTGCCAGCGATTAAACGTCTCGCGGAGGCCGCGTATGCGGGCAGGCAGATTCTCCGAGGAGACGCCGGGCAGAAGTGCCAGGAGATCGTTCTCTCCGTAAAACAGCACCGATTCTACTTCTTCAAGGGCGCGCTGCAACCGCGAACGGATATCGCGTATTGCGTCTTTATATAGTGGTATCCAACGGCCATAAGCGTCCTGAGCATCAAACTCCATCAGTACCACTGCATAGATATCCTGCTTTTCGGCGCCTCTCGGGGTGGAAGCGGAGGCAGGCTGAATCTGGGGCAGAAGATGTCCCTCCTGGTGCAGCAACCTCAAATGGGCAATGAAACTGCCGAGGATCTTCAGGACCCGGATGTGATTATCATGGAAATAGCTGGGCAGTGAATGACTCAGGATTAAGAATCCGACAGGCGTGTTGCGCAGAAGGATCGGCAGGCATAGAACAGATCGAACGACGCCGGGAAAATCCACATTGTTGAATCGCGGCTCTTTATAAATGTCTTCAATGCTCAGGCAGTCCGGAAATTCCTCCGCCATGCGAGTCAATTCCTGTTCAAATTCCCTGCTTCCGAGAAGGCTTGTCTTGGAATGTATTCTGAGGAATTTGCGGTCTTCGCAAATTCCCTCCAGGCAAAGAGTATCGGCGCTTTCCGGAAACAGCAGGCTGCAATAATCGGCGCCGAAATCCTGCAGGATACAATCCACGATCTGTGAGCAGATCTCCTGAAAATCCTCTTTTTCCTTTATGCTTTCGACAATCCGGTAAAAGCCTGAAAGCGATCCGATGTTTTCTTCAAGAAGCTTGTTCACCTCGCTCACAGCATTTCGGTAGCTGTTGATAATCCGGTGATAGAGATTTCTTTCTTCGGTAGGCAGACTTGCGTCCAGGGGTTCGTCATCTTCGGCCATGTTTTTAATCTCGGTGTAGTTCCTGGCATCATTCACCAGGATGGCCTCGATTTGTGTCCGAATCCGCTCCTCAATCTCCATGAAAGCCTCGATTCCCCATCTCAGGAAGAGAATTTAAAAAAGCCCTCGATATTCTCTCGCTCGCGGGACGCAAATTCCTTCAGACCTTCGTATTCCGCTTCCGACACTCCTAATCGCAAATAGAAATCAGACATATCTTCGTAGAGGCCATCATCGCCATCGTAGCCGATCTTGAATTCCTTGGCCAGCATGTCGGACAGCGTCACGGCTCGAACCATGGGATCACTCAGCGCCAAGGGATCATGATGCCGGCGAATCAGGCTCACCAGCTCTGAAGGAAATCCCCATTGCTTGGCAAGCATTTCGCCGATCGCCGCATGATCGACACCGTAATATTCGGACTCATAGGAGCTGATCGAAGGATCTGTCTCCGTTTTTGCAATTGCATATATGGAGCTGTAATGGCCAGGGTACGTTTTAAATAAAATGACTTTCCCCAGGTCATGAAGCAGCCCGCATAAAAAAGCGAATTCGCCTTCCTTCTCTATGCGGCTTCGCCGAGACCAGATTTCCTTTACCAGTACGGCCACGCCGCAAGAGTGCGTCCAGAGCTGATTGATATGGGCCGCCTCGGATTTGGATCCCTTGGTAAACGTATCAAAGATATTGATGCCGATTGCCAGGCTGGTCACCAGGTTCATACCCAACAGCGTAATGGCATGTGAAATCGTCTTCACCCTGGCGCGAAAGCAATAAAACGCGGAGTTTGCCAGTCTGAGGATCCGCGCCGAAAGCGCCGGATCATGCAGAATCAATTCCTCAAGCTCCTTCGCCGAGCTCTTGTCCGCATCCAGCGTCTGTATGATCTTAATCAGGACGAGAGGGATGCTGGGGATTTCAAATCCCTTGTTAATCGGAAACGCGATGGGATGTTTGACCGCACACATAGAGATACCCGCAAAAACTCCTGCCTACAATCTATTCGTTCCGTTTGAGAGAAACCTTTAGGTAGCATTTTAACCATCGGAGTCATAAAAAGGCCAAAAGCCGGACCCGACATTGAACGATCGGGGCAAAGACCGTTCTGGAAACTCTGTAAGAAACGCTGATTCGGTTGTATGATGGACCGTATTCCTGCTCTTTGATGCACTGGGAGGAAGCCAATGGAATTGAGACTCAAACCTCGAATTGGTGTCATGGGTCCCGCGCTATGCCTGCCTGATGTGTATAACCTTGCCCGGGAAGTGGGCTTCCTGATAGGCAAAAAGGGAGCATTGCTGATTTGTGGAGGCCGGAGCGGAGTAATGGAAGCCTCCGCTAGAGGCGCCAGAGAAGCAGGCGGAATCACGATCGGCATCCTTCCCGGAGCCAGCGCGGACGAAGCCAATCCTTACATTGACATTCCCATTGTTACCGACCTCGGCAACGCCCGAAATGCCATAAATGTCCTGACCAGCCAGGTCGTCATTGCCATCCACGGTTCTTACGGAACACTCTCCGAAATCGCCCTCGCCCTGAAATGCCACACTCCGGTCATCGGCCTTGGCACCTGGGATCTGATTCCTCCGGGCGGAGAGCAGCTGCCGATAATCTATGCCCATTCCGCTGAGGAAGCCGTCGCAATTGCGATGAATCTGATTGCAGCAAAAACAAACAGAAGCATTTAGCCCGCACTATTCAAGAGGATTCGTCGCGAGGTAGCGAAGCAGATCGGTAGTGGTTACGATCCCGATAACATGCCGGCCGAGATTGACGACCGGCAAGCATCCCACTCTGTTGGCCAGCATCAGTTGCGCGGCTTCCGAAACCGATGTATCGGCGGAAACCACGACTACGGTATGCCTCATGATCAGGTGGATGGGATGCTCCAGGTTCTCCCTGTCGGATTTATTTTCAGCCAGAGTACCGATTCTGGGACTGAGATGATAGCGGAGATCCCGGTCCGTGACCATGCCGACCAGCTGTTTGTACTCGTCCAAAACGGGAAGATGACGGATGCGCTTCTCTGCGCACAATTCCATTGCCGCGCCCAGTGTGATATCCATGTCGGCGCAGACAACTTCACTCGCCATAATATTGCCGACGGCAGTCATAATAGCCTTATCGGCCGGATCAGCCACCAGTTGTTCAATTAGAGGAGAAAAATCATCTTTGAAAAAGCAAAAGCAGCATGTCATCATGCCCCGATTTCAATGCGGTCTGGGAGGATCATTGCTATGGCTGGGAAAAAACTGCAGAATTCCGTTGCCGAGCACAGGGAAAAATCCGGCGGCAGCGCCGACGTCGCCGTAATCACCCTATCTATGTCCCGTTCGCTCGACTCGGATAAATCAGGAGATGTCATCCAGAACCTGCTCGAAGCCAACGGACATCATGTGCCTGTAAGAAAGCTCATACCCGATAACCGCAACGTATTAAGAGCGACTTTACGTGAGTTGACTCGCGATAAAGACGTTCAGGCAATCATCACCACGGGGGGCACGGGAGTGGCGCCGCTGGATATCACCATAGAAACAGTCCAAAGCATGCTGGACAAGGTGCTTCCCGGATTCAACGCTCTCTTCATGCTGCTCAGCTACCCGCAGGTCAAGAGCGCAGCGATGCTGTCCCGCGCGCTCGCGGGGACCATAAAAGGAAAAGCAATTTTTTGTCTGCCCGGCAGCCCCCGGGCATGCAAGCTTGCAATGGAATCCCTCATATTGCCGGAACTTGGCCACATCCTGATGCTCCTGAGGAGTTAAATGAAGCTGCCCATGTTGCGGCCCTGCAACCTGTTTCTTTTTGACCTGGATGGAACGCTCATCGATTCGCTCGCCGATATTGCGTGCGCAGTAAATCTAACGCTCGCGCGGATTCGCGTGCAGCCTCTTCAGGAATCCGACATTGCAGACTTTGTGGGAAACGGCTTACAGCCTTTAATAGAACGATCTCTGCGCAAAGCCCTCGGCCGCGATCCGGAGCGGGCGATGGTCCAGGAAGCCATTCCCTTCTTCAAAGAAGAATACGGGAACCACCTGCTGGATCAGACGCGGCTTTTCCCGAATGTGCGGGAGGGACTGGACCGCCTTCCGTGGGCCAGGTTTGCCGTTGTCAGCAACAAACCTGAAGGGTTTTCCCGGCGCATCCTTGATGGGCTGGGCATCGGCAACCGTTTTGATATTATCCTGGGCGGAGACAGCATTCAAAAACGCAAGCCGGATCCTGAATCGTTATTTAAAGCAATCGATTTCTGCAAAGGATCTCCATCCAGAACGGCCATTGTCGGAGACAGCCCCGTCGACATCCGGGCCGGGAAATCCGCCGGAATAACCACCTGCGGCGTGGTGGGAGGCTTCCGTCCCAAAGAGGAACTTGAAGCAGCCGGCTGCGACATCCTCATCCGCTCATTACTCGAACTCGCCGACCATTTCCGTCCTCCGGAATAAGACCTTCCACGGACAATCTCTGTTTTATGCCGGCCGGACAATTGCTTGCGCCGCACTTTGAACAACCCTGCTCAGGTGATAAAGTGAGTTCATGCGATCACGGGTCAGTGCGGGATTGCTGATGTATCGGCTCAGGAATGGGGATCTCCAGATCTTCCTGGCTCATCCCGGTGGGCCTTTGTTTCAGAATAAGGACGATGGGTATTGGACAATCCCAAAGGGTGAGCCGCCCGACGGCGAACCTCTTCTGGATGCTGCTGTTCGGGAATTTGAGGAAGAGACCGGGCTTAAACCCCATGGCCCCTATCTCGAACTGGGATCCATAATTCAGAAAGGCGGCAAGGAGGTCTTTGGCTGGGCTTTTGAAGGGGATCACGATCCTTCACAGCCCGTTCGAAGTAACATGTTCGAAATGCAATGGCCGCCGCGGTCCGGACGCATTCAGCTTTTCCCCGAAGTGGACCGCGCCCGGTTTTTTTCTCTGCCGGAGGGGAGGAGAAAACTCAAGAACGCTCAGTGGCCTCTGGTCGAACGCTTAATGGCGAAATTGCGGATTCCTGCTCTCGGGGGTGAGTAACGGCAATGCGAGTGCTTTTAATATCCGGAAATCGTGAGGATGTGGATATACGCGTTCCCGCGCTCGGCATGGCATGCGTTTCAGCCGCAGCGGGAAACGCCGGACATCAGGTGAGTCTCCTGGATCTGCTTATCGAACGTGATGCGCATAGTGCTATTCTGCAAGCGATCTCGGATTTCAGACCGGAAGTGATCGGCATATCGGTGCGCAATATCGACGATCAGAGTATGCGCGATACCCGGTTTCTGCTGGACCAGGCGCGCGAGGCCGTAGAATGCTGCAGAGAAGCATCCTCGGCCCCCCTAATCCTCGGTGGCGCCGGATTCAGCATCCTCCCGCAGCCCATTCTGGAATATCTCGGCGCCGACATGGGCATTCAAGGCGAAGGCGAAGCGGTCTTTCCGGAACTCCTCCGCAGGCTTCAAGAAAGCAAAAACCTGGATACGCTGCCCGGACTCTACCTCAAAAACAAATCCGCGTCTGTAAGGCGCTCTTTTTGCCGAGATCTGGATGCATTCCCGCTGCCCGATCCTGCTCTTCTGGCACGATCGCTGTCAGGAGCTGCAAATGCTCCGGTTCCCGTTCAGACACGGCGCGGCTGTCCCATGTCATGCAGTTACTGCTCAACGCCCACCATCGAGGGCAGATCCGTTCGATGGCGCTCGCCGGAAAGCATTGTTGCCTGGATGAAGCGATGGGTTGACGAAGGATTTCGGCATTTTTATTTTGTGGATAACACCTTCAACCTTCCTCCTTCCTATGCGACCCAGCTCTGTTCGCAGATCATCACAGCAGGTCTCGACATATCCTGGCGATGCATACTTTATCCGGGCGGGCTTTCGCCAAAGCTTATCGAGATGATGGCCGGAGCCGGGTGCAGGGAGGTCAGCATGGGCTTCGAAAGCGGCGCCGAGAGCATGCTTCGCAATATGCACAAGCAATTTGATACACAAGAGGTACGGCGCACGTCCGAAATGCTCCGTCTAAACGGAATTCGCCGGATGGGATTTCTTCTGCTCGGCGGGCCGGGCGAAAACCGGGATTCCGTGGAAGAAAGCCTGGCCTTTGCCGAATCGCTTGAACTCGACAGCCTTCGGCTCAGTTTAGGAATTCGTATTTATCCCGGCACGGAAATCGCGCGCCTGGCAATGGAGGAGGGCCTGATTTCTTCAGAGCAGGATCTTCTCTATCCCCGCTTCTATCTTGCCCGGGGCCTCGAAGACTGGCTTTACGATACCGTCGCCCGCCGCGTGGCCGGCCGGCCCAACTGCATCCTGTAAAACCGGCGGGCCAGGCTGGATTTGGATTGCAGGTGCGGCCTATTTGCGGAAGCGTCGGCAGTCGATGCCGAGATTTTTGATTTTGTAGTTGAGGATCCGGTCTGTAGTGCTGAGCTGGCGCGCCGCTTTGCTCCGGTTGCCTCGGGTCATCTTGAGCGCATCCTGGATGAGATCTTTTTCATACGCTGCCACGGCTTCTGCAAGCGAGACTCTTACCGCCGTTCCGGAAGCCTCTGCGGTCTGGAGCGTAGGCGGAAGGTGGTGGCCGTAAATGACATTGCCGTCGCAAACCAGCACCGCCCGTTCCATGGTATTTTCCAGTTCACGCACATTCCCGGGCCAGTGGTAACTCATCAGCATGTCAATCGCGGGAGTGGAAATGCGGCGGATGTTCTTGCCGTGCTCTTTTGAATATTTTTCCAGGAAAAAATCCGCCAGTGCCATCACATCGGGTTTGCGCTCCCGCAAAGGAGGAACGAAAATGGTGAAAACGTTCAAACGGTAGTAGAGATCTTCGCGGAAAAGCCCGTCGGCGATCGCCTTTTCCAAATCCTTATTCGTGGCTGCAATCAGCCTTACGTTTATTTTTATGGTCGAGGTGCTCCCCAGCCGCTCATATTCCCGCCCCTGAATAACCCGCAGCAGCTTGATCTGTGTCGTCAGATTCAGGTCTCCTACCTCATCTAGAAACAAAGTCCCGCCTTCCGCCAGTTCCAGACGTCCGGGCTTGCGGGCCTGAGCTCCGGTAAATGCGCCCTTCTCATAACCAAACATTTCCGATTCGATCAGAGTATCCGGAAGCGCCGCACAGCTGACTTTTACGAAAGGTTTCTTTGCTCTTGGAGAATTGTAATGCAGGGCATGCGCGATGAGCTCTTTGCCTGTTCCTGATTCGCCACGGATCAGCACAGTCGTATTTGTCGCGGCCACCTGCGAGATCTGCTCGTATACCTGCCGCATACCGCCGCTGCTGCCGATCATGTTGGAAAAATCGTATCGCTCGCGAAGCTCTTCGCGCAGATGGATGTTTTCTTCCACGAGACGATGGGTTTCCGCCTCCACCAGCTGCTCCACTCTCACGGCCTGGCCGATCATGCAGGCCACAACGCGCAGGAACTGTACGATGGGGGCGTAATCCCGCTCCTTCTTGAACCGCAAATCCACGCCGAGCGCGCCGATGGCCTTGCGTCCGGTTGTGATGGGAACGCAAATGTAGCTCAGTTCTTCTTTCAGTCCTTTTCTTTTCGCAGCACGGTTCAGCAGCATGGGTTCACGGCTCGCCTGCGGAACCACGATCGGTTTTCCGCTTTCGACCACCCGTCCGGTTATCCCCTCTCCGAGGGCATAATGGGCGCGCTGGCCTTCGTCGGTGAGGCCGAAGGACGCTTCAATATGCAGCTCCGAATCCTCGCGCAACAGCGTTATCGTGCTTCGAAACATCCCGTAACGCTGCTCCAGAATCTCCAGCACCCTGTGGAGAGAATGTTTGAGACTGAGCGTTCCCGAAAGAGCCTTGTTCAGCTCCAGCATCGTGGCCAGCCGTTTGCTTTCTTTGAATTCCGTGGTGTACATCGCATCCGCCCATTCTACAAATATGTTTTGGTGAAACATGAAGCTACAGAACTGTCGGGCGAAGATCAAGGCAGAAGTAACTGGATTCGAGATTCAAGATTCGTGCTTAAACGGCAATCTGCACAAAATCACCAAATCCGCACTTCGACCTCGTCCTCAATCTGAACCTCGATTTGGATTTGGACGAACCCAAAAAGCGTCCAAGTCCACGGCCAGGTCGAGGTCTTTTTAATAAAATCGATCTGCTTTTTCAATCTCGAATCTCGAATTTCGAATCTCGAATCACGATCGGCCGTTCATCCAGTAGTCGGTTCACGATCGTTCGCTCTTCCGGCTCGATCGACGCCAGGAGGCGGATCTGGGTATTTTCAGCTGCGGCGACAGGGACTCCGTCACGATAAAGAATCCGGTTTCCAAGAACGGCCGTGATCCGCGCGCCGGGAGTCAGGATGCCTGCAAGATTCAGCGGATCGCAGGCTGAAATTCTTACATACCGTCCCTGGATTGGCTTCCTGCGCAAAGCGCGCAGCGATTCCACCGCCTCCGGCAATGCAAACTGCTCTCCATTCAGACCGGCGATGAACCGCCCTCCCCGTATTTCGCCACGCGCTTCGGAGCGACGCAGGACTCTCAGCAGTTCACGCCAGGGCGGAGCAGAAGTCTCGCGCACAAGCAGCTCGCGGCAGAAGATGCCATAGCGACGTATATATTGCTGTGCCCAGAACTCGGCCTTGTCTGCGGGAAGGCTGCCCTTTACTTCAAGCAGAGACCATCGTCCTTCACGTGTCCGGCGCGGTTGGCGCCGGCGCCGGCGCGAGTGTTCCAGCTTCTTGGTTTCCCCGGTGACCAGAGACCGGAGAGCGGCAAAAGAGTCGGCCGTGACCAATCCGGCGGCAACGAGCTGCCACAGAGCTTCTTCCACTTCTGAGGGCAAGTGCCTCGTGCCGGCACTGATTTCGGGGAAGAAAGAGGCGCCATGGCTGTGCAGGAACTCCAGGATATCCCTCGCGGAGTTGGACAATGCCGTTTCGTCGGCAGGATTTTCATCGAGCAACCACGGCAGATCTTCTCGTATGCCCAGCCCGAGCGGGGCCGCGCGTGTAATGCCCGGCCTGCGGGCCGGAACTTCAGCCTGGGTTGTCCTGCGCCTCCACCTGCCCCATATCACATCTCCTCCGAGGCAAAGCGCATCAAGAAACTCAGGCTTATAGTCCGAGACTCTCGCTTTGAGGATCTCATCCTCCCAGGCAGCGCCGGCAGATTCGAATCCCTGGAGTTGATCGATCGCTTCCAGAACTCCCTGCTCGCCGCTCAGCTGCGCATCGGATGCAATGTGCTGCCACTCAAAAAGAAAGCTGAGAAAAACCGCAGGCGCTACCGGCTCGATCTCCCTGCGCAAATGAGCGATTGTCGCCCGATGAATTCTCGCCAGGATGCGCCGGTCGCAAAACTCCTCCTCATCCTGAATGGTAAAGAATCCGCGCAGGACAAGGCCGGTGTTTTCCAGATGCGCCAATGCGGTCGATACCTCTTCCGCCGGGAAGCCCAGCATCCCGGCCAATCCGGCTACGGTAAGAGGGCCGCTTACCTCAATCCATCCGCGAATGGTTGGAACGAGCGGATGCTCGCCGGACGACTGCTCACGATTATTCTCGCTCTTCAGCGGCAAAAGGTTTGCAGCTTCGGTCGCCGCAAAATACTTTCGGCCGTTTATCTCCAGGTTAAACGCGCGCCCGTCTCGAATGAGCATGTCCATCCATTCCGGAGCCCGTTCCGGGAAGCGGCTAAACAGGCCCTCGGGAAGGAGGATTAATCCGAGCAGAGCATCGTGCAGTTCTTCCGCATCGCGGACCGGCGGCCAGGCATCCTCCGAAGCGCTGCGGATGGCATCGGGATTCAGTGTGCCTAATTCGTCGGCATGCTCCGGAAGCGCCCGGCGCAGGATAACGGCGCGCGCTCTTCGTTCTTCAATGGGTGCATTATCGAGAAACGCATAGGGCATCGCGTTCAGAATCTGGTGCGAAAAGACCGAAGGCATCGGCGTGTCCCTGCCGGAAAACTGTATTTCTCCGCATTCGATTTTCCGGAGCACCCGGCGCAGCCCTTCGCTGTCCATCGCATCGTGGAGGCAGTCACGCAGCGCTTCAAACAGAAGCGGATGATCGGGCAGCAGCGAACCGCCTTCCGGGAAGTGCGCAGAATCGGGCAAGACCGAGGCCAGCAGGTCATCGGATCGCATGCGCTGGAGAGGAGGAGGTACGCGTTTCCCGCCCACAAAACGCAAAAGCGCTAAGGAGCGGGTGACGGTCCACCGCCAGCGGGTTATAAATATGGGGGATGCAAGGACTGCCTGAATCAGCGTCTGATCCAAATTCTCCGGGCTGAGAAGGAGCAAAAGATCATTCAGAGGGAACGAATGCCGGGGGCCTAAAGAAAGATTGATGCCGTCGTCGGTGGCGGAAGCCTGAAGTTCTGCATTGTATCGGCCGCAGATCCGCTTGCGCAAAGCAAGGCCCCAGGCTTTGTTGATTCTCGCGCCGAAGGGAGCGTGCAGAACCAGCTGCATTCCACCGGTCTCATCAAAAAACCTTTCGGCGACTACATTGGATATGCCGGGCACCGCTCCCAGTATCCGCTTCCCTTCCATGATGTAGGCGCACGCCTGCTCCGCACCATTAGGGGAAACGCCGACTTCCTCGACAAGCCATTTCAGACAGGCACCGTGGTCCGGCATCCGCAGGTCTATTCCCTCCCGTACTTCGGAAATCAGCTGCGAGAGTTCGGTTGTTCTTGCGGGCGCCTCCCCTCTCCAGAACGGGATATCGGGAGCCTGCCCGTGCGCATCTTCTACCAGGACTCTGCCCTTTTCGATGCGGCGTATTCGCCATGAGGTGTTCCCGAGAAGGAAAACTTCACCGGCCATGCTTTCAGCGGCAAAATCTTCATAGACGCTGCCGACATAGGTACCGTCGGGTTCGGCCACAACATCGTAATTTGCATTATCGGGAATCGCGCCGCCGCTCGTCAGCGCTGCCAGGCGTGCGCCCCGCCGTCCCCGCAAAATCCCATGGATGCTGTCGTAATGAAGATAAGCAGACCTGCGTCCGAGCTGTGTCGCAAATCCTTCCGAAAGCATTTTGACGACCCCGTCAAATGATGCGCGAGGCAGCGCGCGATAGGCATAGGCGCCGCAGAGGATTCGGAAGAGATCCTCCGCCTTCCAGTCCTCCGCGGCGCACATGGCCACGATCTGTTGTGCAAGGATATCCAGGGGCCATGGAGGGATGCTGATCGTGTCCAGCACGCCCCTTCGAATTGCATAGATCAAGGCAGCGCATTCGATCAGCTCGTCGCGTGTGAGCGGGAAGACGCGGCCGCGGGGAAATCCGCCGAGCCAGTGACCGGATCTTCCTACGCGCTGCAACAGGACTCCTATCGACCGCGGAGATCCTAGCTGGCAGACAAGATCCACGGCGCCGATGTCGATGCCAAGCTCGAGAGAGGCGGTCGCGACGCAGACCTGCACGCTGCCGCTCTTCAGACGCTCTTCAGCCTGCAGGCGGGTCTTTTGCGAAAGGCTTCCGTGATGTGCCACGATATTCTCTTCACCGATCATGAGCGATAATCGGTGCGCAATTCGTTCTACGAGCCGTCGCGTATTGACAAAAACAAGCGTCGTCCTTTGCTCGCGAATAAGGCTGGCAATGCGGGAGATCGTCTCATCCAGCAGCTCCAGCGTTGCGATCGGCCCCAGCTCGGCATCGGGCATTTCTATCTGCAGGTCCATCTCGCGCAGATGGCCCGTATCCACAATGGTACAGCGTGGCGTCCCGTCCGGATTCAGTTCGTTTGTCCCGACGAGAAAATGAGCGACTTCACGAATAGGACGTATCGTCGCGCTCAATCCGATCCGAACGATCGGCCTTCCCGCAAGAGCGCAGAGACGCTCTACGGAAAGAGCAAGATAAGACCCTCGTTTATTTCCAGCGATGGAGTGTATTTCATCAAGAATCAGGGTATGCACTCCGGCCAGGCCCCGCCGCCCGCTCTCGGAAGTCAGAAGGATGTAAAGTGATTCCGGCGTTGTGATCCAGATGTGCGGCGGTTTTCGAGCGCGCATCTGACGCTCATGCGCAGGCGTATCCCCGGTTCGGACAGCAATCCGGATATCCGGAATAACCAGCCCCCGCTCTCCGGCCAGTTGAGATATTTCCTGCAACGGTTCGGAAAGATTCCGGTGAATGTCGTTGGACAACGCTTTCAGAGGAGAGACATAAACCACCTGCGCGGAATCCGTCAGCTCATTTTTCTCGGCGGCGCACAGAAGACGGTCAATGCATAAAAGAAATGCCGCCAGAGTCTTCCCGGATCCGGTAGGTGCCGATATCAAAGTATGGCGGCCCTGTGCTATAGCCGGCCAGCCCAAAGCCTGAGCCTCCGTCGGAGCAGTGAACCGGCGCTTGAACCATTCGCGAATTACGGGATGAAAGATGCTCAACGGATCCATGGGTCGAATTAGAGCCTCATTTATTCGGGGCGGGGTCGTCGTTTTCATTCATCGATCCCGATATCGACGCCGACCTCGATTTGTATTTGTGAGATCTTATCTTGATCAAAGGCTTTCATGTAATAAATATAATCGTGAACTATGAACAGAACGCTGTAGAAAAAATTGCGCAGCTTATTGCCGAATCCAGGCAAGCCATTGCCTTCACGGGTGCAGGGATCAGCACCAAAAGCGGCATTGCCGACTTCCGCAGTCCGGGAGGAATCTGGAGCAAATACCAACCCGTCCTGTATCGGGACTTTTTTGGACAGCGAAGACGCGCGCCGCCAATACTGGAAAATGAAAATTCTTTGTGGACACCCATTTATCATCGCCGGATAGTGCATTCATGGACGATTTTGTGGATATTCATTTATTTGAATTTATCTCTTAAATGGACGGAACGAGGCCGGATTTTCTTAGAATAAAAAAATGGGGTATAAAAATCTAGTTTAAGACTGTTTTTGACCATCAAAATCGAGCTTACCTTTTGACTATAGACGGCTTGCGTCGGTCCGACCCCTGGAATGCAGTAATCCTCTTAAGGCGAGGCGCCATCGTTGAGAGGCCTTCATCAGCTCCTGTTTCAATATCGGCACGCTCAATCCGCCGGACTCATCCACAGCAATTTCGACTATGGTTCCTTCATTTTTCAGGGCCAAAGACTTCATGCGAAGAAGACACCCGGGGTGTCGTGAGGCAATTTCCGAAATCACAGCCGGCAGGGAGGAGGTTTCCAATGAAGATATCTCTCGTGCATATTGCAGCAATATGACCGGCTTTTCTGAGTAGAGCTTCTCGAACTCACCGGGCTTATATTTGACTGGAGTTTTTGCATCTTTGTCCCAATAGGCTGCTTCACAGATTACGCCCTTTAAAGACCAGCCTGAAAAACGAGCTTCATTTAGCTTTGTCCCCGAGAGATTGGCTTCGTCCATGTTGGCATCCGACAGGTTTGCTCTCCTCAAATCCGCTTGACTGAGATCCGCACCACCCAGTTTTGCTCTGCGGAGGATCGACTCGACCAGATTGGCTCCTCGAAGATCCGCGCGCCGAAGATCTACATCGCTGAGATTTGCAGATCCCATGATCGCATCACGAAGGTTTGACTCTATTAGTTTTGCGCCAATAAGATTTGCTCCGGCAAGATTAGCACTATGGAGGTTCGCCTTAACGAGGTTTGCCAGGATGATTTCTGCCCATCTCATATCCGCTCGGCAAAGGTTTGCGTCGTTTAGTTTTGCTCCCATGAGCTTTGCGCCGACAAGTTTTGCCCTGAAAAGACTTGCCCTATTCAGCTCCGCCCATCCCAGTTCGGCGCCGCTAAGGTCTGCCTCTTCGAGTTTCGCGCCTGAGAGCCTGGCGCCGTTGAGATTTGCCCCATGAAGACCGGCGCGGCGGAGGTCCGCTCCGCGAAGATCCGCTTCATACAGATCCGAATTGCCCAGATCCGCCCGGAACAGGTTCGCGCCGGTCAAATCAATATTGCGGAGGTTCGCTTCCCTCAGCTTAACCTCGCTTAGATCAAGGCCTATGTCGGGATATTCCTTTCTCCACCGATTCCAGCTTCCAACTCCCTCTTTGAGAATGGAAAGATGCTCCTCATTTGCCATCGACCTACCTGCTATTTAGACCACGCCCATCTGCGTGGATGATTTTGTCAATTACGATATCAGCGGTAGATCCAGGTTGTTTACCGAATCCGCACGGATATCGAACAGCGGGAAAGGCCCCCGCTTCCTATATCCAGCCGGGCCACTCCCTTTTCAGGCTTCATATAACAAGAACGTAAAAGACAAGAAACCGCCTACCGGAATCCTGCAAAATAATCAATTTTTCTTGATAGGCGAGATGGACCGGCAAGCAGCTCATTTGAAACGCACTGCCTGGCCGGCTCAGTTATCGCCAGGAATCCCGGTAGATGAATGCGGTTTTTTGGTACAAAGCACGGCGTTATGTGTTCCTGCTTGTCGGGGGATTGAAACACTGCGGCCGGCGTTGTGCTTTGCCTATGCTGTGGCTGTGAACATCATAGGCTATCCATATAGGTTTATGCTTTTGGTTTTCCAGCCGCCAGGATCAATGTATAATGCCGGTTAATGCTATTCAGAAAAAGTCGCAAACAGCTTGATTCGGATCTGCGTTCCATTGATCCGATCGAACTGTTCCTGCGCTGCGCTGTCAACTGCGAGGACTCGAATGCCTGGTACGAATTCCTGCGGCGGTATTCAGCCAAACTCAAGTATTTCGTACGCTGTACCCTGCTGCAGGCAACCGGCTGTTCTTCATGTCAGAGCAATTCGATCACATCAACCAGCCTCCAGGAAGGGGATCTTTTTCAAAATGTAATTGTTCGCCTGGTCGAAAATGATTGCGCGGCTATGAGGCGGTTTTCAGGAGCGTCTGAAAGGGAACTGATAGCCTATATGGCGGTGATTTGCCGTTCCACCGTGATGGATACATTGAGACGCAGCAATGCTCTTAAACGTCGCACATCCGCTATGAATATTGCGGAGTCTATCGAGAATTCAGCCGACTCTCCCTGGTATAAGAGTCGCGAAGGATTCGAGCGCGAAATTCTGGCTCACGAACTCGTATCTCTATTTGCCCGCACTATAGAGTCTCATTCCGGCCAGGTTTCCGATCGGGATCAGCTTGTTTTCGAACTCCATTTTCTCGATGGTCTATCCTATAACCAGATTGCCCAATGCAAAGGCATAAACCTCTCCAGGTCCGGGGTGGAAAAGCTGCTGAAGCGGCTGGTGGACCGAGTTCAAAACCTCGCCTCATCAGGCAGATCCGAGGAAACACTGCAATGATAAACGATCATAATGTAATGGAATTCCCCAACAAAACCTGCCTGAGCGAAGAAGATCTTTACACCTATATATCCGGCCGGGCAGGCGCCGAAAGGCTCCGTATTCTGGAAACGCATCTGGCGAAGTGTTCCTACTGCCGGCAAAACCTTGCCGAAGTGCTTGAAATTCTTGAACCTTCTGCCGAGAAAACCGCAATTGAAAATTCCGAGCCCTCCAAAGCCGAACTGGATCATACAATCGCGGTAATCCAAAGCATTTCCCGAAAGACGCGCTCAGACGGGAATCGCCGCTCGCGCTGGATTCATTGGCCCGTTGCGGCAGCCGCGTCCATCTGCATCGCTGCTTTGAGTTTTCTGATTTTTAGCCATTTCAGGGATGTCAGGAAGGCTGAAGAATATTTTGCTCAGGCCAAGGGACTTCTGGAACCAGGTTATTCTGGAACGAGCCCTGCCAACTTGAGGCTTTCCCTCCCCTTTAGCGCCGCCTCCACGAACCGGAGTCTTGGCACAGAAGAGCCACTACGCAGGGCGGAAACCCTCTTTTCCCAGGCACTTGCCGTAAGGGAAAGCATGGTGGATGCACACCTTGGCCTTGGTTTTATTTATCTCAGCGAGTCAAAGTTTTCCCGCGCCCGAGATGAGTTTCAAAAGGTCCTTGATGTCCGGGAGGAAAACACCCAGGCAATGCTTGGAAGGGGCGTGGCTCAGTACGAGGAAGCCATGCACTGTACGGATCCCCTCCGGCGCAGCTCGTTGCTGACGGGCTCACTCAGTGATTTCAATGCCGTCCTGAAACTGAATTCTGATTCGCCTGAAGCCCGCTATAACAAAATCTGGACGCTCTATAGCTCGGGGATGCACCAGGAAGCTCTCCGGGAAATAGAGCTGTATCTTTCCCGCGACTCCCGCTCCAATTGGGCGGAAGAACTCAGAGGCTTGAAAGTCAAAATGCAGGCGACCAAAACCAGCGCCGTCGGGGAGGTGATCTTAAGATCGGCACATGAGCGAGATAAGGCAGCCCTCGTTGAGCTTGCCCGCCAGGCTCCTTACCAGATGCCTGCCGCCATCCTGACTGCCATGAAACTCAGCCTGCAACTGGAGCAAACGCCATCTGAACCTGGAGAGCCAAATTCCGAAGACCTGCGATGGGCAGCTCAGACTCTGGAAGAAGCCTACGGCGATTTCACCGGGGATCACAGCTTGAGGGATGCCTTGGTTTTTTACAATGGGCTTTCGCCTCCTCAGCGCGTGCTTAAGACAGTTTTGGATAAGGAATATCAGCATCTCAGTCGGCAGTATCGCGAAAGCAAATTCTCTGCAGTACTTCAGGGCAGCAAACCGCTGGAGCACCAATACACAAAAATCGGAGATTTCTGGCAGCTTGCCGATATTCACCAGCTGCGCGGCATTGCTTTTTATTTGGGCAAGGCTGATTTCGGCGCGGCTGAGGCAGAATTCCAAACAATGCTGAAAATCGCGAACCGCGCAAGGGCGATGGACCCCATAGCGCGGGCTATTGCTTCGTTGGCGATGATTTCCGGCATGCAGAGGAGATTCGACAATAGTCTGAGCTACGCGAACCGATTGAATGCTTTGGCCCAAAAACACAAATGGGAATCGAGGCGGATTTACGCCTGCATGACGATCGGGAATCAATATCGTCGTATGGGACAGCTGGAAAAATGCCTGCGTGAATATTCAGCCGCACTTGAAATGTCCTACCGCCTGCTTGATGGAATCAGCATTATCCAAGCTCTTGAGAATCTGGGCGAAGCAATGGATAGCCTCGGGCGTTTTCAGGAAGCAAGGGAATATTACAGCCAGGCCCTTCTGAAACAGGACGGATACAGGAGAAGCGGAATAATAGGGGCAACGCCGGAAGCGGGAATTCGCCGACTCAACCTGCTCTGCAGGCGGGGAGAGCTTGAATCCCGCATGGGTGATTATGCCTCCGCCGAGGCTTCCTTTTCAGAATCCTTAAAATCCAGTTCACCGGGCATGAGTGAACTGCAGGGACGCAATTGCATCGGATTAGCCGAGATCTATTTTAAGACCAATCGAATCCGCCAAGCAGAAGATATGCTGAAAACCGCCGTGACTATCAGCGCATCAGGACAGTATCCCGATATCGGGTGGCAGGCAAAATCCCTGGAAGGAAGATTATTGGAGCGAAAAGGGAATGCTCAGGAAGCGATAAAATCGTTCCAACAGTCGATCGAGATTCTGGAGCGTATGCGGCAAAATATAGCGCTTGAAGATTTGCGATATTCATTTTACACGGACCGCTTTGATCCATTCAGGATGATGATTTCCCTGCTTTACAAATCCGGCGGCGACAAGCATAAAGCGCTGGAATTCGTGGACAAAGCTAAATCGCTTACTCTCAAAGAGCATCTCAAGCAGGATGGCTTGTACTCGAATTCTCGAGCAAATTCGGAAGTACTTGAAAAAAGGGACAATCCATATCCGATCATCGAATATTTTTTTACGGATGATGGATTGCTGATTTTCTTTACAGGGAAAGGGCAGTTGGAAACCGTTTCGCAACGTGTCTCCAAAGAAGAAATATCGCGCCAGATCCGAATATACCTGGAGAGCGTCCAGAGCAATGATTCAAAGGCATTCATGAATGCCGCGCGCCTGCTTTACGATATACTGATTGCGCCCGTTGAAAAATCCGTTTTCGCTGATTCATCCCATCCTCTCGTTATCCTTCCCGATGGGCCGCTGCATATTCTGCCTTTTGCGGGCCTGCAGGATAGCCATGGCCGATTCCTTATTGAAAAGACCCCCGTGGCGTTTGCGCCTTCACGCAGTATTTTTGAGCATTGCCTGTATTCAGGCCGCAATAGATCTGTCGAATATCATACGGCGCTTCTAATTGACGGTTCCGCTAATCTCCCAAGAGCACGAGAGGAGCTGTCGTATCTTTCGAAACTCTATGGCAAGAATGCCTCTATTCTATCACCCCAGGATTTGCCTGCATTCGATAACGCGGTCTCACGCACGCAAATCCTCCATTATTCGGGACACGCCGATGATATCCGGGGAAAGCCGGCGCTATTGCTGCGACCTTCACCCCAAAAAATCTATCTGGATTGCCTGACCATCAATAGGTGGAAAATGCCGCACGTGCAGCTGGTAAACCTGGCAGGCTGCAGTACTGCAACCGGTCCACTCTCGGAAGGAGAAGCTCCGTGGGGACTGGTCCCTGCGTTCCTGAACGCCGGAGCTCCGGCCATTATCGCCAGCCTGATGCCGGTCGATGATCTCTTTACCAAGCGTCTGAGCATGCGTTTCTACGATCTGCTGAAACATGGGGCCGGCAAAGCCAAAGCCCTCCAGGAGGCTCAGGTTGCGCTTCTTGAGTCCGCTCGCTCCGGTTCTAAGGTTAATCCTCAATCCTGGCTCCCCTATATCCTCATCGGAAATCCGCAATAACCTCCCAATTTCAGAGCATCAATTAAATAAATAGCTTTCCCGGTAGGCGTTTCCTCTCATTCTGCGTTCTCTTAAGGTGGAAGGACGATTTGGAAAGTTGCAGGCGATGTGCCCAGGTTGTTGGCGCAACCCGGGCATATGCCAGACCCACTTACCTCGGTCAGTGTGTTGATGCAGAGGCAGCGTGCATGGTTTTACTTTGCCTCTCAATATCTTCATCTGTAATCCGGGATTTTTCAATGAGGAGAATTCGATGCAATATCTTAAACCAGTATTGTATGTTACGGTTTTGGTGTCTCTGATTGTTGTTTGTACTCCCATCGATGCAATCGCTCAGGATGACATCCACCCTCCAATGCCTTGCCTCACTCTCGATAGCGAGGGTCGCTCAATCCCATGGCCCTGCCATGCGCTTCCTAAAGATGATGACCCTGTGCTGAGCTCCTATGAAGCAGCCTTTCAGTCTGACAGCCGCATTTCACGACCAGATCAGGATTTCATCGGCCTTGCTTCAGCCGCAAAATCCGAGAGTACACACCGGGATGCATTGTTTGCAGACCGGCGTCAGGGGTTATTTTCAAAACGAAGCTGATTGAAAAGTGCTTAATCCGCGTTATTCGTGAATATTCGTCGCGAATCGGCGCATCCATGTCCGGGCGCGTTGCCGCAGCAGAGGCTTCATGAATAATGCGGGTTAAGAGGGACACATAGTGTGACTTGTTCCTGAGGTATTTTCTTCATCCGGAAAAAAGGGTTCGCAGAAGTTAACCGCTTGCGAAAGAAAAGGACTAATTGAATGCACATATCAGAACATAAAAACAACAATGCCTGCGATGTGTTGCTCCTGGATCTCATATTCTATGAGCTGAGCTGTGGACGCTTAAGTCCTGAGATGAAATATCTCCTCGAAAGGCACCTGGAACAATGTCCAAACTGCCGTCGCAGGATCCATGAATTTCAGAGCATTCTGGAAGATGATAAAATTGTACGAAATTTTGGATAGACGGCCTTGGCATTCCTTTCTCAGTAAAGACGCCAGGGCTTAAATCCGACAAATCCGGATTCCAGACATAATTCATCCGGTAACTTTGTCCCAGACCCTAAAATTTTTCTTCAAAAAACCATTTTATGAGTAGGTGATTCTTTGCGTTTTGCGTTTCTATTAACAACGGTGCTTTTGGTTTATCCAGGTTTTTGAAACAGTCGTCTGTTATTTGTTGAGGTTTTGCTTGAACCGTGTTCTTTCAATCAACAACTTAATTACGGATCTGATCCGTAAATTGCCTATCGAGCGGGAAACCTATGAAATCGGTTCTGATTGCGAACAAGGATCTGGTAGAAGCGGAAAAGCTGGTTGAAATTATCGGCCAGGAATTCAAGGTTTCGGCCATCACCTCTCCTTCTGAACTCAAGGGAAGCATCCAGGATGTCAACCTGGTTCTCATCGACTCCAATTTTACTGAAGCTTCGGGGATCGACTTTCTTGCCAAGATCATAAAAAAGTCATATCTCCCCATATTGATGATAACGCCCCCGAGCGACTCCAAATGCGCAGCGGAAGCGATCACAGCCGGAGCCTACAACTACATTGTTAAAACCCGAAAATATCATGGGGTTTTAAACATATTGATAAAGGAAGCCATCGACCGATTTGACAAATACGAACAAATGAAACAGACGATTCTGGATTTGAAAAAACGAGTCGGCGAACTGGAAGAACGTCTGGGACAGAAGGAAGGGCGAAGGGGAATCAACTCCCTGGCCGGCGGGTCGGGGAAAGCGAGAACCTCCATTTTCAGTGATATGCTGATGCGTTTCCGGGAGGGAGAGATCAATCTCCCTTCGCCGCCCCAAATCCCGATTATGTTTGAGAAATTATTGAAAGAAGGAGCCGGAATCCATGAAATAGCAATGCTGCTGCGTCAGGATGTCTCCATCTGTTCAAAGCTGATCAGCATTTCCAATTCGGCATATTATCAGGGGATTCAGGAGAATCAAACGCTGGAGCAGGCACTCTCCCGACTGGGTTTAAACACCACGAGAAAATATGTGGAGATTATCTACAACCGTTCCCTTTATATCACACAGAAGAAGCGGAACATGGAATTGATGGAAAGGCTGTGGAAGCACTCTGTCTGCTGTGCATATGCTTCTCAAATCACATGTGAAACCACCCACACAAGACAGGCGGAGGAAGTCTTCACCATGGGACTGTTCCATGACATCGGCAAAATGATACTTCTCCAGATCTTTTCCGAACTGGATGTCGATCTTGTCGACGGCCATATGAGTGAAGCCGACCGGCTGGAGCTTTCCAATAGCTTTGCACTGAATCACGGCAACTTCGGGGCTGTGCTGTTGAAAAGATGGGGATTTTCAGATTTATATCAGCAGATTGCCTTATTTCACGATAATCTCGAAAATGCCGACCCAATATCGAAAGATCTGTTGATTGTTCATTTTGGCAATCTGCTGGCGAAAACTCTCGGATATTGTTGGGAGGGAAAAGCGGAACCGGAAATTGAAAAGGCGCAGTCGACTTCCCTCCTCAAGATCAGCCCCGAATCAATCAAGGAGATTCAGCAAAAAGTGATCGGTGCCATGGAGGAAATCAAACCGATTTTTTAGCCGGTTTGGGTATAAAAACTACAGCGGCAATAACGCAATCCACATAAGCAAAACTTTCCATGGGGACCGCGGACATCCACCATTGGCACTCCTTCCAGCCGGCACACAAGCGGGCGGAAATCATAGATAAGGCAGCCGTTCCTCTCATCAAGCAGGGGGCAGCGAAACATCGAACAGACCATGACAGCATCGTGCACATCCTTTTGCGCATTGCATGCGAATGCCGCACCTGGATTGAATGGACTGGAACCACTCGGTCAAATGGTCCAGCAGGTTGTCGTATTGCTGCAGATAACGGCGTACGCTCATTTGGATTCAGCCGGAGCCCGATCGGGCTCCGGCTGCACCGGCAGAAGATTCATGAGTAATGCGGGCTAATCTTTCGTCCACACGGTCGCGATTACGGAAAGTCCCGGCCGCAGCAGATGCTCATCATCCATTCCCTTATCAATCACTATTTTCACCGGAACGCGCTGCACGACTTTTACATAATTGCCTGTGGCGTTTTCCGGAGGGAGGAGGCTGAAGCGTGCACCCGTTGCCGCTGCAATGCTGTCGACATGGCCTTCATATTTGCGCCTGCCATAGGCATCGACGCTGATAACGGCCTTCTGTCCCGGCCGCATATCTTTGAGCTGATTCTCCTTATAATTGGCCGTTACCCAGACATTATGCAGCGGCACGAGAGCCAGCAACGGCTGCCCGACCTGTACATATTGCCCCAGCTCAACTTTCCTCTGACTCACGATTCCATCAATAGGCGCCCGGACACCGGTATATTCCAGATTCAATTCAGCCTGTTTCAGGACAGCCCTGGCCTGCTGCACTCTGGCGACAGCGCTCAGAGCATTGGAACGGCTGATGGCTCTTTGCTGCGGCCCCGTCCGCGTCGCTTCCAGTTTCGCATGCGCCTCTTTGATTTTAGCCTCGGCTTCAGCCACCCGAGCCCGAGCAGCTTCAATTGCTTTGGTTATCTCCGCTACTCCCGCTTCTGCGGAATCCTTCGCTGCCTGCGCCGCAGCCGCAACGGCAACAGCCGCGTCATACTGCTGCTGAGAAATCTCGTCTTTGGCAATCAGGAGTTTCATTCGGTCCAGGTCCTGAACAGACCTGGTTTGGTTGGCCTTACTTTCGCGGACTCGAGCTTGAGCCGATTCAAGCCGTGCGCGTGCGGTCTCCACTTCCTTGAAGGCGGCAGTTCTGGCGCTTTCAGCCTGTTCGATACCGGCTCCGGCAAGGTTGAGCTGGCTTGAGGTGGTGGTTGCCGTCATCGGCACTTGCGTGTGGGCAGCTTCGGCCATCGCCTCCGCTGCGGCCAGATCGGCCTTTGCTTTTTCAAGCGCGACTTTGTAATCCTTCGGGTCGATCTGAACAGTGACCGTTCCGGCTTTGACGAGCTGGTTATCTTCGACATTAATAGATACAACATGCCCGGATACCTTGGCCGCAACCGGATTAATATGTCCATCAATCTGTGCATCGTCTGTGGATTCCCGGTCCGCAAAATAGCTCTGATAGATCCAATAGCCGGCAACAGCAGCAAGAATCAGGCCCGCTCCTCCGATCCATTTTGTGCGGCGCTTTGCCCGGCGATTTGTCTCCTGTGCCCGCGGATTGGAGGATTCCCGGGATTCAACTCTTTCCGTATTTGTTTGACTCATCATTCTCCTCGAAGAAACTGAATATAGCCGGTGCCGGAAATACCTATTGCCCTTGCCAGAGCAAGCTTGGCCGCGCTATGCGCCTGAAGGCTGGATATTAAGTTTTCGTTTGCCGTTGCCTGCGATTGCTGGGCTTGAACTACTTCAACGTTATTTGTAACTCCGGCTCGAAACCGGTCCTGGGATTGCAGCATCTGTTCATCCGCCAGTTTGACGGCGCTTTGCGCAACCTGGACGCGATCGGCAGCAGCCTTCAGATCCAGGAAGGCATTGCGCACGTCGTAATAAATCCGGCCGCGCAGATCCTCAAGTTCAGCTTTGCGCTGCTGCAGAGCGGCATCCGCTTCGAAAACGCGCCCACGCACGCTTCCGCCCAGAAAAACAGGAATGCGTAAAACGGTGGCTACAGTAAAGGTACCGTGGGATTCCCATGGCCGCTGTCCGATATCTCCGTAGTCGGCGCTGAGATTCAGCGTAGGAAGCCGCCCGGCACGAGCCGCTTTCAATTCTGATTCAGCGGACAATACCCGCGCTTGCGCGCTCTGAAGATCGGGCCGATCCCGATAGGCGCGCTGCACCGTTTCGTCCAGCAGCATGGAAGGAAGCGGCAAATAGCTCATGCCGTCGGTCAGAGTGAATTCCTGGCCGAGGGGAAGACCTATGGCACGTGCCAGCGCAAGCTTGTCTTTTGCAAACTGGTCTTCTGCCACGATCAGCCTCTGCTGTTGCGCCTGCAATTCTACACGGGCACGAAGCACTTCAATGCCCGGAGACACGCCGGCGGCTTTCTGGTCTTTGGCGAGTTCGTAAAGAACCTCTGCGGTGCGGACCTGAGCACGCGCGGCATCAATTCTGCTTGCACCCGCAACCGCCTGCAAGTAAAGATTTGCGCAGATATTCACAACCATATCCCGCGTATTCGCGTTGTCGAGACGGGCGGCTTTCAGGTTTTCCGTTGAAGCGCGGTAATGATTACGCGCGGAAAAATCCAGGATAGGCTGCGTGACATAGGCACGGACATCAAACACGTTGAACGGCCCGACGATGGTCTTCATGCCGGGAGACGGCTCAAAGCCGAAAGCAGAAAGGTTGACCTGCTGTTGATGCTCATTAAGGCCGGCTGTGACCTGTGGCAGCAATTGACTCAAAGCCAGCAGCCGCGCGCCGCGCACAGCATGGACCGATTGTTCGCTGAGAAAGGCTCCGAGGTTATATCGAAGGCCTCGATTAATCGCCTCAGAAAAAGAAAGCGGCAGCACATCTGCAGTCGCTTCTCCTGTCGGGATCCCTCCCAGCAGCGGATTCTGTCCACTGCTGAGGCCGACAGACGGCGCAGAAGCGGCTGAATACGCCGAATCCGCCTGAGGCCCTCCGGGCACTTGTGCCGATAGTACTCCCAGGAAAACCAACATCACTGCAGGAATGGTGAGAAATCGTGCCATGGGAATTTAATCCTTTTCAGATGAAAGCACTCATGAAGCTCGCTATGCATAACGCGGAATCAATCCAAGATCCGTTATATTAGCACCATCTCCACCGAAGCCGGTCTATTATGATGATTGGGATCGGAGTCCGCATCGGATTTGAAACAGGAGGAGCGAAGGAGGGCTATGCGTTCTGCGGAAGCGTTGCGACTTCCAGCCAGAAGTGCTCGATGGCGCGAACAACCTTTACAAACTGCTCAAAATCAACCGGTTTGGCAATATAACAGTTCGCCTGGAGGCTGTATGCCTGCGCAATATCTTGATCATCCCTTGACGTGGTCAAAACCACAACCGGAATCGTCCGGAGATCCGGATGCGATTTGAGTTCCGCCAGCACTTCCCGCCCATCCTTGCGCGGCAGATTTAAATCGAGCAGAATCAGATCCGGCCTTGGAGCATCGCAATAGGCTTGCTTCCGATGCAGGAATTCCATTGCCTCCACACCATCTTCGACGTGCCTCAGGTTGCTGGGGAGGCTGCCTTCCCGAAAAGCTTCAATAGTGAGATCCGTGTCGCTCGGGCTGTCCTCAACGAGGAGTATCTCAACAGGTTTTCTTTGCTTCGACATAGCGGTCGATCTAAAACTACTTCCAAATTCCATAAAATCCATACAATCCTGAGAGCTGCCAGGACGCGGCCGGTCTGACAGGCCGCGCTTATGTATTAATTATCGGCAGCATCCCGGTCATGCTCAAATAATATATTATGACGTATTAGTCCCAGGTTCCAGCTATGCGGCTTGAGTGTTCGTCCGATTTTCTTAGCCTCCCGAGAGTGCCACATTTTCCACATACCCGGACCGCCCTGTCAACTGAGTATTGCAGAAAAAACACTGCAGCCCGCAGACTGCAGAACTCCGAATGCAAAATAGACTAGCCGCAACGGCATTTATGGGGTAAAGATTATGAGCCCCTTGCGGGGCAACAACAGCAAAGCTGAATGAAGTGAGGTAGGAAAGCAATGTATCAGCAAGTTAAGCAGCTTTTGGAGAACGGAGAAACGCTGGCAATTGTAACGATAATATCCACCCTCGGTTCTACGCCCAGGGAAGTCGGGGCTAAGATGGTAGTGACTGCTTCCGGTGAAATTCTGGGAACGATCGGGGGAGGATGCGGCGAAGCGGAAGTCGTTCGTGAGGCGGTTGAGGTTATCCGCACGCGCAACCCTGTCATAGCAAAAGTCGAGCTGATGGATGATATAGAATCAAACAGCCCTGCTGTGTGCGGCGGCGTTCTCAATGTATTCATTGATCCGTGGTGGAAAGATCCCGAGACTGTCTGCGGACAGATTGCAGAAGAACTGTTAAGTATTCAGCATGATGGGGCCGCTGCCGTCATCGCAACCGTGGTTCAGACCGATAGCTGCCCCGGTGTGACATCAGGAGCAAAGTGTTTCATACGTGACGGGGAAATAAGGGCCGGAAACATTCACAATCAGGAACTGCTTCAGTCGATCCTGCATGAAGCGGAGCCCCGGCTGAAGATAGAGGAATGCCGTCAGGTCGCACTGACACTGCCCGGGACCGGGACCAAATTGCAGGTTTTCTTTGAAGTCATCACGGCGATTCGCAAGGTGATCATCGTCGGTGCCGGTCATTTAGCCATCCCGCTGGCCAAATTTGCCAGGATTATGGGATTTCATGTTACGGTTCTTGACGATCGAGTTCTGTATGCAAACCGCGAGAGGTTTCCCGATGCGGAACAGGTTCTTGTCGGTAACATGGCCGAGACACTGCGCAACATTGAAATCACGTCACAGACATATATTGTCCTCATTACCCGGGGACACCAATTTGATGAACCCTGTCTCAGAGAAGTCATTCACAGCCCGGCGAAATATATCGGCATGATCGGGAGCAGACGCCGGATAAAAGCCTGTTTTATAAGATTCAGAGATGAAGAAGGCATTCCCGAAGAGCTGTTGAAAAAAGTCTATGCTCCAATAGGGCTCGACATAAAAGCGGAATCGCCGGAGGAAATCGCTCTTTCCATCATCGCCGAGATGGTCAAAGTCCGTCGTGGAGGAACCGCCCAGTCCCTTTCCGGTCATTAATAGGGGAGGGGTAGAGGGGTAGAGGGATAAAGGGGTAGAGGGATAAATCGAGTCTTTCTTTTTCTTACTTTACCCCTTTACCCCTTTGCCCCTCTACCCCTTTTTCATAGAAGCGCGATCAGCTTCCAGTAGCCGACACTCACCACAATCGCGATCAGTATGACAACGGCATATACATTGGCCAATACGGCGCGCTGCCCTGCGCTGAAAGCCCGGTTTGAGGTCATGCCCTCCCCCATGGCAACCCAGAAATTCTGATGAGAAAGCCAGAAGGGAGCAACGGACAGGAGCAGAGGTGCGATCAAGACAAGCGGTGGGATTCCGCTTGCCATCATCACATCCGAAACGGGCAAAAACAGCACTGGGATTGCGATAAAGCCGGTCGGATCCAGAAACCTCATCAGCAGAAAGGCGAGAGCCATCACCATAAGCAGCAGAACGGGACTGGAAGAAAGCTTTTCAGCTATCGGAAGGAAATTTGCAGCAAGCCAGTCGGTGACTTTATATTCCTGGATTATGTTGGCCAGGCCGAAGACTCCGCCGATGAACAGCAGCAGCGTCCAGGACACGCCGCCGCCGATATCCTCATCGCGGATGATCCCCGCCAGCGCGAAGACTCCCAGGCCGAACATGCCGATCAGGAAACTCGGCATATGATGAACGCGATCCGTTGCCCAATACACGATGGAAACGGCGACAATCAGCATGGTAATCAGTTCTTCACGTTTGATCGAGCCGAGCGCCTTCAGTTTTTCTTTGGCGAAAGCAGGAGATGCCTTCAACCGCTTTTCGGGTCTCATGAAAAGCGGATTCAACGCAAGCACCAGTCCGCAGAGGATGAGGGTCGGAACTGTCATGACTTTCGCGTAGCCCAGCCAGGTAAGGGGGAAACCTTTCGTCTGAAAGACCGAATCAACAACGGGCCCGAAAAGCGAACCGTAAAGCAGTGCACATCCGGGAAGGACCGCCATTTCGATCGAGGTCAGCATGATGAGGGCGGACCCGCGGCTGAGAGGAGGAATGCTGAGCGACTGTACCAGAGCCCAGGCGATCGGGACCATTATGGCGGTTCGAACCGTCATCGACGGAATTCCGAGCGCCAGCACCGATCCGATAATAAAAAAGGCGCCAAGAATCCCGGCGTAGGTTCCCGGAAACAGAGAAAGCACGTAATAGGAGAGCCTTTGCGCCAGGCCTGTCCGGTGCATGGCGCAGCCGTAGTAAAGAACACAAAGCAAAATCCAGAATGAGGGGCTGGAAAAGCCGCCCAGGGCGACCTGCGGGCGAACGCCGACGATAATCATCAGTCCCATCATTACAATGGATGAAACGCCGTTGTTCGTGACCTGCAAAAGCCACATCATTATCGCGAAACCTGCTACGGCGAGCACCGACTGCCCGATACGGGATAAACCGGCGGGAGTCGGCAGAAACAGGATCACCGCCCCCACAAGAACCGCAATCAACAGACCGATCAGCTTGGATCTATTCATGGGAAATCCTTAATCAAAACAAAGGCCGACTATAGTTTTGGCCATGCGTGTTGTCAAGAAAGCGTCCCTGAGCAGAAGCTGAGACTTTGTGAGAAATGCGGGTTAGGATGCGCGGGGAAAGAATATTTTGAATGTGGTTCCTTTACCGGGCTCGCTGAAGACCCGGATATGGCCGTTGTTCTGATTGACGATTCCGTAGACTGCCGAAAGCCCCAACCCTGTTCCTTCAGTTCCGGGTTTAGTCGTAAAGAAGGGTTCGAAGATATGACTCTGTGTCTCTTCATCCATTCCTGATCCGTTGTCGCTGACCGCGAGCATTACATGAGCTCCCGTGCTGAATGTCAAATTAGAGTTGAGATAATCCGTTTCGAGATCGACATTGGCGGTCTCAATGGAGAGGATTCCTCCCTGAGGCATGGCGTCCCGGGAATTGACGGCAAGGTTCATGACAATCTGCTGAATCTGCCCCGGATCGGCATTGACAAATCCGAGATCACTTTGATTTTTGAATTTGTATTTGACCTGATCGCCGATCAAACGTCGAATCATAGGATCCATATTTTTAATAATATCATTGAGATTTAAGAGCTCAGACTGAACCATCTGCCTCCGGCTGAAGGCCAGGAGTTGGGATGTCAGCAGTGCGCCGCGCCGGCAGGCCTTCGCGATCTGCTCCAGATCCAGGAGTTTGGGATCTCCTGCGTCCATGTCTTCCATCACAATTTCCGTGTAACCCTGCATCGCCGAAAGAAGATTGTTGAAGTCCCGGGCAATTCCTCCGGCCAGTACCCCGATTGCTTCCATCTTCTGTGTCTGCAGAAACTGAGCCTCCAGCTGTTTCCGAATCGTAATGTCTCGGGCGACACTGTGAATATAGGGTTCGCCGGCAATCACGATGCGTTTGTGGCCGAATTCGACATCCACCCGGCGCCCATCCTTTGTAACAATCGCCGTTTCTCCCACAACATCCTCGCCGGATAGAATCCGGCTGCGAATCATCTCGAAAACTTGAAGATCGGTTTCCTTGTTCAGATCCGATCCCCGCATCTTCAGCAGCTCTTCTTTGGAATAGCCGGTGAGTTTTACAGCAGCCGCATTGACGTCCACCATCATCGAATTGGAATCGCTGATCAGGATGGCATCCCGGGATCCTTCAAATATCGCCGTGTGCCAATCGGAAATCCTTTCGAGGTTTTCGGCAGCCTTTTTCCGTTCCGTGATGTCCATGAAGACACCACGTACGGCAGGCTTCCCGTTGTATTCGATGACGTTGGAATCTATTTCGACCCATACATCGGTTCCGTCTTTTCTGATTCCGCGGTACTCGTGGTTATCCAGAACGCGCCTCCCGGCGAGGCAATCCTGAATATTCCGCATAAGGCGCGCCCGATCGGGCTCCGCGCATAAGGCAAAAATTTCCACTGGAGCGAGGGCCAACAGGTCCGCGGCTTTATATCCAAAAATTACAGCAAATCTTTCGTTGCAGAAGACAAACCTAGAATCCTGAACGATTGCCAGGCCCTGCATGGATTCTTCGACAAGCCTGCGGTATTTTTCCTCGGACCTTTTTAGAGTCTCTTTGACTTCTTTGTTCGCGGGAATTTTTCCTGCTTCGATGAATATGCATGATTCATCATTTAAATTGATTATATTACCCGAATAAAATGCAGTCTGTGAGATTCCTTCCTTGGTTCGTATCAGAACTTTGAAATTGGTAAGCCTGCCCTCACTGCGCAGTATCCGGGCTGCCTCATCCTTTTGATCCGCATTTTCCCAAAGGCCGCAATGGCTCATGGTGCGGTTGATAAGCTCCTCGCGGCTAAAACCAGTCAAGGCGGCAAATGATTCGTTCACCTCGTGTATGAGCCAGTCATTTTCGCGGGCAATGATCAGAGGATTGGAAGCAGAGTGAAAGCTGCGATAAAACTGCTCGCGGCTTTCCTGCCAGGCCTTTCGGAACCGATTGTTTTCCGTTTCCAAACGCACGATTTGGTGACGCAATTCTTCAACTTCATTCAACAAGGTCCCGATCTCCTGATTATTGGACACGGTTCTGCTGCTTGCCAGGGCGAGCTAATCTTCTGGCTTCATTTATTATCGGCCTCAGCCCTCTACCAATTCATTAAGATTTTAAATACTTTCGATACAGGGCAATATGGATTGGAACAAGCTGTTCATTCCGATCCGGCATCTCCCATACGAATCCTCACAGCAGCCGCATATGATGCGGGCAAGAATTTTCCTTGACGGGATTTTCAAGCCATGTATTGATGGACTGCGGAGGACAGGCCGCATGGATCAGCGAAATATTGTGATTATGCCCGGAGACGGTATCGGCAGGACGCTGCTTCCCGAAGCACTCAGGGTTCTCGACGCCGCAGGTTTTGCAGCCAATTACATCCAGGGAGACATCGGTTGGGAATACTGGCGCAACGAAGGAAACCCGTTGCCGCAGCGCACCCTGGATCTCCTGGAAAGGCATAAAATCGGTTTATTCGGCTCTATTACCTCCAAACCTAAAGATCAGGCGGACCTGGAACTCAATCCGGAACTGAAAAATAAAGGCTTCGTTTATTACAGTCCGATCGTCGGATTGCGTCAGCATTTTAATCTCGACATCTGTATCCGCCCGTGCCGCACATTCAAAGCGAATCCTCTCAACTTCGTGAAGCGGGTGGATGGGAGGATGATAGAGCCGGAGATAAACGTCGTTGTATTCCGCCAGAACACCGAGGGTCTCTACAGCGGAGTGGAATGGACAAATCCTCCGGGAAGGATCCGGTCCGCGCTTGAGACGCATCCCAGAATGGCGGTTTTCAAATCCACCCCAAGCGAAGATATGGCGATTTCCTGCCGTATCATTACCCGCCACTCATGCCGTCGAATCATCACCGACGCCTTCCTGTATGCGCGCCGTTGCGGATATAAAAGCGTCACGGTCTGCGAGAAGCCCAATATACTCCGGGAAACTTCAGGAATGATGCGGGAGGAGGCCGTCAGGATTGCCCGTGATTTCCCGGAAGTACAGCTCTGGGAAACCAATATTGATGCGCAGATGATGTGGCTCAATAAGAATCCCGAAGATTACGGTGTGATCGTTACGAGCAATATGTTCGGCGACATCATCAGCGATGCCTTTTCAGGCCTCGTGGGCGGACTGGGATTTGCCAATAGCGCAAATATCGGAGACGACTGCGCCATTTTTGAACCGACGCACGGTTCCGCCCCTAAATATGAACAGCTGAATCCATCGATCGTGAATCCTGTCGCCATGATCCTGAGCGCATGTCTGATGCTGGACTATCTGGGCGAAGATGAAAAAGCAGACAGAATCCGAGATGCCATTGCCGCCGTAATCTCGGATGGGAAGGTACGCACGTTTGACATGCTCCGGATGGTTGGCGGCCCCGGTGTTCTTTCCCAGGGCGCGGCAAGCACCAGGGAAATGACCGATGCGATCATAAAACGATTGTAGATTCGAGATTCGAGATTATCAATATCGAATTTCGAATCATATTGCACCGGCGTTTCGAAGCTCTGCCAATTGTTCGCCGGTGTATCCCAGGCCGGAAAGGATCTCGTTTGTGTGTTCTGAAAGCCTTGGCGGCGTGGCCTCAAGACTCGCGGGCGTTTTCTCAAATTTTGCACTCAGGTTGAAGAGCTTCAAATCCCCGATATTTTCCGCATGGATTGTCTTCAATGTTTCCCGATGGCGGACCTGTTCCTGGTTAAGGGCTTGCTCCAGGCTTAAGATCGCGCCGGAGGGAATGCTCCGGCTGTTGAACAGGCGGACCCAGTAGGCGGTCTCATGTTCCTTGAGTTTCGCCTCAATCAGCGGGGTCAACGCTTTGCGATTTTTCTTCCGTGCATCACGCTGCCGGAATCTGGGATCTTCTTTCAGTTCCGCCAGGTTAAGCAAATCGGCGAGGGATTCCCACTGCTCCTGTTTATTGGCGGCTATGTTGATATGTCCATCCCTGGTGGCGAATGTGCCAGAGGGAGCGGCGGTGAAGTTGTCATTGCCGAGCAGGCTGGGCTGCTGGTTGCCGATCAGCAGGTTGGCGGCAACCCACCCCATCAGCGGCATGATGGAATCGATCAGGGCAATGTCGATGAACTGTCCTAGGCCCGTTTTTTCGCGGTGGAACAATGCGGCCAGGATCGCGAAGGCGGCGTTCAATCCTCCCACGGTATCGCATACGGGGAATCCGCAGCGGAGGGGGTTCAAGCGCTCGTCGCCGTTGATCGCCATGATACCGCTCAATCCCTGGATGATCTGATCATACGCAGGCTTCATGGCATCAGGTCCGGTCTGGCCGAAACCGGAAATGGCGCAGTAGATCAGCCTCGGATTGATTGCCGAAATGCTTTTATAGGAAAGCCCGAAGCGATCCATGACCCCAGGCCTGAAATTTTCTACTACCACATCCGAAATTTTTGCCAGTTTTTTGAAAATCTCCAGAGCATCCGGATGCTTGAGATTCAGTGTAAGAGATTTTTTATTGGCATTCTGGGCAAGGAAACTTGTTCCCATCAATTTATCGTTCAGCTCCTGCACATTTCCCAGCCTGCGCGCAAGGTCGCCGGCATCCGGAGGCTCGATTTTGATCACCTCAGCCCCCAGCAGCGCAAGGTGCAGCGTAGCAAAAGGCCCCGACAGAACCATTGTCAGATCCAGCACTCTGATGCCTTCCAGGAGCTTCATAGCCATTCTCCTTTTCGCGCGGTCTCCTATCAATTAATACCACTCCGGCAAAGCCCTCGCTGTACCCCACAGTTGGCATTGTGGGTTCTGCCCAAAAAAACGCAGGGTTCGCACCAGTGAAGGGCCGAAGGCCCGATTCATAACAGCCTGGGGCAACGCCCCAGGAATCGAAGTCATACCTTTGTCGGTAAGGGCTGAAAGCCCGCCCCATATTGATCCGATGAATCGGGCTTTCAGCCCTCCTTTTCATCCCGGATCTCCCTTTCCTGGGGCGTTGCCAGACTGATATAGCGCTGCGCGGCGCTCCGCAAAAAGATGCGGTTCCGATATGCGTCAGATTTTCGCCCACAATGTCAACTGTGTCCCTCAGCGAGAGCCGAGCCGGAGGTTTGCCCCAAAACAAATCATGTGTTTTCCCTGGGAGGCGGACCATCATAGACAACGGGGATACGAATGTGCATCGGATTTTCGCGCATGGTCTCCTCCATCACCTGCGCCGTCAATCCCGCCACTCGCCCGATTATGAAAATCAATTTGGCTATCGGCGGGGAGAAACCAAGGTCCATCAGCACTGCCGCCATGGCTCCGTCGATATTGACCGGCAGCGGGCGGATCAGTTCTCCGGCCGCATCTTCCAGAGCACTTATGAATGCAATGCCGTCCCCTGCAACCCGATATTGCTGCGCCATATTGAAAAGAATTCGTGTGCGGGGATCCTCCGTGTGGATGCGATGGCCCATCCCCGGCAGCCGCCGGTGCTTCAATTTCGCGTCGGCTGCAACACGCCGGGCGGCATCGCGGACAGAGAGAGATTCCCGCCGCGCAAGTTCCAGACCTTCCGCAATCATTTGCATACACTCATATCCGGCTCCGCCGTGTGCATCGCCGATGGCCAGCACGCCTGCCGCGATTGCGGCCTCCATCGATCGCCGGTTTCCCGACACTACCATCCTGGCGGCGGCGGCTGAAGGAGCCGCGGGCCCATGATCCGAAACTCCGATAAGCATCGCATCGAACAGGCGGCGCTCGTTCGCCGAAGGCAGCCTGCTATGATGCAAAAGAAAAATGGTGTCGGTGAAGGTCGATTGAGTCATTAATGAAGTGATGCTGTATCCCCGGATAAAAATGTTCTTTTCATCCGATGTCGAAATTGCAGTCCGCCACGGTTCCATGATGCCCTCCTCGTGTTTGGGCTGTCTCTACCATACCACGGTTTAATTGACGATTGACGATTGACGATTGACGCCTGAAGATAGACGGGATTGAGGAGACATAATGACGGGAGAAGAAAAGCTAAGCATATTTTTATGCGGATTCATGGCTACGGGCAAATCGTCGGTCGGGAAACGATTGGCTGCGAAGATGCAATATCAGTTTGCGGATATGGATACCCTGATTGAAACGGAGACGGGAATGACTATTCCGCAGATTTTCGCCTCTCAGGGAGAACCCGCTTTCAGGGCGCTCGAATGCGCCATGGTTGACCGCATCGCAGAATGGAAGGGTTACGTTGTGGCGACCGGAGGCGGGGCCATAGTAAATCCGCAAAACCTCGAGATCCTGAAGCGCTGCGGCGTACTGATATGCCTGACCGCAGACGTGCGGACGATTCTCCTGCGGTCCGGCACAGGAGAATCAAGGCCAATGCTGCACGCCGGAGACAAGGCGGAACGGATCCGGCAGCTGCTACAGCAGCGGGAGCCGTTTTACGCGCAGGCGCACATTATCGTGGATACTTCGACCTTAACCATCAACCGGGTCGTGCGCCGAATCCTGGAGCGCCTGCAGGAATTCGGTTTGTCTCAGCAGCATGCCGCGAATGGAAACGAATAGTATGCGGCTTATTTCCGATCCTGCAGGATTCCGATCATGGCCTGAACGCCGCATGCGTAACTGCGCCATCCCAATCCGGAGACGCATCCCACAACGACGGAAGAAATAACCGACTGGCGGCGGAATTCCTCCCGCGCATAAATGTTCGAGAGATGAACCTCGATTGCGGGCAATTGGACTGAAGCCAGTGCGTCGCGGATGGCATAGGAATAGTGGGCGTATGCGCCCGGATTGATAATGATCCCATCCGCCCAGTCGGCGGCCTCGTGTATCGCATCAATCAGAGCTCCTTCGCTGTTGGATTGAAAGGTGCGCAACTCGGCTCCGCCTTCCTTAGCGATGCTATGCATCCGGGCATTGATCTCATCAAGGCTTGACGTCCCATAAATCTCCGGCGAGCGTTTTCCAAGCAGATTCAAATTCGGTCCGTGAATGAGCAGAATTTTCATCAATTTCAATCCTCCTTCGCGTATCAGATTACGTCATCCTTATATGAATCTTTCCTGCTTCTCCTGTCGCTGCATGTTTGAGTGCCTGCCCGATCGCATCGAAGGGGTAGGTGTGAGTGACAACCCGTGCCGGATGGAGCACACCCCGGGCGACCTGGTCAATGACATACGCAAAGTCTTTCGGATGATCATAGATCATGGATGTGTAAATATCGATCCCTTCTCTCACGAGCCGCATCGGAACAAAGGCAGCAGGCAGCGAGGACAGGCCAAGAAGCATTACACGAGAGCCCCTGGGAGAAGCCTTTAATGCGAGATCCACCGTCGCCTGTACGCCGGCACACTCGAATACGGCGGTCACATTTTCTTTTTGCCATAGCCGTTCCACCTCGTCAGATCCCGAAGCGGGTATGGCCCCCATGGCTTTGGCCATTTCCAGTTTCCCGGGGATTGTATCGTGCGCGATCACCTTCACTCCGGCGGCCGAGGACGCATGGATCAGCAACAGGCCGACAACGCCGCACCCCAGCACAGCAATGGTATCCCCCTGACTTGCGCCCGATCGGATAAATCCGTGCATAGACACCGCCAGCGGCTCGATGGTTGCCGCATCCTTATCGGAAATCGTGTCCGGCAGCGGCCAGACAAATTCGGCCGGAGCCGATGCATACTCTGCAAAGCAGCCGGGCTGGTTCACTCCCATGCTCCCCTTCTGAGAACATACGGCGCCACGTCCTGAGAGGCACAGTCGGCAGGAACCGCAAGGATAATTGGGCTCTACAAGTACCCTTTGCCCTATCCGGAATTTATCAACTCCGTCACCAAGCGCGGCGATCCTCCCGATAACTTCATGCCCCAGGATAAAGGGATAGGGAACAATCCGATGCCCAAGGTAATGCGAAATATCGGTTCCGCAGATGCCGGCGTACTCCGGCCGGATCATCACTTCACCGGTTGATGGATGGGGATCCGCAATTTCTTCAATCAGAATTCTTTCGGGGCCATGTAACAGGGCAGCTTTCATCCTCTTCTCCAAATCAGTGTTCTGCTTACTCTAACCCACTTTCCCTTCCTGCAATAGATCCCAATTCAAAATACCGGGGCCCAAAACAGGATTTGCGGAAAAAATATGGGCGCAAATACTGAACCGTGCTAAGATGCAGCGGGCATCAGCCCTTGTGACTGCAAAATTTGTTGGAGGAATTTGAAAATGTCCCTGAAGATTTCGGATGAATGCATTAATTGCGGAGCTTGCCAGCCGGAATGTCCGAATGAGGCTATTTTTGTCGGCGGCGAAGATTATGATTTTGGTGGGAAAAGCAATCCTGCGCTCTCTCAGGATTTCTATTACATAGTGCCTGACAAGTGCACGGAATGCGTGCCGTTCCATGACGAGCCGATGTGTGCATCGGTATGCCCAACGGACTCCTGCATCAAAGATAAAGAGGAATCCAAGGATACGCTCCTGGCTAGAGCAAAAACTCTGCATCCCGACAAGAATCTCTAGTTCTGGCTAAAAATCCCGGGAAGCTTGCAGAAAAAATAGGGTACGAATTCGATTGCTGTGAGCTTCCCTCTCTTTTGTTCCATCTCCTGTCTGCAAGTGATCGTGCGTCCGGGAATGCCGTCCCTCAAGCGACAATTCCGTCCTGGGCGGAATAAACCACAAAAATTTCGATAATGGATTGGCTAAAATCCGTTTTGGAGCTATGCTTAGAAAAAGGCCGATCCCTCCTCTAAAGATACAATCGGGTGAATCTGTTTCCGCCACTCAATCCCGGATTCGGCCAAGGGAGGATATATGGAACACCTGGAGCCGTATATCACCGCCCGTCTCAGTGAGAACCAAATGCGATTGTGGAATGTGCTTCACCATGCAGAGCAGACCAGTGCTTCCCCCTATCGTTTTGTGACTATTTCAAGAGATGAAGGAACCTTGGGAGATGAAATCGCACAGGCACTCGCCCGGCGAAAGGGCTGGCGATTGTACGACAAAGAAATTGTGAATTATATTGCGAACAATAACCGTGTTCGCGAGGATATGGTCCGCCAGTTGGACGAAAAAACGCGCGGATTGATGCACAACATGATTTTGCGCATGCTCCGCAGGCCGGAAAGTTCGCCCTTCGGACGCGAGGAATATCATGAATCTCTGATGAAGACGCTCGCCACGCTTGCGGCTCAGGGAGATGCCGTCATGGTCGGAAGGGGAGCCAACTTTGCGCTGCGCTGGCTGGAGCATGGATTTCATGTGCGGATTACGGGATCTTTGGAAATGCGCATCAAAAGGCTCAGCAAGGTCTGGCAAGTATCGTCCGAGATCACCCGCCGACGCTTAATTGAAATCGACGGTGAACGACGCGCCTTTATCCGCCATCACTTCAAGCAGGATTTGAACGACCATCAGTACTACCACCTTGTAGTTAATACCGACTATCTTTCGGCAGAGCAGGTTGCAGGTTCTGTTCTGTCCTTTTTAAATCCGGAAGCCTCAACGATAGGATCTCACCTCGCCGAGAACCGGTTTGTCCCGGGGATCGGCACGCCGTAGCCAACATTTATCGGCTATTTTTGTCATTTACTGATGAGGATATGCCGATACGTACCAGTACATAGCGAGGTTTGAGTACTTCGGAGAATGAAGAATCAAACCGGAATCCGATTGAACAGCTCCACCAGGATAAAGGGACATAACGCCCGATACCGGCGTAGGGTGGAAACCGAAAATGAGATCATTCTCAAAAGCAAATCTCGCTCGTCAAGACAGTGAATATCTGAGAGGCGATATGAGCGCATGCAGTTTTCAAAAGCTGGTGCAATTGCTGGATAAACAACTGAATCTGGACGAGAAACTGGAAGTCTTGGATCATTTGCATTCGTGCCAGATTTGCCGTGACGCGGTATATCAAATATCGCGCGATCGCGACGAGGCTCTGTTTGTTCACCGGCCGTATAACGTCGAAAAGCACGTTGCCTGATAAGACAGGATATATGCGTTTTGGTTCCAGCTGACCGGCATTTTTTGTAAATCCCCCTCCAATGGGGGATATTTTTGCCTCAAGGTTCAGGCATCACCCGCCTCTGCCTCCCCACAAACACCAGCATTAACCCGCTTTATTCATGAAGGTTCGTCGCGAGGCGGTGCAGACGGGCGTGGCTTTCAGAGACTGTCTCAAAACTCGATAACCAGGATAAAAACTGGGGCGGCGATGAAGAAATCTGCATAAGCAAAGATTTCCATGTGGGTCGCGGCTTCAGCCGCGACGCGCAATAAATCCCATGTGTAAGAGATATTTATGCCTG
>JAFGIY010000022.1 GCA_016929335.1 Acidobacteriota bacterium | reverse complement strand
GCCTGGTTCGCATTCGGCACGATGCCGTGAATGACCTCGATTCCATATTGGTCTGCCTGATGCTCGAGATGGCGGCTGAATCCGCTGCTCATCGGCTCGGTGATGAACGCGAAAAGGGAGATAATTAGAATCAGCAGAGGAAGAGAAGCCCAGTCGGAAAGATGATGAATTCCCCATTGCGGACCGTATCGGGAAATCGTCCATCGGCCCAGCCTGTACGCGAGATAATAGGCGGCCAGCAGAAGCAATGCGAAAAATCCAAAACCCTTCCATATATGGTTTAGAACATAGTGTCCCATCTCATGGCCGAAAACATATAGGGTTTGCGCGCCGGCGAGCTCTTTCGCAGTGTTATCCCCAACGACAACACGCTTGCTTGCACCGATACCCGTGACATAGGCGTCCAATGTGGTGACTTTATCGCTGGCGCGCATCTCAAATATGCGGCTGCGCGGTATGTCCAGCCCGCCATGATGGACGACCTTTTCTATCTCTGAAACCAGTTCTGCATGGCGCAATTCGAGCGGATCAAAGCGGTGGAACATCGGATCGATCACCAGCGGCATAAGAAAGAGAAAAAAGGCAGCGAGAGGAAGGGATAGGATCCAAAGCCATAGCCACCATTTCCGAGGGCTCCTGCGGATGATGGCGTATACGCCGCAGATTGCGCCGGAACCGATGAGAACTTCGAGGGCGATGCTTTTGCCCCAATCACCGAACCACGATCCCCATGATTGAATAGAGAGGCCATAGGCCAGTGAAAGATGATGGCCATACATATCGATGGGTAACTGAGGGACAATCAATGCCGACAGAAGCAGTGGAGGGTAGATCAATCCTTGAAATCCCACGCGTTTGGCCATATGCCCGACAAGATCGCGAATGCGCAGGCTGACGCGTCCGTAAAGAAAAGCGATGAGCAGCACGAGCCAGAATGCAATTTCCCCTATCATCAGGCGCACTTGTGCGCGGTGCAGCATCGTTGCTTTTGCAAGCTGGTCCGGTTGAAGAGCATATCCGGCAATTACTCGATCCGGCGGCACAATGGGCTTCGGCCGAGCATCTTGGGCTAGCGCCGCAGCAGAATACAGCAGGACGGCACTCATGATCAGTACACGATTCCAGCCCTTTACAACCATGCCAACCTCAGAGGTAGCTCGGACACGCTTAGCGAATATTTGGAATAAAAGCCCTTTTTTTTGATGGCTCTCCTTCCACGATTTCTCCGGGATTCCAATCAATAGTTAGGATTCTATCGGAAGTGCCCTCATGAAAGAAAGCTCATATCAACCAAAATGTTGGGGTGCACTTCCGATAGAATCCTAATTTCCTATTGGAAGACGTAACGACCTCTTGCAGGGAGGGCTCGGAATCAATTAGGCAGCCTATTTCGGCTATCCTTACCCACAAAATCATCATCCATCGGGTGCTGGAGGAGTAAATATGGGTATTCCCGAATCAACAAATTTAGAATCAGTGAAGCCCGACTCCCGTCTAACGCGCATCCTGGAGAAGTGCTCTTTATGACATTTTGAATCTTAAAAATGCTCTTCAGCTATGTTCGCCATCATTTTAATCCAACCGCCTGTTGATGCTGAACTCGGTTTTCCTGGTCACGAATCTGCAGGTGCGCCAGACAAGATACCCCAGATAAATTGATATCTATCACACCAAAATTATTTTGATAAAAGGGATTTTCCCCCCTGCACTGATTCTTTTCCGGTGAGAAAAAGGCTCTCAGGTGATAGAAAAAGTCAACATGGTGGGTAAGTCCACTGCTTGTGACATCATAAAGCGGATATGGCAGGAGCGGATCATCTAATTTGGATATTTCCGCAAGGTGACGATCGCCGCTTATAATAATGGCGAGAATGGGTTTTGCATCTACAAGCAATTGCAGGATCCGTTTTCGCGATTTCGGATAATTGCCCCAATGCTCATAGGGATGCTCGCAGGAAAGCAGCTGCAGGCTTGATCCGATAATCACAATATCGTTCCTGCTGTCTCTCAATACCTTTTCAAGCCATTCCCATTGAGCGTTCCCGAGCAGATCGCTATCCGGGCCAGGCATGTCGGCATTGTAATGCAGGTCAAGAAGAATCACTTTGATCTGTTTGCCGGGGTTTCCATATCGATAGGAAGCGTAAACTCCATCCTGTTTCCGGCGCGGGCTGTCTTTTGGCTCATCAATAAAGTCCAGAAAGAGCTGCTGGCTTTCGGCTTTCTTAATGTAATGTCTGGTGCCATTCTTCATTCCATAGTCGTTGTCGTCCCAGGTGCCTATGATCGGGCATTTCTTCCTTAGCTCCGCATAATCGTGACTCTGCTTTTGTTTATCATACTGACTTTTCAGGTATTCCATGTCCTCAGTAGCGGCATCGATACTGTCTCCGAGCCAGATCCAAAGATCGGGCTTGCAGTTGATTATGGCCCGCCACATGTAATTGGGCTTCCACTGCTTATTGCAGGAGCCGAACGCAATTCTGAAAATACCGGGCTCAGCCGGATTTCGGTCGAGTTGATCGCCCACCGGGGAAACCGTCCGAGTGGAATAAAGCTGAGCACCCAAAATGGCGAGCACCATTAGAATGAACAATAAAGCCATGATGCGAACAGCATGTTTAATCTTCACATAGATTCCTTTCCGGTATCATTTTCCCAAGGTTCAACAAAAAGAGAATCCGAGCTTTCGCCGATCATAAGCATTCCCGCCCAATGCCTCGGCGATGCATTGCCCTTGTACTCCTTAACAAAATCCAGTTTTGCATGGCGGAGAGCGGATCCCTTATCCATGCCCTTCGCCAGGTATGAATAGAAACGGCTCATCAACTCGGCTGTAGAACGATCCTCCATCGGCCAGATGCTTGCTACAACAGAGCGCGCACCTGCCAGCAAAAATGCCTTAACAAGATTGGATACCCCCTCTTGCTCCAATACTTTTCCTATGGCAGTATCGCATGCCGACAAAACCACCAGATCGGTTTTCAGTCTAAGCCGGCTGATTTCCCAAGCCTGGAAAATCCCGTCATCCATTTCATCGATCTGTGTCCCAAACAGGAGTGCGGACCTGGCAGGAAAATTCGGATCCGAAATGCCATGAACAGCAAAATGAAGGATGTCGTAATCTTCCAGATTGAGGGACTTGATTGCGGATTCACTGGCGCTTTCTCCCAACAAAGTCACTGTCTCGGTGACGCTTTTCATCGCCTTAGCAATGGATGAAATTTCCTCAAGGGACCCCTCCAACCGGGCGGATCGCGAAAGATTATTGAAATAGGTGGCTCCGGATCCAGCGGAATCGGGATACCGGACATCGCCCACCCCCAGGAACTTGCGCTTGCCCGTCCGAATCGCTGGACGTTTTCTGAGGATATAAGTGACTGTGGCCGCCGGACTGTAGTCAATCATGCGTGATTCCAGCAAAAGCTGGCCGGATGGTGTCGGTAGCGCCTCGAAGGGAAGCAGGTGCAGCAGTCCATCCGGAATAATTGTAATCCGGAGTTTGCTGTCTATATCCGGTATCGGAGCAAGCAATAAATCGTAGAGTTTTTGGGCGTATTGAGCGCCGTCCCGTCCTTGTAGAATCTCTTTTCGGTATCCGGCGACGGCTTCCTCGATTATGCGTCTGGAATCAATCGTGATTCCCCGAACTCCGGATCGGTTGATTGCCAGGCAGGTTGATGAAGGTTCTCCCAATACATATTCAAGGATAACCTCGGCCGGATATAAGCTTTTCTGGACCTCTGATAAAGAGATCGGCCAAAATATCTGAGCTTCGATATTATGCCGCCCTGCTTCCCGGCTCGATCCCAGATGCTGTTCCATATCAAATATTTCACTTTGGATTCGGCGATACTCCTCCGGATTTTGCTTTACCCACAGCTTCGCCTGCAGTCGAGAAAGGGATTTCTCAAATTTTTCTGACGGGTTTTCGCCATCCATCGTTGTGGATTCTGTCCGGCGTCCTCGTAGCGAATCCGAAATGCTTCTCCCGCGAGCCTGTTCCAGGATTATGAACGCTTTTGCCGGATCGTTTAGTTTATGGAGGCAAAGCGCGAAATAATCCGTATATAGACTGCTCATTCTGGAGACCATGAATGCTCGAGAATGGGCGCTTGAAAATTTCTGCAACAGTCCATTCAGAGATTGCAATGCTTCGCTGTAGAGACGATCAGCTTCGATGAAACGGCCCTGATCTTCCCGGATTGCTGCTTTATTCTGAAGGTGAAAAATTGCCTCCATTGGATCACCAACCTTCAGACTTGACTGTAAACCGATGTCGGCACAATCCAGCGCTTTCCACAGATCATCACGTGTGCGATGTATTTGTGATAGATCCAGAGAAATCCTGGAAATGAGCCGGTGATAACCAATTTCAGTAGCCAGATTCAATGCTTGTTTTAACAAGACTTCCGATTCGCTAAGCCGACCATTTTTGGAACAGATGCTTCCCTGAAGATATAGAGCCTGTGCGTTATTGGCAGCAGCGCCGGTAATGCGAGCCTGGCTTACACAATGCTCAACAAGAGGCAAGGCTTCCTGAAGTCTATCGGATGCTATGAGAATTATCGCCTTTTCAAAAAAGGCCGGGAAATAGGAGAGTGCTTGTTTGCGTTCTGCCAAATCGATAGCGCGATCCAGATGGCCGAGGGCATCGTGGCTTCTGCCTGCGCTATTATAAAGAGTGGCGATAGCAGTCCTGAATCGCAGTTCATTCATCACTTCGCCATTTTCAACCATTCGCCACAGAACCGCAGATACTTCGTCGGATCCCACAGGACCACCATCTAAAAGCTTCAATAATCCAAGCTCTCCCTGGGCGCGGGCTTCCATATGACTATCGCCAAGCTTCTGAGACAAGGCGAGAATTGCTTGCCATTCCCGGCGGCGAAGAGATGCATTGAATGTACTGGCACAAAAGGCATCGATGTCAGACTCAACATCCGCTTTCAGGAATAGAGCTCTGAGATATATTGTCGGATTTCCACTACCCGGAGGATGCCCAATTTCCTTCTTCAATGCGTCATACATTTGTTGCGGAGGGCGCTCTTTAACCGAAGCTCGGATTCCCCCAAGCCGGGCAAGCCCGGCCTGTTGAACATCGCCAGCTTTAAGAAGCTGCTTCTCCGCTTCCCTATAGAGAGGCAATGCCTTCTCCCACTGATAGCGTTCGGCAAAGGAATCGGCCTGCCGGAGCAATTCGACTGGCGTTTCCAAAAACCATGCAGACCGTGAACAGAAGACGCTTGTGAAAATAATGAGCCAATAAATTGTTTTCATATCCGGCTGTTAAAATTGATATCTCAGAGAAAACTGAAGCTGAAATGGTGTCCCGGGATACAGGCCATTAACGTTTAGGGATCCATCAGGAAGATGCTTGGTCCGGAATGTCGGCAGCGGAACTTGCCCCGGTCCCCATAATGAACCAATGGCACCCACCGGCCCCTGTTCATTGGGATTGGCGGTATATAATAAGTTCTTCGTATTCCACAAGTTGAAAAGCTCCGTGCTTAGAAGCAGGTTTTGATGCTCTCCCATGGCGAACCTCTTTATCACCCGGAGATCGTGTTGAAAATGGTTTGGCTGGCGAAAGGAATTTCTGAGAAGCGGAACTCCATTTATGATCGGGCGATCGGTAAGCTGCCCATCTCCATTGCTGTCCATGCCGGTGAATGCGCTGAATGGTGCTCCGGTGCGCCACTCTGCTGTTGAGCTTGTCTTCAAGCCCCAAGGCAGATCCCATACACTGTTCAGAATCCAGCGATGGCGAATATCGTTTCGACTCCAGCGGTACTCGGAGCTGAGATCATATGCATTCTCGTAATTGATCCCAAGATAGTTGCGTTCGTTTGAATCATCGTCCTTGTTGTAGGAAAGTACGTAGCTTGTCCGGAATTGAAGCCTTGAGAAACGCCGTTCGAGACCAATGATGAATGCATCGTAGTTTGAGCAGGCGCTGCTTTCCTGCCGGCGAAGAATGCTGAATGCAGGATTAGACCTGGCGCTGAGATCAAATCGTGGTCGCG
>JAFGIY010000021.1 GCA_016929335.1 Acidobacteriota bacterium | reverse complement strand
GGTCAACCCTGGGAGGAACCGTGCAAGAAGCCAACCCTGAAAGGGTTGCGTATTCGCTCAACCCTTTCAGGGTTGACTCCAATGGCATATCATCCCCAGGGTTGGCTGCAAAAAACGCAGCCAACCCTGGGCTTTGTTTCGCAGCCGCTTCGCGGCTGTTTGCCGGGTCCTCCATTATCATCCTAGCTTCAAATGTATAAACTCCAGTGTGCGGGGCTAAAGCCCGCACGTCCGGCCTGCAGGCGGAGCCCATATGGAAATTCTGACCTTGCTCTTGCCTGAATCCCTGAAATGCGGCGAAGCGGCTGAATTTTACTTCGAAACCAATCTGCTGAAACACAAATTTGCGCAAGCTCGTCCTGTTGCCGTCATCCGGACCTTGTCCGCCCATTTTTGCCGACGGCTGACACCTGACAGCCGTCGGCTGCATTAAATCTCCAGCTCAACCGGTTCTCCGGTTACGGTGAATTGGCCGTTGAGCACTTTTGTTGTCGCAGCATCCGCGTTGCCCTTGAATCCGGGTTGTTTGCCTCCGACGGAAATATCGAAAATGCCCGGCTCGATAATCCTACGGGTATCGTCGGTGATAAGAGATAATTCGCGTGGATCGATCGTGAAAGATATTTCCCTCGATTCGCCTGCTTTGAGACTGATGCGGCGGAATCCTGCAAGCTTCCGGATCGGCACAGGCGCCGAAGCCTGGCGATCGCTGACGTAGAGCTGGACTACCTCATCGCCGGCTCGATTCCCCGTATTGGAGACGGTAACCGACAACTTAACCGGGGCTCCGGCTTTTACCGACTTTGGGAGAACGAGTTTTTTGTAGGCGAACGCAGAGTAGCTGAGGCCGTGACCGAATGGGTATAGAGGGTCTCCGGTAAAATACTTATAAGTGCGTTCCTTCATCGAATAGTCTTCAAACGGAGGCAACTGATCTGTCGATTTGTAGAACGTGACCGGGAGACGTCCCGCGGGATTGTAATCGCCGAAAAGCACATCGGCGATTGCCGTGCCTGCCGCCTGCCCGGGATACCAGGCTTCCAGTATGGCGGGAATATGTGCATCGGCCCAATTGATGGCGATCGCGCTGCCGTTCAGCAGGACAAGCACAGTGGGAGTTCCGGTCTGGACGATGGCTTTCATAAGGTCTTCCTGTGCCTTCGGCAGGTCGATGGAGAGACGGTCGCCGCCGGCGAAACCCTGCACCTGAACCGGCATCTCTTCCCCCTCGAGTCGCGGAGAAAGCCCCAGAAACAGCAGAGCCACATCGGCCTGCCGGGCTGCAGCGATCGCCTCCGCTGAATAATCGCGGCCCTTATTGGCCCATTGGAGCTCTACATTCATTCCACCGGACCGATCGGCCATTTCCACGGAGATCGGATAGGATTTCCCGCTCTCCAGGGCGACAAATTGCGGCGTCCTACTGAATCTTCCGCCCAGTTGCTTGCCGTCGAGCGTCAGGCTGCCGAATCCGCCTGCAATACGAAATGAATATTCACCGTTCTCCGCCGGTGTAATCCGGCCGGTCCATCGCACTGCGTACTGATCGTCCATAAGCTCGGGATAAGGGGCATCATTGCCCCAGGCTGCTTTGATATTGGCATTGACTTCGGTCCGGACGGGCTTGCCTTCGTATTGGAAGTTGTTGAAGAACTCCACGGTGACGCCGTTCCGCTGCTGTCCGTTGACGCTTGTTGAGAGAACGCCGTCAGGAACGGGCTCGTAGGAAACCATTCCCTCCGCGACATCGCAGCCCCGGGCGTAGAGCACCCTGGCCGATGAGCCGACCTTGGCGCGAATCCCTGCAAGCGGCGTAACCGGATTGGACGGCGTGCCGTTGTAATTGCCCAGCAACACTTCCGCATCGTCGGCGTTGGGACCGATCACGGCGATCGTGCGGAGATTCCTGCGAAGCGGCAGCGCACCGGCCGCGTTCTTGAGAAGCACGATGGACTTTCGTGCAGTCTCTTCGGCCAACCGGGCGTTTTGAGGAGAATCATTCACCGAAAAGGGAATTCGGGCCCATTGAACCATTTCCGGCGGATCAAACATGCCCAGCTTCATCCGGGCCGTAAAAAGCCGCTTCACCGAAACATCGAGCTCTTTTTCGCTCAGGAGCCCGGTCTTGATCGCGCCGGCGAGCGCTTTGTACTCGTTGCCGCATTCAAGATCACAGCCGTGTTGGATTCCGAGTGCGGAGGCTTCTTCAGCTGTGGCGACAATTTTATGGTTGGCATAAATATCTCGTATTGCGCCGCAGTCGGAGACGATGTATCCGGCAAAATCCCATTTATCCCGGAGCAGATCCTGCAGAAGCAGCTTGTGTGCGCTGGCCGAATGGCCGCGGAAGCGGTTATAGGCGCCCATGATGGAATAGACTTTGCCTTCGACGACGGTCGCGCGGAAATGAGGAAGATAGGTTTCGTACAGATCCCGGTCGTCGGCCTGCGCATCGAAGACATGACGTTTCGGTTCCGGACCGCTGTGTACTGCGTAATGCTTGGAAGTGGCGATTACCTTGAAGTACTTTGGATCGTCGCCCTGAAGGCCTTTGATGAAAGCGATGCCGAGTCTTCCGGTAAGGTACGGATCCTCACCGTAGGTTTCCATGCCCCGGCCCCAGCGGGGATCGCGGAATATGTTGATATTCGGCGACCAGAACGTCAGTCCCTGATAGCGCCCGCGTTTTCCCTGGCGGACAAATTCATGATGCTTCGCGCGCGCTTCGTCGGATATGGCGGTTGCGACGGCGAAAAGGCGGTCTTCGTCCCACATTGCAGCAAGGCCTATCGCCTGCGGAAAGACAGTCGCAATTCCGGCGCGTGCGACACCGTGCAGCGCTTCATTCCACCATTCGTAGGCCGGAATTCCAAGACGGTCGATAGCCGGAGCGTTGTTGACCGTCTGTGAAATTTTTTCTTCGAGCGTCATGCGCCCGACCAGATCATCCACCCGCGTTTGGACGGGCAAATCGGGATTCATGTATGGCGGCCCCTGAAACTCCGGAGTTCTGCTGTAGCCGTAAAAGCAAACCGCAAAAAGCGCAATAAAAAGTATGGACTTCAACGAAAACCTTTCCTTCATCTTTTAAACTCCTCGGTCAACTGCCGTCAACAGCTGACACCTGTTCCCTGACAGCCGTCAGCTGTCTACCGCGCCTTTGCTTCCCAGATTTCCATGACATCGGGAGAACCGAGCGATCGAATGCCGTTATCGTTCAGAATCTCCTCTGTGGCTGCAATCATTTCCTGTCGCGGGAAAACAAGCGTTTCCATGCCGCGTCCCGCAAAATCAATCACGAGGAATTCATCTTTGGAATCGCGAATGATTTCAACCAGGTGGAGGAGGTTTTTGACGGCTATTCCGTTGACGGTGTTCACAACCCGCATGACAGGCGATGAATAATTCCGCGCCAGAGAGTGTGTGAAGAAGGGGGAAGGAACCATCACAAGCTCTTCTCCCTCGAATGCCGGACGCTCGCTCCGGCGGCTGAACAATGGATTGCCGTTCAGACTGAGCATTTGCATTGTCATGATGCCGTTCGGCCCGCGGGCCATAGCTGCGATCAGATCTTCCACGGCGACCGAGAACACAAGAGGGCCGCATATGAAATAGGACGGATATGTTCCCTGCAGAAATGGAATCAGCTTGGGCTGGATCGGTTCAACCGGCATTTGAATGGACATTTCACGGCCGCCGCGCACAATGGTCAGAGGAACTTTCCCATTCCGGGCGATTTTCTGGACGAGAGATATGAACATAATCTTCAGGTTCTCGCCGAACAGGATATTGCCCTGGTTGTCTACCGGGGCGTCGCCGATTTTTGTGATTACATCCCATTTGCGGAGAGGATATTCGGAATCCGTGTTGAAGGGCTGATGCACGACGATGCCTTCAATCGATTTGTCCAGCTTGAGAAACGCCCGCAGCGCCTGGTTTTCTAGAGTCTGAAACGAATCGAATATGCCGGGTTTGCCGTCGTAGCGTCCATCCTGGACATCGTCGAGGAAAAGATTGATTTCTTCCCAGGGAATGATGTAGCCGATGTTTTGAGTGTTCTGGAGAATGCTGAACACGACGCCGATCATTTTATCTCCCACAACAGCCGGGCCGCCGCTGTTGCCGGGATTGATTGCGGCATCAATCTGCACGCGAAGTCCGTAAAGAGAAGCGTATTGGGCAAAATCGATTCTTGAGACAATACCCTTGGTGATCGACATGCTGTTTCCGCCGGTCGGAAAGCCGTAGACCATGACGGAATCTTTGATGCGGGGCAGCGCCTCTGATCGTGGCAGCGGGAGGTGAGAATCAAAGAATGATTCATCGCCAAGCTTGAGCACGGCGAGGTCGATTCCGTACGCGATCGATTCGACCGCTGCCGATATTTTGTCTCCCGATTGATATCCCTGGATTTGAATCTGCCTTGCATATTGCACGACATGAGCGTTGGTCAGTATCCGCCTGCCTTCAATAACGACGCCGCTGGCGGTTACTTCATTGCCCGTCTGTTTGCTCCAGGGTTTGGAAAGATCGGGAGGACTGAGAGTGGCAAAAACCTTCACAACGGAGTTCTCAATTTTCCCGGATGCGGGGGCTTCCACGCCGGCGCTTTGCTCCTGAAGGGCGATCGGAGGAGACCCTCCTTCGGCCGGGAGCGCAGCGCCTGCAGCGGCCCAGAAGGCTGCTGCCATTCCAAACACTACTGCCAACATCCTGTGATTTCCATGTTTCATTTCGTAGTCCTATTTTGTTCGCCGCTTCAAATCGAAAACAAGAATCAAAGAATTGCGGGCTTTGTTGTAAGCCGATTTTTTTTCAAGCGGAAGGTCCTCGATACTGCCCTCGAGGAAACCGAGTTCGATGAACCAGTCCGCAGTTTGAGTAGTGAGCAGAAAAACTTTTTCCAGATTCAGACCGGCGGCTTTTTCGAGGAGAAACGTGACGAGCTTCTTGCCGATGCCGTAATTGGTGTAAATTTTATCTACGGCGATGCCGGCGATTTCTCCGCTTTTATCCGGGAATACATGCAAAGCGCCGCAGGCGTGCAGAATGCCGTCCACCTCGTAAAGGGCGTAATCGCCGATTTTGTTTTCGAGATCGTCGCGGCGCCGCGGGATGAGGACGTTTTCCTTCATGAACGGTCGCATGATTTTGAGCATGTCGGGGATGTCCGCGTGAGTGGCTGCCCGGATATTTTCGTGAGGATCGCCGTAAATCATGGTGCCAAGTCCGCGGCTTGAGAATATTTCTTTCAACAGCATTCCGTCTTCGCGTCCGTCTATCACGTGAACGCGCTCAATGCCGGCCTGGCTGGCTCGATAGGCAAGCGAAACAATCTCATACTGATGGCTTTTCTCCCCCTTCTTGTTGAGGTCGAGAAAGCTTTTCGCCTGCGGGGCGGTAAGCTGGGAGATGATATTGTCGGGAGTGACATCTATTCCGGGCGGCGTCTCGAAGCCGTCGGCGGCGATCCCTCCGAAATCGGTAATGAAGAACAGCTTGGACGCGCGAAGCGCCGAGGCAACCGTGACGGCAAGTTCGGATGAGGAGATATTGTATGGCTTGCCTGTGCCGGACCACCCGATATTGGGAAGGATAGGAATGAAGCCCTCCGAAAGCAGATTTTGAATAATGTCGGTTTTAATCCTTTCCGCTTCGCCCGTGCATTGATAATCGGTGCCGTCGATCACTCCGAGACGCCGCGCCTTGACCCAGTTGCCGATGATGGCATCGCATTCGTTTTCGGATAGAAGAGTCATGATCCTGTTGGAAACATCGAACGCGGCCATTTCCACAAAGGGCATGGCCTCGGGCGGCGTTACGCGTACGCCGCCGACGTTCGGGCAGAAGATTTGAGATGCCGCGAGGAGCTCGTCAATGCGCTTGCGTGCTCCCGGAATGAGGGCAATCCTGATTCCCATCTTCTTTAATAGAACAATGTCCTTGATCAGGAGTGGGAAAAAAGAGTGGTCGAGCAGGCTTCCCTCGATACGGATGACAAAAGTGTGGCCTTTGAACCGGTTAATATAGCTGAATGCCGTACGGATAGTGTCGACCTGATCAGGCAGAGATGATAAATCCATATCCATATTCGCCCTCTTTTTTTTTAAAGACCTTAGTTCTCTCCCCCCCAAATTGTCAATCTCCATCTGATAACGGGGTCGGACCACGATAAAGCCAAGCCCTGATTTGAGATAAGTCAAATATCTATGCTGAAAACAGGCCTTAGAAGCAAAAATAGGGGGGGTAATTTTGCATCTAACGCGATTTGCATTGAGGCCGGATTCTTAAAATCGAAAAACACCCCCCCCCAAAAATCGTTCTAAGGTTGATTTCAGACCGGGGAATTGGTGTTTTCCATATTGATATCAGTAGTTTATTGCGGTCCGACCCCGGTATGCTGATATAATGCGCGTCGGCAATAAATTTAACGATCAGTTCGAAATTGCAAACCGTTTTAGGAGATACCTCCATGAAGCGTTTTCAGAGATTAGCACTTTATGCAGTTTTGCCATTGCTTCCGGTTTTTGTTTCCATTCCTGCCGCGGCGCAGCAGTCCTGCGAAAGCCTGGCATCCATTAAGATCCCAAACATTACGATCACCTCAGCAAAAGCCGGCAGTCCGGGATTTGAATTGCCTGCGCAGGGCGGCATGATGGGCAACATGCCGGCCAGAAAAATCTCTGTTCCGTTTTGCAGAGTGGAAGCCTACTCGGCGCCGACCAGTGATTCTCATATCGGCATCGAAGTATGGATGCCCGCTGCCGCCAATTGGAACGGAAGATTTCTGGCGGCAGGCAATCCGGGATTTATCGGATCGCTTTCCAGCGCCGGTCTCGCGGAAATCATGCAAAGAGGGTACGTGGCCGCGGGAACCGACACCGGCCATGTGGATGCAGGATTTGAATGGGCTATCGGTCATCCTGAAAAATGGGCGGACTGGGGCTATCGTGCCGTTCATGAAATGGTCGTCCTGACCAGGAAGCTCGCCGAGACCTATTACGGAAAACCGATTCAGTACTCCTATTGGAACAGCTGCCATAACGGCGGCAATCAGGGGCTCAACGAGGCGCAGCGCTATCCTGAAGACTTCGACGGAATTGTCGCCGGCGATCCCGCCTATTGGATATCTCACCTGCAGCCGGGATCTTTATACATCAGCTGGGTTGCGCTGAAGGACGGCGTGAACGGTCCCGGTTATCTGCCGCCTGCGAAAGTTGATGTCCTGCATAAAGCGGCGCTGGCCGCCTGTGATGGTAAAGACGGGCTTTTAGACGGCCTCATTGAGGATCCTCCGAACTGCAAGTTTGATCCCGCAAGCATACAGTGCAAGGGCGGGGATGCTCCGGACTGTCTCACCGCCGGCCAGGTGGATACTGCGAAAAAGATTTATGCCGGCGCCAAATTTAAGGACGGCACGCCGATTTACAGCGGCTTTGAGCCGGGCAGCGAGCTGAATTGGAACTTCATGATTGAGAAGGAACCCTTCTCGGTCAACATCAACTTTTTCAAAGGGATGGTCTTTCAGGACCCCAACTGGGATTTCCGCACCTTCAACGTCGACCGCGATACGCGGCTCGGCATCGAGCGAACGGGCAAGTACGTGGATGGAAACAATCCCGATTTGAGACCTTTCAAGAAAGCGGGCGGCAAGCTCATCATCATTGCATCCTGGAACAGCATGGGCCTTCCGCCGCGGCAGGTAGTGGAGTACTACAGGAGCGTCGAAAAAGTCATGGGCGGTCCCGAGAAGACACAGGATTTTGCCCGGTTGTTTGCAGTGCCGGGATCGGGCGGTTGCCCCGGATTCATGATGAATGCTCAGGATTTCGATGCGTTCGATGCCGTGGTGCAATGGGTCGAGAAAGGGAAGGCTCCGGACAAGATCATCTATTCGCACAGAGAAGCCGGAGGCATGGCCGCGGGCATGGGCTCAGCGGGCAAGGTCTATCGCACACGGCCGGTATGCGCTTATCCCAAGCTTTCGAAGTATAAAGGAAGCGGTGATATCAATGACGCCGCCAACTTCATCTGCGTCGATCCGGGCAAATGAAATTGGATGCTGACTTGGTTCTGACGGGGAGACGGCAAAAGCCCGGCAATTCCAGGAGAGATTTTTGACTATTCCTGGAGACTTAGCGGCCTGGAGGCTTCGAGTTGACTCAAAGCCTCCAGGCCGCTGAGGCTCTAAGAAGAGATACCGGTGTTTCCTTCCCATAGGAATGCAGTGCCAACTGCATTGAGCGGTTCACCTGTTCAGCCTTCAATTTCTGACTGTTGGAACAGGCCCCTGCCCGCGCCTATCTTTCAGTCGCTTTGAAATTCAGTGACTGGGAAGCAAGATTATATTTCTTATTTGCCTGCCTGTCCGTCACCTGCAGCAGCAATACGTAATCGCCCGGAGGAAGGGAATCCTTCAGCCGCAGCCTGATTTTGAGCGGGATTCTTTTAAAATCGGTGATGTTTCCAAGATCCACCGTTTCGGGTTCGCTCCTAAAAACCTCCTTGCCGTTTCCATAGAGTATGAACCGGAATTCCAGTCGGGCTTCTCTCCTTTGCTGGTCTTTGCGTTGTAGATCATGGCTGCACACTCGAAATTCTCGCCCGGCAAATAGTTCCGGAGAGCCGGACTCCTGCGGGGATCCCGTCGCAGGTCGGGATAGAGCTTCTTTCGAAATTCCTCCGGTGTTTGAGAAACAACCCAAGGCGCATCCTCGCCTCGATTCATAATGTAAATATTCGAAAGCGCCAAATGAGATTTTTTCAGATTCGGGATTTATATATATTGATATGCCGATCCGATTTTCCCGGATGCAGCATCTCTCACCGCGGTCCGGACGTAATAGGCACCCGGTTTTTTAACAGGAAGTGTCAGTGAAAAGCGGATGCCATGCTCTCTGAGCCATGGGATATCTTCTTTTTTAACTTCCAATTCATACCTGTGCGCGCTGGAATCCTTGATGAAATTGTTGATGTCGGCGGTCACACTGGCGGCCTCGATTGCGATGAAGCCGTTTCCGTCTTTCTCTTCAGTAATACTCAAATCTTCGGCATTCAAGTGCATGGATGAATGAAGCAGATAACCTTTCCTGGGATCATCCACGTAGCCTGAGGCCAGATGGATCCTCAGATCGTTATATTGAAAGGGGGAGAAAATAGCCGTATACAGTAGATTCGAAATGCCGGCCGGAGCATTCTCAGGCTGAGTCACTTCATAGAAACCATCGCGGGCATGAACTTCGCATCCCGGCCGCTTCACCTTGCTTTAATGCAGCGCTTTTATTAACTGTCTGATGGATCAGTCTGTTGCTTGCGCCGCAGAAGCCCTGAAGGGGCTTCGCATCAGAGCCCAGGGTTGGCCGCGCTTTTTGCGGTCAACCCTGGGAGGAATCGTGCAAGAAACCAACCCTGAAAGGGTTGCGTACATACTCAACCCTTTCAGGGTTGACCGCAACGGCATATCCTCCCCAGGGTTGGCTGCAAAAAGCGCAGCCAACCCTGGGCTTCGTTTCGCAGCCGCTTCGCGGCTGTTCGCTGCGTCCCCCATTATCAGCCAACATGTGCAATGCGATAGGAAAAAAAGCATGTGAAATGCGCGTTACTCGGGAATCCACTGAATGCCGGGCGGTTCCAGCGCGATTCTCGATTACCCGGATCGTTTCACTTCCTGCAAGGCGCCGACCTGAGTGAAAAGGGCTCTTGTGTCGGCGACGTCCCAATGTTCGCACAGCTTCCCGTCGCGCAGCCGGAACATATCGACGGCGTCGAATTTCACCTTGTTGCCCGTCGGCGGATGGTCCAGGAATCCGGCTCCGGTGTGCGTTCCCGTAATCGTGTTATAGACAAAGACCAGGTCCCCATCGGCGACGATCTGATTGACGGTAGCGCAGAAGTCCGGGATGGCCCTGAAAAAGCCTTTGTGAAATTCGATAAACCCGGCTTTGCCCTGTTTTGTATCGGGATTGTGTTGAATGTAATCGTCGTGCATAAACCGATCCACTGCAGCCAGATCGCGTTTGCGAAAAACCACGTCGTAAAATTCTCCGACAATCTTCTTGTTTTGTTCCGGATTCATATGAATGCCTCACTGTCATTTTATCGATTATACCGGCTGCTCTCCTTGTCAGGGCTTATTTGGCGTTCCATCATCCAGATTGATCTCAGGAAGAGTGAGGATTATGAAGAAGGACAGCAGCATCGTGATAGCGCTTATCCAAAACACGCTTTTCACGCCGGCCAGCATGGAGGTTCGAATCGCCTGGACGGTGCGGGGGAAAAGTGCTTCTCCATCGCTGCCCATTTTTTTAAATGTATTTTCAAGGTTCTTTAGGGCTGTTTCCGATAAAAGCACCCGCGAATTGCCCAACGACTGCATCGTCGTTTCATCGGCCACCTGTCTCAATTCCGCCGGAAGGGAAGCAGCTAGTGTTTTGGCGTAGGTGGCATTCATGGCCGCACCCAAAATTGCGGGGGAGATCGCCACTCCCATCATTAAGTTGAAAAAAGATGCTCCCATCGCCACGCCCAGCAGTCTCTTGGGAACGGCGCTCTGGATGACCATTGTATTTACGGTCGGCATGGCCCCCAAACCCAGGCCTGAAAGTATGGCGACCAGGACGCTCCATGCAACAGGAGTCTTCTCAGTGAAGAAAATGACTCCGAACATGGTGGCCGTTAGGATTGCAAAGCCGGCGACATACATCCATTTATAATGCCTGGATCGGGCGAGCAGAAATCCTACGGGTACGCCGATAAAGGACATCAGCACGCTATAGGGCGTGATGATCTGTCCGCTCCGCGTTGCGCTGATGCTCTGAACTCCCTGCAAAAACATCGGGAAATACATCAGTATTCCCATCTGCGCGAAGAAAGAAAAGAAACCTGCGACAGCAATGGTAAGGAAGGAGCGGTTGCGCAGCACGACAGGGTCCAGAATGGCCTCTTCCGCGCGTCCTTCGACCAGAAAGAAGAGGATCCAGAAAAGCAGCGCTATGCCGAGAAGTCCGATGACCTGCACAGAGCCCCACGGGTATTTATCCCCGGCGAATGAAAGGCCGATGATGGTTGCGGATGAGGCTATTGCCACAAGGATGCAGCCGAGGACGTCGATCCTGCCCCGGTCGGCTCTTCTGATTGAAGGCACGCCAATCGGTACGGTAAGGAGACAAATGATAAGGAGCGGCAAGGACATCCAGTAGAGGTATCGCCAGCTCAGGTTATCCACAAACCATCCGCCCATCGTGGGCCCAAACAGGGAAAAGATGCCGACGGGTATATTGAGAAGCCCGATCCACTTGCTGCGCTTCGACGGCGGGAACAAATCGCCTACCACGGAAAAAACCAGCGGCATCATGGCCCCGGATCCCACGGAGCCGATGACGCTGGCGACAATCAGAAACACAAATGTGGGGCTGATGGCGCTCAGGACCGTCCCTACAAGGCAGACGATTACGGAGATCAGCAGCATAATGCGCCGTCCGTAAATATCCGAGAATTTGCCGAAGATAAGCGTTGCAAAGGCGGTCACAAGACTTGGGATGGAGACAGCCCAGGCATACAGTGGCATCCCGTCCAGATCCGCCGCCATTTTCGGCCGGGCGATGGTAAGCGTCTGTACAAAATAGGACATGGTTCCATAGACGGCAAAGATGGCCACCAGTCCCAGGGTTATCTGCCTCTTTGAAAAGTTATATTCAGCTGGCTGCGGCTGCTCTTGCGGCATTCGTTTGACTCCTTCACGGTTTTTGCAGCGGTTGCGTAAGAACCGGAACCTCATCAGATCTTAGAAACAAAAACGCCACGGATTGCACGGATTATTTCCAGATTGAAATCCGTGCAATCCGTGGCTTGCTTTTATATCAGCTACAGGCGGACAGGTGAAACAGATTCAGCAGCCTGAGAGCATCATTTCAACGGCCCTCAGCTGGTCTCAATGCCTAAGGTGGTGCATCTCAAAGCTGATTTGCGGTCAATTTGGATATCGTTTCTTCTTTCTCATAATAGTAAAATCTTTCGACTGAAGCCTGGATGGCATAATTGGAAATGCGGCTTGTTCGGCTTATGCACCGGACACAAGGAGGAGATAGGCATGCCATATCATGATACCCGATCAGGGCTGGGAGCCGGAATCGAAAGCACCAGTGGAAAGCACTCGCTGTTTGAAGAAGAAATCCGGAAGCTTCCCATTTCAATCTGCTCGGTGTTTCTGGATGAGAAAGGAACAATCCGGCCTGCTGCTTTTAGAGAAGCGGAAACAGTCCTGACCAGCAAGGATCTTGACGGGACTCTCAGGGTGTTTCCCCTCACCGTTGGCCTGAACAAGAATATGGTTCTGGAAGCAACGTCTCCTCAGATCCCCGCAAAAATTTCAGGGAAACGAGTGGCCGTCCTGTTCTCCGGCGGACCAGCCGCGGGAGGGCACAATGTTATCGCAGGTCTCAAGGCGGTTCTGGGGAAGGACAATATCCTGCTCGGCATCCGGAAAGGGCCGAAGGGGCTTATAAATGGAGATGTTTTTGAAGTGGACCGCAGTCAACTGGAAGACATCATCAATACAGGAGGATTCGACTTTCTGGGAACCGACCGGACCAAGATCAAAACCCCGCAGCAGTTTGAAAAGGTCAAAGAGACGATCGTGAAGAACCGTCTGGACGGCCTCGTCGTTGTCGGGGGAGATGATTCCAATACCAATGCCGCCTTCATTGCCGAGTATTTGGAAAGAGAGGGTGTGCAATGCAGCGTCATCGGAATACCCAAGACGATCGATGGGGACATGGCTGTTGGAAAGCACCTGCCGATTTCCTTCGGATTTGACACGGCTTCAAAAATTTATTCGGAGCTTGTGGGAAATCTCACTCAGGACGCGGCCTCGGCGGTGAAATACTGGCACTTTGTAAAGCTCATGGGACGCACGGCCAGCAAAATCACTCTGGAGGTGGCTTTGCAGACCAAGCCTGCGGTTGCCTTGATCTCCGAGGAAGTGGCCGAAAAGAACATGTCCCTCGAGGGAATAGTCGAATACATTTCCAACATCATTACAGAGCGCCGGCTTAAGGGGATCAATCACGGCGTGGTACTGGTGCCGGAAGGGGTGGTCGAGTTCATCCCCGAGATGAGGACGCTAATCCGGGAACTGAATAAGGTATTGGCCGAATACGAAACCGATATCAGGGACCTTCCCACGATGGAGAAGAAAAGGGATTTCATTTATCCTTTGTTATCGCCTCAATCTGCTCAGTTGATGGCTTCGCTGCCGAAGGAAATTGAGGAGATGCTCATCCTGGACAGGGATGAGCACGGAAACGTCAAGGTTTCTCAGATAGAAACGGAAAAGCTGCTGATCGACAAGGTCCGATACCGGGTCTCCGAAATCAAACGGCATCCGGACAGATTTTTCGGAGAAGGCCATGGAAAACTGGAAGCTACCCCCGAACAAATCGAGCAGATCAGGAGCATGAGCCTGTCTATCCAGTCTCATTTCCTTGGCTATGAAGGTCGAAGCGGCAAGCCTACGCTGTTTGATGCCGCGCTGACCTTTAACCTTGGTCTGACGGCCGGTTCTCTCGTGCTGGCGGGAAAGACCGGCTACATGGCGGCGGTTACCGACTTTGAAAAAGGCGGAAAAGCCCTGGCACTCCCCCTCTCCGGACTGATTACCACTGAGGAGAGGAAGGGAAAGGTAGAAGCCGTTATCGAGAAATCTCTCGTCGACCTCACCTCTCCTTCCTTCGCGGTTTTTGCGGAAAACCGCGACAAATGGGCGCGGCAGGACCTCTTCAGCAGCCCTGGCCCGATCCAGCACTGGGGGCCGACAAGCCGGCAAATTCCCATTTCGGTTGCCCTGGACCAAGGCTATTCGGACTACAGTAATTTCAAGCTGGGAGAAGTACGAAAGGTGGAATTCGATTAGTTGAGGCACATTTTTCAGCGCGGCCGTCGGCGGCAGCCGGATTCTTAGCGTTCGCGTAAGGCGCGAGCTGTCCGCCATTTTGCTTGCTCAGACTTCCTCTACCTTTTCCATAGGGACATTGTATATAATCGGCGCAAATGATTACCCATTGAAATAGGAGCTTAATTCTATGCGGATGAAAATATATGTAATGGCAGTATCCATCCTGTGTCTCATGGCCGTTTCGGCGGTTGCGGCCGATATTACCGGGACGTGGGTGGCGGAAATGGCCGCCCCTAAAATGGGACCTGAAGGCGGCGGTCCCGGTGGCGGCGGCCCCGGCGAGATGGGACCGATGAAGTTTACGTTTGAATTCAAAGCCAATGGCGCCAACCTGGGGGGAACCGTATTGGGCCCCATGGGGAATAAAAACGAAATCATCGAAGGCAAAGTTGATGGGAATAACGTTTCTTTTGCTGTGAAAGTGGATGCAATGGGAAACGAGATGAAAATCAACTACAAGGGGACTGTTTCAGGCGATGAAATGAAACTGACCTTTTCCATGGAAGGCGGCATGGGCGGTCCAGGCGGCGGCGATATGCCTCCTATGGAATTAATTGCCAAACGACAGAAATAGAACCGAGAATCATTTCCTTCGGTACATCTGCAAGGTCGGGGAGCGCACGGTCCATGCGACGATGCGCTTTGACCTATAATCTCGCAAGCAACCCCGGCGATTAACTCGGCGGGGTTAATCCCCACTATCCGCTCAAATCCGCTTGAGAGAAGCTTTTTTTCGGGGTCGGGGTCGAACAGAAACGATAATAAGCGCGAATACAATTGAAATGCTCCATGGCTGAAAGCCGACCCCGATACCGACTCCGACCCC
>JAFGIY010000127.1 GCA_016929335.1 Acidobacteriota bacterium | reverse complement strand
TTCACTAAGCGGTAAGACTGCGGCGTACAAAACTCGGGCAACCGGCGAGTGTCCCAAAAAATACGTTTCCTCGTGATCGGCAACACTAACGCGGCAATCCTGGCCGAGGCAGGCGGACGCCACATTTATAACGGCCGCAGCGCGAGCTACTCCGACTTCAACCGCGTTACGGGCTCATTGAGACAGCCCGGCTCGGCGTGGAAGCCGCTGGTCTACCTGGCTTCGTTCCGGCAAGGCCTAGACCTCTCTACTACAGTGCCCGACGAGCCCATCGGGGTGTCCATGGGCGCCGATCGGGGTGTGAAGTGGATCTCAAACTACGATCATCAGTTCAAGGGGCCGATCCCGCTCCGCCAGGCGCTGGCTGAATCCCGCAATGCGGTTGCTGTCTGGATCACCCGAGAGATTGGCCTGGATAATGTCATCCAGACCGCCCGGGAGCTGGGGATCCGAACGCCCCTGCAGCCTTATATTACAACGGCGCTCGGGGCTTCGGAGGTGCGGTTGCTGGAACTGGCGGGCGCCTATCGCGCCATGGCCTCCGGGATTCTGGCGGAACCACACGTCATCGATTGCGTGACGGACGCCTCCGGCGCAGTGCTCTACGACGCTCCCCGGCCTGCGCGGCTGATTGGCTTTGTTCAGTTGAGCATGATCCAGGAGGGGCTGCGCGGCGTGGTACGCCTCCCCGACGGTACCGCCCATAGTCTTGACGGCCGCAGCTTCCCGATCCCGGTGATGGGCAAGACCGGTACAACAAGCGACTTTCGCGATGCGCTCTTCGTAGGATCCACCTACGGGACACAAGGGATCACGGTGGCGGTCCGGATCGGCTTCGATGACAACCGCACGCTGGGCGAGAAAGAGACTGGCGGCCGCGCCGCGCTGCCGATCTTTCGCGAAATCATGCTCCGCGTCTACCAGAACGTACTGATGGGGCCGGCGCCCCATTTCCCCCGCAAGATCGAGGAAGGGATCGACGAATACCTCGCAACGCAAGCTTTGCTGAAAGCAGGGCCCGACACACCGCCGCTGCCGGTTTCGACAACGGCCTCATCCCCCCTCCGGCCGGAGTAGCATTCAACTGCATTCGCATATCCTATTCGCCACGGCGTTGACGCGCTTATAAACCACAGTCCCGGGAGCGTCGGCGTCCTCGCCGGCAGTTTTTCTTAACCCTGCATTATGAGTGATTGACCGCACAGAAAGGGCCGGCGAGGACGCCCGCTCCCAGGAATGCTCGTTGGAATCAATAAGAAAATCAAATACCGCAACAGATTTATCGTGGGCCCGACATTGGCCCTTTTTTATTGTGCTATGAATCGAGCTCAGTATAATCGAGGTTCCACTGCCAATCCCAATCATGCCGATCTGTTATGAGAGGGCTATTTTCAAACGCAAAGGATGTTCCTCTTATGCTTGAGGCACAGGACGTTCAGCAATCCGTCATAGGAATATCGGAGATCCGCCGTCTGCGGGATACAGCTTGTTCCGCCTATCCACCGTGACCTGGCGGCCAGATTATAAGATCATCCTATTTGATTGCGGCCCTGGCCGCGCTGGGCAATCCGTAGCGTTTTTGCTTTTCTTCTTAATGAGCCTGACTTGTTACTACCGATTCAAGCAAATTAAATGTCAAGAGATTAGGGATCGGCTATTTGTTCCGAATCGAATACTTATCCATGGCCGCAGTCAACTTCGTGCCCGCCGATGACTTCTTTGTCTTCGTGCCGGTGACGATTTCCCTGTTTGTCACCTTATCTCCATATAGCTCTGTATTGGTATCTTCGTCAGGCCGGAGGGTTGCGCCGTTCAGAGCAACGCCTGCAAACAATCCGCGCGAGCGCGAATAGGACAGGATCTCCGCATTCAGCTGGAGATCCGTGTTGGCCGATGCAGTCCTTCCTACAGGTCCTGCGGCCACGGAAGCATCTGCGCCAAGAGTGAACTTGCTCGAAAGGAGTTTCTCAACGCCTCCACTGTTCATGACGAGCATGACCACGTCTGTCTCAGAGCCCCCGATTTGAAAACCAAAGCTCCCGCCCTCCACCATTATGGCGGCAGGCGCGGACCAGCCGTTTCCGGAAGCCTTGCGGCACAGGATGAAACCCTTGCCGTATTTGGCGCCTATGATAAACGCGGCCTTTTTCATCCCCGGAACGATCACGACGCACTGGGAACTCTGAAGCAGTTCCTGGGGAATGGCTTGGTCGGGCGTCGCCATAATCTCCTTCATGACATTGGCCGATGCCTTCAAGCGTGAGGCTGCGTTCTCTCCCGCGAACAACATCCCTGCGGACAGCACTCCCGCGCCAATACAGCAAAATCCAAGTTTTCTTAGTTTTTGTAGCTTCATAAATCTCTCCTTAATTACTGAACTAAATCCGTTGAACTCAAATAGCTTTGGTCGTTCATCACATCCAATGCGATGTAAAGGCGGACCGTTTTGTGGAGTGCGCTCGGACTTTGGCTTTGCGCTCTCAGCGGTTCATGTGACTGGGCCGCTCCTGATTGCTTTATACCTTGCAGGCAACTGCGTGTCAGTTCTCTACCGCTCACACGTTCGGTCAAAATTGCTCATCCCGGCCGAAACCCTGGGTAGGAGACGAGGGCCGCACTGCCAAAATTTCGGGGAAGGACAGGACAGACATAAAGCTTGACCTTGAACGAACGCGCAAGAGCGTCCGCCTGACGAAGGAGTTACTCGGATCCTTTCTCGAGATCCATCGCAGCAAGAATTGGACCTTTGATCTGAAACATAATTTCTTCTTCTCGGAAAAAGTGGTTGCATGCTCAGCAGTGAGGAATCAAGCGGCCGCCTCAGGGATCGGGAAGGCAGCAAACTGCCGGGGGAGAAAAAGGCCTTTTTAAAGCATGGGCCAGGCCGGCAAGCCGGATGTCGTGCTTGCCGCATTGGTCTTTGCGGGGCACTCCGTTGCCCTGCCGCAGCGCGATCATTTTTGACTTAAAATAAAGTTCGTGAGGATTCCGCGACCGCAATATCTTTGATGATGTCTTTATCTCTTTTGGGAGTGAGTGGCAGCACTCCGGACAGTTCCCCGATCACGTTGACCAGCTCAGCGCCCAAGGGAATCACAATCTTGGCATTGTGGGCAAGGGACTTTTCCACCGTCTCCAGCTTACGCAGCAGCTGAGCGTTGCCAACAAAATATTGGTCTGCAGCTTCATTAACGAGCTTGATCGCTTGTGCTTCGCCTTCCGCTGCAAGGATGCGCGCCTGTCTGATTCCTTCGGCTTTCTTGATCTCTGCCCTCCGTGCGCCGTCTGCCATCGTTTCCGTAGCTGTCGCAAAATCAATCGCGGCAACCTTTTCGTTCTCGGCTTTCACCACCTTGTTCATCGTCTCCTGCACATCG
>JAFGIY010000126.1 GCA_016929335.1 Acidobacteriota bacterium | reverse complement strand
TGTTTCGCAGCCGCTTCGCGGCTGTCCGGGTCGCTTATTATCATCCCAGTCTCAAATGTATAAACTCCAGGTCGCGGCTTCAGAGCCTGTCCCACGATTTTCGAGTTTCCAGGAGGGGCGGGGAAAACCAATGATGTATGTCCGATTGCGGCAAATAGAAGATCGGGCATAAATATCTCTTACACGTGGAGTTATTGTTTATGTGTGCGTGGGGGTTTGGATTTGCAGACCAGGAATAACCGGATTCCCGTTCAGGTTGTTCAACCTGTCCAGGTTCAATGAGGCTTTTCTTCTTCACCGGCCGATTCGGATCCACACTTCGCGCCCGCCGATTTGCCTGACCTCATATAAGGGGCGGAGCGCATCCAGTGCGTTGAGTTCATCCGGCGTTATTAACCGGCTTTCAACTGCCCTTTCCCAGATGCTTTCGGGATCTCTTCTTAAAATGATATCGGGCCGCAGATCGATCGTCTTGCGGATGCCGTCATGCCAGAGTCTGCGAAACCGCTCCGCCTGCCTCTTCTCCCTGATCTGTTGAGCGAAGAGCAGATCCCAGCCGTTGCTGAGTCCACTGACATCATGGCAAAAAACCGGATGGGAAGGCGAGAAGGCAGAACAGGTTCGGTTGCCGGGTTTCGCGAGCTCCATCATCATCTGCAGATCATGCCATGCCAATGAACCTGGATTTTTTCTGAGATTCGTGAGAGTACTGGTGAGGTCGAACACAGGATAGCCGATCAGTGCTGCGCATAGCAGCAGCTGATAACTTCGCACCTGAATGCGCATGCACAGGTGGATTAGAAGGCCTGCGAATCCGACCGATAGTGGGACGATGAGAATCTGAAGGTTGTATCGGGCTGCGTGACGAGCAAGAAACGCCAGCCCGATTCCGGCGAGTATCGTCAATGCCAGAATGAGGGGGCCGTTTGCATCTCTATTCGAACGGCGCTTGTAGATCTCAAATAAGGCGACGATGCCGAGCACAGAGGATAGATAGATCGGAATGCGCAGGAATGCGAATGAAAGAAACCAGGGCTTCGAAACTGCACTGTTGATGCCGATGACATCGAGCAGGAAAAAATCATACAGCTCGCAGCGGAAAATCCAGACGGCGGTCGGAAGCAAACCCAGCAGAACTCCAAGACCATAGGGCAATAATCCGGCTGCCGGCCGTAATCGACGGTCGCGAATACAATGCAGGAAAATCAGGGCCGGTACTATCCCTGCCATCGGGAGCATTTTTGTCGATACGGATGCAGACAGTCCGAACAACACGCCCAATATTAGCGCTCGTGCAAAGGAGATATTGCCGCGCATGGGGATGAAACATAAACCGGCCGTGGCAATCAGAACCATAATAGGATCCGGCCGCGCTTCGTGAAATTCCATTTTGCACGCCAGAATGATCAGGGCGCAGGTGTAAAGGGCAAGGCCGAGTCGCGTACGTCCCCCGCGGAAGCTTCCGAGTAAACGGAGACCCAACAGCCAGCATCCCATGAGTGCAAGCAGGCTTGCGATGCGGCCGGCTAAAAGGGCATGAGTCGAGAAAGGGAAGGCGCGCAGAAATTGCCTGCTCAGAATCCAGTACGCAGGCCAATGATTCTGATAGAAGTCGCGGTAGGGCAATTGGCCGTTCAATGTTCTGAATCCGACGTGGGCGTGCTCCACCTCATCGTGATCAACGGGCGCGAGCAACGCATACCGGAGATATACAACCGCCAACAAAGCAACGGCGCAGATCAGAAGGAAAATCCAGATCTTTCGCCGGGAGAAAAGATCGAACACCGTTTCCACTGCTGTTCCCATGATCGGTTGTTTCATCTGTTCCTATGCGGTTTCCGGCCGCTTCGATATTGTATGTCGAAATCGGCGCTCCTGAACGGAATTTATGCGGACTGCAATCCTGATTCGGACAATTCGTGCAAATTTACGGCTTCAGACAACAGTTATTGCCGTAGCTGCTTTAGTATTGAATAATGTATTTCATAGCAACTGCTGTAGCGATCAATGGAGATCCCTATGATCCTGCCGCAACGTATTTACATTGAGAAAGTTAACAGATTATTGGAGGGGATTCATGTCCATCGCCGAGATATTGCCGAAGAAGTGTCTTTTCATCGCAGCCGCTAATCTGGCTTTTCTTTTCTCGCACGACATGCTTCTCGGGAAACCGGTTTTTTCTGCCGATCCCCCTGTTTTTGTGTCCGCGGAAGAGGACCGGCAAAGCAAAGGGTTTGAAGAAGATCTCAAAGCGCTGAATTCGGATAATATCGATGAAAAGCATCGCGCCGCGATTGCACTTGGAAAAACAGGGAATCCGAGAGCCGTCGAGCCTCTCATAAAGGCTCTTGCCGATCCCGACACTTTTGTCCGCAGTTTCGCGGCCGTTTCATTGGGGAATCTCAAGGATGCGAGAGCGGTGGAGCCTCTGATAAAGGCTTTGGGAGATGAGAACCAGAGAGTGAGGCGTTCCGCCGTTGAAGCTCTGGGAAGCCTGCGGGACCCGAAGGCATTGGAAGCACTGCTTAAGCTGCTGAATGATGAAAATGTCCTTGTGAGAAGGTCCGCTGCGCAGGCTTTGGGGAATCTGGGAAATCCGGATGTCGTGGATCCACTGCTTAAGGCTTTAGGCGATAAGGACAGCTACATCTGGACCGGAGCATCCTTTGCCTTGATCGAAATCGGAAGTCCGGGCATCCCTAAGATGGTGAATCTCCTTGGAGATTGGATTATGGGACCCCGTGTTGCAGAAGTACTGGCGAGCCTGGCCTGGCAGCCCGCATCCGATGAAGAGAAGATCCGGTATTATGCCGCCACAAGAAACAGGCAGGCGCTATTGGATAATTGGGTAACTGCCAGAAAAGTTCTGATATCCGATGTGAACAGCGGGGATGCCCGGCTGGCTGAAAACGCGGTTTTTACGCTCATAGGTATCGGCCGGGAAGAGATTCTTGATGACCTGGCAGGATTTCTGCGCACAAAAGGCAATCTTGAAACGGCAAAAGCATTTTTGGAAAGCGGACATGCTCGATTAACGGAGCTTGCGCAAAACTGGGCAACCGGGCAGGGGAAGGAAATCGAGACCGGCGGCACGGATGGTGTTGTTAAATGGGGTCTCCTGAAGCCCGAGTAATTGCAGTACTCAAAAAGGAGGCGATTATGAGCGGCAAATGCATGCCGTTTTATCACTCCGAGCTGCGCCAGACCCGGCCCGCTATCCGGTCGCACCCGGCGCTCTTATGCAAAGTCTATAAAGCCTGATGCGAAATTCGAAATTCGAGATTGAGAATAGCAGCATTTTGCGCCGGCAAATCTCGAATCTCGAATCTCGAATCTCGAATCTCAAATCAAGCGATAGCTTCTATTGCTTCGGTTTAGGCAGCTCACAGCCGTTCGGACACACGGTCAGTGTGTGAACGTACCGGACTTTTCCATTCTCCAGACGGAACATATGCGAGTCGGGCCAGCCGTCCTTTTCGCCGAAGTCTACTAATCCCACTACTGTCCCCATATCCAGGTCGACGATGAAGCGCCGGTTAGTGATTTTGAGCGTTCCTTCCAGCGGAGGACCGCCGGTGCAGGTAGCCTTCGGATCGTTGTCTGGATTGGTGTATGCACCGCCTTCAAGGCGGGCGCATGGAATATTCCAGGGGACCCTTTCGGCGGCGGATCGGTCGGAGAAAACATCGAAGTAAGCATTCGCGGCGATGATCAGGGTCTGACGGTCTGTGCGCTGAGCGGCGGGAAGTATATCCCACTTTTCCTGCGATGCGTACTTCAGATAATTGTCGGCATTGAAGAGCCAGTCGTCCTTGTCGGTGACCAGAGCTTCAATTTCCGAAATCTTTTTGTCGATGACTTTCAGGCGCGTACCGAGAACATACTGATGACGGCTTTTCGCGCTGATAATCTCCGTGAAGGTTTCACAGGCTTCGACGTCGAGCAGACTCCGGTGGAGATCAATGGGCAAAGGGTTTTGCCAGATGCCGCGGCCCAACGGGATTTCTTTACGATTCTCGATATATTTTGCCCCCGATGCCAGAGGCATTGATGAAGGAGCTCCGCTCTTTAAAGCGTCGACATATCTGTCGACCGCTGCCTGGAGATCGGCCCTCGTGCATCCCGACTTTGCGGAAATCAAAAGGGAAGTCTCCGCCCGCAAAGGCAAGGAACAGCAGAACAGCAACAATAGAGCAATTACGCGAACCATGCACCCTCCTCAAAAGATCGGTAAAATTCGTGCAATTCGTGGCTTTTTAGGTCTGTCTCAGGAATAGCACAGTCAGGCGGATTTCAATAGCAGAAAAGAATAATGATGCCGTCTTGTGGATTAGTGCCGGCTAAATCTACGGCTTCCAAGGCAAGGTTATGGGGACACTGGTGACTGTCCCTTTATTATTTTTGATGTTTTTTTCATTAAATATTTGACATGTGTGGATCGATAGGAATACATTGTGGGACAGCGTGGGAGATAATGGGGCGAAAAGCCCTATGGATGAGTGATCATGGCAAGATTCCGAGGCAGGTACAATTTCTCGATAGACCAAAAGGGACGTATCAACATTCCCTCGAAGTTCCGCAAGATTTTGTCGCCTGCAGCGGAAGAGACCTTTGTAATCAGTCGTGGGCCTGACAATTGCCTTTGGGCATACCCGAAGGACGAATGGGAGAAATACGAAGACAAGCTCGAAATCATGCCCATGGACAGTGAAGTGAACAAATTCCAGCGCACGATGCAGGACACGGTCAGTGATACAACGCTCGACAGGCAGGGCAGGATATCGCTTACACCACACCAGATGAAAGTTGCCGGTATTAATAAGGATGTGAGTATCATCGGCCGTGGAAGTTACCTGGAGATCTGGGACAAGGCCAAGTTTGAAGAATATACGGGTAATGGCGAGAATTATGACACAGTGTGCTACCGGTCTTTGAATCCCAGAATAGGCCCGGCCAGCTAAGAGCCATCTTCATCTCATCCACCGCTTAAGTCTCAAGTCACAGCGTTTAGCGTTTCAGTTACAGGTTTCAGGATCCCCCGGGGACCTGCGGCGCAAGTGTTTCCGTTATTGCGATTAATGTCGGGAGCTCAAGGAGGGAATCATGGTGGATTTGGCCGCCGGAACTGAAGTCAGAAATTACGGTCTCAAGAGGACGCCTGATCCGAAGATACTGCAGGAATCTCTTATTTTGATTCTGCCTCTTGCGGTCATTGCAGCGGCTCTCGCGTTCTCAATCTGGATTCGCAGCGAAATCATCTACAGCGGCTATCAGAAGCAGGATCTGAAGGCGCAGGAAGAAGAGCTGTTGCGCAGCCATCAGCAACTGGTGGTGGAAGAGCAGATTCTGAAGGATCCCAGATGGCTGGATGCCGTTGCCGGCAACAGCCTGGGTATGATCATTGTCCGTCCGGACCAGATCATCCCTGCCTCGTTCTCAAACTGGAAGGACGACCATACAAAATCCGCTTTAATTGGAAATCTTGTTCAACCCTACGGGCCGAAGAAGCCGGCTTCATTTAACTGATTATGATCGGCGACGGCAGACCGTTTAATCCGCGAAGACTGGCCGCCTTGATGGGGCTCTTTGGATTTTGGAGCCTTCTCATTGCCGCAAGGGCGGTTCAGTTTCAGGTATTTCAGCACGAAGAACTCTCGGATCTGGCGCTCAAGATTTATGAGAAGCCCGGATGGATTATGGCGCAGCGGGGCATCATCTATGATAGCGGGGGAGCGGAGCTGGCGACCAATGTTACGGTCAGCGATGCAGTTGCGGATCCCTCGGAGATAAAGAAAATCCATTCCACGGCGGAGAAGCTTGCTCCGGTGCTGGGAATGGATGTGCAGGCTCTGTCCGACAGCATCACCGCGGCGGCGTCCAGGAAGCGTCTGGTCCTCGGCGCCAGACTCCTTCCGGACGCGGCGCTCCGGATTAAAGAACTGGGACTAAGAGGCATATATCTGGTGGATGAGAGCCTTCGGGTTTATCCGAATGGGAATCTGGGGAGCCACATCCTCGGCAGTATGAACCGGGCAGGGACCCCGGTCGCCGGAGTGGAATACCGATACGACGGTGTGCTTAAGGGAGAGAAGGGACGCGTCATCCGCAAGGTAGACGCTTTCGGCCGTTCCTGGGGCCAGAAGGTAACGGATTTGCCCAGAGCGGGCAGTTCTTTATTTCTCAGTGTGAACCGCCATATTCAGCACCTGACTCAGAGGGAGCTTGCCGCGGGAGTGAAGAAATTCCGAGCAAAAGGCGGTGTTGCGATCGTGATGGAATCCGGGTCGGGAAGAATTCTTGCTCTGGCCAGTTTTCCCGACTTCGACTGCAATGCGTACGGGAAGCACAAGGAAAACGAATGGCGCAATCGAGCCGTGCAGGACATGTTCGAGCCGGGATCCACGTTCAAGGTCGTTGTTGCCTCCGTAACACTGGATGCGAAGCTTATCAGGCTGGATGAAACCATCGACTGCCAGATGGGCAAAATGAAAGTCGGGAATCACACCTTCCACGATCACGAACCATACGGATCCCTGACGCTGGTGGAGATACTTGAAAATTCGTCGAATATCGGGGCGGCGAAGCTGGGTTGGCGTTTGGGAGACAAGGGATTGTATGAAGCCCTGCGCAAGTTCGGATTCGGCGCCGCAACAGGCATCGATCTGCCGGCGGAGGCGCCGGGAAAAGTCCGCCATTATGATAAATGGTCCATGCTCTCGATCCCGTCCATATCGTTCGGCCAGGAAGTCGGCGTCACGTCGATACAGATGATTACGGCTATTAACGCAATAGCAAATGGAGGCTATCTTGTCCGTCCTTCGGTCGTGGACCGGATCGTCAATGAAAATGGAGAGACCGTTCATTTAACCAAACCGAAACGTGTCCGCATAATCCGTCCCGAAACGGCGTCCACAATCATGCGTGCTTTTGAAGGCGTCGTCGTAAGCGGGACCGGAAAGAATGCGATGCTGGAAGGATACCGTGCTGCAGGGAAAACCGGAACGGCGCAAAAGGCAGGGAAAGGAGGTTATTCCAAAGGAAAATACATGGCGTCGTTCATTGGCTTCGCTCCCTTGCCGCGGCCGCAGGTGACCATCCTTGTGCAGATTGATGAACCCCGAGGAGCGATTTATGGCGGCGAGGTGGCCGCGCCCATCTTCAGGAAAATCGCTCAGGAAACGCTTTTAAGGCTTCAGGTCCCCCCGGATAGAAGCCTGCTTGCATTGGAAAACAGTTCCGAATCCCGCTTTACCGCCTCAGACCGCCCCGGGCAGTCCCTGGAATAGGCATTTCTGTCATCCGGTAATTGCCCTCAAGCCCCTGAAGCCATAGTGAGGGATCATGACCTGTCAAATGAGCAAGGGACAATTGTTGTTTGTGGGCATCAGCGTCCTGACTTTGTGCGGGCTGTTGATGGTCTATAGCGCCTCCATGGTTGCAACAGCGCAGGATGGAAAGCCTTCGCATTATTTCTTCCGGCAAACCGCGTATGCAGGGATCGGATATCTGCTCATGATTATGCTGATGTTCATTGATTATCGACGCTGGCTGCAAAAAAGAACCATACTGCTGCTTCTGATCTTCAGCCTGGTCTGTCTGGTCCTCGTATATGCCTATCCCTCTATCAAAGGTGCTCGCCGCGCGATCCATTTGGGCCCGGGCATATCTTTTCAGCCGTCGGAGATCGCCAAGCTGGCGCTGTTTCTCTACCTGGCGGCATATCTTGAAAAAAATCGGGAGCAGATCCGACAATCCGTTTCCCGGCTTTACCCGTGCCTGACAGTCCTGGGGATATTTTGCGCATTGATCTGTTTCGAGCCGGACCTTGGCCAGGTGATATGCATTCTGACCATCGCCGTTGCCCTGATGTTTGTAGCCGGCCTGGACTGGAAATACATATGGATTGCTGCCGGCTTGTCGGTACCGGCTTTTTATTTCCTTGTCTGGCTGGTTCCGTTCCGCCGCAAGCGCATTCTCGATTGGCTGACGGCTCTCTTTTATCCTCTAAAGGCGGATTATCAGATCAAGCAGTCTATCATCGCCATCGGCCATGGAGGCCTGATCGGCCTCGGTTTTGGGGATGGCCGCCAGAAGCTTTCCTTCCTTCCCGAAGCTCCCACGGATTTCATATTCTCCGTTATTGGCGAGGAGTTCGGATTGGCAGGCTCAATCGTGGTTGTAGTTGTTTTTCTGGTCTATCTATATCTGGGCATAAAAATATCCATCCAGGCTCCGGACGCAGGAGGATTTTTCCTGGGCCTTGCCATCACGCTGATGGTGGTGCTGCCGACCTTTATCAATATGTCCACAGCGGTTGCCCTCCTACCCACAAAAGGCCTTACATTGCCCTTTATAAGCCGGGGAGGGAGTTCACTGCTTGTAAACCTGATGGCGACGGGAATATTGCTCAATATAGCTTCACAGCGGCGGACAGATGAAGACTGAACTTGATTTTTCAGCTTCTGCAAAAACCGGACAGGGATCGATATGAAAATTAAGGAACGGATTATTTGGGGGCTGGATGTTGGTACCTGGAAAACCTGTCTGGTAGCCGTTCGCCTGCATCGCGACGGGAAACTGGAAATTCTGGCAAGCGGTTTCGCCAATTCATCCGGGCTGGCGAAGGGCGTCATCGTGGATCCGGCAGAAGTGGTGGATTCCATCCGGCAGGCGGCTGAAGAAGCAAAGTCGGCTTCGAGGATAACTCCGAATCGGGCTATTGTCGGTATCACCGGAGCACATGTTAAAAGCCACAGTTTCCACGGCAGTGTCCCCATCCAGGGAAAGCATGGAGAGATAACCGAGAAGGATATGGAAAATGCCATTCTTGCCGCATCGATTCCCCTCTTTCCCGACCAGGACATCATTCACATACTTCCCCAGGAATTTTGTGTAAATGGCTATAAAGGGATAAAAAATCCTGTGGGACTTACCGGATCTCAGCTGGAAGTGAACCTGCATGTGATCAGCTGCAACAGTGCGCTCTGCCAGAGTCTCATCAACGCGGTCAACAAGGCGCGAATTGAGGTGAAAAGGGTTGTTCTCCAGGCAATCGCCAGTGGAGAAGCCGTTCTGACGCCTGCCGAGAAAGAGCTTGGTGTCGCGGTTATTGACATAGGGGGAGGGACGACCGATATCGCTGTTTTTGTGAAGGACTCCGTTTCATTCGTTTCGGTTATCCCGGTGGGAGGAGCCCATTTTACCGGCGATCTGGTCAAAGCACTGCATACCTCAAAGGAAGAAGCAGAACGCATCAAAATTGAGCACGGAAATGTACTGACGGATGAGATCAATCCGGATGAAATGGTGACTTTTCAGGGGCTGGGATTGCGCGATCAGGTTCCGGCTACTCGAAAGAAGATCTGTGAAATTCTGCATGATCGTGGCGCCGAGCTTCTGGAGTTTGTGCGAGACGATATCCTGCATTCGGGGCTGCGCGAGAACCTGATAGCGGGCGCCGTACTGACCGGCGGAGGAAGCATGATGGAGGGCATGATAGAACTTGCCGAGAGCATTCTCGACATGCCGGTTCGACGGGGTGTCCCCATTGGGATCGAGGGGCTTTCAAAGGAGCTGGCGCACCCCGTTTATGCTTCCGTCATCGGATTGATTCTGCTCGATGCGCGGAAAGGGACGCTGGCGGATTTTCAGAACAAGCCGCCGGCGAAGCGTTCGCTGATCGATATCATTCTATCTTTTCTGGAACATTAAGGCGGAAGACCCTATGAATAAAGAAATGGATCTATTTGGCAAGAAAGACACGCTTTTCACTATTGATGAGGCCCGTCCAGCATCGGCCAGAATAGCCGTGGTCGGGATAGGGGGTGCGGGCGGGAATTTAATCCGTCGCATGGTTGAGGCTGGGATGGAAGGCATTGAGCTCATTGCGGCCGATACCGATGTTCAGGCATTGCGGAATTCGCTGGCGCCGATCAAGCTCGAGCTCGGAACGAATATCACGAGGGGCATCGGCTGCAACGGCAATCCCCGGTCCGGACGGCAGGCAGCCATGGAGGAGACTGAGCGCATCCTGGATTTGCTGGAGGGGGCCGACATGGTTTTTATAGCCGGGGGGGAAGGCGGCGGGACTTATACGGGCGCAGCACCGGTTTTTGCCAGCCTTGCCTCCTCAACCGGAGCTCTGGCAATCGGAACGGCCATCATGCCTTTCAGTTTCCAGGGAGCCAAAGCCCGCACGTATGCGGAGGTAGGACTGCGGGAAATGGAGGAATCGCTCGATTCCATTATTGTTGTACCGAACGAAACGCTGCTCCGCACTCTGGATAAGAGCATATCGCTGAACGATGCCTTGCATTTCGCCGACGATCTCGTATGCCGGGCAATCCGCAGCATATCGGAAATCGTTGCGAATCCGGGGATCATTAAGCTGAACCTCGCCGATGTCTGTGCGGTCATGCAACATAGAGGAACGGTATTCTGGGGAAATGGGATTGCGGAGGGGTCGAACCGGGCAGCCGATGCAGCACATAGCGCTATAAGAAATCTACTGGGTGAGGAGGCGCCGATACAGGATGCAAAGGCGGCTCTGATAAACATTGCCGGCAGCAGGCACTGTCTGAAGCTGCACGAAACGGAGGAGGCCGCCGAAGTCATCAAGGCAAAAACAGGTCTTGAGGATGTTCTTATTGGTGCGATGTATGATGACGGCCTTGGGGATAAGCTCAAATTAACGGTTATCGCGGCTGGGTTCGGTTCGGGCGCATCGGAGCAGATATCCGGCTGCGACCGGAGCATTCGTCCGGAGGTTCCGGCTGTGAAGGTGGCGTCTCAATTCAGCGCGGCTTACATCGCCTATCGCGAATCAAACTGGGAGGATTTGGACCGGCCTTCATTCCAGCGCCGCCGCGCAACCCTGCAGTAAAAAATTCTCCGGCGATTCGGCTGCAAGATTTGCTGAACATTTTCGGGCGAATGAATTATTATTGAATTATATCGTGAAGAACTTCATCTGCAGCAGACCCGCTCGATCTCGAAATTCCCGGCTGGCCGGGCGAAAGAATTATGGACAGAAACAGAGGTGTCTCTCATGTTATTGCATGACCTTACCGACTTCATGAGATTATCGGCGGCCCTGAATATTCAGCTGGCGGCCCAGGGGGTTGGGTGGGAAAATATCCTACGCCTTATCACCAGCCGCATGGCATTCAATCGTCCCGGAGAGCGGGAAGTTTTGATTCACGTGTTCGAATATCTCGCGCAGGCGTATGGCCTGAAACGGCGCGTGGTCGGTCCTCCTGCGATCCTGCATCCCTTGCGAGCCACAGCCCTGCTTACGCAGGCTTCCGAAAGGCCGCAACTGCTCGATATGCTTACGGAGCTGCTGCACGACAAATATGAAGATCTGACGATAGACAGGCTGGGAGAGAATATCTTTGCCCAGGCGGAAGCGAAATTCCGAGGTCTTCTTAAAGAAATCGATCCTGCCGACGAATGGTATCTGATGGAGCGCCTGGATCATCTGGCGATGAAGCCAACCGAGACGTACTATCAATATATCGGCCGCCTGCTGAATCGTGCCGTTCAGACTCCTGAGCTCGTGCGGGTCAAACTTGCCGACCGGCTGGACAATACGCTGGATCTGCATATAGACGTCGAGGATTTCCTGAAGGATGCGGACTTCTTCAAGGTGGTCTTTCAGATTATGTTCCCGCCTTCGGGTTCAGGCTATAAACCCACACACGAGCATCCGATCACTCCTCCGCTCAATGGTGCTCAGCGTCTGTATCAGCTGTTTAAAAACGCGGTCGTGCTGTCGCTGGTTCGCGAGAAGCATGCCGCAATCGGCGACCCGGCTGCCCGCAGGCTGTTCGAAGCGCTCGCTCTGGCCAGCATGCATGAAGGGCAGCGAATCGCGCTTCACATCATGGCCTATCATGAACCCGAAATCGAGCGCCAGCGGACTCTGCTGATGGATGTGCAGCGCTATGCTCAGGAAGGCGGCTTCACCCGGATCACGCCTCCCAGCGACAAACACTCGCTGGACGGATTGTTTATGAAGCGCTTTGATTATCCGGATAGCACGATGCGCGATGAGCGTTTAAGCGAGTTGTATAAAGACAAGGGACTCATGCTGCAGGCCGCCGTCAGTTTCGTGGGAATATTCATGAGTTTCGTTCATTCCGACGATTTCTGGATTCGCGGCATCAGCGATCACGGCATTGATGCGGGCTAGATGTCTGTCACTCGATTTCGATCAGGACTTGTCCCTTGTAAACCTTCTCATCCTGACGGATGCGAATGGCACGGACGGTTCCATCCATGGGCGCCGGAATCCGGTTCAGCATTTTCATGGCCTCGAGGGTCATCAGCGTTTCCCCCTTCTTAACGGCTTTGCCGACCTTCGCGTGAATTTCCGCCACGCTCCCGGGAATGACGGCTTTGATGATGCGGGGATCCTGTTTTTCATAGGGCTTGCGCCGGGTGTACTTCCGCGTTACGCGCGTTTCAAAGGCGCCGTTTTCCAGATCAATCCGGTCGAATTTTTCCTGCTCACTCACTGCGGCTCTCCTTTTAAACCGGCGGGATGCCGTGTTTCCTGGAAGGAAGCGTGACTTCCTTGTTGCGCGATATTTGCAGGGCATGCGCGATATAGTCGCGCGTTTCTTCCGGCGCAATAACCGCATCGACATAGCCGCTGGACGCCGCGACATACGGATTGGCGAACTTGTCGGTGTATTCCTTCACCTTGATTTTGCGCATCTCTTCGGGATTATCCGCCGACATGATTTCACTGCGGAAGATGATGTTCGCCGCGCCTTCGGGCCCCATCACTGCAATCTCCGCCGTAGGCCAGGCAAAAACGAAATCTCCACGCAAATGAAGCGAACACATCGCAATATAACCGCCGCCATAAGCCTTGCGCAGAATCACCGTGATCTTGGGCACAGTCGCTTCACTGTAAGCGTACAGGACCTTGGCGCCATGACGGATGACGCCGCCGTGTTCCTGGTCGGAGCCGGGCAGATAGCCGGGGATATCAACCAGGGTGACAATCGGGATGTAAAAGGAATCGCAGAAGCGGACGAATCGGGCGATCTTGTCCGACGCGTCGATGTCCAGCACTCCTGCCAGCACCAGGGGCTGGTTTCCGATGATGCCGACGGTTTCGCCGTTGATGCGGCTGAATCCGATGACGGCATTGGGTGCAAACAACTCCTGGACTTCAAAGAAGTCGGAATCATCGACCAGTGCACGCACAATGTCGCGCAAATCGAACGGGACTTTGGAGTCTTTTGGGATCAGGTTCTCAAGCTTGTAGATCTGCTTTGGCTTTTTCTGTTCAACACCGGCTGCTTTCTGCCGGTTGCTGTCGGGCAGGTAACTGATCAGTTTGCGGATCTGGCGGAAACACTCCGGTTCGCTATTGGCAAAAAAGTGAGCATTGCCGGCTATCTCCGCCTGAACGCGGGCGCCGCCAAGCTCCTCCATCGAAATTTCTTCGCCCAGCACTGTCTTCACGACTTCCGGTCCGGTGATGAACATCTTGGAAATCTGGTCCACGACAAAGACAAAATCAGTCAGCGCCGGCGAATAGACGGCTCCGCCTGCACAAGGCCCGAGGATAACCGAGATCTGGGGTACGACGCCCGAAGCTAAAGTGTTGCGGTAGAATATCTCGCCATAGCCGGCCAGCGAATTGACGCCTTCCTGAATGCGGGCTCCTCCGGAGTCGTTGATTCCGATGATGGGCATGCCCATTTTGATCGCATGATCCATGATCTTGGTGATCTTGCGCGCATGCATCAGGCCGAGCGAACCGCCGGCTACCGTGAAATCCTGGGCGTAGATGCAGACCGGCCGGCCACTGACGGTTCCGGAGCCGGTAATGACGCCGTCGGCTGCAAGCTCTTTGTCACCCATCCCGAAATCCTGACAGTTATGTTCGACAAACAGATCGTACTCATGGAACGATCCTTCGTCGAGCAGCGCGGCAATCCGTTCGCGGGCGGTCATCTTGCCGCCTGCCTTCTGTTTGCTGATGGCCTTGTCTCCACCGCCTTTCGAAACGGCTGACTTCCTGGTGAAGAAATCGACAAGCCTTTGCATAAAAGTCATAGTTTTCACCCAATAGCCTTAAAGCCGGCATGTTGTACTAAGAAAGCCGTGAGTGTAACAGAAAAAGATCGTGCGGAGAAGAAGTTCCCTTCTCCCCGCGCCTCCATAATGAGATATAAGTAGCTGCGATAAGTATAGTTAGCCTTCTTTTCGCCGCCCACTGAAAAACCTGCCTCCAGACATTGCTTCAGGCTGCTGACAAAGACTTAGAGCGAATTCTGACTATCCCTGGAGACTTGGCGGCTTGGAGCCTTCGAGTTGATTCAACTCAAAGACTCCAAGGCTCTGAGACTCAAAGAAGTGAGCGGTAGCGGAAGCAGGTGATGAGATGATCGTTTACCATGCCCGTGGCCTGCATATGTGCGTAGATTATGGTTGAGCCGACAAACTTGAATCCGCGCTCCTTCAGGTCCAGGCTGAAACGATCCGATTCCGGAGAGGTGGCCGGCATTTGCGAAATTGAGCGGAGGCGGTGCCGGATCGGCTTCCCTCCGACAAACTGCCACATGTACCGGTCAAAGGAGCCGAACTCCTTTTGCACCGAAAGGAACGCCTTTGCGTTCTTAATCGCCGCCTCAATTTTCAGCCGGTTGCGAATAATTCCCGGATCGTTGAGAAGGCGTTTGACATCTGCGCTCGTGAATCCGGCTACCATCCCGGGATCGAAACCCTTAAAAGCAGCGCGAAAGTTTTCTCTCTTATGAAGGATAGTTGCCCAGCTCAAGCCTGCCTGCATTCCTTCCAGGACGAGGAATTCGTAGATCCTAATATCATCATGCAGAGGCACGCCCCACTCGCGGTCATGATACTCGATCATCAGGGGATCATCCTTAGGCCAGGGACAGCGCATGAGTTCGCTCATTGTGCGGCCTCAACTGTATCCTGTTTGTGGGCCGGTTTGCGGGTCTCGATCAAACCAAGACTGATAAAAAACGCGAGGGCGGTGCTGATGGCAGCCACGAGAAAGATCGTTCTCAACCCGTACATGTCGCCCAGAGATCCAAGAACGCGGGGCGCTATAGCCGTGCCGAAGAACTCACCGATAGCCATGCCGATGGCAGTGGTCGTCGCTCCTATTGCAGGCGGGACGGATTCCTGGCAGATAATTGCCACAAAAAGAACGGATGTGAATCCGCAGCATCCGAGGACCATAACATAGGAAATCTGAGCAGGGAGACCCTGGTTTAAATAAAGAATGAGCATGGACAGTGCAATAAAGAGGGTGAACAGGATGGACGAAGGTTTCCGGCCCAGACGGTCTACAATAATGGGAATGACAATCGCCCATCCCAGGCCGACAACGCCGGAGATTGAACTCAAATAGCCGGTCTGCGCCAGCGTGAGTCCTCCCTCGGTAGCCCAGTAAGTTGTGCCGAAACTGACCACACCCCAGAAGCCCACCATGACCAGAACATTGGCAATATAGGACAGCGTGCAGTTTCGATAAGCGAATATCCTGGGGACATCTCTCCATTTCATCGTCTCTTCGCCCTGGGATTGTGTTTCCGAATCCAATCCATCCGCAGCGCCTCTTGAGCCCGGTCGGACTTCCTTCATCACAAACCAGATGATGATTCCCACTATTACGGCAGGCAGGCTGGTGAATAGGAAGGCATAGCGCCAGTTCAAATGGAGCGCCAGTTGTATGGTCAGAGTAGGCCCAAGAATCATGGCTATCAGGCCGATAGAGAACTGGCTGAGGCCGATATAGGAAGCAAATCTCTTCGGATCTCCCTGGACTTTAAGCACGGAGGTCATCAAAGGATAGATAGGGCCGTCGGCGAAGCCGGTCAGAAAACGGACAAGCAGCATAGCTGCCAGGGAATTTGCAACGGCGGTGCTCCCTGAGAACACTCCCGATAATATAATCACAGGCACCAGCCAGATTTTCTTCAAGCCCGTTTTGTCTGCCAGAGGAGTAATAAAGAGGGAAGCGATCACAAAGCCGAAGCCTGTGACCATGACAAGCTGGCCGGTTTGCGCATTGTTCAGGTTGAATTCTTTCATCAAGATCGGGAAGAGGAAGGAAATGGCGTTCCTGTCCAGCAGCACGAGTCCCCATGCCAACGCGAACAAAACCGCAATCGAGTTCTGATAAGTCTTTGTTTTCATGCTCATTCCCCGGTGTCAGCTGTCAGGCATGCCTTGAAAGGCGTCCCCGAATGAAAGCTGCCTGATCTCGAATCATAGTGCGGTTCAGCCCGCACCCTGGAGTTATTCAATTTCCTTAAGCCTTGAAGGCTGAATTCAGAGGGATCCTGCATTCATGCCGCGCTTTGCATGATCTTTCTAATGGCAAATCAGAAGCCCTGAAAGGGCTTCGCATCAGAGCCCAGGGTTGGCCGCGTTTTTTGCGGTCAACCCTGGGAGGAACCGTGCAAGAAGCCAACCCTGAAAGGG
>JAFGIY010000020.1 GCA_016929335.1 Acidobacteriota bacterium | reverse complement strand
GTTGGCTCCTCAGGTAGGACTCGAACCTACAACCCTTCGGTTAACAGCCGAATGCTCTACCATTGAGCTACTGAGGAGCAAAATGGCGTGGGCATTAAGCTAACAAGATAAACGGCTAATGTCAATGAGCTGGATGCCTGAAAAGTAGGCAGAATCCCAAATACACAAACCTGGTCAGGCTAGAGCCAGTTGAGAACGACTTTGCCGGATTGGCCGGTCCGCATCACTTCGAAACCTTTTTCAAATTCAGTGTAGTGATAGCGATGCGTAATCACGGGTTTGATATCGAGGCCGCTTTCCAGCAGAACGGTCATTTTGTACCAGGTCTCAAACATTTCACGACCGTAGATGCCTTTGACCGTGAGCATATTGAATATGACCGTATTCCAGTTAATGTCAATGGGCCGGGAAGGGATGCCGAGCATCGCAATCTTGCCCCCGTGATACATATTTTCAATCATTTCGCGGAATGCCGCCTCATTGCCTGACATCTCAAGTCCCACATCAAAGCCTTCCTTCATGCCCAGTCGCTTCTGCACATCGCGAAGGGAACCGTTTCTGATGTTCAGCGCAACCGTGACTCCCATTCGGCGGGCGAGCTCCAGTCGGTATTCATTTATATCCGTAATCACCACAAATCGCGCCCCGGCATGCTTCACTACGGCGGCTGCCATAGCACCGATGGGCCCGGCTCCGGTAATGAGAACGTCCTCGCCCAGAACATTGAACGAAAGCGCCGTGTGAACCGCATTGCCGAACGGATCAAAAATTGAAGCGACGTCGCGGTCGATGGTTTCTTTATGAAGCCACACATTGGTGGCGGGCACGGAGATGTATTCAGCAAAAGCTCCCGGGCGGTTTACGCCGATGCCTTTTGTGTCTTTGCATAAATGGCGGCGGCCTGCCAGACAGTTGCGGCAGCGCCCGCAAACAACGTGGCCTTCTGCGCTGACGATATTGCCGGATGTCAGGCCCGCAACGTTCGAGCCCACCTCCACAATTTCGCCGACGAATTCATGACCGATAACCAGTGGTACCGAAATCGCCTGTCGTGCCCATGCATCCCATTCATAGATGTGGAGATCTGTTCCACAAATTCCGGTCCGATCAACGCGAACAAGAACATCATTGATTCCAATTTTTGGCTCTGCCACATCCTCAAGCCGCAGTCCGGGTTTAGCCTCTTTTTTTATCAGTGCCTTCATGGTCCGCTCCTGCCGATGTGCGTACCTTAGCACGGAAACCGGGAGTCCACAAATCGCTATCAGACCATTCGTGCAATTCGTAGCCCCCGGATTTAATCTTGAAAAAATCCAATGTTCGCATAGAATTAGGAGTGCCGCTTGGATCCTGAAATGACCGAGACGGCAATGCCTGTCTGAATCCGCCATTGCGAAGAAAACAGGCGTCTTACTCGAAGGAGAAGATAGCCATGTCCACGAATTCAAAATCGGTTCCATCGGAACAAAAAGTCACCATTCAGACCCTGTGGTCCAAAAAGAAGCATGGGGAACCCATCACCTTTTTGACTGCTTATGATTTTCCTACCGCTGTCGCTCTGGATCGCTCGGGAGTGGATGGCATTCTGGTCGGTGACTCGCTCGGCATGGTTGTGCTTGGTTACGAAAACACGCTTCCGGTGACTATGCAGGAAATGCTTCATCATTGCCGTGCAGTTGCCCGGGGAGTATCCAGGGCTCATCTTGTCGGTGATATGCCTTTCATGTCCTATCAGGCTTCCATATCCGATGCCCTGAGAAACGCGGGTAGTCTCCTGCAGAAAGGGGGGATGGATGCCGTTAAGCTGGAAGGCGGGCGCGACAGAGTTGCTGCAATAAGGGCCATCATCTCCGCAGGAATTCCGGTCATGGGCCATCTCGGATTGACTCCACAGAGCGTGCATCAATTGGGAGGGTGGAGGATTCAAGGAAAATCCACGCAGGCCGCCAAAATTTTGATGGAGGACGCGCTGATACTGGAGGATGCCGGCTGTTATGCGATAGTGCTGGAGTCCATTCCTTCAGAGGTCGCGCGTTTGATATCCAATCGCCTTTCGATCCCCGTGATCGGCATTGGCGCAGGGATAGGGTGCGACGGGCAGATCCTGGTGACCCACGATTTGCTTGGATTGTTTGATCGCTTTACGCCCAGCTTCGTAAAGAAATACGCCAATTTGTTTTCCGAAATGGAACAGGCGTTTCAGGAATATATCGCGGATGTGAAAGCGAAGCGGTTCCCGGCGGCCGAGCATTCTATTTCCATGGATCCCCAGGCGCTCCGCGACCTGATTCGGGAGATCGAGGTTCAAGGCTTCGAACTTGAGTCCGATGACAGCCAGGAAACGCGATATCACTAATCCGGATGCAAAAGTGCCACCCATCGTTATATTCGGCGCAGGCGCCATGGCATGCCTTTTCGCTGCGAGGCTTGCCGGCGTTTCAAAGGTCATTTTGGTCGATGCGTGGGCGGAGGCGATTGCCGCAATAAGAGAGCGGGGAATCCAATATGAGGATGTGCAGGGACGCCGTGTAATTAAAGTACAGGCGGAGTTGCTCGGGACTCCTCTGGATCCCGTCGGACTGGCATTCGTTCTCGTCAAATCGTGGCAGACGGAATCGATCTCTGAATTCCTGCCGCGCTATCTGAATCCTGGGGGCTGCGTGATCTCCCTTCAGAATGGACTTGGAAATATCGAAAAGCTTGGCGCAAATGCCTGTCCCGGTTCCACGGCGGAAGGAGCAACCCTCCTTGGCCCCGGACACGTAACAGCGGGAGGCTCCGGCCCGACGCATATCGTTGCGCCCGGATGGGTTGTGGACCTTCTGAGAAGCGCCGGCTTTGATAGCTATGGATGCAGCGAGAGTGAGGCGCAGAGCTTGCTGTGGGGCAAGCTATCGGTGAGTTGCGGCATCAATGCTCTCACCGCCCTATTGCGTATACGCAACGGCGATCTGCTTCAAAGGCCCGCCGCAGCAGGCCTGATGGTGCGGGCGGCAATGGAATGCGCCGCTGTTGCCCGGGCTTCAGGCATAGAATTGCCGTTCACCGATGCCGGATGCCAGGTAAAACAGGTCGCTGAACGGACTGCGCAGAACAAGTCTTCAATGCTCCAGGATATTTTGCGCGGCGCGCCAACGGAGTGCGATGCGATCAATGGCGCCGTTGTTGTTGAAGGGAGCCGCGCCGGAGTTCCAACGCCGGTTAATGAAGTACTCTGGCGTCTCGTGAAAGCGGCAGCTCATTCAGACAGGAGCGGATTCTAATAATGCGGACGACGGAAAGCCTTTCGGAATTGAGAACCATTCGCGCATCCATGCAGGGTATCCTCGGACTGATACCCACGATGGGTGCGCTGCATGCGGGTCATCTTTCACTTGTGAGACGAGCCTGCAGTGAGTGCCGTCATGTTGGTGCAAGCATCTTTGTGAATCCGACCCAGTTCAGTAAAGGAGAAGATTTCGGCAAATATCCGCGTGCTGTTCAGAAGGATCTGGAATTGCTCGAAAGCCTGGGCGTGGATGTCGTCTATATCCCGGCTGCCGATTCCATGTATCCCCCCGGATATCAAACCTGGATTGATGTGGAAGCCCTGAGCACGCCGCTTGAGGGAAAGTTTCGACCCGGCCATTTTCGCGGTGTGGCAACCGTTGTCGCCAAGCTGCTGAATTCCTTCACACCCGACAAGGCATATTTCGGGCAAAAGGATGCGCAGCAGGCGGCGGTGCTCAAGCGCATGGTACGAGACCTGAATTTTCCGGTGGACATCATCATTTGTCCGACGGTTCGCGAACCGGACGGTCTGGCTATGAGCAGCCGGAACGTTTACTTGAATCCCGCGGAGCGGCAGGCTGCGACTGTGCTGTACGGGGCTCTCAGCGCGGCGAAAAGCCGGTATGATAGCGGCGAACGCGATGCGGACGTGCTGCGCGATACCATGCAATCGGTCCTTGATGCCGAGCCCATGGCGCGTGCGCAATACATTTCCGCGGCTGATCCGGAAACGCTTGGCGAACTGAAAACGATCAACCAGGGTGTTCTGCTTTCTCTGGCGGTGTGTATCGGGGAAACGCGCCTTATTGACAACTTTCTTATCTGAGGAAGAGGATTCTTAGCATCGGAATCGTCGGCGTTGCCAGCAGCGGAGGGAATTCATGTTTCTGGCCATTGATATTGGGAATACCAGCATAACCATCGGGCTCTATAAGACTGAAAAGCTTGGCCCTCGTTGGCGACTTGCCTCGGACAGCGAACGGACATCCGATGAGTACGGCATTCTTTTGGTCCAGCTTCTCGAGCGTGCAGGAGTCTCCATCGACAATGTACGCGAGATGGCTATCGCCTCTGTGGCACCTCCTTTGACGGGCACTATTGAGCGTGCGTGCCGCGATTATCTGAATGCGTCTCCGCTCGTAGTGGATACCGGTACGCGAACCGGAATTCCTCTTCGCTGTGAAGATCCCAAACAGGTGGGGGCTGACCGTGTGGCGAACGCGGCGGCGGTACGGCGCATTTATAAAGGGCCGACCTGCGTCGTGGATTTCGGCACAGCAACCATTTTCGACGCCATATCTGCGGAAGGGGAATATCTTGGAAACGCTATTGCTCCGGGGATCGGTATAGCCTCGGACGCCCTGTTCCGGCGAGCCGCCAAGCTGCCGCGGGTTGATATTATTCGTCCTCCTGCGGCCATCGGCAGGAATACGGTTCATTCCCTGCAGTCCGGATTGCTCTACGGTTATGTGGGCCTTGTAGACGGCATGGTGCAGCGCTTTCGATCGGAGCTTGGGCCGGACATGAAAACCGTTGGAACCGGAGCACTGGTGGAGCTGATCGCGAAAGAAACTCAAAGCATCGATATCATCGAGCCATGGCTTGCACTACAGGGTTTGAAGATTATCTATGACCTGAACCGCAATGCCTTATATTAGTCGCCGGCCGGCAGCCGTTAGGCGGCAGTAAGATTTCACATCCAAACAATCGCGAGGCCATACTGATGAGCAAAGACTGTCGACTCCCGGCTGCCAACTGCAGATGTTTGTCTATTTGACAGCTTTTTGGGGACTGATCCGAGTCAGCTCGTCCAGGAAAATCTTGGCGTCTTTGGGGACATCATCCGACTGGTTCAGCAGGACGTTTCGCGGCTCTATCTGTTTGCCGTACAGGACATGATTGGCGTCCTTATCCGGCCGAATTGCCTCGCCCTTAAGGACCAATCCTCCGAAGAACCCGCGTGCCCGCGAATACGCAAGGATCTCAGCGGACATGAAAGCGTCGGTCTGCGCCGCGGCGGTTCTTCCGACAGGGCCTGCTGCAACGGAGGCATCTCCTCCCAGAGTGAACTTGCTGTTAAGAAGGCTTTCAATGCCGGATAGATTCATGATGACCAAAACCAGATCAACCGATTGAACCCCGATCTGCAGTCCGAAACTTCCTCCCTGAAGAAGGAACATAGTTGGAGCGCTCCATGGGCCGTCGCCGTTTTGTGTCCGGCAGGACATCACGCCTTTTCCATAGCTGCCGCCGAAAATGAAGCCGGCTCTCTTCATCCCTGGAATAACGGCAACGCATGCGCACTTATCCAACAGGTCTTGCGGTATGCTTTTTTCGGATATCTGAGTGACTTCTTTCAGGACTATGGCCGAACGCACCACACGGTCATTCACCTCGGTTGCGGCAACCAGATAAGATGAAGCTGCTAGAATAGACGCCATCAGCAATGCAATTTTCTTCATGAGCCCTCCCGAATCGCCAATCTGGTTTGTTCGCGATTTAGAGTATCACACGAACACATTGAGCCAAAGCCCTCGAATCGGTGCATTCAGTACCAATCAGAGTCCAAGGCTTGCTTAAAGTCTCAAATATTCGAAGGTGCCGGGCAACCGTTTTTTGCGCGAGATTTGAACGAGAAAAACTCCGAAACATTTTCGCGCAGCAGCTGAGGGAAAGTTTTATCCAGATAAGATCGAATGGAAACGTAGCATTGATCGCATTTGTTGTTCATGGTGAATTCACGAACCATGCGCGCCTGTTCATGAAGCCCGTACCGCTTGAATTGCATCGAGCACGGCTGCAATGCGCCGTCGTTGGTAACGACAAGCCACCGCAGACCGGCTTTGCAAGAAGGAGCTCCGCCGCGGTAGAAATACTCTCTGGTGGCATTCAGGGTTGATTCTGTGTTCGTGATCCAGTTGGAGCTGTTCATCCGTTCCTTCAGTTTCTGCAGTCCTCTATCCAGCGTGGACAGCTGGGCTTCAGAATTCAGGAAATAGTCCCGGCATCCCGTGCGGCGAGGAGAGTAGGCGCTGTAGTTGATATTGACTCCCCATTCGGCTGCTTTGTCGGCTACCGCATCTATCTCCCCGACATTTGCCGCGGTGATACAGTTATTTAGCACGACATCGTCGTAACCCAATGCCGCTACCTTCGGCATAATGGAACTGAGGTGTTCGTATAGACCCGGAAGGCCTCGGAAATCATCGTGGCGTTCATCGGGGAAATCCAGGCTTACGCAAAACTCGTCGACACCGGCCCGGCGCAGCTCCAGGTACCGCTCGACGGTCATGTGCGACCAGTTGGAAACAAGGATGATGAAGGGAAGCCCCGAATCCGATTTGATGTTGCGGACTACGTCGGTCAGATCCTGGCGCATCAACGGCTCGCCGCCGGATATCTGAACGACGCAGGGACGGAGTACTTCCATGTATTTTTTGTACTCGGCGGGCTTCAGATCCCGGGAGGTGTCTTTGGGACCCCCGTGATCACAGTGTCTGCAATAGCACGTGCAGGAGTTGGTTACCTCAAAGGAAACTACCAAAGGGCGTTGCGACAGCCAGTTCAATGAGCCCTGGGCAATAATTCGCAACGATTCCCCCAAGGGTACTTTACGCATAGTCCTTTCCTCCCATGCTTTTGCCGCGTTTATTAGGGTTGGATCGTACCAGAATCCATGGATATAAAGCAAGCTCCCAGTCACTTAGAGGTTTTCAGGCTCCTTAAAAGCAAAAAATAGCGGATCCGGGCATCAATTGGGAGCCTTTGGGACCATGAAGTCCCGGATGCTGACTAAAACCGATTCCAGCGTTTCCCGGGGAGTAGAACGGATGTAATTGCTGATCCCGGGCATGAATCTGATTACGGAGGGAATGTCACGGCTGAGGCTGGCGGATTCCAGTTCCACAAGAACGTCCGGACCCCTTTGTTCGAACCGCCACCAGCTCACCAGACGCCATAAAAAGCCTCGATCGTTTCCAGGAGGCTTTTCACGTTCTGAGGCAGTCCCCGGATCATCCAATTCAGCAATCCTCGTGGCGGTACTCCGGCTGGAGGCTCTCGTGGAGCCATATAACTCATAGATGCAGGTCTGTTCGGTGCTGTAATAGGCCGTAACAAACGCCTTCGATCGTGTCAGGCGGAAAAAGAACTTGTAGCGGTTCCCCTCTTTCGAAATCAATCGGGACCGCTCAACGTCCGGGAATCGTCCGGCGTGGTGATCGTAATCCTGAAGAAAGTGAAGCAACCGGGCGAGTGAAACGTTCCGGAGCAGAACGGTGCCCCACCAGTGATGAATCTCGCCGGAAGGGACTTCAAAGGCGGCGCTTGCAGGTACCACACCTTTCATGCGGCGTACCTCAATCTTCCCGGAAACAAGGCTTTTCTGAATGGAAGCTTTTTCGTCCGGATGCAGAGAATTTTGGATAAGAAAGACTTTGGGGTCGGACAGTTCGCGCTGGACTTTTGCATTCGCCCACTGGATATATCGATCCCATGCCTTCACCGTTTCGGTCTGCAGTTCAGCCGCGAGAACAGTCCGCCCCAGCGCAAAAAGCGCTATGGATGCAATAGCAGCCCGCATGCACGCGCGATGAATGCATGATTGACGGGCAATAGGATAAGGTGATTGCGCCATTTTAATCCTCAGGCGCCTTTTGAGAGCGTGTCAAGGGAACTCGCCTTGGCTTTGCCAAACGCTCCTTGCGCTCGCAATGGTCCTTCAGTTCCAGCAGCACGGAATTCCATCCCAGATCGAGAATCTCTCTCGTTTCTTCATCGGGATTGGAATCATCGCTATCTATCATGATTAGTTCAGTCATGTCTGACTTGGATCGGATTTCGTAGCTTAAGGTGTGGCTCGGCTTCTGTTCCTGTTCGCCGCTGCCGTCGTCGATCCAAACCAATTCCAGGAGGCTTTCGGGGATAACGCGCGTAAAGAGCGCATGTCCTTTCTGAACCGATTTTCCGGTCTTCCAGTAGGCGACGAGCTCTTTTCTTTCGCTTGCGTCGCAGGAAGCCCGGTCGCAAAACCACTGCGCCAGCTCTTTTGAATCGGTCAGGGCTTTGTAGACGGTTTCAATGGTAGCCTTGATCCAGACCCTTTTTGTAATTTTGCTTCCCGGCGTTGTGCCGGGTCGCTTTTGAGTTTCTAATCCATTGCCTTTCACTGGTCCAATCCTCATTGATTTAGCTCAGAGATTAATGGCATCGAAAACAATGCGAAGCACGAACCCATCCAGCCACAAGGAACCTTTTATCATATTATCGAATTTGGAGGATCTGTTGCGAAGAAGTATCAGATGGACTGCTTTGCAGCCCGGATTCGCGATAAAGGGGATAGACATCCTGGTCCATTCGCTTTGGGCTGGAAAGAAAGCACTGGTTGCAGAGGCGCCGGCGGCATCGGGATAGCCGCGAATGATCAGGTAAGGCAATTGATCCGTAGTGAGCCCGTCCGTTCGCAAATAGAAATCAACCTGATGACGGCCCGGTTTATGAATCGGCACTATCTGATGCAGGAAGGCGGATGCGATGTTTTCTCCTCCGAAAGTCAAATGCAGGCTTTTGAGCCCTTCCATCCTGTTAGCGGAATCGGCGCGAAACCGGATTGTCTCCGAATCGCGGTATCGCCAGTCGAATCCCCCTTGAAGCATTTCGTGCTCGAACGAACCGTTCCAGATAAGATTATGATCAGGCGTTTCCAGAACGCCGCGAGAATTTTGGGGCAGGCGATGGTCGGAAAGCCCGGAGCGGGTTTTCCGAAGAATTCCATCCCACACGACAAGTGCTTCCGAGACGTGCGCGCCGGCCAGCAGGCGGTCTATATACGAGAATGCGGCGGAAGGCTTCAGTTCATAGTCGGCGGGAATGGGATTGTTTAAAAATCGTTGCCATACAGGGGCGGCAAGCTTCAATTCGTCGCGGGCAACCAGGAATTGGAGATATCTCAGGTTCGCAGCCAGTGTGTCGGGAATGAGTTTCTCAAGAATACCTTCATGATCGGCGTCGATCTTCCAGGAGACATCCATTGCGATGTTGAGCTTCTGGGGATCATACCGGCTCGCCATTCTGAAGCATTCATACATTTTGGGCAGATTCCCCCTGCGAAGGTAGAAGTTGCCGGCTTGCCATCGGATTTGAGGCGAGTAGGTGCGAACGGCAAAAGCTTTTTCAAGTGCAGCTTCAGCGTCTGCGTATTTGCCCATCTGATCAAGGCAGTCCGAAAGATCGGCCCAGGCTTCTCCCAGCCTTGGATTGATCGACAGGGCTTTCCGGTAGTCGCTGGCAGCCAAGGCAATATCAGGGGCTTTAAGAGAAAAATGCCGGAGCCGGCCGCGATGCCACCATAGCGTTGCATTAGAGGGATCGTATCGGATTGCTCTGCTGTAGCTTTCTACTGTTTTATCCGAACGCACAATCCGATCAGCACGGAATATGCCGTAGCTTCGATAAATCGCCGGAGCTACCGCTATCAGAACGAGAAGGGACCAGATAATGCGATGTATGGGAGAAGAAAGATTCAAGACTGCAAAAGCCTTTTTGCCGGAAAGCATGAAATGCACTATAAAGGAAAGCCATTGATGAGTTAAATGCAAAAAAATCGGATCTACGCTCTCCAATCTGAGAAACGCAGACTTTTCGTGATCCACGTTACACTTTTATTACTATGGAATACGGAAAAAGGGGCATGAATCCGAGGGAGCAATTATTTTGATAATATTCTCATTGACAATATTTTAGGTGCCGATTAGCATTTAGTGAAACCGGACAAAAGTATCCGGAAGCAGCAAACCATAAAATTATGAATATGAAATTGAAGGGAGATTGAAGAATGGCTCATCGATCAGTGCAGACGAAAGCATTGGCCATAGCTATGTCTTTTTTGATCATCACTGCTACTGTTCCACTGACTCTTGCCGAAACGGTTGCTGCCTCCCCGCTGGGTACTATCGCTTCAAATGGAAGCGTTACCATCGGCAATGCAACAGCTTCTACAGGCACGACAATTTTCGCAGGCGATAAGGTTACCACTGTGCAGCCCGCGCTGATAAATCTTGAAACGGGAAGCCGTGTTGAAATAACCAAAGCCGCTGCCGCTTTCGACCGCCAGGGCAAAACGATTATCGTGCAGGCAGACAAGGGATTGCTTCGATTCAATTTTAAAAAGGGCGAAAGCGTTCAAATCAATGCCGGCAAGTACCAGTTCACCGGGGGCAATGATTCAGCTCGCATTGGTGAATTGGGATTGGACGGCAAAGGCCAGCTGGTCATGAACATGACGGATGGCGTGCTGATGGCCCTGAATACGGAAACCGGCGTGCGAACAGAGGTTTCCTCAACAAAGCCTTTGACTGTCACGACTCAGGGAAGTGCGGCAGCTACAGGAGCAGGACTTGCAACTACGGCCAGTTCGCCTGTAACTGCGGCAATCATTGCCGGTGTCGCGGCAGGGGTGATGGTAGGGGTGGGCATTAAAGAAGCCACAGACGACAAATCACCCAGCTCTCGTTAATTCGATATCACCTATCTCTGCTATTGAGCGGATAAGCCGCCCTTTGGGGCGGCTTTGTTTTTTTGCGGCAGAGCATTCGGAATCACTGCAAAAAATGGGGGAGTCATGCGCAAAAGAATAACAATGACGGTTTTAATCGTAGCGATTTTTGTTTTTTTTGGCGGCTTGTCTTTTGCGGTTGAGATGTATTTTGACTACCTGTGGTTCGCCGAGCTTGGAAAGACGGTGGTATTCACCACTTCGTTGTATGCAAAGAGTCTGCTCGGTTCGGGAGTTCTGCTCGTAAGCTTTCTTTTTCTGTATTTAAATCTTCTTTATGCAAATCGCGGTCCCGGGCTGATTCAAATAGGGATTCCTACTCCAACAGGGCAGATTACAGCCTATACCGTCGAACCGGATAAAGTCCGGAAATTATCGGGAGTTCTTTCGGCCGCTGTCGGTTTAATCCTGGGGCTTGGAGTCGCCAACAGCTGGGAGCAGGTCTGGCGCTGGATGAATCGAGTCGACTTTAATATTCAAGATCCGGTCTTTATTAAAGATATATCTTTTTATTTCTTTACACTGCCGCTCTTTAAAAGTGCTCTGAGGCTGGGCCTGACATTGAGTATTCTGGCAATTATAGCCATCGTGGTCCTCTATTACTTCAAGGGAGCATTAACCTGGAGTAATCTGCGCGGCGGGAGCGGCCCGAGCCGCTGCAGCCGGCATATTTCCATTCTGGCCGCCCTGGTCTTTCTCCTGCTTGCGGGTAAAGCCTATCTGGACCGATACGAGCTGCTCTATGGAAAACATGATGTCTTTTCGGGAGCCAACTACACCGATCTGAATGCTCGCTTGCCGATGCTGATTGTCCTTGCATTAGCGGCCTTCATCGGGGCTTTGTTCTGGATTTTCAATGCCTTTACGTCCAAGAACCGTGGAGCCATCATCGCCGTCCTCCTGTATTTTGTCGTCCTCTTCGGTGGAAGCCTCTATCCGGCTGTTATTCAAAAGTTCATTGTTTCACCGAATGAGTTGGATAAAGAAAGCCCTCAGATCAAAAATAATATTGAAGCGACCTTACATGCTTATGGACTCCAGAATGTCGAAGAAAGAAGCCTGTCGGGAGACAAAGCGCTGACACCCGAGGATATTATAAACAACGCTGCAACCATAAACAGCATTCGGCTTTGGGATCATGAACATCTTCTGGATGCGCTGAAACAGATTCAGGAAATAAGGACCTATTACGATTTCGTTTCGGTGGATAACGATCGCTATCTGGTCGACGATGAACTGAAGCAATTCATGATTTCGCCGCGCGAACTGAATTCAACCAGCTTGCCGGAACGCAACTGGATAAACGAACGTCTAAGCTATACGCACGGCTACGGCGCAGCACTCGGGCCCGTGAATCGAATGACTTCGGAAGGGCTGCCGGTCCTTCTTGTTCAGGATATTCCTCCTGTATCCGCGAAGCCCATCTTCAAAATCGATCGCCCGGAAATCTATTTCGGCGAGCTGACGCGGGGATATGCCGTCGTTAAAAGCGGACAGCAGGAATTCGACTATCCTTCGGGAGAGGCGAATGTCTATACAACCTATCAAGGCAACGGCGGTGTGCAGGTCGGCTCCTTTTTCCGCAAACTGCTGTTCGCTTTTTATTTTCGAGATATAAATATAGTTTTCTCGCCATTGATCAGGTCTGAAAGCAGATTTTTATATCATCGCGACGTCAAGGCAAGGCTGAGCAGGCTGGTGCCCTTTTTAATGCTCGATCAGGATCCCTACCTCGTGATTTCGGAAGGCCGCCTTTTTTGGATCCAGGATGGATATACCGCATCAGACCGCTACCCCTATTCCCATCAAACCCGCGGAGTGGGCAATTACATCCGGAATTCTGCGAAAATTGTTATGGATGCCTACAACGGGAAAGTTGAAATGTACGTATCTGATCCGCAGGATCCGGTCATACAGGTTTATCAGAAAATCTTCCCCGGCATTTTCCACCCTCTTTCAGAAATTTCTCCCGACCTCCTGCGGCATTTGAGATACCCGGAGGATATCTTCAGGGTGCAGACCTATGTCTTTTCCATCTACCATATGACATCTCCTCAGGTTTTTTATAACCAGGAGGATTTATGGGAAATTCCGGTTATCACCGGCGGCGGCAGTGAAAATCCGATGGCTCCTTACTACACAATCATGCGGCTGCCGCAGGAGAAATCGGAGGAATTCATTCTGATGCTCCCGTTTACGCCGGGAAGGAAGGATAACCTTTCCGCCTGGATGGTTGCTCGGAGTGACGGTGATGCTTATGGACAATTGGTAGTCTACCGATTTCCTAAACAGAAACTCGTTTATGGCCCCAGACAGATCGTTGCGCGGATCAATCAGGATGCGGAAATCTCAAGACAGGTCTCTCTATGGGATCAGCGAGGATCTCAGGTTATGCAGGGCAATCTACTGGTCATCCCGATAGAAGAAGGATTGCTCTACGTCCGGCCTCTATATCTGAGATCTGAAAGCGGCAAGATTCCCGAATTGAAGAGGGTCATTGTGGCTTATGAAAATAAAATCGCCATGGAGGAAACACTGGAAGAGGCAATCGGCCGGATATTCGGCGGCGAGATACCACCCTCATTTGAATCCGGCACCGCTCAGGATTCGGGAGGAGCAGTGGCAACCGAAAAGACGGTAACCGCACTCAGCAGCTCAGATCTTATCAGGCAGGCCGGTGATGCTTACGGCCGGGCCATTCAAGCTCAGCGCCAGGGCGATTGGGCAAGATATGGAGAGGAAATCAGGAAGCTGGGAGGCATTCTTGAAGATCTTAGCCGCAACCGGAATTCACAGACTCCTTCAAAACAATAAGGAGAGGATTTCATGGCTGCTACTCAATCGTTTGATATTACGACTGGATGCGATCTCCAGGAAGTGGACAACGCAATCAATCAGGCGATGAAGGAGATCCGGCAACGCTACGACTTTAAAGGGCTCAATGTTAACATCGATTTCAGGCGCACGGAAAACAAGCTGATCCTGCGCGCGCCGGATGAATTCAAACTGCGCGCGGTATGGGATGTCGTTCAGGAAAAAATGGTGCGCCGACATGTTCCTCTTAAGAACATGCAGCACGGTAAAGCCCAGCCTGCGGCCGGCGGCGCCATGATGCAGGAAGTGAATCTGCAGCAGGGCATTCCTGTTGAAACGGCGCGCGCAATCGTCAAATTCATAAAGGAGCTTCGAATCAAAAAGGTCCAGGCTGAAATTCAGGGAGACCAGGTCCGGATTTCCTCTCCTTCCCGCGATGATCTTCAGACGACGATGCATCAGATCAAAGAGAAGGATTTCGGAGTAGAACTAAAGTTCGGCAACTATCGGACGAATTAAGCGCACTGCACCCAAGCCCTGTGGAGGCCGGCTTCGGCCGGCCCGTCCGGGCTGACATCCATGCCTGCAGGATGGGATACACTACTCTGCAATTGCATCCAAAGATTGATGAAAGTCGTGCAATAAATCCCTCCAGTCTTCAATACCTATCGAGAATCGGACCATGGAATCGCTTATGCCGAATTTCTTTTTATCTTCATGGCTGACCTCTGAATGCGTGGTAGTTGCAGGATGATTAACCAGCGTTTCCACTCCGCCCAGGCTCACCGCATTCCTGCCAATCTCCAGATTGCGCAAAAAGTCGTACGCCGCACGTTTCCCGCCCTTTAATTCAATCGAAAAAATAGCTCCCGGGAATTTGCACTGGATGTCACGTATGCGGATTTGTTCGGGATCCTCGAAAAGCGTGGGGTAGTTTACCTTTGCAATTTTGGGATGATGCGCCAGGGTTTCGGCAATCCGCTGTGCGTTTTTGCTCTGCCGATTCATGCGCAAAGTCACTGTAGGCAGGCGCCCATCCAGCATCCAGCATTCATCCGGCTGCAGAATATTGCCGAGTATTGCACGAATACCTCGCAGCTGCGCAATCAGATCCGTATCTCGAGCCAGAACGATTCCTCCGAGCAGATCACTGAAACCGGAGAGGTATTTCGTCGCCGAGTAGACAACAATATCTGCACCGTGGATTAAGGGATGCTGAAATGTTGGTCCCATAAATGTGTTGTCGACCACCACAAAAGGAGGAGTTGAGAGCCTGGAAGCCGAGGCCGCCGCCGCGGAAATATCGGTCATTCTTAAAACCGGATTGGCCGGCGTCTCAATGAATACCAGGCGCAAATTGGGAGTTGATTCAATTGCCTTCTTTAACCCATCAGTGTCACCGGCAAGCACTGGAACTCCATGCATGCCGAGCGTATCCAGGAAATGATGTATGAGGTGATAGGTCCCGCCATAAAGCGGCGTGGTGTAAACAAAGGATTTCCCGGGCGGACAAAGCGTAAAAAATATCGTGGAGATCGCGGCCATGCCGGAATTGAAAACCGCCGCGGCTCGCGCCTCAGGCTCAAGGGGCACGACCTGGTCCTCCAGAATCTCGGCGTTTGGATGAGAAAGCCGGGCATAAATCAAATCAACATTTTCTCCTTCTTCGGGAGTCTTTGTGCCTAATGCAATTTCAAAAGAGCGCTCTGCAGATTCGGGTGAAGAAAATACATAGGTTGAAGATCTAAATACAGCGGGCCGCGCGGATCCGACTGAAAGCCGGGGATCAAATCCGCGCGTTAGAACGGCTGTTGGAGTACGAACAACATATGGCGGTTTTTTTGTATTCATGAGATTCTCTCCGTTAGTTGTTCATTTCGCACCTGTTTGTTCTTTCCGGTAGCTGCCCTTCGGCCGCTGCCGTCTCTCTTATATTTTTGATTTGTCCAGGCCAAAATATTGAATCCAGTCATCCACATCCACCGGCTTTTCCGGATTTTTTCGAGCTGAACGGCGCGCGGATCGAGTCTGCATCTTAGACATAAAATCCTGCCAACTCATGACAGTGGCTCCTTCGTTTTTGCAGCGCGCCATCAGAGCTAGGTCATTTGTGACGATAATGACTTCTCCCGGATGCTGAATTTCGCGAAGACGGCAGAGGATGGCCTCATCGGCAGACATTGGAGCGCTATATCTTATGGCAACTCCCGGAGGCGGTGTTGAACGAACCGGCTCGTCTCCATCGAAATAGACAAGAAAACGTCCACCTCCGGAGCGATGCAGCGAACTTAGCCTGGACAAAAAGGCCTTCCTCACTTCGGCATTCGCCTTGGCGGCCGCGGCCGATTGTCCAATAAGATTGTTTCCGTCAAACCAATAGGGCATATATATCTTGGTCTTAAAGTAAATTTAACTCATAGATGCTAAGACTCAAAGGCTTCAATATGCAATCAGGCTTTATAGAGGTAAGTATCCGTACAAATGTAGATTCGGGCGAGCTTCTTGCCATGCTGAATGAGGGAGAATCATTGGGAAGCTGGGAAGAAAATGATGTGGTGCATATCTATTGGCCGAAAGATCGCTGGAACGCAGCTGCCCTGGAGAATTTGAAGGAGGTGCTGAATAGACTTGGAGTAAATCAGGAGGAAGCTGACTTGCATGTCTCGATAATCCCGGATCAGGATTGGAATAAGGTCTGGGCTGCCTCTCTACAGCCGATACTTTTGGGGCGACGCTTTCGAATCCGTCAGAGCTGGCATAAAGCCGATCCGGGCTTTAAGGGAATTGAACTGGTAATCGATCCGAAGCGCGCATTCGGCACGGGATATCACGCGACCACCCAGCTGATCCTTGAATGGCTGGAAGATAATATCAGAGGAGGGGAGCGGATTTTGGATGTGGGCACCGGAACAGGAATCCTGGCTATGGCGGCAATCCGACTGGGAGCTTCCTCGGCTTTGGCGATTGATAACGATCCTGTCGCGCTGGAGTGCGCATGCGAGTATGCAGAGAGCAATGGCTTCGGTGCGGAGCTGGAATTGAGAGTTGCCTCCTTCGAGTCGCTGGATGCCGCAACATTCGATGTGATTGTGGCAAACCTGGATGGCAAAACCATGCCGTGTTTTTGCGGATTTCTTCGCAGAAAGCTGAAGAACAACGGCTTTGCCTGCCTGTCGGGACTTCAAGAACAGGATTACAGGGTAGTTGCGGAATTGCTTGATCGTGAAGGACTACTAATCAGCGAACGCCGGCAGAAGGCTGAATGGCTTGCATTGACGGTTCAATAAAAAACGCCACGGATTGCACGGATGTAAGAGATCAATAAAAACTCAATCCGTGGCGTTTTTTCAGGAACCTATGCTTTTGCTGCCGCGCTGATTCTCTCGGGCGTCAGGGGCATTTGAAACACCCGAACTCCGATGACATCAAAGACGGCGTTAGCAATGGCTCCTCCAACGGGAACAACCGCCGGTTCGCCTCCGCCCTGCGGATCCAGCTCATCATTTTTAACCAGAACCGCTTCAATCTCAGGCATCCATGAAAATCTTGGAATCGAGTAATTATGGAAATTCGTTGTTAAGATCTGGCCGCCTTTGAAATGGATGTCTTCCGCTAAAGCATATCCAAGGCCCATCATGATGGATCCCTCGATCTGCATTTTCGAGCCCTCCGGATTAACGGACACTCCCATATCTTGAGCCGCCACAATCCTCTTCACCTTTATTTTCCCTTTATCAATCGCGATTTCTGCTATTTCAGCGACATAGCTTCCGGCATCGATTCCGCAGGCGATGCCAAATCCGCGTCCGCTTGGACCTGGAGCGCTCTTATAGCCAAAACTTTTGGCCGCTGCTTCAAGAACACGGCGCATGCGCGGATCCGAGGTGTTCTTCAATCGGAATTCCAACGGATCCATTTTCAGCTTTGCCGCCATGATATCGATCTGCGACTCGCGTGCAAAAACGTTAATGTTTGCGCCGGGTGCGCGCCATGCTCCAATGTTGAATGGATGAACTTTAGTCATGTCCATCATCCATCCTCCATACGAGCTCGTAAGATTGTTGGGCACATTGTAAAACTGCTCGGCGCTTCGGTTTCCCGCATAATAGATGTGATTGTCGAAAAGACAGATATTGCCATGACTATCTAATCCCGATTTGATCCGCACAACGGCGGCAGGCCGATACGCATCATAAAAAAATTCCTCATCACGGTTGAAGGCGACTTGAACCGGCCTTCCGGTTATTTTTGCCAGCCGTGCAGCTTCAACGGCTTGAGGAATGGAGCTCTTGCCGCCAAATCCGCCGCCAACATAGGGAGTAATAATCCGCACCTTTTCTGTAGGGAATTTTATTGCACGGGCAATTTCCTGCTGGTTGGGGAAGGGAGTCTGCGTTGAAATCCATACAGTCATCTTATCCCCATCCAGCCTGGCACAAGCCGTATGCGTTTCAATGGGCGCATGGGCACCATATCCGTTCAGATAGGTATGTTCGAAAACGGTTGCTGCCGCCTTCTCTCCGACCGCCAGATCGCCACGACGCTCGCTTTGCTGCGGCGCTGGAGCATGCTTGACTATGTGGTCAAATATTGTTTTTTCATCAACGGTTGCGCTGGGAATATCATATTCCGCTTTAATTGCTGAGCGAGCCTTTTCGGCAGTTTCAGGATCGGGATGCAGAACGGCGATCATGCCTTCCTCTTTAATCAGCACGATCCCCGGGACCTTTTCCGCAGCGGAGGTATCGACGGTTTTAAGTGCGGCGCCGTGCGCCGGCGGACGAAGTACTTTGGCATACAGCAAATCGGGGAAGCGGAGATCTCCGGTGAATTTCGCTTGTCCGGTTATTTTTGCACGCATATCCACGCGCGCAGGAGACTTACCGATAATCGCGAATTCCGATGCGTGTTTAACAACGGCTTTCTGTTCCAGCTTGCGTGTGATCTTCTGGCCCTTGGTGAGTTGTGCGAAGGCGACCTGCTTCTTCCTGTCGGAGGATGCAAAGATAACGCCGTTTTCGACCGATAATTTTTCTTTTGGCGTTTTCAGGTGTTCTGCGGCCATATCGAGCAGAATTGCCTTAGCTTCAGCGGCAGCAGATCTGAGGGCAGCTCCGTAAACGCGAACCGACATTGAACCGAAGGTACCCATATCCCAAGGACACAAATCGGTATCACCCATGATCATAGTAATGGAATCCAGTGACACACCGAGTTCTTCCGCGGCCATTTGCGCCAGGGCTGTTGTATTTGCCTGTCCCATTTCGATCTTGCCTGAGAAGCAGGTAATTTTGCCGTCTTCGCCGATTTTGAGATAGGCATTTAAATCTGAGGCTGCACGGCCCATTCCAAAACCGCCAAATCCCTGAGGGCCTCCCGGGCCCGGCTTGGGTGGAGGACCCTGCTGGCCGGAAAGCGATGCATTGGAGGAAAAGAAGATGATGATTCCGCCGCCGAGCAACTTTATGAATTCGCGTCGCCCGAACTCATCCATTCTGTCTGCTTCTATCAAATTGGGTTCATTCTCTCGCATTTTAGGACCTCATCTCTTTTTTGCGACGCTTTCAATCGCGGGAACAATACGGTTGTACGCACTACAACGACAGAGGTTGTTTTCCATCCCGGCGATGATTTGTTCACGCGTCAGAGTCGGATTTTTAAGCAGAAGTGCATAGGCGTTCATAATCATACCCGGAGTGCAGAAACCGCACTGAACGGCTCCATATTCAGCGAAAGCCTTTTGAAGCGGATGCAATTTATCGCCTTGCGCCAGGCCTTCAATCGTAATGACTTCTTTCCCCTGAATCCTGCGGACAGGCAGCATACAGGATCGAACGGCCTCTTTGTCGACAACTACTGTGCAGGCGCCGCAGAGACCGGTTCCGCAGCCGTATTTCGTTCCCGTAAGTCCCAAATCGGTGCGCAGAACCCACAGAAGTTTTCTTTCGCCGTCAACTTCCAGAACAGTTTGTTTGCCATTTAGCTTAAAGCGAATAGTTTCTTTCATATCCCAGCTCTCGGTTGAATGTTTGAACTGCTGTTGATTTTATCAGAGAGGCGATTCCAAGCAACTAAAAACAGCTCCTCTCGCCTGCATAATCCGCACCAAATTTCAAACGAATGATTTCAATGGTAAGGGTCGATAAGTAGTGGGGATCGTCTGGAAGATCTCCAACTGTATCTATCATTAACTGAAGGGTAAAAGCGCCAAAAGGGGTACTTGTGAGATGCATGGTTGTGATTCCGACCTTTAATGAATCCTCGAATATCCTCCGTTTGGTAAATGAAATTTTTCATCTGGTCCCTGGCATTCACATCCTGGTTGTTGATGATAGCTCTCCCGATGGAACGGCAGATATTGTAAAAAGCCTGCAGCAGGAAAAGCAAAATTTGCATCTGCTGCAACGGGCAGGGAAGCGCAGTTTCGGGAAATCGTACATCGATGGAATGCGCCAGGCGCTTCAAATGGGGGCGCAATTCATCGTACAAATGGATGCGGATTACTCGCATAATCCGCGTTATCTCCGCACATTTTTGGAATTAATCGATAATTGCGATCTTGTAATCGGCTCCCGCTATATGAACGGAATAAGCGTGGTGAACTGGCCGATCCGCAGATTGATGTTGAGTTTGGGCGCAAATACTTACATCCGCTGGATTACCGGCATGAACATCAACGATGCCACCAGCGGCTACAGGTGCTGGCGGCACAAGACCCTTGCCGCGATTGATTTTGATTCCATTACCTCGGATGGTTACGCATTCCAGATTGAAATGCTGTTCCAGGCCTGGAGGAAGGGATTCCGTCTTCAAGAGACAAACATCATCTTCATTGATCGCACGGCAGGCACCTCGAAAATTTCGCGGAAGATGGTCTATGAAGCTATGTGGATACCATGGAAGCTGCAGTTTAAAAGACTGCTTCATTGCGCATCGCGGCATGAAACAAGCGGGTTTATGGCTCCAGCAAAGGCAAAGGTAAACACGGATTTCACAGCATCCAAATAATGCGGCCAGGCTCTCATGTCTGAAAAACTTTCGACGAATAGAACAATTCCTTTATTGCTGTTACTGGCTTTTGCCGTGCTGCTGCTTCGCCTGCCGTATACCTCTGTCCAATTCTGGACCATTGATGAAGCCGGCTTTGCGGCAGTGGCCAATAAGCTGTCCGATGGGCACTCACTATACAGAGAAGCATGCGATAACAAGCCGCCATTTGTTTTTCATTTTTATGCCGCTGTCTTTTCGCTGTTCGGCCGCGGAAATATGACGGCTGTACACCTGGCAACGCTGCTGTTTGTATTTCTTGGTCTTTGGTTTTTCTATCGATTATCACGTGAGATCTTCCGCGGAAAGATTGCAGCAATAAGCCTCATCGCCTACGCTTTTTACCTTGTTGCATCCTCGCCTGCCGATACGTTTGCCTCCAATACGGAAATCTATATGATGCCGATGGTAATTGCGGGTGTTTATTTCTGCCTGGCAGGCTTACGGATAATAACGGGATGGCATTGGGTGGCTGCCGGATTTTTTTTCGGCATGGCAGCCTGGATCAAGCAGACCGGGATTCTATTTTGCCTTGCCGTTCCGGTTGCGGCGCTGGTAGATGCCTATCCATTAGAGCGATCTTCGGTAATTCGCGCAATCCGAAGGTGTGTTTTGGGGTTTCTTGGATTCTGTGCCATCTCTCTATTTTGGATGGTCCTGATGTGGAAAGAGGGGATCTTCCATGAATTTTTGGATATGGTCATCCTTTACAACACCAAAGTTCAGGTGGCCAGCATACCGGCCTGGCTGTCCATTCAAATGGCGTCCTATACAATCCTCGCTCATTTCAAGTCTCACTTTGGCGCGATCATAATCGCATTTGTCGGCTTCGGACTCCTCGTCCACACCGTAATCGACGGTTGGAAAGCGGGAGTCAAGCAGCCTGTTACAAACGTGTCTGTTCGAAGCGCCATCATTCTGTTTTCATGGCTCGCGATTTCAATCGCTGCCGTAAGCATAGGAGGAAGGTTTTACGGCTATTACATGTATGTGTTGGCACCCATACTTGCGGCGCTGATCGCGGTGGCTTTTGACTATTTTTATAGACGCCAACCTATTCATTCATCATTAACACGCTATGCCTTGACAATATTACTTATCATTGGATGTGCTTTGCCGCTTCTGAGCATCCATCGGAATTATCTCGGCCAGGCAAAGACTGCAATAATAAAAATCGAGAATAAATACGATCCCAGTTTGTCCGGATGGATTGGCATCCCCACATTGACGGTGTCCAAATATGTGGAAGAAAACACGGATCCCAATGACCAGATTTTTGTCTGGGGCTATCAACCCTGCATCTATGTGCTATCGGGAAGAAATTTCGCCAGCCGCTATTTCAGCGTAGCCTTGCAGACCGGCTTTGTTTGGGGAACTTTGCAGCAGATGTCCGGATGGGCTTCGGAATTCAACATAAATCATCCCGCAATGAAAGCGGGAACCTTCAAACCCTCAGATTCAGCGCAATGGATCTATCCCGGAAGCCAGGAGCTTCTTCTGAAAGAACTCAGAACCAATCCTCCGGAACTATTTATTGATGGCAATGTAGCAGGGGAGTGGCCATTCGGCGATAAATTCCCCATTGCCGCCTTCCCTGTATTCGAAACATTTCTCACGGGCCACTACAGATTGGAAAAAACAGTAACCGGATACCGTGTATACCGAAGCCTTAAATCGCAACGGCAGGCCCCGGAACTTGTCGCAGCTTTATTAAAGGTGCCATGACTATGAAGACGGTCAGCATCGGAGTGTTTGCCTATAACGAGGAGCAAAACTGTGCTCAGATCTTGGAAGCGCTGTTATCTCAGGAATGCCGGGAGACAAGGATTATCGAGATTCTGGTGGTGTCCAGCGCCTGCACGGACAGAACAGATGAGATAGTAAATTTCATAGCCGACAGCCATCCGATTGTTCGGCTGGTTCGCGAGCCGGTTCGACAAGGCAAAGCGGCGGCAATCAACGGATACCTATCCGCTAAAAACCCAAAGGCTGACGTATGTGTGATTGCCAGCGCGGACATTCTTCCCGATCCGCATGCTGTTGAAGGTCTGGCGCTGGCGATTTCAGATCCTTGTATCGGCATGGCAGGAGGCCGTCCCATACCGGTCAACAAAGGAGATCGGTTTATGGGATTTGTCGTCCAGCTCCAATGGAAACTGCACCATCTGATTTCACTTCGCCACCCTAAGTGTGGTGAAATGATTGCGTTTCGATCCGATCTTGCGGAGAGAATTCCGAGGGAAAGCCCCGTGGATGAAGCCAGCCTGGAGGCCATTACCATAAATAAGGGATTGCAGCTGAAATATGTTCCGGCAGCCACTTTCAGGAACCGGGGCCCGGAGACGGTTCGCGATTTCATTGCTCAACGGCGCCGGATTGCGAGTGGCCATCGATGGCTCAGAAAAACTGAAGGTTACAAGGTGGCAACAGGATCAGGTTGGGCTATAGTGAGAGCATTGATCAGCCAGCCGCCTCGCTGTGCCAGAGAATGGGGATGGACAGCCGGAGCTGTTTTTCTGGAAGTCTTGTGCCGACTATTTGGGATCATGGATTTCTATTTCCGCCCAAGAGTCCACCAGGTATGGCGGATTGTGCAAACGACGAAGCAATCATACAGAACGGAAGAACTGGCTCCTGTAATCACGGATAGGGAAGCCGAACATGTTCCGGATCAATTATGGATGCCGGCCCATGAACAAGGCGGCGATAGCGATAAAAACAATTCTCCAGTCTCGAGAAGAGAAAGAGTCCACTAAGTAGAATCTGTGCAGCGGCAAGACTGCATGTGCGAAGGCGTTGAGTGAATGGATATTCTTAGATTGATTCCTCTCATCGGCAGGCAGAAGCTTCAATTCGTTTTAAATCATGCTGCTCCGCTTCCATTCAATATTACCCTGAGTGTTACTTTCCGATGTCCCAGCCGTTGTCTGACCTGCAATGTTACATCGAGAAAAGTGCGGGAGTTGACGCCCGAGGAGTACAGGAAGATCTTTCATGGATTGGGCAAGAATGCCTATTGGGTTACCATCAGCGGTGGAGAGCCGTTCCTGCGTCCGGATCTTCCGGAAATTATCGATGCAATCGTTGAGGAGTCCTCGCCGGGAATCATCAACATCCCAACGAGTGGAACGACGCATGCGCACATTTTTAAATTCCTGCCCCAGATTTTGGCTAAAACAAAGGGCAGCCAGCTCACATTAAACTTTTCTCTTGATGAAATCGGTGAAAGACATGATCAGATCCGTCGCACTCCGAAAAATTGGGAGAAGACTCTGGAGTCTTTGCGCTTTGCGCATTCGCTGCGTTCGGATTACCCTCATCTGACCGTCGGGATCCATACGGTAATATCGATTTACAATATTGAGAGGCTGCCGGTGATCTATGAAGAACTCCAGAAGCTGGCGCCGGATTCCTACATCACCGAAATCGCAGAAGAACGGGAGGAGTTGCGGACTCTCGGCACAGGTATTACGCCGGGATTGGACCAGTACTCAGAAGCTCTGAATTTTATCATGGGCCGAATCCGTGCCAGGCGTCATCGGGGATTCGCTTCAGTCATACAGCAATTGCGGTTGGAATATTATGAACTGGTAAAGAGAACGCTGAAAGAAAAGCGGCAGGTGATTCCGTGTTATGCGGGACGGGCATCCTGTCATATAGCCGCCGATGGCGTTGTCTGGGGATGCTGCGTGAGGGCGGAGCCTCTCGGCAGCCTGCGGGATGTTGGATTTGACTTCGAAGAAATCTGGGAAAATGAGACAACCCGGAAATTCCGCCGCAGTGTGAAAAACGGAGAATGCTACTGCCCGCTGGCAAACGCCAGTTATACCAACATGATTATGGATTCATTTACGATGGCTCGAATCGGCCGGAACAGAATCTTCTCCGGCAGAGGGGATTCGCAGGATGTTGTTCCCAATATATATCCAAAAGAGATTGCGCAATGAAAGTACTTGTTACAGGTGGTACAGGTTTCATCGGTTCTCATCTGGTAGAGGCTCTTATCGATGCCGGGCACGATGTTTATTGCGCGGTTCGGAACACTCATGATGCCGCTACCGTTCTTCCTGCGGGCGCTTGCGCTGTGAGTATGGAAGAGATCCTCTCAGGACACCTGCCATTCGATCATGGCGACGCATTGATGCATCTTGCCGCGGTACGCCATCGATGGGGAGTAGCAGAGGAAGATTATTTTGCAGCTAATGTCGGGCTGACTGGGCGGCTTCTTGAGCTATCCGCAGGAAGATTTGACCAGTTTGTCTTTGGCAGCTCCATTGCGGTTTTTGGATGGCCGGGAAAGGGCCCAATCGATGAGTCTTATCCTTATGCGCCGCTAAATGCATACGGAGAGTCCAAAGTCCGCTGCGAGAAATTGCTGATGACATGGCCACATAAATCAAAACCTAACGTAACCGTTATCAGGCCCTCCATCACATATGGAAGAAGAGATCCCACAGGAATGCTGACAAAGCTCGCAACCATGATAGATCGTGGGATATATGCCACGGTAGGTTCGGGAACAAACCGCGTCCAACTCGTACATGTGGCGGATCTGGTTCAGGGATTTGTAAAGGCTCTTGGAAACACTCGAGCCTTCGGCAGAGATTATATTGTGACCGCGAAATCTCCCATTCAAGTCAACCGGCTTGTTGGGATTGTCGCTCACGAGATCGGCAAATCCGCTCCTTCATGGAAAATTCCCCTCTGGGCTTCTTATCTTGCCGCTATCGGATTGGAGGGTTGCTATGCGGTGGGGTTGAAAATCACCGGGTATGAGCCGATGATTGCTCGGGAAAAGATACAGGTCATGGCAACAGATCGGCATTATTCTATCGCTCGCGCGATGGAAGAACTGGAATATATGCCGGCATTCGATTATTCCAACGGGGTCCAGGATTTTGTTCGAGGGCTGCGACAGGACGGATTACTGCGGGCAGAATAACCATGAAATTAACCGAATTCGATACCGGCATAGGGACAAGTTACGAGCGCCTGTCGATCTACTCGCTTACAGAGAAACTTGCCGGAGAATTGGGTATCCGGTCAAGCCTGGAAGGCCCCATTGATGGTATTACGGGCATCAATGGTGTTAATTCTATCGCTCTCGCGCGAATGGGAGTCCATGTCACTGTAGTCCTTCCGTCACTGGATCTCATCCAATACGCGAAACGCTATTATGAAGTCGAGAGCTGCCAATCGAAGGCCAGTTTTATCTGCTCCAATGACCTGGTGTTTCGCAATCAATTCGACCTTGTCTGGAATTTCAACTGCCTTCCCCAGCGCGAAGATCATGATGCCGTCCTGGAACAGATGACACGATGCAGCCGCAAATACATTATGGTTTTTACCTCTAATACGCGGAATTACGGCTTCTGGATTCACCGTCTTCATCATGTGGTAGAAAAGGAAGAGTGGTACCACGGAAACGTCCGCTTCATGAATACCGGGAAAATCTCGGCAACGTTACGCAAAATGGGGTTCCGCACCATTCGTCATTTATATGTCGACGTTCCGTGGTGGCCCGATATCGATTCCCCCATAGAGGAAGTGGCCGGAAGTTTTTTCCCCTTCCTGAAGTCCTTCCTAAGGAAGTCGCGGCGTTTGGAAATTTATAAATATAATTATGATAATTTCCCCTATTTTCAAGATGAACGCAGGAAGGAACTTCTGGGGATATTTGCGCCGCATCCAAATTTTGAATCCAGCCGTCTCCCCTTATTGAAACTCCTCTTTGCACATCATCGGGGCATATTGGCTGAGAAAATGGATTGAATCCAATGGTGCAGGACATCAGCAAAGCCGCGGTTGTTGGAGCTGACGGAACTCTGGGCGCCTTTATCGTTCAGCGCCTCAAGGCTCGAGGAGTGACGTTCCGATGCAATAATATGACCGGGAACGAGCTTTTGCGGCTGGATGAAGATGATACGGTAATCAATGCCGCTGGACCGCGCGCACGCCCCGGCTTGAATTGGGCCGACTACTTTCGTGAACACATTGGAACATCCCGGGCTATTGCACGCGCTATGAAACCGGGAAGCCATCTGATTCACCTGAGCAGCACCGCCGTTTTTGGCGCAAGGGGCTTGCACCTGAACAACGATTCCGTTGAATCGCCTTTGCTGTTCCCGATGCCGGCTTATGCCTGTGCCAAATACGCGGCGGAGCTTACGGTACGGGCATTGTGCGAAGATAAAGGCATCAGGGTTACTGTTTTGCGTCTTTCAATGGTTTATGGGCCGGGTGTAGACAGCGCACTGGAATCGATGCGTAAAATGGCGGCGCGCGGGATCCGGTTGGTACTGAAGCCGGGTTCTTTTCGACAGCATTTGCTGCACGTTGAACTCCTTATCCGTGGTTTAATGCAAACGTGCAGTCGTGGTGCACTGGGGCTGCGCCCATTCATACTTGCGGATCCCTTTTCGATTACGAACGATGAGATTAACAATATAATCGCTCGCCTCTACCCAAAAGCTTTTCCCTTATCTGTCCCGTTGACGTGCTTTGGGAAGCTGGCGAAGCGTTGGAAAAACCTGGCTGAATCAAAATTAACAATGCCCATTGCATCTTTTGCGGTGCTTGCTATAGACAACGAATTTGCCTGGGAGCCCGCTTTCCAGGCAATGGACATGAATCCCTCGGAATTCCGGCGCGATTGTACGCTGGACACGTATCTCTTATGAAAACCAGGCACGCTTTGGTTATAGGGGCTTCATCAGGTATTGGACGCTCAATAGCGCAGCGTCTGAAACGCGAGGGATTTTTTGTTTCGGGAATTTCACGACGCATGCCGCCGCCCGATACCGTCGATGCAGCACAGTGCTGCGATGTACTTGATGCCGAGAGAATGGCCGATGCTCTGCCGCAGTTGGCACACGCGCACGGAGTACCGGGAGTTGTCGTATATACGGCTGGGTACCCGGTCATGGGGTGTACGCTGTCCATACCTGAGAAAGAAGCTCGACAGGCTTTTGAAACTCACTTTTGGGGCCTTGACCGGGTTGTTAAGGCAATGCTCCCGATAATGAAAAGTCACGGAGGAGGAACGATTCTTGCTGTCTTGAGTATTGCATCGGTCTGCCCTCCGCCTTTTGAAGCATACTATGCCGCCAGCAAGGCTGCTGCGTCCGCGTATCTTCGTTCGCTATCCCGCGAGATGAGGAGGGAAAACGTGCGACTCAAATGGATTGCGCCGGGATATGTGGATACCGGCTTTCTCGAGCGCGGGAACTGGTTTGGTATGCCCATTCCACAAGTGCGCGGTTCGGGAGTGACTCCCGAACAAATCGCCGCGGCGGTGGTTCGGATGATTCATGGCGGCCCCGAATTTAAAATCCTCGGTTGGAAGGAGCGGCTCCTCGCAATGGGTGAGAGGCTGTCTCCCAGCCTATCGAAGCTTTGGTTTTCCCTCAAGCGGTAATACCGGGGCGCCTGCCTTGTTGTATGCTTGCCTGAACGCTGACAAATAATGCCGGAATTGATGCCAGTTCCGCTGCTTTTTAAATCAAAAACCTCTAAGGGCCGGCGCAAAAATAAGTTTACATTTTGACGCGAGCGCCGGGCGGGCAGATGCAAAGCGCCGCGACGCAGGCAATGCGGGACATTGTCGAGGAGCGGCAACGCCGCAGATGCCCGCCCGCCGCCGCGTCCCGAAGGGTTGACG
>JAFGIY010000125.1 GCA_016929335.1 Acidobacteriota bacterium | reverse complement strand
TCATAAGAAAATTCAATATGCGTTTACAGGTAGCGGAATTATCGGAATCAGAGATAGGTCTGATGGAAGAAAGATTATAAAATTCCGATGGATAGTCGGAATAAAAAAATGCTGATATGCTAAACCTAGCTGCCTCCAAACCAGCCTGAATTGGATGTTGCCACAGTGCTATATATTGCATTATATAGGCAACATAATTGAACGAAAGAACCACCCATAATGCCGAAATCCCTATCTGCCATCTCGACAGTTCCATAATCGGCCCCCTTGATGTGTCTATGGTTTCCGGTTGATTGCCTTCGCGAAACTAGCAATCCTATGCAGCTTTCTGCACTGCAGTTGTGCGCGGCGTATAGGTAAAATTAGCCGCATTTTTTCAAATCGGCATTGGCCCATTTTGCACTATAGGCATGCCCGAAATCCCTTTCTAAACCCCCAATTCTGACATAGAATACCATCGAATTCGATTAATGGGCAAATTCCAAGGCCGAAGTTTACATAAGCCATATTTATCAGAAGTTGTAAGGAGCCTGGACGGTCGGAACTCGCAACAGAAGGCAGCTTATTCCGACTATCCTTTCATAGAGCGATGAATATTCCGGGTGTTCAATCGTAATCGTATCCTGCGGCCGCTCCATAGCCGGAAATTCGCGGCAGGCCGTGTCGCGGCATCCGGAGGCTACGGCTCCAGCTTCATTTTCCGCAGGAGGGCTTTGTAGCGGGGGTGGGTGCGGATGGAATCCAGGAAAGGATGATAGATGATGTGATGAATCATGGATTCATGTTTTGCAGCAGCCTTAATAAGATAATCAAAACCTTTTTCTACTTCTCCAAGACCTAAGTGAATCAAAGCAAAAGATGATGCATTTTCATGTGATTTCCTGGCATGATTTCTCAAGTCTTCTAAAATTTCTTTTGCTTCCTTTATATTGCCGGTTTTGGCGCAGACATAGCCAAGGGCTCCCAAGGGAAATGGATCGATGCCGGGAAACTCTGCTTGGAATTTCTTCAGGACTTGAAATCCTTCTTTGTGATCGCCATTCAGAAAATAAGCTTGGCCTAACCATATATATGTTCCTAGATATTGCGGATCAAGCTCCCGTACATTATTAAGTTGCGCTATTGCTCGATCATATTGGCGTTTTATAATATAAAAAATACCAAGCATTTGTTGGGAATGGGGTGAAAGCGGATCTTGCGCGGCAGCCAGCTTTGACGCTTCCAAGGCTTCGTCAAAACGCTTCATCGGTACAAGGTAAAATATGGCATAACGAATTAAATTATCTATTGATCTGGGATTAAGTCTTAAAGCTAGACGATATTCCCGCTCGGCACCTTTCCAGTCAAATTCAGAGGCTGAGAGCTCTCCCAATATGGAATGAGCTTCCGATAAATTTTCATCAAACTCCAAGGCTTTAAGTGCAGCGTGTCGACTTTCCCTGACAGCTTCTTCAGATGGTATAAATCCGTTATATCCGAGAAAACTAAAATAATAAGCCAAGCCGTACCAGGCGAGCGCATATCGGGGATCTATTGCAAGAGCTTGCTCATAGCATTCTTTGCTCTTTTCCCAACCTTCCGGAATCATCTTTGTAAAGTGATACCGTCCCTTCAAGTAAAGATTATAAGCTTCTACGTTTTCTGTGGGGCTTTTAACTGAATGGCGCTCTCTTGATAATTGAACGCGCAGCTTTTCTGTAATTGCCTCTGAAATGTCATCCTGGATTGCAAAAACATCTTCCATCTCTCGGTCATAGCGCTCCGACCAGAGATGACTTCCGTCGGATGCGGTAATCAACTGAGCTGTAACACGAATCCGATTCCCCGCTTTCCGGACACTTCCTTCAAGGATATTAGATACATTCAATGCCTCAGCAATTTTACGAATGTCCTGCTCTTTACCTTTGAATGAAAAAGCCGATGTCCGTGCAATAACCTTAAGCCCCGGGATTTTCGTCAATGCATTAATAATCTCCTCGGCCAGCCCGTCACTGAAGTACTCCTGCTCCTTGTCGCCGCTCATGTTGACGAACGGAAGCACTGCGATTGAAGGTAGAGATTCTTCGGAGCTTAAGATCCCTTTCGGTTTTACCGTTCTCTCCAGTGCCGCTTTGACGTCCGACACGGCCTGATATCGCTCGGAAGGTTTCTTCTCCAGGCAACGCTTTACGATCTTCTCAAGGGTGGGAGATGTTTGTAGCGGGAACGGCTCTTGCTTCACTATTGCGTCCAGTACCGCATAGTTACTGTCACCCGAGAACGCCCTCCTACCGCTGAGCATCTCATACAGAACTAGTCCGAAGGAGAATATGTCCGACCGTGCATCCGCCGGTTGGCCTTGCGCCTGTTCCGGCGACATGTAGGTCACTGTCCCCAGAATCGCCCCCGCCTGGGTCGCCGGGAAGTCCGCTGTCGGCAAGCTGGAGATGGACTGGTCCTGTTCGTAGAGCTTTGCCAGGCCAAAGTCGAGCAGCTTCACCGTCCCCTCGTCGGAAACCATGATGTTGCCTGGCTTGAGATCCCGATGGATGATGCCCTTCTTGTGTGCAGCCTCAAGCGCCGTGACGATCTGAATAGCCAGTTTCACGGCTTCCTCTTCCGGCAATGGGCTTGAGAGAGGTTTGCCTCCCACATATTCCAGCACCAGGTAGTCGTCGCCGATGTCGAAAATCTGGCAGATATTCGGGTGGTTCAACGCCGCGATGGACCGGGCTTCCTGCTTGAATCGTTCGCTGTGCTGTTCCCTGACCTTCTTGACGGCCACGATGCGGCCCAGGCGCGTGTCCCGCGCTTTATAGACTTCGCCCATGCCTCCCGCCCCTATAGGCGCGAGGATTTCGTACGGGCCGAGTTTGGTGCCGGGTGCGAGTGTCATTGTTTTTTCCCTGCGGAAAGGCGCATCCTCAGCTCTTCATCCGGTTACTGGACCAGCGCACGCCAGTTGGTCGCCACGCTCAGACTGTCGGCATTTTCCTCTTGCCGGGTTTCGACAATGAACCGTTGGCCATCCTTCATGACGACCCATTGGCTGCGGCTTATCTCCGGCAAGGTCACGTCGAAGAGTTTACGAGGCGCATCGATCTGGAGCGATGAACCGGATGCGATTGATGCCGACAGCAGCGCTGTGCCTTCGGCCGACGCGAAGAACAATTCCTTGCCGTCGCCGCGCCAATGAGGTTGACGCCCCCCTCCGGAAGAAACCTGCCAGATGCCCCCGGAACCGTCGCGAGGTTTGATGTACACCTCGCTCGGGCCGGATTCCGTTGACGCATACGCGATCCACCGACCGTCTGGCGAAAACACTGCCATATCGTCGATTCCTGGCGTCTGCAGCCAGAGGGATGCCTTTCCGTTCGGCAGCGACAGCATCCACAAATCGCGTTCCGTCTTTGGATCGATCCGCGTGTAGATCAGCGAGCGTCATGGATAGTCGGAATAAGCTGCCATTTTGTTTAGGAATCCTCTAACCCAGCCGCCTGATTGGTTACTGATAAAATATGTAAACTTCC
>JAFGIY010000124.1 GCA_016929335.1 Acidobacteriota bacterium | reverse complement strand
TGAGACGAATGGAAGCCGGTTTTTTCGGGGTCGGGGTCGGTATCGGGGTCGAATCGGAAATGATATAAAGTGCGAACACAATTGATAAGCTCCATGACTACAAGCCGACCCCGATACCGACCCCGACCCCGACATATCAAAAAGCGCCCCGCTGTGCGGGGCAGGCTGAAACCACGGCTTCTAGCCGTGGTCGATCACTGATATTAATGCGCAAGGATTTGCATCAGTAAGGCTATCCCTAACGCTTCCAATAAGGTCAACGATGTTGCCTGCAATTGCTTAATCTTGACTCCTGCAACACGGGACCAAAGATTGAGGCATTGGATAGTGCTTTCTGGTTCAATGCAATCCTATTGCAGCCTCTTCCCGCTTGTCAGGCTGACTGATGATACAAATGAAGGCGATCCATCGGGCGTCATGGTGGAAGCAGATATCGACGCCATCGGCGCGATCACCCGTGCGCCTCCGGTTGACATCGTTCCTGAACCTTCGTCTCTTCTTCTGCTCGGCGCCGGGCTTGACCTAGCCGGTATTGCCGGAGGTTCCATATACTGAGATGAATGATCCATTGTTGGATCGGACATCTCAGATTCTGTGCATTCGAGCCCAGGCGAGCATGCCGAGAAGGCCAATTCCCAACAAAATGAAGCTGCCCGGTTCGGGTACGGGAGCCGTTTCGGCGGTGACAAGATACACGGCAGACATCCCATCCGTGAAGCTAACGGTCAATGCGATTTCGTCGCCGCGAAGAGCGTCTCCACCCATGCCGATATCACGAACTGTTTTTCCATCGATCATATCTCCCGGTGCCAGAAGCTTTGTCATCGATCCGCCGAGATTGGTGAAAATCGCCGCTTCAAAACTTTCATTGTATGGATCTCCATCCCGGTCGATGAAGGCTTCAAAGACAATATTTCCGTTGTGGAAAGACATTTCATGAAATGCCGGCGCATCAAAGGCAGTGATTTTCATGAATTCTCCGGATAAACCCGGGAGCGGATCATTCACATCGATGAGCTTTTCCAGTGTACCTTCAGAGAACGTATAGATGCCTGAATGTATGTCATAGAAGAGATATCCCTCATGTTCTATGGTTTGACCGATTTGCCCATATCCTATAAACGAGATGATGCCCTCGTCAATGTGGCTGCTTCCCATACCTTCAAACGTTTCGCTGCCGCCCGGGATTATTGTATCCGTGCCAACAATCCGTGATATGGTATCGCCGTTCTGCGTAAACAATCCCCGATCTGTATGAGGAAGAGGATCGATGCCCCAAAGCAGCACTGTCCCATCGCGATCAATGCCCATTGCCACGGCAGTATGAAAATTACCGCTCGTGCCGGGCATCGGAGTCGATCGATTGGCTGAGACCTGGATCTCCTCCCCAACAACGGCATATGCGCCGTTCCCATAATCCCACGAGCGGTCACTGAACGCCAGATGACCGTTGGAAAGCCTTGGGCCTTCCGGTTGACCCGCCTGGATTGAAAAGAAGTTCTGTCCGGGAATTCCCGGAATCATATCGGTGGAATCAACAACCTTGGAAAGCGTTTCGCTGCTGAGGCTGTACTCGTATATGCCGCGGCGGCCATTCACATCGATGAAATTATTCCATCCGCCAAATGCCAGCTTATCGCCGTCGAATGCCAGGGCGCCGTTGAACAATACCTGAGTGAATGGAACGCTGCTGCCGGGCATAATCGTGGATTCATCGGCAACAACGCGGAAGCCTCCATCGGTATACAGATAAACAAGATCCCAGTAGCTATGCTCGATGAGAATGCGGCCCATGAAAGCAACTGAACCGGCGCCATTGGGAGCGGCCCATGAGAAGTTATCAAAATTCACTCCCTGCCCGGGAAATATCGCGCTTGTATCGATGATTTTTGTGAACTGAAAAGATGACGCTGCTGCATATTGGCAGCAAAGGAAGGCCAGAAGAGCGAAACAAAAAGCGCACTTGATCATATTGCCGAATGTCCTCATCGCATTACTCCCTGATAATGGATTCAAAAATCCCAGCCAACATAGGTACTCTTCGGATAGTCGAGTAGATAGGGACTAGGGAAGCAAGAGAAATGCCAATCCGGGATTTTTTTTGCCATCCGGCGCCAGCTAGCCTTCATGTTATTGATATAAAATATCTTATAAGGCAAGACGGCAGCAAGCTGCCGCACTCTAAATCCGGGAGTGGAGTATTGTAAGATGTAAGCAATCCCGACATCACCGTCTATAGCGCATCTCTTGCACTACCATAAACACATGATTCTTAATGCATTAGGGCCAGCCGCGGGCATTCGATTTCTGTAAGAGAATCCGACACCAGTCCCTAAAACGGCATGATTTTACCGGAAGGATGGGAATGATAGGCTGCCATTTCAATTCAGCTCCCGGCAATCTTCAGCCTCTCAGGCTCCTGGAACCGGCTTATTGGCAGCGCGGCACTCAGGATCAAGCAACCATTCGCGTTTTCGACGCCAATAAAAATATGACCAGTAAAGGGCAAAAATGAGTATTCCCGCTATGCCGAAAAATAAAAGTAACAGGGACATTAGCATGTCGTCATATAGAAATATGGATGTTTTCTTTTTGAAATGATGCAGCCAATTTTCCAGGCTGAAATTCTCAGCGATTAGATAATAATTATTATCAGACATCTGAGGTGGTCTGAATAGAAACCATTATTTTATAACTTTCCACAAAAGAGCCATCACGATCGGCGTCTCTGCGCGAGCATATATTGTTATTGCCGTAACAACCAATCAATTGCCATAGCATAATTCTTGCACATTGCCTGTTGTTATCTTTTTATTGTGAGCACGCAGGCTTTGGTCCGGCGCGAGTCTTATAGAAGAATCCTCGGAGGGATAACATCTGAGTATGCGTTTGAGGATCAAAGCGTATCGTCTCGCTCGAGCGTCTGATATAAACCGTCGAGCCGGTAGAAGTTGTTTATTCGTAGCGGGACGATGCGTGCCCTAAATCTTTTTAAGAATCGATGGCGGGAAATTATTGGATCCATCCGGGTTTCCTTTGCCGCAACGATTTCACATATATGTTTTCGTCATAGGGGGTCCGGTCTTTCCAACAACGATAAATGATTCGGATCCACCTATAAGCGAGGGCACGGATTGCGGCATGATGCCGTTTGCCCTCATTCCTTTTTTGATCGTAATAGGCGCGAGCCCAGCTGCAATACAGAATCGATTGTGCGGCAAACTCATGGAATCTTTGCTTCACAAACTGTGAACAGGCGAAGCGGCGATGCACCCACTTTGATTTTCCGCTGCGTTTGGTAACGGGTGCAATGCCGGAGTACTGTGCCACTTCCAGAGATGAATTGAAGCGGCTCCGGTCGGAGCCCATGGCTGCAAGCAGGCGCGGCGCCAGTACGAGGCCGGCCCCGGGAAAGCTGCTGAAAATCTGCGCATCCGGATGTTTCTGGAAAACTGCCTTGATTCTTCGATCGAATTGCGCGACGGCATCAATCACCGAATGTAATTGAGGAGCGATGGCATTCACCATGAAGACCGAAGGTTCAATGACCGGAACGTCTGTTGTCAAAGGGAGTGCTAAACGGATCTGCATTAGACGATCCTCCATAACCTTGCAACTCCACGAGCCGTGCTCCTGGTAAAACCTGCGAATGGTCTCGGGGCGGCTCTTCTGCAATTTATCCAAGGTTGGCCATTTCGACAGGAAGTCGCAAGCCATGCACTTGTCCAAATCTCCGGCACAATCCAATGCCGCGGGAAAGTACTCTTTGAGAAGATGAGTGAGTTCATTGGTAAGGCGAACGCGCTTTCCGACGATTTTGCGGCGGAATTCGACCAACCTGAGGAGCAAACGGGTTTCCGGTTCATCTGGAATCCAAGGTTTCATCCTGTGTTGATGAAGCGTAAGAAATTGCACCAGAAGTTCAGCATCGGTGGGATCATCTTTGGCGCCGCTTGGGTGCAACGCGTCTCTATAATTTTTTAGGGACTTGGGGTGGATCGGGAGAATATGCACGGAATCTAAACCAAGCAAGAAGTGAATGACGGCTCCTCTGGTCTGCTCGATGGCGATCGCCACCTTTCGCCCCCTAAAACGGGCAAGCAGGTTCATGAACCATCCGTGCAAGGCCTCCGGCTTTTGTTCCAGGCTGCAGTGTTCCAGCGCTGCGCGGCATTGGGCTGGTTGCAGGCAAATGGCGTGTTTGTCGCTTCCCCAGTCCAAGCCAATCCAAGCCGCATAATCGATTTTTTCCGGTTCCATGGGGGCCTCCTTTGTTCTTGTATGAGTACGCAAGCTTTGGTCCGGCGCAATTCTTATAGACCAGCCCTCGAAGGGGCAACATCTGAGTATGCGTACCGCACCAAAGCCCATTGTGCTGCTCGATCTTCTCTCCAAAATCGTCGAGCGATTTGATTCAAAAATGGTAGCGAAACGATGCGCGTTCGATTGTGTGCTTTAAAGCGCGTGTGCTGAAGTCGTCGCAGTTGTTCAATCCAATTAGATTGTGTCATCCGTCATCCGGAGGTCGGTGTTGCGGCGGCCCGGCGGGAAGGCCTAACACTTGGTATATTCCCTCTTTAAACGCGATCAGATCGCGCGCTGCGAGTTCGTTCCGGGCACCGGTGAGTTCGTGACCATGGCGAATATCGAGAACTTCCCATAGGCGCTCGTCGGAATAGAAGCTCACGCCATCCTGATTGGAAACGGCAATGAGAACGAAATAGAAAAGTTTTTCTAAACGAGTCAATCCCTGGTCGAATCCTTGCCGAAGGAACCGATGATCAATCCAACTGAACGAACCATTGATGAATCGAATGCGATCCGGTTTCAGCGGCTGAGGTCTTTTGTTGAGCATGTTCTCCTCCATGAAAGCTATGTCCAATCTGCAAGTCCGGTTTTGGTAATTGTTGCCTGTCAGCGCCGTCTGCCCATCCCATAGCGAGGAAGGCGCGGCCTGCGACGATTGACATGCGGGCGTCGCGAAATCGCCCGTGTATACTCGCACCGACTGCATGGACGACCGCAAAAATCGCAGCATCCCGGTTTTGATGGCTGATTGGGTGAGTATTTGGGGCGCTCATAATCGACCTTGCTGGCGCATGGTTTGGCTGCCGTTGTGGATTTTGGCTCGATTGTGATCTCTAAGTCACCATGATGCATCACATTTTTCCCCAATCTTTCTCGATACTGTTCCTGACGCACCTTATGATTAAGCCTGCCATTGTTTGTCATTTGATAGCGCTTGCCGGCATTGCGTTGTTTTTCTGCGCGGGCTAATGGAGCACAGGGTGGGCAAAACCTGTTGCCACGGTCGCAATAATGGCAGATGCGCACAAGCTCATGACAACGCTCGCATTCATAAATTCGACAGTTTGAGAGAGTCACCTGTATGCGCCCATCAAGGGCCTTTACAGGAACGTGCGGAAGAGCGATGCTGTAGTTCGGTGCATCGTTGGAGTCACCGCCGATGTTCCAAGGGAGCCCGGAGTTCCGTTCCTGGCTCCCACCTCCATAGACGCTGAACCTTCTATCTCATAAGATCAAAGATCCCGCAATATTTGTGCTGGCGGTTGCCCAGACTGCAACTGTAAACTGTGCGAAAAAATGAGAGAACAGAAAGGAAAAAGTAGGAAACAGAATATGAAGTAAAAGGGAAAAGCCCCAATTGTCCTTTCTGTCTATGAAAGATGAAAAAGCTGGGGGAAGTTCCTATAGGAGGTTGTAACGCCGCCATGGCGTGCGGAATCGGAGGCGATTGGGCAGCTTTTAGCTATGAATCCTCCAATCCATAGCGGTTTTTCGTATATGAAAACATAGCCGATGATGCTAATGAGATATCCCAATATGCGCATGGCGTTGCTGCAAAGTCCTGGTTGATGAGTGCCGAAATCGCGATCCTGACAAATGGAGCCAACCTACCGGTTGGTAAAACTTAAAACTGCCATAGAGTTAATCCGCTTTTCATCGGACATGGATGCAGCTATTTGCTCTTGTTCGGACAATAAAGGCATGATTTTATGAAACAGGGGGTATGTTTCAATTATATCCACTCCAGAGTGCAGGGAAAGCAGATCCGTAGGACTATCCGCATGCCAAATCATCTTTGCGTCAAGGTTGTCGGCAAGCACCAATTTATTGCTGATCGAAATGCCGGCTTCTGAAAAGTAATCCATGATAATTAATACATTTGAGGAGAGTGACGTAAGGTTGTTCATTATCTCTTTTACTTCAGATTTGTTGAAATAGCATAATAGGCCGAGGGCTAAGACAATTACGGGACCTTTTGTCGGAATGGTTTCAAAGGTTCTTTTTTCCAAAATTGATCCTGCGTGTAGGGTTACGCCTTTGGTGTCACCTATCAGTTGTCTTCTTACATCGATTACGTTTGCAAGATCAACATCAACCCAATTCATCAGTGGAATGTTGTTTCTGTAAAATGCAGTATCTAATCCACAGCCTAAGCAAATCACTGTAAAAGGAATGATGGGTGCGTGCTTTTTCAACTCGTGGTCCGTATTCCACGCTCTGGTGATCCATGCTAACCGAGTGAGCGGGTGTTGGGCACCTTCAAAGCTTTGAAAGTCATAGCCCATGCGATTCACTAATTCGATAGATTTTGTGTCGCAAATCATGCCATTTTCCTTGATGCTTTCAGACCATCTGCCCCAAAGAGGCAAAAGCATGGTTTTTTCTACTCCAGTTAGCCCTTCAAGATTCATCATATCGAATCCCCCTTTTGCTGCATTTTGCAGCAGTCTGGAAAAAGTCAACCCCGCACCATATTGTTAAGCCCTGCGCTGACAACAGCGACTCAATCCCGTCTGGCACGCTTTTGGAAGCATACGTTGGCCGAAAGCGAAAAAGGGAAGCATGAGGTGACCGGAAGTACTTCTCCTGACATTTCCCATTCGTCATATCGTGGGGGCATCAAAGCCATTTTCCAGGATGGCGATTTATGGGAAGTTCATCATTTCTCGACTTTTTTGCTAATCCGAGGCGTTTTTTTCTCGTTCCCTTCCTGGCGAATGATCACATGCGTCGCTATTTTGTTTTGCCTATAGCTTCAGGACCTCCAGGTTTATCGAGGACAAATCGGCATCGTTGAGGCGTCACAACTGTTTCAAGATGCCTGTCGATCAGCAAAATTACTGGAGCCACCTGGGCTTTATCTGCCGGCCACCATTAGCCGACATTGGATCTAATAGGGGTCCAAGCGGCATTTAAGCTGCCTCGACGAACATAGGTGCGAGCTATATATTCGGCAGCATTCCATCCCAACGTGCCGTGAGATTTATATATCTTAAGCGCCTCATCTTCGAGGCCATAATTTTGCGCCACTTAAAAGCAATACTCCGCTTTTGCCTGACTGTTATTTTTCAAATCCTGCTGGATAGAATCCAGATTATCAAGGACATTTTGATACTGGATCTCGAGTTCCGCCTGAGTAGTGCCATCCGTGTCATCACTCGGATGCTGATAGCATGCAATATGTCTGCTTGAATGTCTTCGATCCGATTGTAGGTTTATCTTGCAGCAAAATCCTGTTGCTGAAAATGGCTTTTTAATACGCGATTACCCTATTGCAAAAAGAGGGAATATAAAAATACCAAAGACGATGCGGTGCCGATTATCTCCCCGTTCCGCCGAAGAAGCGGTGCTTCCGGAACACTGCGTCGGCAGTCCGACCGGCCTCTGCTGCAGACAAAGACCGGCGTTGCAGCAGAGCCTTCCCACCTTCGATCCCCAGGCAACGGGCATCATTGCAAAACGGCAATGAAGATTTTTCAGCCACACTTCCGATTATGATGATCCGCATGGATCCGGAAATTCGCATTCCAGTATATAAGAACAATCAGCTGGGAGCCGGTTATGAAGCATGCAGCCATTCTGATCCTTTCGCTTAGTCTCCTTGCAGGCCTGAACCGGCAGGCGGCGGCGCAGGGGCGTAATGAATTTGCGTTCTCACTTGGCGGGGGTTCACTGCAGGTCAATACGGGAGGAGGCGCTACCGCAGTTTTCAGTCTGGCTTACCGGTTTCACATCACCCGGCACTTCTCCGTTGAGGGCGCCCTGGATTCTTTCAACTATAATATTCCGTTACATAGCCCGGATAGCGCATCCACTTCGAGAGACGATTATCTCGGGGCGGAAGCGGCCGTTATGTTCCATTTTATTCCCAATCGTGAGACGGGTCGTCTGCTGCCTTATGTGGTGGCGGGAATCGGCAAAACCACAACCGATTTCACCGAGATTGCCGCACAGCCGTATTATCGCCTGGGCGCCGGCGTCAACTATCACTTGACTGAAAGACTGGGTTTCCAGTTCGAAGTTCGCGATGAAATTATCAAAAGACTGTGGACCCATGGCCGCCCTAACAGCAACCTGCCGAGCATCCGCGGTGGGATTGTCATCAGGTTTTAGCGAGTGGCAATCCCTATTCCCCGGTTTGAATGCTTGTCCGGAATGTGAAATAGCTTTGGAGAGATTTTCCATGCTATCCTTCCTGTTCCTGGTAGAATCAGCCGCAGAATTTGGCACACGCAACTCGCCGGAGTCATCGCTCTATGCAAAAAATTGTCTTAGCCTGTCTTTCATTCATGTTTCTGACCGGCCTTATTTTGTCCCAGGGCATAGGCTCCGGATCGGTCAATCCGGATCTCCTCACCCGCGAATGGCATGCGAAATGGATCGCCGTGCCCGATGAGCCCGCCGAGCAGTATGGAGTGTACCTCTTCAGAAAGAAGATCGACCTCGAAGCAGCCCCGGAGAAGTTTGTGGTGCATGTGTCGGCCGACAACCGGTACAAACTGTACGTGAACGGCCGGCTGGCATCCGCCGGCCCGGCCCGCGGGGACCTGTTCTATTGGAATTATGAGACGGTGGACCTGGCGTCCTTCCTGTGCGCCGGCGAAAATATCATTGCCGCCGTCGTCTGGAACGAAGGGACGTACAGGCCTGAAGCCCAGATTTCCTGGCGCACGGGCTTTATCCTTCAGGGGAATTCTCCGGCCGAAGAATCCTTGGACACCGGCCCCGCATGGAAATGCATCCGGGACGACGGCTACCGCCCGCTGGAGGCTTCCGGCCTGTATGGCTACTATGTCGCCGGCCCCGGCGAGCGGATCGACATGAAGAAGCACATCCGGGGATGGCGGGAGGCCGGTTTCAACGACGCTTCCTGGAAGAACGCCGCTCTAGCGCACTGGAGAGGAGGCTCCCCCAAAGGGATCCGGGACGCGTCTGGGTGGATGCTCGTCCCGTCTTCCATCCCGCAGATGGAGCGGACCGTCGAGCGGCTTGAAAGCGTGCGCGAAGCAACGGGGATCGAACCTCCGGGCGCATTCCCCGCCTCGGCCGTGCTCGTCGGCATACCGGCCCGGACGAAAGCAGCGCTGCTCCTGGACAACGGACATCTGACCAACGCTTACGTCACGCTGCAGTTCAGCCGCGGGCGCGATGCCGTCGTTTCCATGAAATACGCCGAAGCCCTGTACGAACCGGCGGCCGAGGGGAAAACCGGAGTCGCCGGGAAAGGGAACAGAAACGAGGTAATAGGAAAAATATTTCTAGGACGTGAGGACCGCCTGATATCGGATGGAACAGAACGCCAGGAGTTCAACTCGCTCTACTGGAGAACCTACCGGTATATCCTGCTGACGGTGGAAACGGGCGACGAACCGCTTGTAATCGAAGACCTGTATGGCACATTCACCGGCTATCCCTTCAGGATGAACGCGGCATTTCATTCTGATGACGCCACCCTGGACATGGTGCTGGAGATCGGCTGGCGTACGGCCCGCCTCTGCGCCATCGAAACCTACATGGACTGCCCTTATTACGAGCAGCTTCAGTATATCGGGGATGCCCGCATCCAGGCTTTGGTCAGCCTGTACAACAGCGGGGACGAACGTCTCGTGCGCAACGCGCTGGACCAGATGGATCATTCGCGGATCGCTGAAGGTCTCACTCTGAGCCGGCATCCCTCGGTGTCGCCTCAGATCATCCCCTCCTTTTCCCTCTGGTATATCGGCATGCTGCACGACTACTGGATGTACGGCCACGACAGCGGATTTGTGCGGGAGAAGCTTCCGGGAACGCGTGCGATCCTCGACTTCTTCCGGAGGTACCGGCAGCCGGATGGCCGGCTTCGCAATGTGCCCTATTGGAATTTCACCGACTGGGTCACGAATCCCGGGTGGCTGGTCGGGACCGCGCCCCTGGGAGCGGACGGCGGTTCCTCCGTGCTCGATCTGCAGCTGCTGCTGGCCTACCGGACCGCTGCGGAGCTGGAGAGCAGCCTGGGCATGGAAGCTTACGCGCAGATATATACCGATATTGCCGGCAGGCTCGCCCAAACCATCCGCGACAGATACTGGGACGGGAATAAAGGTCTATTTGCGGACACCGCGGAGAAGCGCGCTTTCTCGCAGCATGCCAATTCCCTGGCCATTCTCGCGGGAATGGTGCCTCCGGGAAATCCGTCGAAACGGCTGGCCGAAAAGCTGCTCGCCGACCGCAGCCTGGCCCCGGCATCCATTTATTTCAAATACTACCTGCACCGGGCCCTGATACGCGCAGGCCTGGGCGACCGCTACCTGACGTGGCTCGACAAGTGGCATGAGAATATCGCCATGGGCATGACGACCTGGGCCGAGGACTACGATGTGAATACGGCCAGGTCTGACTGTCACGCCTGGGGGGCCAGCCCCAATATCGAACTGTACCGTACCGTCCTGGGCATCGACTCCGGCGCACCGGGCTTTGCTGAAGCAAGGATCGAGCCGCATCCGGGAACACTGAAAAAGGCGGCGGGACGGATTCCCCATCCCCAGGGAGACATCGTAGTGGATTACGAATTGAAGGATGGGAAATGGTCGGTCCGGATCGATCTGCCCGGAACGCTGACCGGATCCCTGATATGGAAGGACCGGACCTACCCATTGAAAGCGGGCAGAAATGTGCTAACGGGGGTCGGACCGATCTAAACTAAGCAGTTACAAAAAGATCCGCTGAAAAACAGCCTGATTTTTGCCCTTAGCCGCGATTATTACCCGGTCATTTTTCATTCTAAGCGATATCCTGAATAAACCTGTATTTTATCCCCGGATCCTGTCGCTTTATTTCCCATCTCGGCCTTGCTCCTATATCTTTGCCGGAAGGTCGGCTGGGCGTGAATGCCCGGATTAAACGATGGACGACCACAGTAAGTCCGGATACCTGTGTTGTATTCCATTTGGAAGGAAAGACAGCTCGATGACAAGGCGCGGTTTGCGCCGATTGTCGAGCTCAAGCAATGCAATGGCGCCAGTAATCCCGGGCATCAATAGAGGCGGAAAGCAGTCTCGATGACAACTCTTACATCCACGGGTTGTCCGTTTCTGGTACCCGGCCGGAATTTCCATTCGGTTGCGATGGTATGGACGGCGCTTTCATCCAACCCGTATCCAATGCCACGCAATACTTTTATCGAGTCTACAGTGCCGTTTTTCCTGACTGTTGCTTCCAGCAGCACTATCCCTTCCGCCCTGGCATCTCTAGCCGCCTGCGTATAGGAAGGCATTCGTTGATAGATGATTACAGGAGCTTTAACCTGGCCGCCCGGGACAAAAACCCCTTCGGGCGGCAGGGTGCCCTGGGCGCCCGCATCTTCAAAAAGCCTGGCAGAAGCTGCCGACATCGGCACAGTTTTCAATTCTTCCAGTTTCATCCATTGCTCTCTCGAGAGCGCTTTCCGGATGGACAGCATCATTGATGCGTAGACGGTCTCAAGTGCGGCCCGCGCGTCAGCAACGCGCTTGATTTGGGATTGGACCTTCGCTTCATCCGGGCGGTCCGGCTGCATTAATGCTTTCAGCTGCTCTTCACTCCGTTTGAGCTGTGCATTGGTATCGGCGAGTCTCCGCTGATGATTCAGGTAGCCTTGCTCGATCTGTCCTATTTGAGGTTCTGTCAACCGCAGTTTTCTGGCGATCTCGGAGTTCTTCCACCATTTACCAAGCTCCGGCTGAGCTTCCGCAACGGGGCTTCCCGCAACCAATGAAAAAAGAATTAAGCAATTACACCAGACTCGCATAAACACCTCCGCTCTTCTCACCATGGGATCAGCCGTCATAGGCTGTCCAACGAAGCAAGGAGCCGGCGAAACGCCGGCGCTCCCGCGAATTCCAATCGCAAACTGCCTCTGAAGCCAGTGCCCGCATATTCAGAGGATTACCTGGAACCAGAAGGCAACGAAACAGTGCCGCGTTCAATTTCTTCCGTGATCAGCTCCGCCGGGGCGAGCGCCCACGGGCTTCCCCGCCGCAACGCCTGTTCAACCTCTACGAGAAGCTTCTGGTCGTAGCCGGCAGCGATATCAGGCAGGGGGACTTCGCTTCTTCGCGCAGAAATAAAGAAGCACAGTGCGACTGCGATGGAGGCAGGCACCCAGATCCACGCCGGCCGCCATCTGATCACCACTGACGGTCGCCCCAATTTCTCCAAAATGCCGTCGCGCTGCTTTGTCCAGAATGCATCCGGCTTCACCGCAGCCTCACGAACGTTTTGGCGGAAGACCTGAAGGACGGCCTCAATCTCCCCGGATTCGCGCTTTTCAGTATTCATCTCCCGACTCCCAAATTCTTTATATCCTGCCGCCGCATGCAGCCCTAATCGTCGCCATTGCCCGGAACAAATGGCTTTTCACAGTCCCAAGCTTTAATCCCATCGCCTCGGCAATTGCATCGAGCGGCATCTCCTCAACATGCCGCAGCAGAAAAATCATTCGCTGACGATCCGGAAGCTTCTCTACCGCGCACTCAATCACGCTGAGCAATTCTCTGTTCAGCAGGGTATGCTCCGGTGAAAGGCGGACATCAGGTGAGTCATTTAATTCCAGCCGGTCCATGTGCTGCAGCCGGCGCCAGAAGGCCCATCGCCGGCTTCTATTGTGATCCCGCGCGAGGTTAATGGCGATGCGCATCAACCACGTCGACAAAGCGGATTCGCCTCGAAAGGCAGCGCGCTTCTGGAAAGCGCGTAGAAAACATTCCTGCGTCAGCGTATCGGCGATGTCTTGATCCCGAACCATGCAGAAAAGAACGCGATAAATCTGCTTCTGGTGCCGAGCCACAATCCACTCAAAGTTTTCAGGCTCAATCCGGCAAATTCCGGCGCGCGCATCAGCAATCTCCGTCAGCGTCATCTCCAAGTGCTAAAGATCCTTTCGTTTGCCTATATTGGACGCGTTTCGCGGGGAAAGGTTTACTTATTCGCTTAAGGAACCCTCCGGCTCGGCCGGACGACTTGTAAGGTTTTACAATTCCGGGAATGAATGCAGTGCAGGCAGATAATCAGGAGCGAGCCCCGAAAGGGGCGCGGCAGCATAGCCCAGAGCTCACGAGACTGTCTCAACTGAACAATGGGGTTGAAAACCATGGGGGCGATGACGCAATCTGCATAAGCAAAGATTTCCATGTGGGTCGCGGCTTCAGCCGCGACGCGCAAGAAATCCCATGTGTAAGAGATATTTATGACGGATCTTCTGTTTGCACCAACAGGTCGCGGCTGAAGCCGCGACCCACATGGTTCAAGACATGCCTGATTGAATCGAATTTTGAGACAGTCTCGTGAGCCCTGGGCTCTGCTGTAGCGCCCATGCAGGGCCTGCCGCTTTGAGCTGTTCACAACCTAAAGCTTCCGGCTCGGCCGGAGTGATATTTGCTAGCGCCAGTCGTCGATGCGTGTACTCCCTCCCATCAAAACCATATTCCGGCTCATCATGAAATCTGTCACAAACCATGTTGTCTGGCCCCCGCCCCCGGTAACGATTATATTTACCGAGGATTCCTGGAACGGTTTTACCTTTTCTCCGGAAGGGTATAGAGTCTTCTCAACATTTTCCGAAAACCATTTGCTGAGCTGCTCTTTGGTCTTGAAACCATAGGCGTCATTCAGGAGTCTGGCAACGGTTGGATCCATTACGACTGTAGCTGATCCCATTGTGAGAGATTTCATATACTCGCCCATCCACATATATACGGGGTATTCCCTCTTGGCTTCCGTTACGCTGGAAATATAGGACCATCCTGTCGCCACGGTGATAACACTTTCATTCGGTTTGAACCCCGCCTGCACATGAAAAGGCTTCCACCCTTCGGGCAGCGCCTCCTCGTTTTCCGCAATGCAGACGTTGTTGTATTGCATAGTGCTTCCAAGAGTGCTCCAGGTTGTTTTTTTGCTGTGCAGGCCGCCGATGGTTTTCGACATAATCGTGTAACTGCGGCCGATAACCGAATTCGCTTCACTATGCGGTCCCATGACGTTGTGACCGTAATTCATGCTGATTTCGTCTCGTACGGGGCCGTTGATAAGGATCATATTGGCCATGGAGGACGTTGAGTTTCCGAAAGGTATATGGTTGGCCAGGGCGAGAATCGCCGGAAGATATTCCCGTTTGGCGCCGGCCATGACAGCGCAGATCGCCACTCTTTCTACCGTCACTTCCCGCCTGCCTCCGGGCCAGTCCAATATCTTAATGATTTCATCCGCTTTATGAGACGTGCCTTTCAGCATGTCTGCCACGCGTTCTTCGGTCGGAAGGATAATGGGGAGATAGTCCGTATAATCCAGGTTCTTGAATAGGCGCTGCAGGTTCTCTTCCGTGTCCGGCCCAAGAAAGCGGGATTCCGCCGGATCGGGATCAGGCGCCGGCCCTTTGTATTTTTCATTATCGGTCAGCGGAACGGTCAGGGCGTCGATGAATGCCTGCATCATCGGTTTTCCGCTCACCACATCTTTGCTCTCAAAAATGTATTTATGATGGACGGATTGAGGTTGTCCGGCCACCGGGAAAGGGAAGGATATGTATCGAATGGGCGATCCGTTGGTGTACTTAAAATCGTGATCCTGGGCATATTTGATGATATTGGACGCCGCGCTCCCGACGGTGGGAATTTTATATTGCTGTTCCAGCTGTTTGCAGTTTCGGCTCACGGCCGATGTGCAGCTGTCTCACCCCGCTATCCCGACCATCGCCGCGTCGCCCTTTTCGGATATTTCTTTCAGGAGTTCCGGCTGATCCTGCATGTAGAAGCCTTTGACTTTTCGGACCTCTATTTTCACACTTGGCATATTCTGAGCGAACCATGCCTTCATTTCCTCATAAATGCTTGGAGCCGCATTCTCACCGCCCCAGCCGATATCCACCAGGAATATTGTCTTTCCTTCGAGCGTATCAAGCCGCGGCGTAAGAGGCACACGATCGACCATTCTATTCGGAGGTGTCGGATTCAATACCCTGATTTTATTTTCAGAAGAATATGCGGTAGAACAAACGGCAATGAAAAGAATGACCAATAATAAGGAACATAGCTTTCTATTCAACTTACACCTCCTTTTCGCAGGTTTGCAATTCGTTGAAAATAGATCCTCTCTCAATAGTGAGTTGAGTATAGGGAAGAGTGCAGTGTGCGTCAACACACTCCTATCCGGAATGGATTTTGGAAATGTGAACATATTCGCCATTCGCTTCATAGAATTCCAGGTGATTTATCTCAATATAGCATCTATGATCTCCTGTGCTCCCATTGACAGCGTGTCTGCTTGTTCAAAGCGGCCATCATCGACTCGGATTCGCGAGGCGCGGGAGATGTTCCCAGAAGATCAGCCGGAAATTCCCATCGATCCGTGCAATGAGGACGTGGACCCCGCTGACGGCTAAGATCTGGACGCCCTCCGGATCCTGGGCGAGAGCCTGCTGAAGCTGCTTACAGGCGGCATAGCCCGGGGCATTGGTCATCCGTTCTCGGGTCTTCGCATCCACGGGTGCGAAGCCGTCCAAATGGCGATCGATGAGTGCCTGCAGACCGGCCCGGCTGAACGCGAAGTCTCCGTTGGAGGGGTATGCTTCGGTGCGGATATTCTCCACGGCTGCCAGAGTGCTTTCTTCCCCCTTGTAACTTAATTCGATCATGAGGCGGCCGATTTCGTCGTAACGTCCCTCAGCGGCGTATGTTCTGATCGACTCAAACAGATGCTTCGGCGTAGGTGTGGACGGGCCTTCGCTTTGCGAGCAGGAGACGAGGGCCGCCTCGCATAAGGCCGCCAGGCAGACGAGCTTCAAAGTATATGGAAGAACAAATCGCCTTGCGGCGGATCCTCCGGTTTTTATCGAATGCACTTTTCTTCGGATCATAATGTTTTCCCCCATTTTGCCGGTTTTTAGACTGATTTCCAGTTATTAGGGCGCCGGGATTATACTTCCATCTGATTGTCGGCCCTCGGTTCCAGGTCCCGGCAATTTCTTATCCAATTTCGAATATGGTCGGCATCTATTCCGAGATGGGACAGCACTCGGAAGCCGATTCCTTCCCCTTCCAAAGCAATCGCGAGCAGCAAGTGCTCTGTACCGATATTGATTTTTCCGCCGGAAGCCGCTTCCCTGGAAGCCAATTGCAGAACTCTCATCAATCGGGGCGAGGAGGGACGATCTCCTGTTGTAGTATTTTCAGGAGGAGGGTCGAGTTTTATCACTTCGCTGCGTATCTTCTGATAATCAATCCCGATCTTCTGAAGAATAACGGCGCCTGAACCGGCATTTCCCCGGGATAGTCCCAGAAGCAGGTGTCCTGTCCCGACATATGTATGATAGAGATTGCGCGCCTCTTCCCCGGCTAAGAGGAGTGCGTGTTTCGCATATTCATCAAAGGATGCATCCATTGATGGCTCCAAACAACCCGTATGAAATGCTGCCTGTGTATTTGCAGAATCCGGTTGCGATCTTTACGAGCATAGGCAAGAAATCGTTGTGCGCCTATCGCGTCAATTCACCCTGAATCACCTTGTGGATTTCTTCAAGCTGCGCATCGCTGATATCCATCCCAAGCTCCATATGGAAGCCTTCGACATTTTCACGGAAATTCAAAGTTTCCCTGTGAACCAGAAGTGTGTGCAATCCCTTCCTGATCTTAATGCCGTCAAATCCCAGGGCTATCGCCCACACACCGGCCTGCAGACATGTAATGGCATCCAGCCAGAGAGCATAGTTATTCGGATCACGTTCCTTATCCCAGAAGTCTCCATAGTCATTCAGATTCTTTATTACCGCTTCCAGGTTTTTAAGGACGGATATTGTTTTAATGAAGAGGCATAATTTCTGCGAAGCGGTTTCAATATCGGCTAATTCAAAACCTCCATCGGGAAGCAGCCCCTTGCCTCTGAGATAAGCAACCGGCACTTCGAGGCAGAAGGACTCTCTGTAAGGAACTTCAGCCCGCTTCTCAGTTAGTGTAATCATATGAGGATATGTCTTTCGAGCCGAGCGGAATACTGTGCCGATCGGAATGACCACTTGAATGGGCTGTCTGACTAAATTGCGGATGGTTACTTGACCATAAAACGGGGGATAATGGCTGATCTCCCCTCCTGGAGAGGAATCGAGTCCGCGCACCTGCACTTCGATAAATTTGTGTTTATACAGCTTTTCTATGCTGTATTCCATGCTCCCCTCGCCGGAGATGAGTTTTACATGATCTTTCGCAAATCTTCTGTTTCGGCGAAACGCCGCAATGCCGCTGCGAATTGAATCCCATATGTCTTTTCTTATGATCCATAAAACAAAAGTGATCACGCAAAGCAGCAGCCAAAGCAGCAACCAAAGTAAGTAATGTCCGTGGGTAGACAAGAAAGATTTCAGTGAAGAAAATATCCCGCGGTGGGCGCCTAAATATCCGGCGGTCGCGAGGAAGGACAGCGCGGGAATCCCAAAAGGAACACTCTCCCAGTATTCTTTATCTGCTATTGCCAAAATTGTCGTGAGCAGATAATACAATCCGACTAGAAACACAGCCAGGGCAACGATCCAGGAGAGGAAAACCGGCAAATGAATCAGGAGCGACAGAAGGACAGCCCCTGCGCCGCATAGCAACAAGACGGAATACCATCCCCACCCATGCTCCTCTTTCCATGCGGGCCCTAATAAAGCAAGATAGCCGAGAACAATCACCGCAATTGTAATGAGGATATTGATAAGCATATGGCGATCATTATATATAGGATATTGTAAGCAATTAAAGCATTTCGCACTACCAAAAATAGTACGTATACAATATTGGATAGCATGGTTTGGAGCGTGAGATTACCCAATAACTCCCAATCGTTTTTGACTAATCCCAATGATCGAAGGGTGTGATAGGCTTTGTCGCGCACATCCGTGGATGGCAGACGGATCTGAACGCAGGTTGAGCATCCCTCGGAGATGAAAATATGAATCCGTCATATGCACATTTGCCGGTCCAGTGCAGGGATCAACGGAGCGATCGGAATCCGGCCTCAATTTTCCATTTCATCCGATTTCATGAATTTCCCAGGCAACCACTTCACCGCTTTCTAATAATTCAAACAGCTTTCCGGATGGCCTCTCAGTCATGAATTTTTCTACAGCAGTGAACCAGATTTCCGTTCTTTTTTGAATCGGGAGGCTTTGTTTAACTCGCGAAATGAGGATGAATCCCTTATAGGCGCCTGGCATCTTATCAAATTCAGAATCCTGAGTCAGAAAAACCATATCCTCTTTTAATATTCGCTCCCGAATGGCGGAGTCCGGAATGCCGCGTTGGCCCAGGATGATGATGTGTTCCACGTCATAGCCCGACAAACGCAGACGCCGGTAAAGCTGGAGCGGGAAGTTTTCATCGAGGAGGATTTTCACGAAACTTTCTCGACGGCAGGAGGAAGGTGCGAAGCGACATGTGCTGCGTAACGGAGTGCAGCCAGGATTTGCTCGCGAGTGATGCTATAGGCTTTTTCAACCTCCTCGTAGCTTTCACCGCCAGCGAGTGCTCCGACGATTGTTGCTACATCGATCCGCGTGCCAGCCAAGCAGGGTTTGCCAAACCGTATTCCGGGATCCATCGAGATGCCTGGGAATATTTCCATATTGCTTCCTCTTTTGGCTTTGATTATGTCACCATCCAGCTGACAAAGGAAGCCCTCGTTCAAATCCCGCACACATACCCCGGATTAAACCGTAGCTTCACCATTCTGCGGTTTCATCCGTTGCCCGGTTTGTATAACATTAGTATCTCTTGAAACATCCCATCCCACATGGAGTAAATGCTATTGAGGAATGGTATTGTGTATTGCCGTAATCTGCAGGATAGTCATCCGTTCTTGAAATTTGTTGGAAGGCGGGATTGTGCGATGAATCGATCGTGGGGAATGTGGTTTCTGAGTGCAACCGTTGTGGTTGCTGTTTTGACTTTTTGGACGCAGGCCGGTTCGGCCATGGGCAAGAAGACCTGGAGGATATCGGGAAGGGTGTTGTCTTTGCAGGGAGAGCCGCTTAGCGGCGTCCGCATTGAATTGCAGGCGGAGGGAGCGGCCAAAGACCAGAGAATCGTGGAGACGAACGCTAAAGGAGAGTTTCAAATCCAAATTACCGCGGCCACTTCCAGGATGACGAGACTGCAGGGTGTTCTGGCTGCAAGTAAACCAGGCTATTTGGAAGGGCGGGAGGTGATCGATGTCCCTCTCGACAGCAGCGCAGGCGGAATTGAAATCATATTATGCAAACCAAATGAAGGGGAAGACCAGCTCCCAATGACTGCGCTGGCAAGCATTCTCGGGCCGCAGCTGAAAGGTGGCGTGGCACATGCCTTTCCGGCAGAGGCGGGCCATCCGGAGTTTATTCGTGGATATGAAGAGTTGATGAATCGGCAGAATCCGGCGGAGGCAATTTCCTTATTTAATAAATCGATAGAGCGCACGCCGGCTTGCATGGACTGCCGGTTGCTGCTCGGATTGTCCTTGCTGCATGCGGGACGATGGGGCAGCGCGCAAAAACACGTGGAGGATGTGTCTGCCATCTGCGATTCGCTCGGAGTCAAGAAGGCGGAATTGAGCCTGATAAAGGGAGTCATGGAAGCCTGGCGGGGACACACAGATGAAGCTGCCGGACTTTACCGGAGCGCATTGGAGGCCGATCCGCAAAATTCTCTCGCTCTGCAGGAACTGGGGCGCATTGCCATAAGCCAGAGGAACTGGGAAGCCGCGGAGCAATTTCTGGGAAACGCTCTCAGAGCGGGGCCGAGCGAAGAATCCAGGATCCTGCGGGTGCGCGCGCTTCTTGAACTTGGAAGAGTGGAGGCCGCATCCGAGGAAATGACGCGGTATGTGGCGGGTCGAAATATGAAAGACCTTCCGCAGATGGCCAAGGCCCTGAACGAATGGGTGCATACACAACTCTCGCTGCTCTCCAAAGGGAAGTCAAAGTCTTTGACGTCTCAACCGGTTGAGGAACTCGTTCAGTCATTCCCGGAGTTGGAGGGATTGGAGTTTGCGACCGATCAATCTCAGTTGGAAGAGATCCTCAGCAAAATCGGGCAGGGTGTGGATAGCTTTTTCCGCAGCATCCCGAATACAGCCTCGCTGGAAATGGTGCATCAGGAACGGTTGAAGAAAGACGGCAAAGTGATCACCGCTCTGGATCAGGAGTACCAGTACATAATGCTGGCTCAAAGCGGAGGGCCGGGACTGGGCATTCAAGAGTATCGCTCCACCGAAGACGGGAATGACGCCGTTAGAAGCGGCCTGAAGCAGGGATTGATGCTTACGTCGGGCTTCGCTTCCGTTTCATCGATTTTTCATCCGGTTAACCGGAACGGGGCGGATTTCCGTTACCTGGGCCGGAAAACGCTGGATGGCCGCCAAATCCAAATAGTTGCCTTTGCGCAAAGGCCGGAAACCGCCAAGATGGTCACTCGCTTTGTCATCGATGACCGCAGCGATCTGGCACTTGTTCATGGGCTGGCATTCGTGGATGCGGAAACATTTCGTATCCGTCGCCTCCATACATATCTTCTGAACCCTCTGCCGATGGTGCAACTGCTAAAACTGGCGACCGAGATTCAGTATCAGGAGGTTGCATTTGACGGACATTCAGTCCCCCTTTTGCTTCCCAGAGAAGTGGAGATATCTGTGAATTGGCGCGGGCGCTACCTCCACAATCGGCATACCTACTCGGACTTCAAGCTTTTTAATGTTGAGTCAAAAGAGGAAAGGAAACCTGTGTCGGCGCCTCCCCCTCCGTCGGAATCTGCCGGGCCCGATAGAGTACTTGATTCCGGGAGCACATCCGGGATTTGAAAAGAGGCTGACCGCTAAAGCTTTGGAGCGCTCTCTCGCTCGGAGCCCATTCCATAAAACCTGTTCGATAAAGGAGGAGAATTATGGAATCCAGTAACAACAGGAAAGAAAGCAGGAGGACCTTTTTACAGAGTACCGCAGTGGGGGTAGCGGGACTGGGTGCAGGGGCGGCATCAGGCTGTGTGAACAGGAAAAGGGAAGCAGGAGCGAATGACACAGTCGCCCTTGAAATATTGGAGCCTCACGGCGAGCTTGCGTTTCCCGAACGACAGGGATTATCTGCGCCGCGCCTCGGCAATTTGAATGGGAAAAAAATTGCAATCATGGCGATGGGCCAGGATTCGATGGCTTTTTTCGACACAATAAAGTCCAAGCTAAAGAAACGTTACCCTTCGGTTGCGTTTATTCATTACAGCTACGGAGTCCCGAATGCGCCTGACATTTCTGGCAAAATAGCCAATGAGTGCGACGGGTGGATTGACGGAGTGAAGGCGTCGGAGACCGGCTCCAGGCATGATAGCGGCGCCCGATTGGAAAAACGTGGTTGTCCGGGTGTGGCCATTGTATCCGACGCAATCATCAAGGCGAAAAGACTGCTGCTGGATATGAACGGTATGCCGACCTGCCGCGTTCTTACTGTGCCTGCGGTGGATTACCTTGTTGCCAAGACCGATCCCGAATTAATGAAACCGGTAGCAGAGGCGGCTTTTGACGAAATACATAATGCGCTTATCCAACCGCTGACAAAAGAAGAAACAGAAGTTGAAAATTTCAGTTACGACTATTCCCCAAAAAAATTCACCGGCGCCGATTATTCCGAGGCAAATGAAAAATTTCAGCAGTACTGTGCCGAAAATTTCATGACCGACGGTATGCCCGTTGTACCGCCGACAAGAGAGGCAGTGGACAGAATGCTTGCGGGAACATCCTATCCGCCTGACAGGGAAATAGGGCTTATGTTTCCGAAGCAAGGCAGGGCGACTGTAGAAAAGATCGCCATAAACGCAGTCATGGCAGGAGCAAAACCCGAGTATCTTCCCGTCATTATTGCCATGATAGAGACGATTACGGCCAAAGACTTCAACCAGTACCATATTGTCAATGAGATTCTGCCCATAACCTTTATCAGCGGACCGATTGTTGAAGAAATCGGGCTTAACAACGAGGTCGGCTACCTGGCTCCGGGTCACAGAGCCAATGCCGCTATCGGACGGGCAATGCTTATGTGCATGATCAATATAGGCTGGCGCCGCATGGACGTCTATTCGTCGCCGGGAGGCCCCGGACAGCCTGCCGCTTATGCAAATTACATAATTCCGGAAAATCAGAAAGCCAGCCCATGGGAACCCTATGCAGTTTCAAACGGATTCAAGCCCGAAGAAAGTACCGTAACCATATGCGAAGGGATTTTTATTTCGCGCGGCCCCTCCGAGACCCTGAGCGCGGCCGGTTTTAAAGAGAGACTGGAGCAGATGAGAGGCATGTTCTCCCCTTCGGCAGGAGTATTCGGCTTTTTTGGCATGCCCCGGAGCGGCGTCGATATGCGGCATATGATCGCGATGCATCCGACATTCGCTCGGCAACTGGCAAATGCCGGTTTTACCAGAGAGTCCTTTATTAAGTGGCTGCATGACAAAAACACAATTAACTGGGACAAAATGAGTGAGGATGAGCGCAAAGAATTCAGAGAAATGGCGGCCGAGGGTAAAATTGTCGGAATAAGGCCTGAAGACTGCAAACCGGGACTTTACAGGGAGCCTTTTGCCAAACCTGCCGACGTGGCTGTTATTGTGGCCGGTACAGGTGCGGGCGGAGTGATTGTTTTTCAGACCCCCTGCGGATCCACCGCCCATGTTGAGGATGTTACAGTGACAAGGCCCTACATGCACAAGGTAATACACGGTGCGACCCTTACCAAAGCAGGGAAATAAAAACCGGATCAATCGCCAGGAAAGAAGTGACCTGGAGGGCCTGAAAATCCTGCAACAGCAAGTCCGGGATTTTTCTCACGACCTCAGAACCAGTGGCATAAAATCAGTGTCGGTTTCAACATGGCATTGCGGTCAAGTATTTTGCCGTTACCCATCGCTCGAGTATCCGGGAGTTTCCAAATTGCTTTTTGGTTGGCGGCAATAAGTTCAGCATCCTGCTCCCCGCAGTGCACACCCATCTTGCAGTTGCTCCCTGAAACCGCAACTGCATGAATCGGCTTTTCTCCTGAATATTCCGATAAGGCCGCGAAACTCAAAGCTCGAAAAACAAAAACTGCAGAAAAGAGCGACACAACAAATACATGAAAGGCTCTATTCACAATTTTGTCTCTGATTTTTCCATCTTTCCGAAAACCTTTGGCTTAATATTTGCATTTAACTGGAAAATACGTTAACACACCCCCTTGGAGGTCCTGTGAAAACAAAAATATTCACGCTAATCTTTGCTGCATTTCTTCTGGCTGCGCCCGTTCTCGCAGAGGATTGCGATCGAACCTGCCTGAACGGATTCGTTGACGCTTACTGGGAAGCCTGGGTGAATCACGCTCCCGATCGACTCCCGTTGACGCCGGACGCCCGCTATACTGAAAACGGCGTCACGCTTCAACTCGGCGACGGAATGTGGGCGCCGCCTTCCCACAAGATGGGCGATTATAAGCTGTACTTTGCCGATCCCACAGCCGGCCAGGTCGGATTCATGGGAACGCTTTTTGAAGCCGGCCACAGGCGCATCGTATTCCTGAGGCTTAAAATCGAAAACCGGCGCATCCGCGAAATGGAGACTCTGATCGTCCGTTCCAGCGGGATGGGCGGCGGGCAAGCTCCCCAGCCGGTCCTCGTCGACAAGCCCGTTTTCCACGAAACGGTTCTCCCCAAAGAGCGGCCTTCGCGATGGGAAATGGCCAATATCGCCGACCTGTATTTTGAAGCCATGGAAAAAGGAACGGATCAACTGACGCCCTTTGATCCGAAGTGCCAGCGTATTGAAAACGGAATGATTGCCGCGGGCAACCCGGATGCACCGGGAGCTATGCAGAAAATGAGCTGCGGTGAACAATTCGCGACCGGGTTCTCTTATTTGATTACGAAGGTCCGGGAACGGCGGTACCCCATTATTGACGAGGAACGCGGCCTCGTTCTGGCATTCGTGTTTCTCGATCATTCCGGCGCATTTCCTGAATTCAAGATGACCGATGGCACGCCGATGAAGCTGACCCCTCCCTTCGATGCCCCATACAGCTTTATCATGGCCGAGCTTTTCAGAATCAAAGACAGGAAGATACTTCAAATCGAGGCGGTGCTTCTGGAAGTACCCTATGGAATGCCTTCCGGTTGGGTCGATCCTGATGCTCCCCATGGAGCGATTCAGTTCCTGAAATAGAAAAGCAGCGGTTCAATAAATCAGAAACCGCGGATTCTCGCGGATCTCCACGGATTAACGCGGAAATGCTCGCCGATGGAGCAAGGATTTCGAATTGGCGCAAGCTTGCCGGATTGCCCATGAAACGTTCCGATATGACAATGGTTTGAAAACGGATCCAGCTTTCGCAAAATGATGGGTCTTCTTCTCTAAAACAAGACCGATGTTAGGTATTGATCCGCAACCAAGGTTCGGTGCCAATCGGGAGCCGGCTCATGCGTTTGCGGAAGCGTTGGAAGGTCGCGGAGCTACGCGCATTCGCACATTCATCAGCTCTTCTCATAGTGACACAGATTATCTAAAGCCATTCATCGAGAGACTGAAGCAACAAGATATCGGCGTATGGCGAATTGTAAGATAATTTTACAGTTAAGGATTCAAGATGCTACGTCGTATCCTGTTGGTAGGAAGAATGTTAGAGGATAAGCCGAAGCCCAGCCTGGAACGTATGTCAAAATGTTTTACACATTAATAAGAAACAATGCCTCCGATATTAAAACTTTGCCTATTAGTTATTCACGGCAACTCTCATATATTTAATTACTTATAAGCACACCTTCAGTCAAAATTTATCCATGGACTACAAATTGCTTTAGATTCAGGCGTATCAAGCAGCAATATTCTCTATGAGCTTTGGAAGACGGATCACAAATCAAAAGGGGATCATGCCCATGAAAAAGATAATGCCCATGATTGTTTTGATCGCTTGTTTAGCGCCCGCAGCCAGCTTCGGAGAGTCTGTCACTCTGGGCGAGCAGGACTTCGCTGACGGATATATGTTGGGTAACGTCGCGGAGTTCGTCAGTGCTAGCGTAGGCGAACCGGCGCCATTCGATGATTTTTACGGTTCCGATCCGTTAGGGCCGAGTTTCGACGTTTCGTTCAGTTTCTCCTTAACCCCCGGGAGTGTTCTTTCGGCGGTGCTGACCTTCGGCTTGTTCGACGGGGACGGTGACGAAGTCGGGACTCAATTGGCCGGCTTCTCTCTGGATGGCATGGATCTCACGGCGTCCATGTCTCCCTTGATCGAGAATACATTGCACTACTCAGCGTCTGTGGTCACCTTTAACCTGCCGAATTCAACCCTAAGTCTTCTGGCTGATGGCTCGGCAACTTTCAGCCTCGCCCTCCAAGGACCTAGCAAACTGGGCCAGTTGCCATACAATGGTGCGGGCTTGGATTTCGCCCGCCTTGACACGGTTGAAGGGCAAGTTCCCGAACCCGCCTCTCTTCTCCTCCTTAGCACCGGCCTTGGCATGATCGGCTTGGCGGCTTGGCGTCGGAGGAAATAGCAGGATTCATCTGTACCATTAATACCTAAAATAAATGCCGCTCTCCGGGGCGGCTTTTGTTTTTCTGCACCGCTTTCCCCAGAATCTCAAAAGCTCCCGCCTTTTCCCCTCAATCATGATGGGCCGCGTGGCGTAGTCGGCCGGAACGAGTTCCACAAGGGCATCTGTGCGATCCGTGGCGTTTTTATATCTTCCCGAGGGCTGCTGGGGCGAACTCTGCCTTGGCGGCATTGGCCTGGCATGGGGCTACTGGAACCATCCGGAGATCGATTCTGAGAGATTTGACTTCCATCCGCGGTTCGGACGCATCTATCGCACGGGCTATATCGTTCATCGTGAACCAGACGGCATCTACTGCAATACCAGGCTGCAATCATTTTGCAAATTGGAAGAAAGAGCTCTATTCTGCCGGATATGGAAAACACAGAGATATTCATCGTGCCTCTGAAAAACACGCTGGAGGATAGACTGAAGGATTATGGATTCGAGTCTTATGAAGAATTAACCCCCGATAATAAGCGCGAATCCCTGTGTCGTTTCATCCGGAAATGCGCCTGGCGAAAGGATATTGCTCAACTGTTTTATTACAATAATGGACCGGTTTCATGCAGGCTGGACTTTAACGTTTGCCTGATTGTGGAAGGCAGGGATCGTGTTTTGACAGCGATATCCGTGTCGCAGCTAAAGCGCCGAGGCCCGGATTATAAGTTTCCCGGATTTCTGAAGAAGATCAGGGCAGGCCGGAAGGTTAATTATATAGTAAATGACGTAATCGATTCTTTGAATTGGTTTGATTCGTACAATTCCAGGAAGAAGTGCCTGGAAGCAATTCGCAATGCAAAGCCCGAGGATAATATTGCGATCAGACCAGCTTATGATTTTTATTCATCCGTCGAAAGGATGTTGATGGAACCGTAGGCAACGCTGCAGGCTGATATGAGTTCCCGCCTTCCGTTAAATGCACGGCGATATCCTTCGTCTTTTGCAGGATGCGGACTCGATTGCCGGATTCCCGCATGCTTCCTTCCAGAGTTGTGCGTATTCGAAGGGTTTCGGCGATCCTGGCGATGTCCTGTTCTTTCCTTCGGAATGCAAAAGAGGAGGTCTGTGCGCTACTTCAGGGATAGCGACCCAAGGTACTTGTCCAGCCAGTCCAGAGTTTCCTTGATCTTGGCTTGTCTTGGGATCGTGTGGCCGCTCTCGAGGACCACGTGGCGCTTATCCCTATCGGGCATGCCAAGAAGCCTGAACAGCTGGATCTGAGATATTTCCAGAGGAAATACGTAATCGAATCGTCCATTCAGCATCAAGACCGGAATCTTCGTTCGCGGGGCGAAATTGACCACATTGGCTTCAGGAAGATAGTCGGTTTGGGGTAATCCTCCAGCCACCAGTATGCAGGTTCTGAAACGTTCTTCAATCGCGGTCAGAACAGGTCCCACCCATGCACCCAGACTTATCCCGTAATAGGCAAGTTTCTTTATGTCAATCTCGGGCCGCGTTTCCAGATAATCAATTGAGCGGCCCAGATCCTTGGACCACCAGATCATCCGATCCCGCTTGAAATTGGGTCCCGGAGAAGAGACCTCCACATGACGCTCATAAGTGTCCTTGTATATGGGGTACAACACCGGCCCGGCGTATAGCTAAAATAGGCCGCATTTTTAAAATTGGCATTGGCCCATTTCCGATAATTGAGACTTTATTTGTGATTGAGGAGGTTCATGCAGATTTCGCCCATCCACTTTAGCTGGTTTGTATTTAAATGCAGGCTAAGTCTTTAGAATATCCGGCGGAAGCCGGGATACTGGCCAGACATCTCCAAGAAGACCGTCTTTCATCAAAGAACAGGCAATAAGGCAAGCTTCTGCTCTTTGGCACGGGCCCCTCCCGCTTTAGGGTAATATCTTCCCCTAATGTGCTCCTGAACGACAGGCAACGTTGCATTATCCTTACACAAGGGATACGAAGCATTGGCTGTTTCGGCTTCAAGCCTTCCTCTGGCGCTCGTTACGACCTTTTCCGCATTCCTCACAGGCTTTCTATTGCAGCGACGCAGCTGCCGCGGATGCCATCAGGAATGAAAAAAGCACTCTGCGTTTCATGATTTTGCTTCGTGCATAAGCTTCCCGTTCAGGCGCTCCGCCGCGCCCGGCTTGAGCTCTAACATCACCATTTGATGCGCGTAGCGCACCTTGCAGTGGGTTCCGGCGAGGCTTCGAATAAGCACCATTGCGAGCTTCCCGCCCTTCCATTCCATTTCGACCTCAAAGCCTCCACGCGCCCGCATCCCTTTGACGCTTCCATCAGGCCAGGCTTTCGGCAGCGCCGGCAGCAAGTGAATTTCCCCTCCGTGTGATTGCAGAAGCATCTCGGCAATGCCTGAAGTTGCGCCGAAGTTGCCGTCGATTTGGAATGGGGGATGAGCATCGAGAAGATTGGGATACACGCCGCCACCGCCGCTGTATCCGGCGCTCCCTGCATAGACGGGTGTCAGCGCTTTCTGAAGAAGCAGATATGCGTGATCGCCGTCCTGTAATCTCGCCCACAGGTTGATTTTCCATGCCAGACTCCACCCCGTACCGACGTCTCCACGTTGCTCGAGCGTCCTCTTTGCAGCGGCGAAGAGATCCGGCGTATCACGCAAAGTGATCTGGTCGCCTGGAAACAATCCGTAGAGATGGGAGACGTGACGGTGCTGGGGTTCCGGTGCATCAAGGTCCCAATCCTCAAGCCACTCCTGCAACTGGCCCGCCTTGCCGATTTGCATCGGCGCCAGATGCGCGCGGATATGCGCCAGTTTTGCAGCGAAATCCCGATCTATTCCCAACGCTTGTGCTGCATGAGAACATCGAAGAAACAAGTCGCGAAGGATCTGCAGGTCCATTGTCGGTCCCGCGCAAACCGACACTCCGCCCGGATGCGTGTTTTCAGGAGACATCGAGGGACAGGTCACCAGCCACTTGCGTTTCGGTTCTTCGACCAATGTATCGATGAAGAACTGCGCTGCGCCCTTCATCACCGGATAGATGCGGGCGAGGAATTTTCTATCACCGGTGAACTCGTAATGGCTCCACAGATGCATGCAGAGCCATGCTCCGCCGGCGGGCCAGAATCCCCACAACGGACCGTCGATTGGCGCCGTCTGCCGCCACAGATCCGTGTTGTGATGACAGACCCATCCGCGTGCGCCGTACTGCACCTCTGCAGTCCGGCTGCCGTTTTCGACTAATTCCGTCACCATGCGCAACAGGGGTTCATGACACTCAGTGAGATTGGTTGTTTCCGCCGGCCAGTAATTCATCTCAGTATTGATATTGATCGTGTACTTCGAGCCCCAGGGAGGCGTCATCGAGTCATTCCAAAGCCCCTGGAGGTTTGCCGGCTGTGTTCCGGGGCGTGATGACGATATCAACAGATAGCGGCCGTACTGGAAATAGAGTGCGGCAAGATGCGGATCGGCGCCTTCGAGAAACTTCGCCGGTCGCTGATCGGTCGGCAATCCGGCCGCTTCAGTGATCCCGAGATCGATCGTCACGCGATTGAATAGCCGCTGGTGTTCGCGAATGTGATCCGCCCGCAAATTCTCAAAAGGCTTTTTTAGAGCGCTGGTCAGGCAAGCTTTCGTCAGCGACTCAGGATCGCCGCTTGTGTCTTTATAAGATTTGTAGCTCGTTGCCATGGCGATCAGAAGGGTGGCGGAGTCGGCATTTGTTACGGCGATCCTTTCCTTTTCGCTTGAGGTTTTGCCTCCGTGCGCCAGCACGCGTGCGCGTGCCTGAAACTTCAGTGCGCCTTTAATGCCCGACGCTTCCCCATTCTCGCCGCGCATGACGAGCGTGTCGTGACCATCGGGAGTGATATGGGCTTTCTGCGGCGTCGCGAGGCCGACAATGAAATTGATTTGATTCGGATGATCGGCGGTGAGACGCACTGCAATCACCTGATCCACGGGACTGGCAAAGACTTCCCGAGTGAAATGAACGCCGCCAAAGCTGTAAGTGACCTTGGCAATAGCGGTCTCGAGATCGAGTTCGCGCCGGTAATCCTCGACTTCGTGGTGGCCGGGAAACTCCAGCTTAATATCGCCGACAGTCTCGTAGGGCATCTGACTGATCGGATGGGCCATCATTTTCGTCTCAATCAAATCGTGAGCTTCTTTATATCTGCCCTCGAAGATCAGCCGCCGTGCTTCGGGCAAAGCCTGCAATGCTTCACGATTATTCGGGTCGTATGGGCCACCCGCATAGAGAGTGTCTTCATTAAGCTGCAGCCGCTCGCCGGCCGTGCCGCCGAAGACCATTGCGCCCAATCGACCATTGCCGACCGGCAAAGCTTCAACCCACTGTGTTGCAGGCTTTTCATACCAAAGCACCAGCCGCCGAGTATCGGCGCCGGTATTCTTGATTGCTTTTGCATCAGCGGCTTTCAGGCTCCTGGAAACAGCAGGAAGAGCACCGGCAAAGGCTATGAATTTTCGACGCGTAAATTGGTAGGCCATATATTAATGTACTCACTTTATCCTTATAAGAAGTTGTGACGCCGTCATGGCGCGCATAATCGGAGGCGATTTGGCAGCTTATTTCGCCTGGCGCGGCCGCTGGCCGCAACCAGGAATTTGGGAAGCCGCTTTAATTGATCAATATTGATGCCGGCCCTTTTGAAGCCCTCTCCGGTTGGAGATGCGCTTCTCGCCCGGCCTTCCGATCGTTGCGGGCTGCCCTGGGATTTGGACTTCGGCGTCTCTTTCATCTCGATTCCTCCGATACGCGGCGCTGATATGCCGGCGCCTGTTAGCGAAACGGCGTATCCATGCCCGTCTGCGACCATTCGCTACCAACCTTCGTGAATAATGCGGGTTAAGAACATGGACAAGATCAATATCATCAACCGGGTCCCCCATAGTAACTCTTTTTGCCATAGCGGCCATAAAATATGTCACAGATCTGTGACAAGATCATGTTAGAGTCTTGATTCCAGAGGGACTCTAAGCCTATACGGTTGAAAGACCAGGCTGCCTGGCGTCCAGCCCTATTATCGTCTGCGGCCGGCCTATTCGAGAAGAAGCAGACTGACACCGAAGGGAGGCAACCTCAATGAAGAGAGCTGGTCTGATTGCAGCATTTGTAATTCTTGCAGCCGGTTTCTGCCTCGCGCAGGCGCCCGTGCCTGTCAAGGTTGAGGGCGGATCGGTGCAAGGGACCGTCGAGGACGGGCTGAAGGTTTACAGAGGCATCCCGTTCGCTGCGCCCCCGGTTGGAGACCTCCGTTGGCGCGCCCCTCAGCCGGTACCTAAATGGGATGGCGTGAAGGAAACCGTTAAGTTCGCTCGCGCATGCATACAGGGCATGATGATGGGACCGGGAGGCAGCGGCCCGGCGCCAAGCGAGGACTGCCTGTATTTAAACATCTGGAGTCCGGCGAAATCGCCGCGTGATCGCGTTCCCGTTCTCGTATGGATCTACGGTGGGGGATTCGCCATGGGTTCTACTTCCGAACCAACGTATAACGGAGCGAAGCTCGCAAGCAAGGGCGTGGTGCTTGTGAGCATAGCTTACCGCGTGGGGCAAATGGGATTCTTCGTTCACCCGGAGTTGAGTGCAGAGACCAAGAACCACGTATCGGGCAACTACGGCCTGCTGGACATGATTGCCGGTCTCAAATGGATCCGGAAAAACATTGCCGCATTCGGCGGCGATCCCCGTCGCGTCACCATTTTCGGAGAGTCGGCCGGAGGAATTGCCGTCAGCATGTTGTGCGCGTCGCCGCTGGCTAAAGGACTATTCCACGGCGCGATTTCGCAAAGCGGCGGCTCATTCGGACCTCCGAGGCCTGAACCCTTGCCCGGGGAGAACATGAAACGGCTGGCTGATGCGGAGCGTTCGGGCGTGGCAACCCTCAAGGAAGCCGGAGTGGCATCCATCGCCGAAGCGCGGAAACTCCCTCCCGATAAGCTTGCCGGCGGCGGAATACGCAGCCAGCCTGTCCGCACGGGCGGCAACCCGCCAGGTTTGAACCATTGGCCGATCATCGATGGATGGGTGATCCCGGACGATCAATATAAGCTCTATGAGGCGAAGCGGTACAACGACGTTCCGGTTCTGATCGGCTACAATTCCGATGAGGGATTAAGCTTCTCCCCTCCGAAGACACCGGAAGAATACATCGCCGGTGTGAAGTCGCGCTTCGGCCCATTCGCCGATAAACTCATCGCGGCCTATCCCCCGGGAACAGGAACGGTGGCCAAGACTGCGCGCGACCTGATGCGCGACGCCGCATTCGGATGGCACACCTGGATCTGGGCGCGATTGCAGTCAAAAAAGGGCAAGTCCAGGGTTTTTTACTATTATTTCGATCAGCACCCGGATTATCCGGCCGATTCACCGCAGGCCGGACGAGGATCGCCGCACGGTCAGGAAGTGGCTTACGTTTTCCAGCACCTGAATCCGAAGCAGCAGCCCACCAGGTCGGACGAGGTGATTTCGGAAGCCATGGCCACCTACTGGACGAACTTCGCCAAATTCGGTGACCCCGGCGGCCCAGGCCTTCCCAAGTGGCCTTCGTTCAGCGACGCCAACCCTGTGCTGATGTACTTTGCCCAGACGCCTCATACCGGGCCGGTTCCCAGCGCCGACGCGCTTAAGGTCATGGATCAGTATTTCGCCTGGCGACGGACTCCGGAGGGCGAGGCCTTTGTGAAATAAGTCATGCATCGGTGATATCAGCGATCGCACCATGCATTCCGTAAGCGCGTTCCTTTGCTTCCTACCGAAGGAAACCGAGCACGGAGGGCCCGGGGGGCGCCATTGATCATTGATACCGTCGCGCGATCAAAAATTGTTCTTGTCTGAAATACATTTAAAGAGAGGCTTGCTTTGAGTAGAAAGTCAACCACTCCTGGCCCCAGCGGCAATGATTCTATAATTCGAAATGACTCTGAATCCGGGCAGAAAACCTTGCCTTCCGGAGGCAATGAGGTGATTTTAACCAAGGTTGGATACCTGCCCCCTTTAAATCCGCCGCCTCTGCGGAAAAGAAAGGATATGGTTCCGGAGAGGATCTATAGTTTTGAAATACCGCCTGATCCCATCCCATCCGGCAATATTAAGAAAAATATAAATGCCGAAGTGGTGGTAGTCGGGGCGGGAATCGCAGGGTTGAGCGCTGCTATTTCCGCAGCAGAGGCAGGTGCCAAAACCATCTTATTGGAAAAGACGGCGACCGTTCAAGCCCGCGGCCACGATAACGCCTTTATCGGCAGCCGGCTTCAAGAAAAACTGGGAATACAAATTAATAAAGACGAAATCATACTGAATTTAATGAAGCATGGAGCCAACAAGCCTGACCAGAGATTAATCAGAATGTGGGCGGAGGGAAGCGGCGAAACTGCGGACTGGCTCATGGATATGACAGATGCCGCCGGCCTTGAAGTCATAATCAACCATTATCCCCCGCCGCCGGCTTTCAATAATGCCAGGGAATACTATCCTCAATACTCGGTTACTCACCATTACCACAATGAACGTCCCGTGGCGAAATGTTTGCTGGACAATGCCCTGAAGAAAGGCGTTGTCACGTATTTTAAAATCCCTGCAAAACAGCTTCTGAGAAAAATGAACGATCGGGTTGCCGGCGTTATTGCTCAAAATGCGGATGGAGACTATCTGCAATTCAATGCCGCTAAAGCCGTCATACTCTGCACGGGAGATTACAGCAACAACGCTGAGATGATGGCCAAATACTGCCCCCAGTCATCCTATCTTGAGTCCATGATACGCACTTCTACCGGAGACGGGCATAGGATGGCAATGTGGATTGGTGCAGTAATGGAGCCCGGACCGCATATACCCATGATACACGGCCCCGCCGGTCCACTTCTCAGTTCGGCCTTCCTGCAAGTCAATCTCGCGGGAGAACGCTTTCAAAATGAAGATGTGCCGATTCAAAGCAATGTAAATGCCGTCGAGCGACAACCTGACAAGGTAGCCTGGCAGGTATTTGACTCGAAGTATCCGGAGGAGCTTCCATATCTTGGGATAGGCCTCGGGAAAATTATAATTGCCACTGAAATGATCCGGCAAAAAGTAGCCAGAGCCGCAATCATGGCCGACTCGATCGAAGAACTGGCTGTGAAGATGAAAATGCCTGTTGAAGCCTTTAAGGCTACGGTGAAGAGATACAACGAACTGGCACGTATGGGGAGAGACCTGGACTTTGGCAAGCGGCCGGATCGATTATTCCCCATTGATAAGCCGCCATACTATGCCGGCAAAAGTGGCTATGATTTGCTGGCTGTTCTGGGTGGGTTGAATATCAATTGGAAATTGCAGCCTCTGGATAAGGATTGGGAAGTTATTCCGGGAATCTATCTTGCAGGAAATACAATGGGCAACCGTTTCGCCGTAGATTACCCAACGATGTGTCCCGGGCTTAGCCACGGAATGGCGATACACTTTGGCCGTATTGCCGGTATGAATGCAGCTTCGCAAAAATGACCTAAAAAGTTCTACAGAGAAATGCCAATTCTTATCGGCTGTATTTTGGTCAAATCAGAATATCCGGACTTGACTTCAAGTGTCTCGGCAATAAAAAGGTATCGGTCTCCAGCCTCATCCCAGGCCGGCCATTCGATAAGCCCCTTCACGCTTGGGTTCCCGGTTCTGGCAAATTGAGTCCATATGCTCATCATGGCGTTGGAGATCTTTCTGTCAACGACTGAAATCACTGGAACAGGTGATTTGGCGCCGGAAAGCGCGAAACCGCCATAGTGGGCTTCCCAGGCTTCGGCAACATCCAGAGATCCGAACATATAATGCAATTCCATCCCGTGGGCCGCCACACAACCCTCCTGTCTCCAGTTATCCGGTACGCGGCCGAATACGGCTGCGTATCCTCTTGAGTCGGCTTTGCTCGGCGCCTTAAGCATGGTTATATAGTCTGCGACCATCTTGTCTGCAATGACCAGACCGGGCCCAGTCAGTTCCCCCATATCGGAAACCACCAGATAGGGAACTTCATTCCGCTTGCCGGTCTGGAACATGTTGAATATTGAATCCGGTAGAAACCATCCATCCTGAGCTATGCTCCAGGGCCCCATGAATTCATACTCCGGGCCCAGATCTGCATTCAAAGCCTGTTCTACCTCGACAATTTTTTCCCAGGAGATTGCGCGTGCCGCAGTCAGAGGATCTCTTTCCCTGTCGACACCGAGTTTGGCAAAATATTTCTCGCCGAAGGCTTCCAGTATTTTCAGTTGGGGAGGTTCAAAATCTTTTCCCCCGCTTTGGATGATGGCTCGATGAAACAGCCCCTGTGCCAGAGGGGAAGCAATCAAGGCAGCCACTTTGAGCCCGCCTCCGGACTGACCAAAGATTGTCACGTTTTCCGGGTCGCCACCGAAGGCGGCGATGTTTTTTTTGACCCACTTAAGGGAATCAATCAAGTCCAGAAAGAGATAATTGCCGGAAACACCCCGGGGTGATTCACGAGAAATCAATTCGTGTGCGAACAAACCGAATATGCCCAGCCGGCTATTGACTGTAACCAGCACAACACCATTGCTGGGTAATCCGAGACTGTTGCTGATAGGTAGATTACCGTTCCCATAGCGAGTGCCGCCGCCATGAAACCAGACCATAACCGGCAATTTATCGCTCGCCTTTTTGGCCGGCGTCATTACGTTGAGATAAAGGCAATCTTCACTCGATGACAATACCTGCAGTTTTTCCGATGCATGAACGTCCGGATACTGGGCAGCCTGAATGCTGAATTCAATGCATTCGCGCACACCCGGCCATGAAGCCGCCGGTTGCGCCGGCTTCCAGCGCAAGTCTCCGACGGGGGGAGCGGCATAGGGTACGCCCCTGAATATATAGATCTCCTGACCGCTTTGTCTTGCCTTCATGCCGGAAATAAAACCACTATTCAGTAGTACCCGATCCATAGGCTTCTCCCTTTCCCCCTTATGCTCCCATAGAAAAATCTGAAGTTTGGAACCCTGGGGGTTTTGTGTCTCGGAGTTTATTAAACTTGAAGGCTCAAGAGCTCCAAAGTTCCATGAATCGCAATGTATAGATGATACCATCCGAGATTCTTCGCTTGTTTTCACCAGCAGGAATAATGGATCCTGTCGCTGGAAATCCCAAATCGAGTTTATTCCATTGCGTTTTAATTGTATTCTGGATGCATTTATAATGCATTTTATTCTTCGGGATATCTTGATATATTGTCCTTGGTCAGAACCTCAAGGCGCTCTGATGGGAGAGACAGACAGAAAGACTCGACTTTTTCCTGCTGCCCAGCAGGTATCACTGTCGGATTGGCTATGTGTGAAATGATGCTCGCATCATTCCGATGAGAATGATGCAGGCATGGCGAGAGAATGTGGTTTATCTGCAGAACTGCAGCGCGAGACAGGAAGGAATATTCAGGTTTTTTGCAGACGGGATGCTTCCCTTCAATTATCAACAGAGTGAAGCGATGATCGAATCGGGCCATGGAATCATATTCAACATCCAGGGCTACTGCATCCACGATGGCCCCGGCATTCGTACGTCGGTATTTCTGAAAGGATGTCCGCTACGCTGCCCCTGGTGCCAGAATCCGGAATCTCATTCTTTCCATCCCGAACTCCTTTTTGCAGATGAGAAGTGCAGCGGGTGCGGAGAGTGCGTGCGGATCTGCCCGGAAAAGGCAATCCGACTGTATGGGAAAAAGTCCCGAACCGATAGACAGCTCTGCAAGAACTCAGGATTATGCGTAGATGCTTGTCCCAACGAAGCCAGGGCCGCAATCGGAAACTGGGTGACGGACGAGGAGGTTTTCAAGAAGATTGCGGCAGATTCGCTGTTTTATCAGGAGTCGGGCGGGGGAGTCACGCTGAGCGGCGGAGAGCCTCTCGCGCAACCGGAGTTTGCGGCCCGCATCCTGAAAAGATGCCGTGATGCCGGATTTCATACGGCGCTGGACACCTGCGGGTATGCCAGCTGGACCACAGCACAAGAGGTCCTGCGCCACGTGAACCTTGTGCTTTTCGATTTCAAACACATGAATCCCCAAATTCACAGAAAATATACAGGGGTATCCAACGAGCTGATTTTGCAGAACGCCGAGAAAATCCATCATGGGATGTCCATTCCGATGTGGGCTCGAGTAACACTCGTCCCAGGCTTTAACGATTCTGCTGAAAATATCGAAGCCACAGCCAGATTCATCGCCGACAGACTCTCGAATGCCGTTCCTGTTCATCTGCTTCCCTACCACCGCCTTGGAGAGGCAAAATGGGAGAGGTTGGACAGGAAAAATGAGATTGCATCAACCGAGATTCCTGGCGAACATAAGCTGGTCGAATGCCGCCGGATTTTTGAGTCCTTCGGACTCACTGCAATTATGGGCGGATAGTTCACAATTCCGGCTTTTGGATCCTATGTCCGGAACAGGAGGCTTTTCATGGAAGCACTGGCAGGCAAAATACGCAGGAGAGGATTTCCTCTATGTATAGAGAAAGCTCGCCTGATTACCGAATCCTATCAACGAACAGAGGGCGAGCCATCCATCATCAGGTACGCAAAAGCTTTCTCTCACATGCTGGAACATATGCCTGCATTGATAGATGGCGACGAACTTCTCGTTGGCGAAGGAGCCAGCAAACCGTGGGGTGCCGAAATAGATCCATTTCTGGGGGTGTGGCGGGAAGAGGAGATCAAGGCTGCGGCTGATGAGGGGATCATATCAGTTGACGAGATAGACTGGCCGCTGTTCCGAGAACTTGGCAAATACTGGGAGACCCGGTGCTCGGAGTATCTCCAATCAAAGCTTTTCGATGAGAGAATATTCAGATACCTGCAGCTCGGAATTACGCTTCCGCCGATGAAAAGGAAAGATGAATTTAGAGGAGCCTATGCCGGCAGCGGACTCTGCCTATCCTTTGCCTTTACCGATTGCTATGCGGACTTCTCAAGATGGTTGAACGGACTGAATCCAATAATTCAGGAGGCGGAAGAAGAGCTCCGGGGATTGAGATTTTTCACTCTGGATGATGTGGAGAAAAAGCTATTTTTGGAAGCAGCCATAATGGTGCTCAAAGCCGTCATCCGGCTGGCCGACAGATATGCCGAGGCAGCCGAGGCGCTGGCGGCAAACGAGGGAAATGCCCGGCGGAAGGAGGAGCTGAAGGGAATTGCGGAAGCATGTCGTTGGACTCCGGCCAATCGTCCCGGCAGCTTTTACCAGGCTATGCAGTCGCTGTGGTTCAATCAACTCCTGTCCGCTCCCACCTCGACCTATAATTTGGGCAGATTCGATCAGTATATGTATCCGTTTTATAAAAAGGACATTGAGGAAGGCCGGATCAACAATGAGGAAGTTATAGGCCTGTTGTGTGAATTGCGCATCAAATGCATGAGGCCTGAAAATATCAAGCTCTCAAGCGCCAAGCGGTCGCAGCATGCAGGCTTCGCCAAATGGCGGAACATGACCATCGGGGGCGTCACAGCTGACGGAAAAGATGCCGGCAATGAATTGACCTATCTGGTCCTGGAGGCGGCCAACAGGCTCAGAACGGCGCATCACACCATTACATTGAGAGTGCACGAAAAAACGCCGGAAGACCTGCTCATAAAGGCTCTGGAGGTTGTCAAAACAGGCATCGGTATGCCGGCCCTGGCACTGGACAAATCCTTTCTTGATTATCTGACCTCCGGAGGCATACCGGTGGAAGATGCCCGCAATTACCACCTTGCCGGGTGTGTGGATCCGGCCATTCCGGGAAAGGCCAGCTTCCTGGCGGGCAGTTTTTTTGTATTGCCCAAAGTTCTGGAAATATTCTTGAATGACGGAGTGGATCCGCGCACAGGCCTGGAAGCTTATTCTTTCAAGCGGCCTGTTGAGGAGATCGAAACGTTTGAAGAGTTCCACGAGGAGTTTAGAAGCACCCTGTCTTATTTTATCAGTCTGTGGCATGAACACAGCTTCCTTAGCGGACATCCAAAGGACTACTACGATGCGGTTGAACTCCTGGAAACCGTTCTGGTGCAGGATGGTATCAAGATAGGCAAGCCCCTGTCGAGGAGAGATCCCGTCCCGCCCTATGACTTCCGGGCGGCTATGGTGCCTGTCGGCGCCATCAATGCAGCGGATTCTCTGGCGGCTATCAAGATGTTGATCTTCGACGAAAAGAAATTTTCCATGAAGGAGTTGAAACAAGCGTTGGCCGCAAACTGGGAAGGTCACGAAAATATCAGAAAAATGTGCCTGCAGGCGCCCAAATATGGAAATGACATCGACTTTGCAGACTCCATCGCCAGTGAACTCTACAGGTTTCTTATAAACGAGGAAGCGAAATATCTCACATTCGGCCGCCCTCAGCATGGAAAAATCCGAGGGATTGGAGGAGCCTCCATCTCATCAATGTTTGCAGGCGGCACCATCGTCGGAGCAACTCCCGACGGGAGATATGCCGGCACAACTTTAGCCGATGGAACAGCCTCACCTGCCCAGGGACGAGACACCCATGGACCTACGGCTATGCTCAGGAGTGCAGCGAAGATCGATCAGTCTTTGTGTGCATCAACGCTGCTGAACGTGAAGCTTCACCCCTCGTCTTTATCAAGCCGGGAGGATCTGAAAAAACTGGGAAGCCTCATCAAGGCTTACGCTGCAATGGGAGGCAAATGGATTCAATTCAATGTTGTCGGAAATAAGCAATTGCTCGAAGCCCAGAAATTTCCTGAAAGGTATCGTGACTTGATCGTTAGAGTGGCAGGATATAGCGCTTATTTTGTGGACCTGAATAAAGGCGTCCAGGACGACATTGTCAGACGAATGGAGGTCAGTATTTAGGGGATCGCGTCTTTTATGCCCCAAAGGCCTGCAAGATCTATTCATCATAAAAGGGAGAGCGACATGATGAAACGATATGCTTTGTTGATGAGTTTGGTTTTGTGCGGTACTGCACTTGCATTCGAAGGCGAGGTAAATGTCGCTGGAGGCACTGTAAATACCAACGCGGGAACCAACGATGGAAGTGCCGATCCCAATTCATCAACGGCCTATCGCGTCTCCAGGCCAGGCGAGTACGCCGGCTATAGCGACGCAATTTACGACGATAAATACGAGCTTACCTCACAGTATGTACAGGTGAGCGATGGCACAAAACTCGCCATGGATCTATACCGCCCCAAGGATAAAGCTACAGGAAATGTGATCGATACAAAGCTTCCTGTCCTATGGATGCATACACCCTATAATCGCAGATACAGTAATGACAAGGTGCTGACAGGCGAGGGATATCCGGGAACGGCGGCGAAGCTGGTGAAATATGGATATGTGGTTGCCATTGTGGACTTTCGCGGCTTGTACGCTTCCTACGGGCACAACGTGGCGTTTAACCGCGGTGAATGGCTCACCGCCGCTCGCCGGGATGCGTACGACATCACCGAATGGCTTGCCAGACAACCATGGAGCAATGGCAATATCGGAATGTGGGGCTGCTCGGCTACCGGCGGCAGTCAGCTGCAGGCGGCAACCACAGCGCCTCCCCACTTGAAGGCAATATTCCCGATGAGCTGCGAGTTCGACGCCTATTCATTTCGTGTGCCCGGTGGCATGGCGCCACCCAAAAGTGCTTCTGCAAATGTTCCGAGCAAAATGCAGCCGGGGCAAAAGGGTCGCGATGCCGCGGCAGAACCGGTTGACGGCGATACCGACAGATCACAGTTGAATCAGGCGATTGCGGATCACGCGGGAACGGTTGAAAACGAGGGCTATGCGCCATACAGAGACAGCTTTGCCGATGCCATCACGGATCAAGGCGCCCAGCCGTGGTGGATCAAGAGCAGCCCTCATAACTACTTGAAACAGATAAAAACTTCCAAGACTGCCATATATCTGGCCGCTAACTGGGACGAAGGGACCACCAAGCACGGAGCCTTCTTTACTTTTAACAATGTAACCAACCCGGCAAAACTGATTGTGGGCCCCGCGGGGCATTGCGGCTGGAGCGCCGTCCAAAGCCAGACCAAGTTCGACATCACCATTGAAGAACGCCGTTTCTTCGATTACTGGCTCAAGGGCATCGACAACGGCATAATGAAGGAGGATCCGGTATTTTATTATACGTATAACGCTCCGGCCGGCTCTGAGTGGCGCTCGGCCAAACAGTGGCCCCTCCCCAATGAAAAAAGAACCAAATATTACCTGGGCAACGGCTCGTTGAGCACCACAGCGCCGAAGGAAGTTGATCAAAAAGACGAAACTACGGTCGCATACGATGTCACTCCCGCCAACATGACAGCCAAGGGTCTAATATACGCAACCGCGCCGCTCCGCTCGGATGTCCAGGTCACAGGCCATCCCACTATCAATCTGTGGGCATCGACAACGGCGACCGATGGAGATTTCATTGCCACCATTCAGGACGTTGCTCCGGACGGTACAGCCACATCGTATAACGTGAACGGGCGGATTCGGGCCTCATTGCGAAAGCTGCAAAAGGCGCCTTACAACAATCTCGGGCTGCCCTGGCATGGCTTCTATGAGGCGGACGTGACCCGGTTGACGCCCGGTAAACCGGTCGAACTTATGTTCGAAATATTGCCGATATCAATGATTTTCAAGGCCGGCCATAGCATGCGGCTGGTAATTAATTTCGCAGATGCGAGATCAACACCCAGACTCGATCCGGCGCCGAAAGTGTCGATATATCGCGACTCAACACACCGATCCTATATTACGTTGCCCATTGTTGAAGCGAGATAAGGACCGTATTCGCATCATTACATACTGTCTATCAGCACATTCAGGAATCGCATCCGGCTTCGAAAGCCGGATCTCCCATCGAGGGTACTATGAAAATGGTTAAGACAGCACGCTTGAAAGCCGGCTTGTTTGGCCTGCTCTTCGCGGTCAGCACAGTGACCGGGACAGTCCTGGCGCAGGATAGCACGGAACCGGCGCCCGGTTTCATCGGAGAAAAGGGAGGGCGCGGTAACTGGCCGGCGGTGGCACAGTCACGGGCAGATTTACGTACCCATACCCTGTACCGGCCTGTGTCACTGCCGGCAGAGCCGCTGCCTTTGCTGATCTGGGGCAACGGTGGCTGCAGTGACAACGGACTGTCGCATGACAGGTTTTTGCGCGACATCGCCTCACATGGCTACATCGTGATCGCGCTGGGTTATGCATGGCGACGCCCGCCGCGCAAAGATCCTGCCGGTCAGGAAAAGGACGCCACAGATGTTGCCCAGATGAGCCAATCCGTGACTTGGGCCGCCTCGCGTACTGCCGACCCGGTCGATGAACTGTACGGACATATCAACACCCGTCGCATTGCCGTCGCCGGTCACAGTTGCGGCGGCCTGCAGGCCATCAAGATTTCCGCCGATCCCCGCATTTCAACCTCGATGATTTTCGACAGCGGCGTGTATAGCCGGCCTGGCGGCCGCAGCAAGATCCAGGTGAGCAAGGATGAACTGGCCAACCTGCATGGCCCGATTGCCTACTTTACAGGAGGGCCGACCGATATCGCTCACTCCAATGCCGGCGACGATGTTAAGCGTATCACGCATGTGCCGGTCTTCTTCGGCTGGTTGCCTGTAGGGCATGGCGGCACTTTTTCGGCGCCTGATGGCGGTGACTGGGCCGAAGTGGCCGTTCACTGGCTTGACTGGCAGTTGAAAGGAAACCGTGCGGCGGGCGATTGGTTCCTCGGCAAAGATTGCGGCTTGTGTCGCGATAAACGCTGGACCGTCGAACAGTTCGCCAGGCCCTGATCCCAACAGCCGAATAAGGATGACGGCACGAAACAAAATACTTTTTTGAGGAAATTGATGAAATTGCGAAAAAACAAATTACGTTTTTCAGCTTTGCTTTTTATGAACATATTGGCTGCCGCGCTCGTCGCAATCCCTGCAACCGACGCGCGCTGCAACAGAGAATGTCTGAGTGGTTTCATCTCAAAATACCTGGATGCCATGCTATCGCACAATCCGGCCGTGTTGCCGCGTTCTGCCGACGTAAGGTTCACGGAGAATTCGGAGGTAATGAAGCTTGGCGAAGGACTCTGGAAGAGCGTGTCCGGCATCCGGCCATACCGCCGTGACGTTCTGGACGTTCCTCAAGGCATTGCCGCATCCAAAGTTGTTGTTGAGGAAGCAGGATCCCCGGTGCTTCTGCAGTTAAGGCTGAAAATTGTCGATCAAAAAATCACGGAAGTCGAAACAATGACGGTGCGCACACAGAAGGAAGGCGCGCTTTTCAACCCCGATGCACTGAAGGAACCGCGAAAAGAGATGACATTTGCGCCTGAACGGAGTCAGATCGCCCCGCGTGAGGAGATGGTAAAAATAGCAGATACCTATCCTGCCGGCCTGAAGATCGGAGACTTCGTTGCGGCTGATGCGCCTTTTGCCCCTGATGCTTACCGTATTGAGAATGGAGTGATTACAGCCGGCGCCGGCTGCGCGCGTGCGGGATGCGAGAACATCAAAACGCAGAAAATCATGGAACATCCCGGAATCAGCCGGCGGATAACAGCGGTGGATGAGGATCTCGGCATTGTTTTGATGCGCCTGGATTTCGGCGAAACACCTTCTTATGCAGCCGGCAGATCACTGGTTGTATGGGAGGAATTCAAAATATACGGCGGCGTGATCCATGCAGTTGAGGCATTTATGCGCTACATGCCATCGAATAAGGGATCGGGCTGGGAGTAAAAGTGCCGGCTCGATCCTTCGCGAGTTGTTGACACGACTGCTTATGGGAAATGAAGCGGCTAACCAGTGTAGATGCCTTTGTATTCTCCATTGTGCGCTTCGTAGTTTTCCTTAGGATTGCCCCAATAGGCATGGGGCATTTCTCCTGCCTTCACTTTCCCGTCCACGAGCTTTAGAGTGATGAATTTTTTCCATTCGGGCGGATCCATTTGCGGATAATCAATCCTTTGGAAATTCAAAGGCCGGCTGCTTGCT
>JAFGIY010000123.1 GCA_016929335.1 Acidobacteriota bacterium | reverse complement strand
TGATAGCCGGAACCGGCGGGGACTGCGGCAAAACCGCGATCTCGCTGGGACTGACGGCCTGCTGGCGGAAAGAGGGCCTTGAAGTCGCTCCCTTCAAGAAGGGACCGGACTACATCGATGCCGCATGGCTCTCCATCGCTGCCGGGCGGAAGGCGCGGAATCTCGACACCTGGATGATGGGCGCTGAAGGCGTCCTCAGAGCTTTCGCCGCCCACGCGATCCACGGCGGTATCAACCTGATCGAGGGCAATCGCGGATTGCATGACGGCGAAGATGCCAGAGGAACTCATTCATCGGCAGCGCTCGCCAAACTGCTCGGTTTGCCCGTCGTATTGATCCTGCCTGCAACTAAAGCGACGCGCACGGCTGCTGCCGTTGCGCTTGGGATGAAGCTTCTCGATCCGGACCTCAAAATTGCCGGAGTATTGCTCAACCGCATCGCCACATCCCGGCAGGAGACTATCGCACGCTCGGCAATAGAGGCCGAGACCGGCTTGCCTGTTCTGGGCTCTATTCCGCGAGTGGACGTATGCGTACTTCCCGGCCGGCACATGGGACTGGTCACGCCGCAGGAGCATGCGCAAGCGGATCAGGCCATCCAAACGGCTGAGCAAATCATTCGCAGTTCGGTCGATTTCAAACGGATTCGGGCAATCGCCGAGGCTGCGGCTTTCGATGCGCTTGCCGTTCCCGGTGAGATAGAGGAAGCCTCCGTTAGCTCTGAAGCGGTGCAGGGACTGCGGATCGGCTATTTTGAAAGTCCTGCGTTCACTTTCTATTATCCGGAAAACCTGGAGGCGATCGTCGGAAAAGGCGCATTCAAAGTCGCCATTGATCCGCTGAAAGATTCGGAACTGCCGCAGGTGGACGCACTCTACATCGGCGGGGGCTTTCCAGAAACGCATGCAGCGCGGCTGGCGGCCAACGCACCGTTTCGCCGTTCTGTCGCCATGGCCGCCGGGCGCGGACTCCCTGTCTGGGCCGAATGCGGAGGATTGATGTTTTTATCCCGGTCGATTCAATGGAAGGATTCCCGCTACCCGATGGCCGGTTTCCTCCCGGCGGATGTCACTCTTGCCGAAAAGCCGGCCGGGCATGGCTATGAAGAAGTGCTGGTGGACCGGCCGAATCCCTTCATCAAAATGGGATCACGGCTCCGAGGGCATGAGTTTCACTATTCGCAGGTGAGGGATGTCGGGCAGACGGAGACGGCCTTCGAGGTAAAGCGGGGGACCGGCCTGGGCAACGGAAGAGACGGCATGGTAATGAATCGCGTGCTTGCGTCGTATCTTCACCTGCACAGTCTGGCATCGCCGGAATTAGCGTCCGGCCTGGTGGAGGCAGCTATACAATACAGACGGGAAGAGAATCCGGCCCGGAAAGCCGGACCGCTTCCGGAATGAACCGCCGGCGTTTCTGCGGCTTGAACCATTTGCTGATAAATTTTATTACAACTTTGGGTACCTATGGCACTTCTTAAAAAAGACAAAGTCAAACCGGTGATTCGTTCTTCATCCAAGTCAGGCGTTGAGACCAGCCCGCTGCGGCCATACCTGCTCCCGAAGCTGGCGCCTTGCATGGATGCCTGCCCTCAGGGAACCGAAATCCGTCGCGTGCTGATGATCATTGCGCAGGCTTCCAAGTATGAGCGTTCCCAACAGGAAGCCTTCGCGGAAGCATGGCGGATCCTGACGGAGAAAAATCCTTTGCCGGCCGTTTGCGGACGCGTCTGTCCTCACCCGTGCGAGGACGCATGCAACCGCAAAGATAAAGACGGAGCATTGGGCATTAACAGTGTGGAGCGCTTTCTTGGCGATTGGGCGCTTGCGCAGGGTCTCGATCTGTCAAAGAAGACATTGCCTGGAAGCAGTGAAACCACCGGTCCCTATAGCGAGAAGATCGCTGTTGTAGGTTCCGGCCCGGCGGGATTGTCTTGCGCCTATCAGCTGGCACGATTCGGCTATCCGGTAACGATGTTCGAGGCTTTCCCCAAGGCAGGCGGAATGCTGCGATACGGGATCCCTTCCTACAGGCTGCCGCGGCAGATCCTTGATGCCGAGATTGATCGCATCCTGCGGCTGGGAGTGGAATTGCGGACGGGATGCGCGGTAGGGAAGGATATTTCCTTTGATCAGGTGCGTGCCGAATATGACGCGGTCTTTGTCGGCATTGGCGCGCATCAGGGCGTGCGCCTCGGCTGCCCGGGAGAAAATGCTTCGAATATTTACAGCGGCGTTGAATTTCTCCGGCTGGCCAATTCGGGCAATCCTGCAAATCTCGGATCCCGCGTTGTCGTCATCGGGGGCGGCGATACCGCCATCGATGCCGCCCGCGTAGCACTGCGGATGGGTGCAAAAGCAACCCTGCTGTACCGCCGGACTCGGAACGAGATGCCGGCCATTGAAGAGGAAATTGTCGGAGCGGAAGAGGAGGGCGTGGAGTTCCGTTTTCTTGCCGCGCCAATTGAAGTCATAACGGACGGCGGCCGCGTCGTCGCCGTGAGGTGCCAGGAAATGGAACTCGGCGAACCTGATGAATCCGGCCGGCGCCGGCCGGTGCCCATTACCGGCAAGGAATTCGTTTTGGAAGCCGAAAGCCTTATCGCAGCCGTTTCGCAGCACCCCGACTTCCGGGGACTGGAAACACTGGCCGAGGGCGGTTGGGCGAAGGCGGACGGCAATGGCACTACCGGTGTGGAAAAAGTGTATACCGGCGGAGATGCGCTGAGCCTTGGACTCGCTACCATCGCCATATACCAGGGACGCCGTGCGGCCGAAGCCATCCACAGGCGTTTCCGAGGCTTGGAATCTGAAACGGAGCCGGAGCTTCCCATTGTCAAATCGGATCGCGTGATGCTGCAATGGTACCAGGAGGCGTTGCGCCACCAGGCGGCAAAGCTTGCGGCAGGCGAACGGCTCGGAAATCCCTGGGAGGAGTTTACGGCGACACTGTCGGAGTCTGAGGCGATTGCGGAAGCACAGCGCTGCATGAGCTGCGGATCGTGCTTTGATTGCGGTAACTGCTGGAGCTATTGCCAGGATCAGGCTGTGATCAAGCCGGCGACGCCCGGCGAACCTTACCGGTTCAAGCTCGAATTCTGCAACGGCTGCAACAAGTGCAAAGAGAATTGCCCCTGCGGCCTGATCGAGATGCGGTAGCGATCCCTCTCTCTTACTCTTCGAGCGTTTGAGGCTTTGCGCCCTCGAGCCTTCCCGCGCGCAAAATCAGCTCCATGACTCGAACACTCAAAGTCTTGAAAATCCCATCCATTGCAGAGCCGGCGGTTTTCATAAGTATTGGTCGGCTGACAACTGTCAGATAATTATGACAATTGACTTGACATTTTGAAACACTGTGGGCGATACTCGTCCCTCCAAACAAACACCGGCGGACGGTTGGGTGAACTGGCCACCCGGAAACCCGGTCTGCTTCTCATGCAGGATTTTGCCGCAGGGCGGTGCAGATAGGCATGGATAGGACGCACGCATCCCGGATTCCTGAAGGTGAAGGGGACAACTACTCGGGAACCGCGGCGTCGCGCCCGCATGTCTGGAAGCGCTCCTGCGGCCGGAAACGGCTGTTAAGCAGATTCAGAAATACGAGGATGACACCTTTGAAAAAAGCTTTTGCTTTGGCTTTATGGCTGTTGATCCTTGTTTCATCCACACAGATGTTCAGTCAATCCGGCAACGCCGGCCTGAGCGGAACCGTAGCGGATACTTCGGGAGGAGTCATTTCGAACGTGACGGTGAAGGCGGTCAATGACGCTTCAGGGGCCGTCAACACAGTAATCAGCCATTTTGCAGACATATATAACTATCCCAGCCTGCTGCCGGGCACGTATAAGGTCAGTGCACAAACAACCGGCTTTCAGACGCAGAATTTTACCAATTTCTTGCTGGGAAACGCCGTACAGGTCCGGCTGAATTTCAGGCTGGAGGTCGCCGGGGTATCCACGGCCGTCGAGGCAAGTGTCTCGCCGATCGTTTACTGCTCGAATCAAGCTCCTCCGCCGGCGAAGTGTTGGGCGAGGACGTTGTGAAAGATTTGCCGCTTGTAAACAGCAGGGCGCTGGATTTGGCAAGGATCGCCGCAGCCTGCATTCCGACCGGAAGCTATATTAACGGCGCCAATGAGGCAACCATTGCCGGAGTCAGCATCGCCAATCTCAACATCCAACGCGACGGCGCAGACGTGAGCGATGTGCGGTTTCCTGCCGGCATCCATGGCATTCATCCGCTGTCTGCAGATCCTGCGGTGGGCGCCGGTTCGGATCCCGGCGGAATTAACTGTCGTAATTATCCCGTTATCATAAAAGCAGGATTATGCGAAAATGGAAGTCAACGCCATAGCTCCGGCGTCCAGATAGCCAAGGTCGCGGCCAGAAGATCTTTGAAGGTAAGGGGGAAACCCGATGCTTTTGCAGAACCCCAATAGGCCTCGCTGAATGACAATTGTCTGAAGAGGAGGATGAAAGTGATAAGGAAACTGAAAGGCTTTTTGATGGTGTTGGCGATTGTGCTGACTTCATACGTGTCTACTCATGGCTATGAAGCGATACGGGGAGTGACCGGCCTCCTCAAGTATGATGCATCCAAGGCTTATCAAGGCTATACCTTGATTCCTCCTCAGGAAAGCAAAACGACATACCTGGTCGATATGGAAGGATACATCGTCCATACATGGCTCAGCGAATACCCGCCCGGGCTTCACGGGCTGCTCCTGGAAAACGGAAACCTCCTCCGCGGTGGAAGGCTGCCGAATTCGCCGGTGAAATTCGGCGGCGCGGGCGGTCTCGTGCAGGAAATCGACTGGAACGGAAAGGTGGTATGGGAATACAAAAATCATTCTCCTAATTCGATTCAACACCACACCTTTTCACGAATGCCCAACGGCAATACGCTGGTTCTGTGCTGGGAGAAAAAGACTCGAGAGGAAGCCATTGCCAAAGGACGCAAGCCCGACACGATCAGGGAAGACGGGATCTGGCCGGATTACGTTCAGGAAGTGAATCGCGAAGGCAAGGTCGTCTGGGAATGGCACGTCTGGGATCATATCGGGACGGGGCCGGATCAATTCGACATCAACTTCACCCTTCCGTCAAAAACCGGAGTGCTGGCCGGGGCCGACTGGACCCATTTCAACGTTGTGGAATACATTCCTGAAACAGATCAGATCATCTGCAATTCAAGGAATTTCGGCGAGACCTATCTGATCAACCACAAAACCGGCGCGCTGGAATTCCGCTGGGGCAATCCCTGTGCTTACGGCAAGGGTAAGTGTCCTTCGTTTGTCGATGATGGCGATCAGCAGCTCTTCGGTCCCCACAGCGTTACCAGGCTGGAAAACGGCAATCTGCTGATTTTCGATAACGGCTGGCAGCGGCCGGAAGGCAATCGTTCCCGCGTCGTGGAATTGGATCCGAAGAATAAAGTCATCGTATGGCAGTATGCAGCACGGTCAGCGACCAGCTTCTATAGCGCGTATCAGGGATCCACACAGCGGCTGCCAAACGGCAACACGTTGATTACTTCTTCCATCGGCGGCCATATTTTTGAAGTCGCCGGCGGAGCCAGACCCCAGGTTGTATGGGAATTTATCATCCCGGTCACGGCGAGAGGCGCATCCTGCTTCTTCGAGGATATGACTTCCGGCATTCATCGGGCTTACCGCTATGGCGTGGATCACCCGGCATTCAAGGGCAAGGATTTAAGCCAGCGGCGGCCCTTCAAGCTGGGATGTCTGGAGCTCTGGAGGTGGTCCGAGCCGCAGGGACCGCAAGCTCCTCAGGCAAAGGAACCGCCCCCGGCGCCCAAGCAATAAAAAAACTGCCACGAATTCCACGAAATCGCATCGTTTTATTCGTGTAGTTCGTGGCATCGAGTTTATATAGGGAAGGAACCGGAGATGAGCAAATACATAAAAACATTCCTGGTCGCATCCATCGTGTTAACGGTCAACTTGAGTGCGGCGTTCGCATTCGACAAGCTGTTCATAGTAGGGAATCAAGCGTCCATCGACCGAGCGAGGGATTTTTTTACCACGCTAAGCAACGAAAGCATCCCTCTGGCCATCGTCACCGATCAATTCGACAAAGTGAAAAAGGAAAAATACATCATTGTCCTCGGCGGAGCGAAAGGGGCCGGCAGCGTCGAGGATTTTGTAAAACAGGTTTTGACTGAAGAGGAAAAGGCATCGGGGAATCAAGCCGGGGGCAAAATGTTCGTTAAAGAAAATCTGTTTGCCCAGGGGCAGACCATTATCGTTTTCACCGGCTCTGACGAAGCGGCAGCCGCCGAGGCGCGGAAGAACAGCCGCAAGACATGGTGGGCCTATCTCGTGCAATGGTTTGAGCTGGATACCTCGATGCCGATGGCTTATTAGAGAAAGACCGGTATGGCCGTCGGGTGTAATAAAAGCCGATCGCAATGGCGATACCGATGACGAAAACTCCGGTTGAAGGAAAGAAGGGGGTGCGGAACATGAGCAATAAAAAATCAAATATGTCAATTACGGCTGCATTGCTTGCCTTCCTGTTCATATTCAGCGTCATGATGGTTGGACAGACAATGGCGGCAGCAGCGGCAAAGATCGATCTGAACAAGGCGACATCGGAACAGCTCGGCAAATTTCCCGGCCTTACCCTTGCACTTGCCAAATCCATCATCGAATACCGCGAGAAATCGGGCCCTTTCAAAATGCCGGAAGATTTGATGAAAGTAAAAGGGGTGACAAAAGAGATACTGAACAAGCTCAATCCGAAACTGGAGAAGGGCATTCTCTACGTTACACCGTCTGCGCCGGAATCGGATGAAGATGAAGAGGAGCCGAGCCTGAAACCCTCGAAGTGTTGAACAAGCCCGTGCTAAAACCCCGTGCTGTTCAATACCCCACCCAAATGAAATATGGGGCCGGGCGGTTGTCATGCGTGAAATTGGAGACAGAATGAAGCGAGATTCCGCGAAAGGGATATCAAGACGAAAGACGTTAGGAACTTTGGCCGGAGGATTCATCGGAGCTTCTGTTGCCGGCCTGAGGACTCCGTCGGTTCATGCGCAAACGTCCAAGGCCGTGCGCAAGCCGAAAATTCTGCTTATGGGGCTCGATTCCTGTCAGATGGCAAAGATTATTGAGTGGGCGGGACAGGGAAAGCTGCCGACTTTTAAAAAATTGATGACTCAGGGAAGCTACGGAGAATTTGAAAACATCTTCCGGGGAATGTCCGTCGATTCATGGGCGGCCTATAACACCGGTGTAGGTCCGGGCCAGAATAACTTCTTCGGTTCGCATCCCTGGACGCTTTATGACCGGACCGCCTATCAGACATCCGGAATTAACCGCGTGTTCCGCCTGCATGCGGCCACCGTTCCCTTTATGTTGGCGGAAGCCGGCGTCAAAGTAGGCTTATGCGGGACGGCGATGTCCTGGCCGCCGGAACGCCTGAAAGACGGATTCATGATGTCGGGGAAGGGAGCGCCCGGATTAGGCGATTCGCCCGATCACAAAGGCTTTGTATACTTCACGCAGGCCAGGCACAGAGCCGCCAGCGCCATGAAGATGAGGATCAGCTTCGCGGAGGGGAAAGCTTCGACCGTCATCAAAATGAAAGAAATGGAAATTCCTCTGCAACTCACCCTGAATCCGGGCGACACGGTGACGGTGGCCTATCAGGACGTCACCTTAACGCTCAAACAGGGAGAGTGGTCCAAATATGTGCCGATCAGTTTTCCAAACGGAAGAGGAGCGATCGTCAAATGGAGACCGGAGCGCATCAATACGGATGAGGGTGATCTCCAGCTATATCGTTATCGCCTGCTGCAGGATCCGACGGCGCCGGAGCGCCATGAGCCGATCGATCCCTTTTTCGATGGCGCATGCGCGCCCACCGACCGCTGGACGTATCCGGCATCGCTGGCAAGAGAAGTCTATGATGCCGTCGGGTATTATCGGACTCCCAATCTGCCCTTCGAATATGACTACTCTTCGTTTACCGCTTATGTGCAGGAAGAGCAGACCCTGATCGAGGACTGCTACGATGCCACGCGCGAACAGGACGACATCGTCCTGTGGCTGATGAAGAATAAGCCCTGGGACTTCTTCTGGTTTTCCAACATGCCCTACGACCGCCTCAACCATAACATGACGCGGATCGATGGAAATTCCGATTACAGCGAGGAGTATGAAGCCAAGTATGGCGGCGGAAAGGTAATGCTCGAATTCACCGAATTCATCGACAAAGAGCTGGCCCGCATTCTGGCGCAGCTGCCTGAAGATGCCTATTTCATGCTGATTTCCGACCACGGATGGGGCCCGGTCAAGAAGAATTTTGAGCCGAATACCTGGTTAATGGAACAGGGACTGCTTTTTGTGAAGCCGGAAGTGGAGGGGAAGAAGCGGACCTACGATACGGATGATATCGACTGGTCGCGAACAAAAGCATACACGCTCTGGAATCCGGGGATATACATCAACCTCAAAGGGCGCGAACCCAAAGGCATCGTGGAGTATCCGGAATATGAAAAACTGCGCGACCTGATCATTGCCCGATTAAGGGAATTGAAGGATCCCGAAGGACAGCCGTATACCAACATCGCCGATCGCGCGGAAAACATCTACAAAGGCGATTATTATCGGTACGCCGGCGACGTGCAATTCTGCGGCTACCGGGATGCTTCGGGAATCAAAGTGCCGGGGATAAAGAATGACGGCTTGTACCAGATCGACTTCGGCGGATTCGGGCGCGACGGTCAGGTCTGGGATAATCCTCGAAGGCATTTCACGGGTTATCACGGCAATGCGCTGACTTCCTTCATCGCCGTCGGGCCCGGGATTAAAAAGAACAATGATGTTTCCAATGGCGGGCACATGATGAACGTGATGCCGACCATCATGCATCTTTATGGGATCGAACCGCCGCCTAATTTTGAAGGGCGGATCATGTACGAAATATTCGAATCCAACTCGCCTTACGCAAAAAAGGCAAAAGCCGCCGCAAATGAAGGATGAGTTTCATGGCGTACTTTTGAAATCGGGTGAAAAAGGACATGAAAACTTGTACAGGGGCACTCGGGGCATGCTTCGTGGCATTACTGGCGGTAATGACCTATGCCAGCCATACGGTATATCCGACCGGTACGACGATGTATCAGCCGGATAAATGCTGGAATGGTTTCACGATATTTTCGGCCAAGGTGACGGGCGAGGCCACCCTGATTGACATGAACGGCAATGTCGTCAAGCAGTGGAAAGACGTATCGGGATTCCCCGCCCGAATCCTTCCCGGCGGATATGTGATGGGATATATCGGGACGAGGCCGCTTCACCAGGACAGCACGGCTTTGGTTCAGGCAGACTGGAACGATAATATCGTCTGGAGATTCAACCGTGCAGAAGAGATCAGGGATCCGGACAAACCTGCGTATTGGAGCGCCAGGCAGCATCATGACTACCAGCGGGAGGGAAATCCCGCAGGCTATTTTGTTCCGGGCATGGAGCCCAAAACAAAAGGCGGTAATACCATTGTTCTGGCTCACAAGAATGTAACCAATCCCAGAATCTCCAACCGTCTGCTGGAAGATGATTACATTTATGAAGTCACATGGGATGGAAAGGTTGTATGGGAATGGTTGACCAGTGACCATTTTGATGAACTGGATTTCAGCGAAGCCGCCAAGAACGCGCTTTATCGAAATCCGAACTGGAATTCCATGCGCGGAGCGGCCGATTGGGCGCACATCAACTCCATGTCCGTCCTTGGCCCGAATAGGTTCTATGATCAGGGCGACCAGCGTTTCCATCCGGAAAACATCATTGTGGATGGACGCCAGATCAACGTCATCTGGATCATTGATAAAAAGACCGGCAAGATTGTTTGGAAGGTCGGGCCCGATTTCGCCGCTTCTGCGGAACTCCGCAAGCTCGGCCAGATTGTCGGCCAGCATCATGCCCACATGATTCCGAAGGGGCTGCCCGGCGCCGGCAATATCCTCGTCTTCGACAATGGCGGAGCGGGCGGCTATGGAGATCCCAATCCGGGAGCTCCCACAGGGGTGGGCAATGCCATCCGTACCAATTCGCGCGTGGTTGAGTTCAATCCGGTAACGCTTGATGTGGTGTGGCAGTATTTGCCGAGTACGGCAGGATTCAACGATCCCAGTTTTTTCAGTCATTACATCAGCTCCGCGCAACGGCTGCCCAACGGGAACACCCTGATCGATGAGGGAGCTGACGGGCGCATATTCGAAGTGACGACCGGGCATGAGATCGTGTGGGAATATGTTTCTGCGTTTTTTGCGGATCCAAAAGAAACTCAAAACGGCGTTTATCGCGCTTACCGTCTTCCCTACGACTGGGTCCCGCAAGCCGGCAAGCCGATCGAAAAAGCGGTGATCCCTATTCCCAAGTCGAAGAAGAGGGTTACCACTCAGTAGGAAATTACGAATTACGAATTACGAATTACGAATTACGAATGACGATTGAAGAAAAGCAACAGTCAGGCAGCAGTGGAATCAGCAGGCGCGATTTGCTCAAAATAGGAGCCGTTGCCGCCGGGGCTCTGGGTGCCCCGCCGGCGGTCGGCATTCCTGCGAATGCCGCGCAGGACATGCAGTTTGATACCGAAGTGAAAAGCTGCTGCCAGTTCTGCCAGGTGCGCTGCACAACACTGGTCCAGGTAAAAAACGGTCGCGTGGTGAATGTTTACGGAGACCCCGACAACTACTGGACAAAAGGGGGATTGTGTTCCAAAGCGCAGGCGGTGGTTGAACTGACCTATAGCCCGCATAGGCTTCTATATCCGCTCAAGCGGGAAGGAAGCGGATGGAAACGAATATCCTATACCGAAGCCGTTGATCTTGTTGCCGAGAAAATCCTCAAAGTCAAAAGAGATTCGCCGGAAGATTATGCTCATCAGGTAGTGTTTTTTGCTCCCATGTGGGAGTCTCGCGAAAGCGAACTGGCCGCTACCATGGCTATGAAGCTCTCCGGCTTTCCCGATATTTACCATCCGGGAGATACCTGCGTTGGAAATTCGGGGGCGGCTCTGGATTTGTGCCTGGGAACTGCAACCAACTCCACTACGTTGGATGAGGCTTTGAATTCGCAGCTGCTGATTTTATGGGGTGTGAATGTTGCCGAAACGTATCCGGTCTATATAAGGTGGATTGATAAAGCACGCGCAGCCGGGGCGAGAGTTTTATACATCGATCCGCGAAGAACGCCGACAAGCAATCACTGTGATGAACAACTGATGCCGAGGCCGGGAACGGATGGGGCTCTGGCTCTCGGATTGATCCGGCTGCTGATTCAGCAAAAGCGCTATGATTCGGAATATATACAAAACCATGTGAATGGTTTTAAGGAGCTTGTCGAAGCATGTGAGCCCTATACCCCCGGCAAGGTAGCCGGGATCTGCAGGATATCGGAAGAGCGTATAAAGGAATTAGCAGGACGTTGCGGAAACAGCAGGAGAACCATCATATGGCTGGGCGCGTCTCTCTCTCGATATACAAACTCCATTCAATCCGTGCGGGCGATTATCGCACTCCAGGCGATTACCGGAAATTTTTCGGGATCCGGCAAAGGGATGATGAATGTGCAAGGCGGGAAGCCCGGAGGCAGCGAGATTTTTGAGGAGCATTTTCGCTCGCCGGATCTGGGATCCGCTTTAAGCTTCAGAAAGACCCTGTATAACATGGAGCGCAACAGGGTCAAAGTCCTCCTCTTGAATTCCAGCTACAGACGCTATTCGGATGCCAACAGGGTAAAAGAAGCCATCGGCAAAGTCGATTTCGTTGTCTACCGGGGATTCTTTATGGACGAGGAGTCGCAGCTTGCTCATCTGATAATACCCGCAACTATGTTTTTCGAGAGCTGCGGATCGCAATATGGAAACCAGCGCCAGGTGGTGTGGAGAGAGAAGGCGATTCCGGGGCTTGGAGAGACGGTGGAGGACTGGCGATTTTATAGCGACTTAGGCAAAAAGATCTGCGGAGACACTTACCCCCCGGTTGAGCAGGCTGAAGATATTTATGAATTGTTCCGGAAATATGCCCCGACCTGGGCAGGATTAACCCTTGATCGCCTGAAGCAGGATCCGACGGGCATATCCTGGCCCTGCCCGTCTGCCGATCATCCGGGCACAAAAGGCACGCTCTTTCCCGACGGCCGATTTCAAACCTCCGATGGAAAGGTGGAGCTTCGTTCCAGCGCTTTGGGCCCTATTGCATGGTCCGAACCGGAAGGTGGGCCGCTGAGCGATGCGGAGAATGCCGCGAAATTTCCTTTGATTTTTATTCAGGGAAAGGTCGTTCACCACTGGCAGCATACATTGACAAACTGGTCGGCTTACATGGCGCAGTTTTCAGAGGGCAATTATGTACAAGTTCATCCTGATACAGCTGGAGGCTTGGGTATTAAGGATGGGGATTTGGTTTATCTGGAGACTGAAGCGGGAAAAATCAAGGCCAGAGTCAGACTAAGTGAACTGATTATGCCGGGAGTTGTCTGGACACCGTCTCATCCCGAGCCCAGCGCTCCTTTTGAGGGGAATGCAGGGCAGCCCATCAACACGATTGTTCCTTCCTATTGGGATTTGGTGGGTGCTCAATACAATGGCTTTGGGTGCAGGCTGATCAAAGTGTGATTGAATGGAACCGTTAATTGTTTTCGATACAAAGAAGTGCATCTGTTGCCACTCATGCGAGGTGGCGTGCCAGCTGGAAAATGATATGCCTCCGGGATTGCAGCTCCGCTGGGTGAAGTCTCACATCTCGGGTGAATTCCCGTCCAGCGATTTTCGTTCTATCTCGACCGCATGTTTCCACTGCAATGATCCTGCATGCGTTTCAGCCTGTCCTGCCGGGGCTCTTCATCGAAGGGCCGATGGAGTTGTAGAGCATGTCAGAAGCCGCTGCATCGGATGCGGCTATTGCGTCCAGGCTTGCCCCTTTCATGTGCCGAAATTCAGCCCGGCGCATCATACGATGCGGAAATGCAGCTTCTGCATCCAGCGGATCGACAACGGCAAAGGGCCGGCCTGCGTGGCCAAATGCGCCACAGGTGCTTTGACCTATTTCCGCAATGGGGCGGAAGCAAGCACCGCTCAGGCTTATGGGAAAAATGCGCGTCTTCATATGGTTTATGAAATTGAGGGCAAACCGGGAGATTTCTCCCTCCCCGATCCGGTGCCTCTCAATACCGCGACTTCTTTCCAGCTTTGGAAATGGATTACAGGACTTTTACCGGGAGGACTTTTGCTGGCCTGGTTGTGGAAGAGGGTGGAATCCGGGGAGAAGGACAATGAATGAGATGACCTGGGGTTTTCCAATCGTCGTGTACCTCTTCCTCGCCGGCCTGGGAGCCGGGAGCTTCTGCCTCGGGGCGATCACCTCGAAAAGGAATGGAGAAGGGTGGGAAACATGTGCCCGCATGGCTTTTTTGCTGGCGCCTTTCGCCATCGCGGCCGGCTTGCTGATTCTCGTTTTTGATCTCGGATATCAAACCCGCTTCTGGATGACGTTGACTGTGTTGAATATCTACTCGCCGATGTCGGTAGGCGTCTGGCTGCTCAGCATCTTCTTCATGGTATCGGTTTTGGCCGCCATGTTCTGGCTGACGCCGTCCGAAAGACGGCGAATCCCGTGGATCGGCAGGCTTTCCCTATGGAGCAGACAGAAATGGAAAAGAGGAATCGGTGTGATCGGGATTCCCTTCGCTCTCGGCGTTTCGATTTATACCGGAGTTCTTCTTTCGGCATGCGCTCTTCCCCTCTGGAGAAGCCTGATCCTGCCGTTTTTCTTTTTTCTTTCCGCCTTATCGCTTGGAATTGAGGGCGGGGCGATTCTGGGAATAGCAGCCTTGCGAAAATCAAACCCGGATGCTATGAAAGAACCGCTTCAATTTTTAAAACGCAGCTATCGTGTGATCCTTCCTCTTTACCTGATCACGGCTCTGATTTTCTTCGTCGTCCTGGTGGCTTCTCCCACTTCGCGTGGGGTGGCGTTCGGCTTTTTTTCGGGTTGGAGCGGATGGATCTGGTGGATCGGGGTGGTTGGAATCGGCATCCTGCTGCCCTTGGTCCTTGTAATGCAGAAGAATGAGAAACAGTTGCGCCACGCCTGGCTGCTCTCCAGCTGCCTTATAACCGGGGATTTTTTATTGCGGCTGGTTTTGGTCCTGGCCGGACAGGGCGCCATCTGACCTTAGAGTCTTAGAGTCTTTGAGTCTTTGAGCCTTGGAGTTATCAGAAGCTCAAATAAAAACAAGAGGTGTACTAATGAAATCAATATACCTGAAATGGATAGGATGCATAATCCTGGCGTTTGCCTTATTCGTCATGGCAAGTCTGGCTGATGATAAGCAGGCGAAAACCCAACCGAAGACGCAAACGCTGGTAGGCAAAACCGTCAATATCAACAAGGCAACCGAAGAGGATCTCGTTAAAAATGTTCCTCTGATTACGCGGGAACTCGCCAAGAGCATCGTTAAATATCGGAAGGAAAACGGCGATTTCCAGACTCTTGAAGAGCTTCTTCAGATCGATGGGTTCAACCGCACTCTGCTCCGGAGGATCAAGCCGTTTCTTCTCCTGGAAGGCATAGGCGGGAAGGACTGCACCTGCTGACATCATCACGAAATCGAAATATAGGAATTATGATCACAAAAAAGGTGACACCGGCTTTTCTCATATCGTTGCTTTCCGTTCTGTTGATCCCGGTTTGGTCGCCGGCTGAAGAAAACACCCGGGGACTGCCGCCGGCCGATAACGCCACCTATATTCCTCAACTGGGCGGCCTGCTGAACAGGACGATGCACAATCAGTACGGACAAGAAAGGGATCTGGCCGAATGCATCGTTCTCCGCGGCAGTTCCATCGTGGATGGGAAGATATCCGTTCCGGCCGGAGGGCTTTTCTATGCGTCCAGCACAAGCGAAGACGCCAGACCTCTAATGCGGGATCCTTTCCTGATTCTTGGCGAGGAGGCGTATCTCCTCAGTCTGAAGACCGCCTCGGCGATAAAGACAGATGTGAAGGTTGAACGGGGTGAAAAAGCTCTCATTGACTCTTCAGGGTATCGGATATGGTACGAGTACAGCACGGATCATTACGGCAAACCCTATGGTGAGTTTCCCCTGATTCCTCCGTCGGGCGGATGGCAAATCGAGTTGCCGATTTCCACTTCCTTCCCCAAGCCCGTTAAGGTGAGCGATCTGGAAGTTGGAAATGGAATCAATCCTCAGCTGAAAGATTTTTTCATGTCGGATGCAGCGCTTTATGGATCGACAAAGATCCAGGCAAAGGAAGTATCGCGCGACGAGGCTGTCTTTTCAAAGATCGAATACCCCAGGATAACGGAAGCGGTCTTCTCTCTGGACCGGCCATACGTTGTGGGGCTCCGGCAGGAAACCTATCGCTGGTACTGGAATAAAAGGATTTACGCATTCCGCAAAGAAAACGGGATCCTGGTGGAGGTGCGCAACTGGACGGGGAAGAAGGTGCTTGCCTCCAAGCTTCTGGTCCCTGCCACGCAGCAGCAATATAAGGTCGAGGATCAGGAAAAAATGAGCCTGACGCTCTTCGACCTGGATATGCATATTGAGTTGATCGTCGATCCATCATGGTTCAAGGGATCCGATTATGCCCCGTGGGCCAATGACGTCCCATACGGATGGAAGGAAGGGACGATATCGTTCGCGATCTATCATGATTTGGTCAGGATAAAGGACGGCGAGCCGTGGCCAAAGGATGAGCGATACCTGGTCCGGCTGGAACCGCATTTAATGACGGGGATGCTGAAGAGAGTTGTTCTCGAAAACAGAAATGCGTTCGAGCTGAGCCGCGATAACAGAAGCTATGCCGGGCCTGTAAAAATCTCTGAAATCTGGGACCGGAAATATTTCAATCTGGTGGTGAACCGGATCGAGCCGGAAGTCGTGAAGACCTGCTATGTGCGCGATTCATTTTTTCGCAGAACGGATAATCTGATTCTTTGGGAGGAGGGCAGGGAGAATATTGATTTCTTTATCGGCATGAGCGAGCTTGTTGTTTCCGTTATGGAGGATACGTTCCTTCAGAGACTCGCTGACCCGACTTTCGGCGTGCCGATCGTCAAATCGAAATTTACGTCGTTCCCGCCGGCTGTTCAAACTGCCAAGTGGTTTGCGCCTGATCCCGGATGCGCTTTTGTCCCCAAGATGAAGGGGTTGGTCCGCAAGTATGTCGAAAACAGAAGCGGTGAAAGACAGGTCTCTTCCGAGGCGATCGTTATCAGGGCCAGTTATGTCGATTACAGGAAAAAACAGATCATTATTCCTCCGGGAGGCCTTTACTACTCCAGCCGCAACGGCCGCAACGTCCGTCCTTTAGCCGGAGAGGCCTTCTACATTTTTGGGAAAAAGGCCTACCTGCTGAGCACGCAAAGCTACCTGGTTGTAAAAAAGAATTTTCGAATTGACCTGTGGAAAGAGCAGCCGATGAGGGATGGAAATCTCCTTTTCTGGCAGGATGTGCCTCTCGGCGACGGAAGCAAGGCTCTGAGATATGTGGATTCGTTCATACTTTTCGGGCGGCCGGTTGGAGTACTCAGGGTAGTGAAGTACTCGGGGAATCCCTGGGGAGCAAACATTATCGTCGCCCCCGACTTTGGCGGCTACGCCGGTTTCATGAAGCCTACGGATTCACCCTCCATCGTCGACAACTATGCTCTCCCGGAGTTGTTTGCCGAAGGCGCCACATTCCTGACCGCGCGTTGGATTAGTCCCGATTACATTGAAGTCGCCGAGATGGGCACTCCCGGCATGGACTCGTTCACAATCAGTTATGAGGAGCCGCAGAACCTGCTGATGAAAACGGGGGATGAGACCGCTCTGGGGCAATATCGTTTAAAGGCGGAGCGTGTCGATTCGGCGGCAAAAACCGCAAACCTTGCCCTGCTGGATGCGAACGGACGGATTCTGGTACGGAAGACGCTGGGGCCGGTGACTGGGGAAATCCTGGATACTCTTCCTCAATACAGCCCATCGCAGCAAAGGGTCATGCTGCAGCATGGTGATGTTCATATCGAACTGGATTTGAACTCCGATTTTGCCGGGGGACAGGTCTCTCTCTATGCTGCCGCCGGGATCAGGAAAATTGATCGCGACCAGCCCTGGAAGGACGATCCACGATTCGTAGTGAGGCCTGAGGTATGCGGCCATTGTTACATGTTGAATGAATTAATTCTTGATAATGCCAATCCGATTATTCTGGACGAAAAGAACACGGTTTTTGAAGGACCGAACGGGTATTTCAAAATTGTCGTGGATGATTTCGATGGTGAAAAGATCAATGCGTGGCACATCGAGGACTCGACGGGAGCGAAGACTCCCAACCTGGCTGAATACCCGCGGAACAATCTGGATGTGATGGCCGGAGTGAATGGTACAACCGAGACCTTCCTTCGGAAAACCCTGTTGAACCGGTTGGCCTACCGCGAAGTCTGGAGATTGAAGTAGCCTTTGAGTCTTCGAGCCCTTGAGTCTTAGAGGTTTGGTTAAACTCCAAGACTCCAAAGCTCGAAGACTCAAAGCGTCCATTTAGGGGAGAAATTGATGGGAAATGAAGGTGCCATATCACGAAGGGTGAGTATGTGGAGCGCTTTGCCTACTTTCCGCCAGAGCCTGCCCGGGATTCTGGCCATGATCGTCATCGCCATCTTCTGCGGCGTCCCGGGAATCCCTTTCCCCTATACTGCGGAGGCCATGCTGAAATATGTGGATGCAGTCCTGCCGCCGATCTATACCAAAGGCCTCTTCATCGATCTTCTTCATTTTAATTATGTTGTGATCGGGCTGGTTGCCGGCATTCTGATCCGGAATGTATTCGGAGTCCCGCGAAGCTGGGAAGCAGGCTTGAGCTACTCGGGAGTCTTCATGAATGTGGGCATTATCATGCTGGGATCCCAATACATGTTGCGGGATCTGGTGAAACTCGGGCCGGTCAGCATCATTCTCATGGTGATCATGGTATTTGGAGGCGCGCTTTTATTTACGTTCTTCGGGCGCCTCTTTAAACTGGGGACTTCGCTGACTGCGCTGTTATCAGCCGCCTTTTCGATGTGCGGCGTATCCGCGTGCGTGGCGATCGCCCCGATGGTTCGGGCCAAGAGCGAAGAGGTGGCTTATGCGATTGCTGTTTCGGTCACTTTCGGATTCTTCTGCCTTTTCGGGCTTCCCTTCTTCGGGTACCTCCTGGGACTTACGAATAACGCTTTTGGCCTTCTGGCAGCGGCCGGCGTTCCCAATTCCAATCAGGTGATTGCTACGGGATTCAACTTCAGTTTTGAGGCAGGGAAGGTTGCGGGATTTGCAAACATCGGGCGGGTGGTTCTGATTCCTCTCGGAGTTCTCTTCGTTTATTTCATGACTCTTACCGATGAATTGCGATCGACAAAAATTAAAATATGGCAGGTTGTCAAAGACAAGTTTCCTATTTTCATACTTGGATTCATGGTCGTATGGATCGGCAACTGCCTCCACCTATGGCCGCAGCCGGCGAGTGAAGCCATGGGAAATGTGATGAACTGGTTTTTTACTTTGTGTTTTGTCGGTCTGGGTTTGCAGACCAAGCTGGCGGATATGAAGAAGGCCGGCCCCAGCGGTATTTTGATAGGCTATGGCGCGGGCATTCTGAGAGTAGGTGTCTGCGTCATTCTGATTTTTATCCTGGCAAAAGCGGGAGTGTTCGTTGAATAACAAATTCGAAATTCGAGATTTATTCATCCGCTTGTGAGCAGCCGCTGCGGACAAAACTGCGAATGGAAAGGATTGGATTATGGAGGAGTTGGACAAGCAGAAGGCTCTTGAAGAAGACCTCAAAAAAGTCGCGGCCGAAGCGATGAAGAAATCCGTGCGCCACAGGCTGGATGAATACATAGCTATCGTGCTGGGCGTAGGCGCTGTTCTGTTCATTTGGTTACTTCAATGGATAGGGCTTTATTAGATATGTGTGCCACGGCGATGGCAGCGGCCGAGCGGCCGATGCTTTTAATTCTGACGGGCGAGGATTGCGGAAAGGCGATAAGGGAGGCGTTCAGCTACGCGCAATCGGTCTCCAAGCGGTTGCATGTAACGCAAATTCTCGGCTCGAATTTATACCACTATGGACGCCATGATCTTGTAGCTACTCGTCCGTTCAAGAGGGAGTTTCTGCTTTATATCCGGGAGGAGGTGCTCAAACGCGGGAAGGAAGAAATCCTGGCTTTGGAGGATTTGGCTGGGGAAATGGGAGTGCCGCTGGAAGTAAACTCGATAGAATCCGAAGACATTCTCTCCACGGCTCTTTCGGAAGCAAAAAAGGGATATGACATCATCTTCCTTCCCAGGCAGAAAAAGAAGCTGTTTCCCTTATTTGAACGAACCCTCCCCGGGTATCTGCAGAAGAAAATCTCCGGTAGGATTATTCTTTGTTGACTTTTAGGCTTTATCATCGGAAGCTGACACCTTTGTGAGGAGCAAAACCGGATGGAATTCTACATTGATAAAAACAGTTCTACTCCGGTCGCCAATCAGATCCAGGAGCAGATTAAGCTTGCTGTGATGATGGGTGTATTCCGGGATGGCGACACTTTGCCTTCGATTCGTGATATCGAGAAGCAGACGGGCATCAACCGCAGCCAGATACACAAAGCTTATCTGGCTCTGAGGCAGTCAGGATTGCTTGTGCTGACTCGCGGCAAAGGCACTGTTGTTGCCACGGCGACCGATTCACCGCGGGCTGTTGATGAGAACTGCCGCAAGTTAAGCAAGAGTATCATTTCGAAAGTCCGCGTGATGGGTTTATCGCCGACGGCTTTTGCCAGGTATCTGAGCCGGTACGCCCAGGAAAATGAGCGCAATACCCCTTTCATAATATATGTGGACACCCATGAAGAATATGCAACACATACGGCAGATGAAATTTCGCAATTATGGCATGTGCCTGTGTTGGGTGTGACGCTGCAGGGTCTGAAGGCGGCTATCGCCAAACGTCCCGGTCGGGTGAAGATCCTGGCGAACCACTTGATGTGCGATAGCGTCCGGGCGATGCTTTCCAGAAATAAGTCCGATGCCATCCCCATTGAATTGAATAGTGTGCAGCCGGCTATCCTGGCAGTCGAAAAAATCAAGCCGAACTCGTCGGTATTGGTTCTTTATATGCCCCAGCCCGCCCATCGAGTCCAGTTCATCCTGGCCGGTGTGAAAAGATTAATGGAACCTCGCGGTATCAGGATTACCTCCTCCCCGGTCCGCAACATGTCGCATGTCAGGGAATTATTGAACAAGTCGGAATATGATTATTACTATGTAGGGCCCGCGGCGAGAAGCGAGGTGCCTCTCGAATTCCGCAACGATCCTCGCGTCCTGCAGGTCAATACGCAGCTGAATCCGGCGTCACTGGAAACCGCCAGAATTCGTGCCGGCGTTATCATTTAATATATCCAAGGCAGACACCGCGTCTGCCTTGTAAGTCCTTTGATGTGTCCGGCCGGGAAATCCGCTGCCAGGCTTTGACCGGAACATCCCTTGATGTCTGTCCGTTTTGCCGCCAGGGTCGAATGCATTTGCTTCATTTGTGCCTCCTCTCTGGAAACTCCGTGCGGTGCTGCTCAAGCAGGATCTGCACCGAATGGAAAGGCTTCTCTCGGGGTCGGGATCTAAAGGCAAATATTCTCATGGAAGCATAGGGGACATTCCTAACGGCGGGATACCGAGGCCGCGAGATATTAAAAGTCTGTCCTGCGGTGCGGATGAGGTCAGGGTCACACTCTCCAATTGCAGATGCCAAATGATCTCTGGCCCTATCTGCCCGATTATGCTTATCTTTTACTGTGCGATTGTAATTTTGAGCGGATTGGAGAGATGAGATGCATCTATTCAGATTTCTGGCTGCGGGCTTCTTTTTGCTGGCACTTCCCATTTCCGCCCTGGAGGCGCAGCCTTCCGACATGCAGGTGATTCTGCTGGGAACAGGCTATCCCTATCCGAGCGCTGAGCGCGCCGGCCCATCCTGCGCGATTATTGCCGGGAAAAAGCTGTTTATTGTAGATGCGGGGCGCGGGGTCGGCATGCGCCTTGCCGCATTCGGAAATCCCTGGCAAAGCATAGAAGGAGTTTTCATAACTCATCTGCACTCCGACCACATCGACGGATTGCCCGATCTTTTCCACAACACATGGCAGTTCGGCAAAGGAGCTCCGTTCGAGCTCTACGGCCCGGCCGGGATTCAGAGAGTATCGGAGGCGATCCTCCAATTTTATGAAGCCGACATCCATATCCGCCGGGATCTGACTGAGAATCTTTCCGCCCAAGGCGGCCGGATCAATGCTCGCGAAGTGAAGGAAGGCGTTGTATACGACAAAGATGGCATGCGGATCACGGCTTTTGACGTAGACCATTTCCCGGTTAAGCCCGCTTTCGGATTCCGCTTTGATTCCGGATCGCACAGCATAGTTGTCTCGGGCGATTGCCGTCCGGATCCCAACCTGATCCGCCATGCGGCCGGCGCGGACGTCCTCGTGCACGAAGCTTACGCGGGCTCGAACGATCCCTCAGGAGCGCCGGGAACAAGGCCATGGTCGGTTCGCGATTATCACACGAGTGCGAAGGAAGCCGGTGAGGTGGCGGAGAAGGCCAAGGTGAAAACCCTGGTTCTAACGCACCTGATGCCCGCGAATGCGCCAGAAAAATATTTTCTGGATGAGGCAAAAAAGGCATTCAGCGGCAAGGTTATTGTAGGCCGCGACCTGATGCGCGTCGATACTGCCGGCACCGTCGATAAATAGGTTCCCGAAATCGTATCTTCCCTGAATTCCCTTCTGAGTCCGGGGCAAGCATTTATAGGAACCGAATCCTTTGCCCCTGCGCCATATCTAAGACGAAATGGATTCCGCCAGGTTAGTTTTGAAATGGTCTCGCGGAGGCCGGTACTCGCGCATGCCTCGCCTTTTATAATCAATCCGGCGGTTGCTCCAATTATCACGATCTTTTGTTTCTCCCAGATCCTATGCAAGGTTCTATTCATGAAGCTTCTGCTGCTGCGGCGGATCCGGGCATGTCTCAGTGGGTTGGCATGGGAAAAAGAGGATCCTTCCGTGGCGATGCTCTTTTCTAACCTTTCCCTCGGCCGCGAGGTGCTGAAGATAGGCAAAAGAATGCCTGGTGTGGATGAACTTCCTGATGAGTGGCAGCGTATCGAGCGCATCGCGATCGGGGAGCAGCCCATCCAGTGCAAGCGTCACCTCATAAGCGTCTTTTCCACTTTTTCCCAGAGCACCGCAGGCGGCTTCCGACCTCCCCTGATGATGGGCCAGCAGTTGATCGATTCTTTTCCTGTGATTTCTGAACGGGGAACCGTGGCCGGGGAGCGCAAGCTTCACATCCATCTCTCTGAGTCGGGCAAGGCTCTGTAAATGGTCGGCTAAGGCGTTGGTCCGGTCCAGCAGAAACTGTATGCCCGCGGTGATCTGGTCCCCTGAAATCAGGACACTTCGAGCCGGTTCATAGAGACAGCTGTGCCCGATGGTATGGCCGGGGGTTATCAGACAGGTGAAATGGTAATTGCCCCGCACAATGGCGTCACCATCATCAACGTAGAGGAAGGGCCAGGAGTGTCGTTGCCTGTATGCGTTGCTGTAGAACTGGGAAACCAGATTCCCCGGGTTCCTATCCGGGAAACCCAGCATCTCAAGGAAGATTCTCATCTCTCCTTCCACTTCTTCCGCCGCGATCCGCTCAATGAATTCGGCTTCAGGCCTGCTTATGTATATATGAGATGCCTCGCGGAGGAACCTGGAAACAGCGCTGAAGTGATCGAGATGATGATGTGTGATGAAAAAATCGGTACGCTCCAGGTCCAGGCCAAGGTCTACGACCGCCTTTTCCATGATTTCGTAGCAGTCAGGATGGGCCATCCCCGGATCGATAATGAGATTCCGGTCGCCGTCGACAATTACATAGGAGTTTACGGATCCGACCTCAGGGATTGGCAACTGGACGACAATCCTGAAAATCCCCGGAGCAACTTCGCTGATCCTTTCGGCAGAACCTGGCATGGAATCTATCAATATACTAAATAACAGATCGTGGTGCAGCTCGTCCATTGTTCATTGCGTACCGGCTGCATAGAGGGAAATCCCAAATTGTAAAACCTGCGAGCCATGATGGCGGCCGTCAGAGAATACGGCGTTTGCAGATAAGCTGTTTTTCGGGCTAGCCTGATTTATCAGCCAGAATATTTCTTACGGCCATTCGGCCGGTGCATAGAGCTTCCGCATTGTTTCCACCGCCGTTGTACATCCATCCCCAGAAAGAGCCCAGTTCTCCCGCGCTGTAAAGCCCCGGTATCGGCCGGTTATCCGGGTCCACTACCTGGCACTTGGCATTTCGTCTTGGCCCCCCCTGTGTGTTGAATGTGGCCGGATAGACTTTAACGCTATAAAAGGGAGGTTTCTCGATCGCAATCAGGCTTCGGCCTGGCCTTCCAAAATCCTGATCGTTCTTGTTTTTGCACTGCTCATTCCATCTTGCTACAGACGCTTCCAGATCGGCGGATTTCATTTCAAGCTTATTTGCCAGATCGGCCAAAGTCTCGCCTTTGATAATCCAGCCCTTCTCGATTTCCTTGCTGTTATCGCGGCTCCCCTGATATTCGCCGAACCATCCGAACCAGCCGAATTTAAAGGACATACCGCCCGCAATGTTACCCCTGATTCGAGCGCTCTCGTCGAAAATCCCGAAGCACGGAATGCGCGTGAACGCACCGAGCACACCGTCGAAGTAGAGAAGGTTTTCTTTATGACCGAATCCGTGACGGTTCTCCCGCATTTCATTCATAAAGCGTTTGCCGGTTTTATCAACCAGGATGTACGCGTTTCCCGGGAAACTGACCGGTATCATCACGGGATCGAATTCCGGAACAATCAAACATCCTACCCCGGCCAGCGAGTTATTCATATGCCATAGCGCGGCGCCCGCTTTTTGAGCCATCGCTATCCCGTCCCCGGTATTGCCCGGAGTTCCACGACCATAGGTCGGCCAACCCGGAAGGAACTGCTTTTGCATTTCGAAATTAAATTCAAAACCGCCGCAGGCAAGAACGACTCCCTTTTTGGCTTTGATTGAAATCTGCTTTCCTCCACCGGTGGCTTTGACTCCGAGGACTTCGCGCGTCGCCGATAAGACCAGTTCTTTAGCCGGCGTTTCGTACAGTATTTCAATACCTCTCTTTTCAACCTGTTCGCGCATTGGGATCCAGAGCCTGCCTTCACCCGCCCCTCCATTGCTCCAGGTGCGCACACACTTCGAACCGGGAAGTTCCGGGTGCTCCGGCTGAAACATCCCCAGGGGCCGGGGCTTCACTCCCAATGTTTCCAGCCAGCTGTTCAGCTGCATCATCTCTTCAGAAAGGGCTTGAAGGCTTTCCTTGTCTGTCAGGCCGGCGCAAAGCGCCTGCATGTAATCGAGCGCTTCCGGAAGATTTGTTGGTGTCCACCACATATTTCCGGATACCCTGCTGTTGCCCCCTTCGTATTTCTGAGGCAGCTTTTCCAGGATAATGACTTTTGCTCCTGCGTCTTTTGCGGCGATAGCTGCGGACAGGCCGGCAAAGCCGGTTCCTGCAATAACCACGTCGGTTTCTTTATCCCAATGAACCGCCTGTCCGGATGCTTTTTGCGCGCCCAAAACATTTGCGGCCGCGATACCGGGCGCTGCAACTGCCGCTCCCTTCAGAAATTTTCGTCGTGTAACCTGTTCTTTATCCCGGATCATGAATCCCTCCATCTTTAAAGAAAGTACGAAACCAATTTCGCGGATGTTACCATTCCGCTATTAAATGGGTTGAGTGTCTGGACGAGAGGTCAAGCCCTTTCTGTTCTAAATACCGCTAAGACTGACAGAGTTTTGGCGACACATGCGCTTTATCTCCACATATCCACGGATGCTGACGCCAGGCAATAGAAGTCTCCAGCCATCCAAAATGCATCGGTCCCGCCTCCAACCACCACTATCTCAATCGGAGCATCCTGAAGAATAAGCGGCCGTGGGGATTTTGCTTCCGGTGGAAGTTTCAGCAGGGATGCAAATGGCTCAATCCCTGCTCTGGCGGATTCCAGGTCATCAGGCATAGCTGCCCAATAGTTCCAAAGAGTCATATAGGTATTTTTCTTGAGCCACCGGCTCAACTTCTCCTTGCTTTCGAAGCCTTCATTCCTGAGATCGTTTGCCGTTATAGGACTCAGCAAAAGAGCGGCTTGAGATCCGGGATTTATACCGGGAGTGTGATGCGTACCGGCTCCACTGGTTTCAAAACCTGTCAATTGCCACTTCATTATTTCGTGATGTGGATGCGGTTTATACGCGGCATAGTTCAGCAGACTCCAACCCGAGAGAATACTGATAACGCTTTCTTCGACCCTAAAGCCCTTTTGTACGTGAAAGGGGCTCCACCCTTCGGGCAGCACCTCCTCATTCTCTGCGAAACACATGTTGTTGTAATTGCAATTATTGCCTATATCACCCAGATATGTTTCACCCGGTTTCGCTCCTCCCAGGTTCTTGGATATCAGAGTCCAGGTTCTTCCAATGACAGCGTTGGCTTGATTAAATGGGCCCAGCGCACCCAGGCCGCAATTCATACTCATCTCTTTGCGCATAGGCCCATTAGCAACAACCATCCTTGCGAAGGAGGTCGCGGAACTGAACAGCGAGGTTACTCCTGTCGATGCTATGGCCAGTATTGCCGGAAAGTGCTCCGGCCTGGCTCCCGCCATCACGGCATTGATCGCAACATGCTCCACAGTGTACTCCCAGGCCTCGTGGGGAGGGGAAGGTTGCATGGCTGCGGGGATATGTTCTGTTTTGGCTCTTCCAGTCACCGCCTTAGCACCAAGATTCGCGATGGACTTCTCCCAGGCTTCGTGGGGAGGAATGGGTTGCATCCTGCCGATAACTTCATCAGGCCTATGGCTCGTTCCCTTGAGCATCCTGACTACTCTTTCTTCTGTGGGAAGCACTATTGGCAGACAGTCGGTCCATCCGTTTTCGAGGAAGAGGCGTTCCAAATTCTCCGGCGTATCAGGCTCCAGCCACCTCCGCGCCGGTCTCTCTATAGTCCCCGTCTTCTTTTCCTCGTCGGTTGTTGGCCTGGTCAACGCTTCAACGATTTCCTCCAGGACGGGCTTGCCGCTTAACGGATCCCTACCCTCCAGATATTGCCGGTGCACCTCGAATGGCCTGTTTGCGAAAGGATGGGGTACAAAAGTGAAGCGCAATTTGGGCATACCCTTCTTGTATGCAAAGCTCCATATGAGCTCTGGAAATGCGTCTGTAACAACGGGAGCCGTGGGCACACCCAATTTCTCCAATATCGAGCAGAAGATGGTCACCGACGGCGCACAGGTGTCCAGCTGACCGATACCCATTATGACACCGTCGCCTTTTTCTTTTATCTCATCCCATAGCTGCGGATCATTGTGAAAGTATGTGCCTATCTTGGTCCTGAGTATCCAGGTCGTGCCCGGATATTTGTTGGAGAGCAGTCTCTGCATTTCTTCAAAGAATTGATGTGTTCGTGGGAAATTTACATCCACTATATATATGGTTTTGCCCTCCAGGGCATCAAGCCGGGGCGCCATGGGCGCCAGTTGTATTGGAGGTGCTGTGCCTCGCGGGCTCAAGACGGTGATCTTCTCACTGATCATGTTGATCCGGGCCTCCTTGTTTCTTTCCGATTGGGACACTCATTCTTTGACTTATAATCTACTGTTTTGCCGACTCCGGAGCAAGGCCTCAAGCGTCTTCCAGGCATTGGCTTTCGGCTGTCTCATTTCGGTTGAAGATTCACACCTTACAACCGCCACTGTAGATCAGCAGAGGAAACAATGACATAATGATGTCCGGCATTGTGGCTTCCGCTTTATTGCACGAACGCTTATTCAAGAAGGAGTGGGGAAATGAAAAAAAGAGTGTCATTGGTGTGCCTCAATCCTCAGGGTACGGTCGAGGCCCCGGCTGTTTTGGAACTCATCAACCCTCGTGTGAAGAATTTGGAAGGAAAGAAGATAGGCATAATCTGGGATGGCAAGAAAGGCGGAGACAAATTCTGCATCGCCCTTGAAGAACTGCTGAAAGAAAGGCATCCGACCGCGACGACCATGCGGCTGGTTTGGGGAGATGCTGAGGCGGCGGTGAAGGCAAAAAGGGAAATGGATGCTTTTATCTATGGCGTCGCCGACAACGGGATGGGAGGATGGATTCAATGCGTGCAGGTGGTCGCGCTGGAAAAACTCGGCAAGCCGGGAGTTTTTGTGGTAGGCGATAACGCTATTCACACCGCCAGGATGTCGGCCGAGAACCTGGGCATGCCCTCCTTACGTATCGTGAGCCTGCCTTCCATAGACTACTACCCGAACCGATTGACCGTGGAAAGTATCAGGCCCGTTGCGCGGGCGTCTATTGATTCTATTATCGGCGCCCTGACCCGGCCTCTGTCGCCGCAGGAGAAAAAACAGAAGCCAAAGATCCAAAGAAAGACGGCCAGAACGGTCAGCGTAACTGCCGGGAGCTATGATTCGGCCATCGAGAAGTTCAACCAGTTGTACCTCGACAACCGCTGGGGCGATGGATTGCCCCTGATACCTCCCACGGAACAGGCTGTGAAACGGATGCTGGCAGGGACAAGGCGTCCTCCCGATGATGTTATCGGCCGGGTGCCATATCGAAACGGTGTCGCCACCGTTGAAAAAATCGCTATCAACGCCGTGATGGCAGGAGCCAGGCCCGAGTATCTGCCGGTGATAATCGCGGCCATGGAATGCCTGACCGAGGAGAGCACCTTCACTCACATGATGAGCTCGGAAGGTTCCTTCACTCTCGCGATTATGGTAAGCGGGCCTATTGCCAGAGAATTAAAAATGAATTCCGGCGTAGGCTTATTGGGTCACGGCTGGAGGGCAAACAACACTATTGGCCGTGCGGTGCGATTGAGTTTGATCAATATTGGTTACCTGTGGCCGGGTGAGATCGATATGGCGCTGATCGGCCGTCCGTCTTCGCACACCTTTTACACTCTTGCCGAGAATATGGAACAGAGTCCATGGGAGACGTTCAACGTGGGATTGGGTTATAAACCAAAAGACAGTTGTGTAACGGTTTCCACGGTTTCAAGCATAGGCGGCACAGGTATCAGGATATATGGCGGAGGAGTGGTCGAGCCCTGGGATGTGAAGACGGTCCTTAACGACATAGTGCGAGACGTTGCCGGTGATCGCCAGACTTTTGCTCAGTATAAACTCGGCGTAGCCAATCCCGCTGCCCATCTCAGAAAACACATAATTGTTATTCACCCGGAACTGGCCATCATGCTGCAAGGTCTCGGCTACAATACCAAGCGCAGCCTGCGCGATTACATCTACGAGAGCACGAAGGTCCCGTACGAAGAGCTCAGCGAACAGGAAATACGGGGTTTGAACGACAGGATGAACACCAGGCGTCCCGATATGGACATATTCTATGCTCACGATGCCATTCCTGAAGACCGCCTGCCGGTGATCAAAGAATCCTTAAAACCAGGAGGAAAGGTTCCTGTCATAAACCCGGAAGACATTCATATCATCGTATCCGGCAGTATACCGGGCTATTCTTTCGGAATGTGGTACTTCCGTACGGCACACAAGACGAAAGTAATAAGAGGAGCCACATTGACCAGATCCGGTCGATAGGCGCTTTGGAGTGCGCAAGCTTGCTTCGTGGCTATACTAAAAGGCGCCTTCGGCGCAAAAAGAGAAATAGCATTGGGCGATTTCGGAGCGGCGCGCTTTAGTTGATCTCTGATTCGGGAATTTCACACCTTCGGCCTGATCCCTTTGGAGTAATTCACCCGGCCCACATAGAATTCTTCTTCAGGCTCGCGCGGAGTTACTCCGGCCGCTTTCAAACCGGCTCTCATGGCATCTTTAAAATGCTGAAATAAAAACGAGGTCGGTTTTCTGAACATGCCGCCGTTTCCGCCGGTCAGCCATTGCATGTACTTCATTCCCAGCATGCCACACTGAAACGCGGCATCCCTGGCGCCCAGGGTGATTGGAGCCAGCTCCCAATAGAGCTCCATGGCTTTGGAGAACTCTCCCTGAACGAACAGATTGAACATCCGGACTATTCTCGGATTTCCCCCGGTCTGGTCGAATATTACGTAGTCCGCCGGCCCTGCCCACTGCTGTCCGTATTTGGCGGCGGTTATCGGCCATTCCGCCATCTCTGCAGCCTGAAGCAGCACCTGATCCCCCACGCGGTGGTGAACATCAGCCCACTTTCCGATCCCGTCACTGAGATACGCTTTTATTGCAACTACATTGGGTATCTGACAAATCCGCTCTATCAATGCAGGATTAAATCCGCTCGGGTGGAATCTTCCAAAATCGTAAAAGGGCTTGGGCCAAAGGTCAACTGCCAGGTTAATGGAGTCGCATATCTTTTTGGCAACCCGAAAAATATCCTCCTCCGATTTAGCGTAGAAGTTGCCCGGCCAACCCAATAGAGTGTGGGTCCCTCCCACGCTCTCGAAATAATTCAGCAATTCTATGGATCGCCCGGCATCGTCAAGGGCTCCGAACATTGATACCAGAGCTTTGCCTTTTGCTTCCTCAGCGACTATCTTTACAAACTGCTTGCGCTCTTCATGGCTCAAGGCAGAGACTTCGCCCGCGCAGAAAACGCTGAACACACCTTTGGCGATGTTATGCCTGACATCATGCCGGATCCCTTCTTCATCAAGGCTTTCGAGATCCGGAGTATAGGAGGGCTGAATGACGCCATCCAGGCCGTGATAGTTTTTTCTCGCCCATTCCTTCGCCTCTGATTTTGTGAATTCCATAAGTTGCTCCTTGCAGTTACGACGGCATGCAGGATCTTCGATATTCCGTCAGACTTCATATTTTCTGAGCCTGCATCCCTTGGCATAATTGACGCGGCCCACATAAAACTCTTCTTCCGGTTCACGGGGGGTAATCCCTATAGCCTTTAATCCGGCTCTGATGGCATCTTTTTGATAGTCGTACAGACGGCCCGTGGGCTGCCGGACGGCACCGCCATTGCCCCCGGTGCACCAGTGAGCGTATTTATCCGCCAGAGCGGTCACGATGCCCGTGTGAAAATAGGAATCTGCCAGTGATCCCTGGGGCCCCGGCCGGGACATCTCCCAGAAGATATCCATAGCCTTATCCACTTCGCTTTTTGTCAGGAGATTAAATATTCTGACAATCCGCGGATTCTCAGGAGTCTGCATACAATAAAAGGGCCCGGCGCCGGCCCACTGCTGTCCGTATTTGGGAATAGTGAAGAACCACCTTTCCGGCATCGGATCACTGACCAGGATCTGATCACCGCAAAGCTGAAAAGCCTGAACGGTTAACGCCACAGAACTGCCCCCGGTGACCTTCATGGCTACCACGTTCGGAATCGCGGCAATCCGGCGCATGACGTCCGGCGGAAAGTAGCTGGGATGGAAATGCCATGTATGCAACCTGCCGGGATAGAACGTTATGGCCAGACCGGTTGAGTCACACATTAATTTATACATCTGGAAAATGTCTTCTTCCGAGCGGGGGTAATATTGCACCGGATGAGCAAGCGTGGCATGAGTGCCGCCGGCCTTTTCGATATGACGCAGCATTTCGATATCCTGCTCGACCGTGTCCTGCATAACACTTACGGAACTATGCATTTTGCCTTTGGCTTCATCACAGACTATCTGCACGAATTGTTTTCGTTCCTCAAATGTCATGCCGCAGACCTCAGGCGCAGCCATAACTGAAGTGAAGCCATTGGCATAAATGTGATTGACATCAAAGCGGATCCCCTCTTCGTCCAGCTTTTCAAGGCCGGGGGTGAAAGAAGGGAAGATCGGTACCTCCAGGCCCTTCATATTTTTCTTCGCCCATAATTTGGCTTCTGACTTTGAATACTCCATGACTGTTTCGCCTCCCTGAATTCCGTAACCTCTCGTGGGGACTTTCTGCATCCTGTCAGGCACTCAATCCCAGCAATTTGCCCGGATTGATTTTGGTCATCAAGTCAATTTCATCCTCCGTAACGCCATATTTGAGCAACGTGACAATAAACATCCTCAGGCCTTCGACAGGCAGGGGATTCCAGATTTGCCCGAGGTCTGTCGACATGATACACTGCCCGGCTCCTACAGCCTTGATTACGTCCACCATTTCAGCCGGATCATGTCTGAACTCAGAGGCCTGAAAGGCCAGGAAAGTGCACTCGATGAAAGCTCCATTCTTTGCCAGCTGAATCAGGTCCTGTTTACTGAAAGCCTGGGAGAAAAACTCGTGATCCAGAGGATGAGTGACAACAAATTTATTGATCCCCAATTTGCGGGCTTCATCTTCAAGGGCAAATGTCTCAGTTGGAGACATATGACCGCTGGCCAGGACCATGTCATATTCCTTGATGATCGCGAGTATCGGATGGATCTCGGGCACCAGCCGCCCTTTGCTATCCAGAATCGAGTAACCTTCACCTTTAAGTTGGAGCCCGAGTTCTCTCATTTTGGATATGGAGTTGGTCGAGGAGAAGGTCGGCATCCAGACTACTCGTGCTCCTGCTTTGGCAGAATACTCGACCGCATGCACATTTAATCCTCCCATTTCATAATCCAGGCAGACGCTGCCAAACACAGTGAAGTCAGGAACCAGCTGGTTCACCATCATCGCCATAGGCGCGGTCGGGTAAAAGTGGTTCTTTATCACGATGGCTTTCATCCCCGCCTGCTTAGCCTGGGTGGCCGCTTCCAGCGCATCCACTCGGCATTTGAAAACATCGGGACCAGGATGAAGATGCATGTCGATAGATCCGGACACTAATAGGTCGTAATCCACAATTTTGATAGCCATTCGTCTTCTCCATTTTTTTTGCCCAGCTCTGCACCTGCCCAAAAAAATAGCAGTAGGCAGGTCGCCGGCTGCCGATTAGCCGTATTCCAGTCTGGTTCTTTCCATACGACAGGGCAAGCAATTTGCTCTTTTACCGCTGCAGTTCGTGCATAAAATTTTATGCGCGGCTTGATATCGTGTGCCCACAGAGTTGATGTCATACATTTGATGGGAAATGAAGCGGCTAACCAGTGTAGACGCCTTTATATTCTCCATTGTGCGCTTCATAATTTTTTTTGAGATCTCCCCAATAGGCATGCGGCATTTCTCCTACCTTCACTTTCCCGTCCACAAGCTTTAGAGTGATGAATTTTTTCCATTCGGGCGGATCCATTTGCGGATAATCAATCCTTTGGAAATTCAAAGGCCGGCTGCTTGCT
>JAFGIY010000122.1 GCA_016929335.1 Acidobacteriota bacterium | reverse complement strand
CCAGGAATACAGTGGTGTTGAAAGATCGAGGTTGATTTCAACGCTGTCTGCACGAGCCTTATTCACCTGCCTGACAAGTAGCGTACCCGGAAGTTGGAATCTTGGAGGCACAGGTAAGTCCAAGCGACGGGATATGCGTTTTATCGTCCACTGAAAGGATAAGGTTGTCAGAGCGCAATTTGGAGGGCTATCGAATCGTTTGTTCTATAGCAGTCTCAGAAGGCTAAAGCGTGGCAATTTATCGAGTCCAAGTAATGAAATATTCCATCCATTCCATGAATTCAATTGAGCGCCTCCGCTCTGTGTTCAGAAAGAGTTAAAAGATCCGAGTATGCAAATTAAGGAAAGTAATTTAGCGCGCAAGCGGATCCATACTGCGAAACGCAGCTCTAAGCTGATCGTCTGTAAGCTTGTCCAGTTGTGGAAGGATTGGGCTTAAACCGTCGAATCCTTGGATTTCCTTTGAGTGCTTGGACATCCACGGAACCAATTCTTTCATGATTCGCAGGTTGGCTTGACCGTGCGGGGTGGAGTCTCCAATGTTTGCATCGATAATACTGCCCAATATAAGCCTAGGCTCCGGCGCAAATGCAACTTGGGAAAGCTTTGCGCGGAACTCGAGTTCCTCACTCTTACTGGAGGCTATATTAAAAGGACCAGGCTGCTGATCGATGGCGTGCCGACCTTCATGAGCAAAGATAGTGCTTTCCTGTATTGCGCGATCATATTCAGAAAGAAACGCAATTTGAAGCTGCTTGCCGGTTAAACCACTAGCTTTCAAGCGATCCAGTAACCGTTGAAGACCTTGCTGGTATATCCGCTTCTTGAGACCTCCCATATAGGCTGTTGGATTCTTTTCTGCTGTTTGTCTATCTATTTCTGCAGCCTTTTGGCTTTCCTCTTCATTCTTTGCCCGAACGGCCTCATCGACTACGGAGTACCACGCATAGAGCGCATTTCCCGAATAGGCCTGGCGGACTCGTACAATAGCCTCACTCGTTGCTGATCCACCGTGCTGGCTGCCGTTATCCCACGCCCAGCTCTGGAATCCATTGGACACCATCGAATCGAGAACTATGAAATGGATTTTTGCCTGCCTGGCATACTGCTTAATAACGCGCTCCTCATTGACAATACGATGTCCCATATGGAGATCATAATAGCCGGCTGAGGTTCCGAGGGTGACGACCGCTCCAAATCGCTTCTCCATTTCCTCCCTAAATCGATCCGGCGAAATATCCGGCAGCTTCGGTGAGGGGAATGCAAGCTGTGGCCAAAGCTTCTCGGCTGTTTCCTTCATAATGGCATCCAGCACTTTAGGCTTGCCTTTCCCAAGCAGTGTTTGCCGATAATACTCATCTACTCTTGCAGAAAGCTCATCATATGCGCGCGCGTAGGCAACAAGTTCCCGCACCCGTGGATTCTGCTGCAATTGAGTTGCAAAAGCCGGGCGTGGATCCAGCGCTACCAGCGCCGCCTCGCGGAATAGCCGGGAATCGCCCAAGGCGCAAATAAGCGCCAGTCGCGCCTCAGCGTTCCCCGGCTCGCGCCAGGCCGGGAGTAGGCGGGACAGAGAATCGCCCGCTTCAGTGATGTCTCCCGGGGCCGGAGCACCGCCGTCAGCGCGGAAATAAGCACGCCACGCTGCGAGGGCTGCCGGTCCATCTCCAACAAGCAGTGATGCCTGAAGAAACAATCGCGAGATAATCTCCATTCCCGGCTGCGCTTCCATGAGCCGACGGAGAGATGTAAATGTACCGTTGATTTCCTTTGTTTGCGCGGCGCCACCTGCCAACCGTTCCGCCAATGCTTCATCTATGACTGCCTGGGCTGCTTTAATCTGCGCACCAAGCTTCTCCAGCGGAAGAGATGCTGCCGCCAGTGCTGCGTCCGCGGCATTGCCGGCATCTTCATAATGCCGGCGGGAAAGCTCCATATCAGCCACATCGAGCCACGTTGCCGCTGCGACATCTTTCGTGGCCATTGCCTTCCGGAAATGCACATAAGCTTGATCATATTGCTTCTCGTAGCGCCAACACATCCTCCCCAGAAGTCTCTCCGCATCCGCCGTATCATGACTGGGAGGCTGGATACTGATAACTCGCTCCAGAATTTGTTTCTGCAATAGAATGTTATGAGAATAATTTGCCTGAGCCGCTTCCCTAAGAAGTACTACGGTATCTCTCCCGCCGTTCGCAAAATGAGGAGCCGCGTTCGCAGATTGAGTTGCTTTGCTGTTGCATCCGAAAGCCGATAATTGCATAACAATCAACAGCAGCATGGAAGTCGATCCGAAAAGGCTGCGCACCCATCTGTCCATCAGTAACCTCCTAGAGACATTTCGAGCATACCTATTCTATTCGCGGCGTCCACCCCAGCCGCTTTGCTATCATTTGCAGATCGTCGGGTACAAAAACATACCGAACTTCATAAGCACGTGGATTACGGCGCTGAGCAGGTGCAAGCTGCCCCCACATCCTGGGAGAAAAAAGCACTGGAATTTTGCTTCGGCTGCGAAGAAGCGAAGCCGGCGACTGGGTTATACGACATGCAATTGAAAATCTCTCCACGGGAAAAAGCAATGTCAGTTCGGTAGCGATGTTGCTAGCCATAGAATCGTCGCGCTCACACAAGAAAAGCGTTGTATTGCGGCGCGGAATACCCTTGGGAAAGAGTTTCCGTCGGATTGCGGGATCCGGCTGTATAGCAGCAAAATGCATTTCCGCAAATCTTTGCGGCCAGCGCTGCCGAATTTCCTTGTAGTGGAAATAGGTCGCAATTATCAAACCGGGTGCTGGTTCCTCCAGCCTATCAAGTGACCAGGCCTGTGCATTGACATTCCAGGATGCGGCAATTTGCGCGGCCAAATCCTTTGCCTGGGTCTCGCTGCATTCAACAACAGTAACGCTATCGGAGTTGCTTAGGCCGCGCCCCTTCATGCTGGTCAGAAGATGACCAAGTTCTTTTGTCGAAATCCCGTATAATCGCTCTGCTTCATCGGCAATCCTATTCAAATAATCGGTCAGGCCGTTCCAGTTTCGCCTCTGCAAATCCAGCGAAGCTGGAGTTGCCAAAACGATGGTTCCACGCGGCCCACGAGTTGTTACAAATCCTTGGCGGGCAAGCTCGGAATAAGCATGCCGCACAGTATGCAAGTTGACTCCCCATTCCGCTGCGGCTTGATGGAGACCAGGAAGCGAATCGCCTGAACGGATTTGCCCTGTAGCGATGGCATAACGAATTGCTTCGGCAATCTGGTGATATAGAGGTATAGGACTGTCGGGATCAATTTTCAGCACAATGTATGCTATTTTATAGTTTTCTATAAAATAGGCAATATTTATTAGAATAATCTTACAAGATCAATAATCGCGGGATACATGGGCTTGCAATCATATACCTCGATATTTTCGGACTATCGAGTGCGATATTTTGCCAGTCCTCCCGTCTGATGCGGATTTCGTGCATTCCTATTGGCACTTTTCCCCCTTAAGGCATTTCTGGAACAAAGCTCCTGGCCTGAATACCGCATGAACAATAACATCAGCCGATAGGATATGTTACTTCAGCTCCGACTTTGCAATTAAATATTACTTGTTGGACGTTTGCCTGGAGAAAAAATCCAAAACCGCTGATATTATCCTTCCTTCATGTTCTGGATTCATTGAGACATGCGAAGCGCCCCCAATTTCAACGTACTCTGCTTTAGGAATTATCGAAACAGCTTTTTGGACAAAAGATGGAGGGAAATAGATATCAAATTCATTGGCAATCGCCAGGACAGGCACCTTGAGGCCTGCCAACTCACTCACGTGATCTTCTTTCATCCAATTACAAGCAGCGGTTGAATGCCCTAAAACGCTTTGATTGGATTCATTGGATGCAGAGATAAAACCTGACAAAATTTCCAAAGTCGATGAAACAATATCATCGTTATCCCAATGATGCTGAGGGATGTACATAATCAGCATTAACGTTTTTAAGATAGATTTGGGGATGTCCCTATTTTCCAATAGATCCAAAAAAGCCTGACTGAAAATCTTTGCGAAAACCGGCTGATTGCCTATGCCGGATATAAAAATAGCTGAGTTCACCAGATCCGGTCGTTTTAGCGCGACTGTTTGAGTGATCAAACCACCCATGGATCTACCCATAATGTTGTAGGGTCGCGAATCGAGATACTCCAGCAGGCCAATAGTATCATCTGCCATCTGATTGATAGTGTATGGAGGAGATGGCGCGTCTGAAGGGGGTATTCCACGATTATCAAACCTAATCAATTTATATCCGGCTTCCAGTATCTTTTGATCGGTGGCTCCTATTTCTTTCATTTGAGCCACGGATGCGCCACCGCCATTTACAATAATCAATGGAGGACCTTCGCCCTCCACTTCGAAACTTAAATTTATGTCTCCAACTTTGACTTTCGGCATGGTTGGCCTCCTTATTTCATAGGTTTAACGCTTGAGCTCTGCAAGCGGCACCGCTTTTTATGTCGCCTCGCTGCACAAACTTGTGAGAAATGCAGGCTGGGTAGTCAATTGGGGCTTCGTGGTTGCGCCTTCTGGGTTCCGAAGGAATGTCAACTGCACCCGTCATTCTTTCGTGTGCTTAGCATTGCGGCTAACCGGCGCGAAAGGAAGCGAAGCAATGGAAACGCGTCGATTGATCCGCGTGTTGGTCGTGACCGTGTTAGGTGTCTGGCTCACCTTTCGTTTTGGCGGTTGAGATCGGTCCTCGGCCACTCATCAGATTGACTTGTTGGGCAAATCTGCTTTATATACAGAGCGATCAATTTGCATCAACTCAACAGGAGCGCCATTGACTTCAATTATCGCCACAATAACTCCCGGGCTTGGACTATTGGGCGCTATGATGATTTTTTGATTTACTATCGCTTTATCCAAATCATCTATCTCAAACGCCACATGAGGGATCGTTTTCACAATGTCAGGATATGGAGCCTCTTCCCAATATCGCATCCATTGAATTCCAAATGGATTATTTGCGTGATCGCTAACTGTAATCTTTAAATGAGGGATATCTATTTCACCCTCAAACCTTTCTTTTGTTGGTATGCCTATATGGCTAAATTTCATAAGCTATTCATGCCTAGTTTGAGGTATGTCGACCTAGTTCCCGGCGATCGGTGCGCATCGAAATTCTCCAATCAGACTTTTATCGAGTTATTATACCTCTGGAATCGTGGAGGTCGATGCACAGATCACTTCAGCATGATCCCCTTCGCGAGCGCTCCGGCCTCCGCTTCAGTAAACTTGCCATTTATGAGAGCACGTCCACCAGTAATTTCAGCCATGATCTTAGGGGCCGAGGTTACCTGGCCGTCGACCATTATAGCCACGTTTTCGCCGATATGGGACTTGGTCAGACGGGCTAGTTTCAGAGACCCTTTCTGTGTGAGCATAAATCCTACAGCGAATCCGTTAGCATCCGGTTGAGGCCAGGCACGGGCTATATCGGAATTGGTCAGAGCAACTTGGGGGGAGATCCATACGGGAGTCTTCGGCGGTCCGGGAACAAAGCCGATCTCCCATCCCTCCACTTTCTGATATGAAGCGAGCCGGAGTTCGAACTTGATCTTCCCGGATTCGAACTTAGGCTTCCAGGCTTGGTCGCCGGATAACCCTGCAGCGGTGAGAGCGGTTGTGAAGATAACCGCCAAAACCGTAAAGACCAGGACTATATGAAAGTGAAGATGACGTTTTCCATGCTGCCCGCGGATGGTCATAATCCGTTCCTTTCGATAGTAGCTGTGAAATATCTTATTTCCAACTCGGCCAGAGGAAGATCCAGCAGGCTGAGATCGAAGCTTAGCTGTAAAAGGCCGGCCCCATAAAGATTCGGAACCACTTTTATCTGCCGATTGAAATCGACAATGATCAACTCCTTAGGATTGTTGCGCGCATAGTCGCGCAGCCGTTGGATGGCCTCCGGCTTTAGCTCAATAGTAATACGCGCATCAGGTGGAACGTCCGAATCAGGATGGGTAGTCTGGTCGCCTCGGACCACCCGGACCACATCTCCTGTTTCTATCAACGGATCCCGACCTTCCGGGCCTATTTGCACAGTAACGCCGGGCGCGAGCCCTGCATTGGCATATTCCGCTGATTCGGTCCGGATTCGGATGAGACTCCAACCCTCCGGTATGGCAAGATCAAAAAGGCTTTCATCCAGTGGAACATTCCATTGGATGTCCGAGTATTCCGTGCGCATGTTTTGTCCCAGGGGATCCCGATAGTCTATCTCGATGAGCAGCGGCGTACCGTCCTTTCCGGATGCCCAGAGCCGCGCATGGGTTTGGCTGTCCGGATTGACGTACTCCCGACCCGGCATCTCGAATTCGAAACCTGTAGCGGGGACACCGTTGATTATCCGGTCGCCGATACGCCTGGTTTTGTCCGCCGTGGTTTTCTTTATCAGCTCCCAGTTAAACTGAACGAGATCCAAGGCAGGCTGAGAAGGCGGCTCCGGACCATCGGTTAGGAGGACCGAATCAACCAGTTCCGCTTTGCCTGTTCCTGGGTACAGAGTCACCCCCTCATTGCTGTCCGGCTCACGTCTGATGATTCTTATCTTCCGGGGTCCTTTTTCTATCGGACCAGAACCAGCATCCGGAGGATACTCCTCGAGTCTCGAAAGCCCTGGGTCCTTATAATAAACCTTGTAACGTTCGGTTATTCGCATGCCGGTGTTTGCGGATATCCCGGTGAGTGCACTGAGGGTCAGGGTGTGGACCTGATTGAGTTGCCCCTGTACATCGGCCCAGGCAATAGCTTTCGATGAGTTGCCGTACCAAAGAACGATCAGGATGACGACTGCCAGAACCGTTGCGGCCGCAGGCCACAATGCCCAGCGGCTGGGAAGAATTTTCTTATATCCGGATTCCCTTCCGGCTTCGGTCAATTTGGACCTGATCCGGGCTTTCAGATCTTCAGGCATCCCAGGAGTCGGTTCGCCCAATTCGAGCAACCGATCCAGATTATGATCCAGGCAACCTTGGTCATGCGTTTCATTCGTGTTGCTCATGGAATCTTCCTCCCTTTTACTTCCCCTTCGAACAGTGTTCCGGAGATGGTTTCGAATGCGGTGCGAAAGGCCTGCCGGGCGCGGTGGAGCAGCACTTTCATTGTCCCTTCGCTGCTTCCCTCAGATGCGGCCATCTCCTGGAGCGTCATGTCCTCAAAGTAGCGTCTGCGCAAAGTCGTCTGATAACGCAACGGCAGATTGGTTAGAGCCATGCGCACCAGCTCGGCGGTCTCTTTCTTCTGCAATAGCTGCTCGGGCAGAATGCTATTCAAATCGATTAAAGCTTTGGTGAGCTGATGATCAACGGCATTCCAGAAATCGGATAGAGCGCTGTCCCTGTTTTTTCTGCGCAGGGACTTCCGGATGCAGTTGCGGGCGATGTGAGTCAGCCAGGAAAACATCTCGCCACGGCGCGGATCGAACCGATCGATGGTCTCCAGTGCTGTAACGAAGGTTTCCTG
>JAFGIY010000121.1 GCA_016929335.1 Acidobacteriota bacterium | reverse complement strand
TGCCACAAGTGCGGGAAACCCAGCATGAACAGGTCATAAAACGAACTGCGGCTGGAAAGCTCTGTAATGAGCTTTTCGAAATACTCCTCTTCGGACAGGAGCAGCGCACTGACCTGGACTCCGGTCTGGCGCTCGTACTCCGGAATGAATCGCAAGATTGATTCCGTAAAAGGATGCCGGTTTAACAGAAGGTGGATTTCGGCAGACTTGAGATTGTTCTTTGAGCATTGACAAAAGAGCAGGACGCAAAACATGCACAGGATTGCTGCGACCAGCCTGAAGGTAAAACGACAATTTAAATTAGACATGTCCTTGCCCTTTCCGGTACAGTTCGGCACTTTTTTGACGTCCGGCAATTTCCGCCCGTTCTGTAAAGCATCGAATCCGGACAAAAATCCGCCTAAAGCGGCTGCCAACGCGCAAATCAGCAATATGAGATTCATACGTGAACTCTTACTATCGGAGCTGTCTGCACGATGTCAAGAAATATGTCACATATCTGTGACAACGATTGTGCTAGAGTCTTGTGTGTCCTGGCGCCGGGCATTTGGCTGAGTGGGCGTCCCACCGGCTCCCATTGTGGCCGGGGCCTTCATGTTCGTCAGGAAGAAAACCAAGGGCACATCGCTCGAGCAGTCAGCCCAAGAGACAACCTTGCTATTGTAATGGAGATCGGGGATGCCACAACAGCCTCAACTGCATCCGGAATTTGCGCTGGCCAAAAAGCAAATCATTCTTGGATTGGTGGTCATTTTTGCCATCTATTTCTGTAATACCTATTTCATCCAGACATTCACAATCGCCAGGCCGAGGATGGCGGCGGATCTGAACGGCATGGCCCTGTATGCCTGGTCGATTTCGATTCCATCTCTGGCAGCGGCTTTTGTGACGCTCCTTTTCGCCAAACTGTCGGATATGTACGGCCGACGGATCATGCTCCTGGTCTCGTTGGCCTTCTTTCTGGTTGGGACAATCCTGAGCGCGCTTAGTCCGACTTTCCCGATCTTGATCTGGGCGAGTACGATATCGCGTGTCGGATCAGGAGGGCTGGTGCCGGTCTGTTATGCCGTGCTCGGCGATATGTTTGCTCCTGCGGAACGGAGCAAATGGGTTGGACTGCTCAATATTCCGCGGGGCATCTTCGCGCTGTTTGGCCCCACGCTGGGCGGGTGGTTTGTAGATAACCTGAGTTGGCGACATCTGTTCTGGATGGGAGTGCCGCTGATTATTCTGTGTTTTCTGCTTGTTCCCGTGGGCATTCCTGCCGCAATAAAAAAAGGCGCAGGCAAAATCGATACCCGTGGCGCCCTTCTGGTCGCAATCGCCTCCTCGGCCACAATACTCGGACTATCCTTCGCGGGTACCACCTATCCGTGGATGTCGGTCCAGGTGATCGGGTTGCTGGGAATCGGGCTGCTGTTCTGGGTGCTTTTCTTCAGGGCCGAAGGAGATGCGGACGAGCCGATTATGGATCCACAGGTCTTCAGGAACCGCACTTTCCTCACCGTAGCTATATCGGGCATGCTGTCTTTTTTCGGCTTGATGGGAATGACGATGTACTACCCGATCTTCCTCCAGGGCGTGCAGGGAATCAGTGTCATGAGAAGCGGCCAGATTCTCACTCCCTACAGTGTATTGGTTGCCTTTATCGGGGTTCCGACTGGATTTATCCTGGCCAGAACGAAGCGCTATAAATGGATGTACATATTCAGCTATGGTCTCCTGACCGCAGTCCTGACAGGTATTATCTTTTTCAATTCTGAAACGCCGTTATCTATGGAATTGCTGGCAGCGACTCTGGCTGGTCTGGGCTTGGGCGCTATCCCAACCGTCAATACTCTGGTGGTTCAGTATGTTGTTCCCAAGAGACTGCTGGGAGTCTCGCTCGGCGCGATCTTTTTCAGCATCACAATGGGGATGGCAATTGCTCCGGCAGTTCTTGGTTCTGTAATGAATGTCAGCTATGCCGCAAAACTTGAGGCGACGCTGCCTGAAGAATTGCATCAATTCGCCGATGCCGGAACGATAGCCGCTCTGGGAGATCCGAAGGCGCTTTTATCTCCAAGGGCAATGACCGAGCTCAAAGCCGCGTTCGACAAAATGGGAGGAGATGGGAAACAGCTTTTCAAAAAAACGGTGGAAGCCATCCGCACCTCAATGGAGGCAGGAGTGAGGAGCGTCTTTATATTCGGTGCTGCAATGATGCTGATCTCGTTTTTGCTTATCCTGACCGTGCCCGAGGTTTCGATGGACGCTGTGATCGAAGATAAAAGAGCTCAGCAGCCACGGGCTGCGGAGGGAAAAGCCGTATAGGCATTTTGCTTTTCCGGAGCTCCAAAATGAGAATGGATACCGGTGGTGTTAAATACCCTGATCCCATCCCGCCGGGGGTTGTTCTTGAAAAGAACGTTCCCGTTATGATGCGGGATGGCATTAGACTTGCTGTTGACATTTACAGGCCGGATGAGATGCAGGGACCGTGGCCGGCGATACTGGCCTATTCGCCATTCCAGAAAGAGCGATCTTTCGAGAGCGCCAAACCTGCCTTTTACTGTCGGAACGGATATGTCTGCGTTCAGGCTGCGGAAAGAGGCAGCGGTTTTAACGAAGGAAAATTCTCACTGCACGGTCCACAAGCGGCTCAGGACGGCTACGACCTTATTGAATGGATTGGCGGGCAACCGTGGTGCAACGGCAGTGTGGCCATGATGGGCGCATCAGGATACGGAGTCATGCAGTGGATAACGGCTCCGCTGAATCCCCCTCATTTGAAAGCACTGGTGGCGCTGGCGACAACGGATAACTACAGAGGGCTCTGTTACCCCGGGGGAGTGTTGCGCAAACCCTTCGTCCTCGGACTGGTCTCAGGACTGACAATGGCGGCCATTTGGCCCGGTCCCGTCAGCGGCAAGGAACCGCCTATGAACATTATCGCGGAAATCCTTGCCAATACCGAAGACGGTCCATTCTGGTGGGAACACGGTGGCGGCTGGAAAGACATCGAAAAGATCAAAGCTCCTATACTGAATCTTGTGCATGCGCCCAATCGACTGCATGCGATTTATCACTTGAGATCCTATGCGAGTATCCGGTCACCCAAAAGACTGATCATTACGCCATGGACGAACGAGAACTACCAGCCGTGGATATTTGAGACTACTTCCTTTAATCAGCACATTCTTCGCTGGCTGGACTACTGGTTGAAAGGCATCGATACGGGAATAATGGATGAACCTGAAGTGGCGATCTATGACAACGGCACCGGGCGGTGGCGCTACGAAAATGAATATCCGGTCCAACGCACCCGATGGATAAAGCATTACTTGCACAAGAAAACCACAGCGGAAGAGCCGTTCGGTCTCCTCGGCCAGAATCCGCCTGAGGAAGAAGAGCCGGATGTTTACCATAACATAAGCCTGAATACGGCTCTTACCGCCTCTTACGGCTTATCCGGCGACACTCCAACTACCTATCCTACGAACGTTGCTTACGTGTCCATGCCACTCGAAGAGGATGTCTGCGTTTGGGGTCCCGTCAGCTTCAGTTTATTCGCTTCAACAACGGAGGAAGTAACCTCAGATTGGTCATTCTTCGTGAAGATGGGTGAAATGGTTCCTCACGGAGTGCCGCTTAATCCTGTAACCGGTGATCCTGAAATCAAGCCCGAAGCGAGCGACAAGTGTACGCCGCAGGAAGTCCAGATATGGAGCTGGGGGTCTCTGAAAGCCAAATTCAGAGAGGTTGACGAAAATCTGTCGCGGCCCGGAATGCCGTGGCATTCGTTTCAGACTCCCGAAGATATCAATCCGAATACGATATATGAATTTCAGATTGAGCTTCAACCGGTATTTAAAACATTCAGGAAAGGTTGCAGGATATGGCTGAAAATAGCCAGCGATGATGCGCTTTATTCAACCTGGGACGCCACGTCCAGATACGTGGAAACACCTTTGTCGCCGGTGAAGAATAAGATTTCAATCTGCCATGACCTGAAACATCCGTCCCATTTGTTGTTGCCGGTTATTCCGGACGCTCCTGAGATCGAGCCTGTAAGATCGCCGTTGTGTGATGCGGTTCCCGGCGCCGCGCGGTTCACGCAATAATTATGGAAAGACTCGGAAAGGAGTCCCATGCCTGGTGAGGGCTGTCCATGAAACCTCTTCTTCCTTGCATCGGTGTCGCGGTACTGGCTGCCGTATGGATCCTGGCGTCTTCATGTAGTCGACCATCGGAGAATGGAATGGAAAATCGCGGGAAGAGTGCCGTTCTTCAGAGACAACTCGGGCTGATCGAGAACGAAGCCGGCCGCATTGAAGATGTACGGGTTCTCAAGCGTCTGCAGCGCGCCTACGGCTATTACGTCGACCAGGGAATGTGGAATCAGGCTGCGGATCTCTTCATACCACAGGGCACGATCGAGGTAGGGCTTGATGGCGTCTATGTGGGCCGGAAACGAATCTGCCAATACCTATTAGCCTATGGCGGCGGGCACGAAGGCTTGAGACGCGGCCAGCTTAACGAACATCTTATGCTCCAGCCGGTTGTACATGTCGCGGAGGACGGTCGTACGGCAAAAGCACGCTGGCGCGCGCTCATCATGGCAGGACAGTTGGGCAAGAGCGCCTTTTGGGGTGAAGGCGTTTACGAGAACGAGTACGTCAAACAGAGTGGCGTCTGGAAGATCAGCAAGCTGCATTGGTATCAGACCTTCATGGTGCCCTACAAAGGCGGATGGGCCAAGAACACGGATTGCACGGGCGGCATTTATGTCTCAAAGCGCCTCCCTCCTGACCAGCCTCCAAGCGAACGCTATGAAGCGTGGCCGGGCGTGTATACGCCGCCTTTTCACTACAAAAATCCTAAGCCCGCTTTTTCAGGCAGGCCGATGGAAACCGATCCGGCAATCGCTGCGCTGGCGCGCCGCATCCGGCTTCTTCAGGATATAGAAGACATCGAAAACCTCATTTCGATGTACGGCTATTACCTCGACAAACAGCAATGGGATCTGCTCACCGATTTGTTTGTTGAAGACTCGACGATGGAAATTTCCCAGCGCGGCATTTATGTCGGCAGGAAAAGCGTGATGCGCGCGTGGGAGTTGTTTGGTCCGCAGAACATCGAGCGCAATCACTTGCACAATCATATCCAGATGCAACCGGTCATCCACGTAGCGCCGGACGGACAGCGCGCATGGGTGCGCAGCCGCGCGCTAAGCCAGCTGGGCACTTTTGAGAGCATCGGAGTCTGGGGCGATAGCGTATACGAGAACGAGCTCGTCAAAGAAGAAGGCATCTGGAAATTCAAGAAGGACCACCTTTATACCACTTTCTTTGCTCCATACGATAGGGGTTGGGCAATGGATCCGCGTCCGGCGCCCAAGGTCAGCGAAAAACTCTCTCCGGACAAGCCGCCCAGTGAAATCTATGAAAGCTTCCCGGGAATCTATATCCCACCCTTCCACTATAAGAATCCTGCAGCAGATCAGAGTGCGGCAGCGAAGCACGAAAGCGGAAAATGGCCGCTGCCGGAAGAAGTGCGGGCGGCGTTTGTTCGCATCAGCGATAGAATAAAGCGTCTCGAAGACGAGAGTGCTGTCGAGAACCTGCAGCGGATCTACGGATTCTATGTTGACAAGCAGCTCTGGAAAGAAGCAGCCGATCTCTTCGCTGATGACGGCACGCTCGAAATCGGCGGACAGGGCGTATTCATCGGCAAGCCGAGGGTGTTCACATATCTTGTCCGGATTTCGCCGGAGGGTCTGATGCGAGGCAGGCTATTCAACCACATTCAACTGCAACCCATCGTCGACGTCGCTCCCGACGGCAAGACTGCCAAGGGCCGCTGGCGCTTCCTCAGTGAACTCGGTGAATATATGAAATCAGCGGCCTGGGGCGGCGGCACCTATGAAAACGAATACGTAAAAGAGGGCACGATCTGGAAAATCAAAACTCTGCACGCCTACTCCAGGTTCAGCACACCTTACGCGGACGGGTGGGGCAGGAGTGCGTTGCCGGGTACTCGTCCGGACAAGCGCTTCCCCCCGGATCGCCCGCCGACAGTTTCGTATGATCCGTATCCCGCGACTTTTGTGGCTCCCTTCCACTATAAAAATCCGGTCACAGGCAAATGAATTTTGTGAAATATGATATTTTCAGGCTTCAGAAGATGAAGGCATGGTGATCGCAGACATCCTGCCGATGAATGCCATTTTTCAGGTTATTCAAGCAGACATATTGCATGCTATCAGCAGTCGAATGAGGGCAGGGAAATGTGTGCGTCCGAGATCCAATGAAGGACCTGAAGCCAAAACGGCAGCCAATCCTTCCTATTCTTCTGTGAGTGTATCAAGCCTTAAAAGCAGGATTGATGCTATTTATGAGAGACTGGGCATATAAGGATCGTCGAAAGCCTGCGATCATCAGTTCCAGCGGCCAGGCGCTTGATCATTACCGACCGCTCTCCAGTCCAATTCAGCCCTTACGGCAAGACCGATATCATCGACAAGAAATGGCTTTTTCACACAGCACCCTACCCCTATACGGAGCGCCTCCCCTATGCGATCAGTTCCCGCATATCCGGTGATTATTATAGCCTTTTGGCCCGGATGAGATGTCGCGATCCGTCTATACGTTTCCAGGCCGTCAATTCCCGGTTCCATAAGCATATCCAAAACTAAAAGATCCACGGAAGCCGTTTTCAGATGCTCTACGGCTTCTTCTCCACTGCTGACCGTCTGAACGGAATAGCCCAATCCCGTAAGAATTCTGGAGGCGATTTCTCTTTGCTCCGGCACATCGTCCACCACAAGGATAGATTCTCCCCGTCCCCGCAGATCTGTCTTTGAATAGGGGATCCTGGCTGGTGCCGCCTGCTCCATAGTTGAGGGGAAATATAGTGTAAATGTAGTTCCCTTGCCTTCGATGCTGCTAACATGGATGTATCCCTTGTGGTCTTTAACCGTTCCCCATACCACAGCCATTCCAAGTCCGGTGCCGCTCCTTCCCATCTTTTTCTTACTGTAGAATGGCTCGAAAATGTGCTTCAAATCTTCCGCCGGAATGCCTGTCCCGGAATCAGCAATACACAGGACCGCATAGCTGCCCTCTTGAATCTCCTCATGTCCACCTTTGTCTTCCGCGACCTTGCGATTTTCTGTGGTTATCAGTATACGTCCTCCGCCGGACATGGCCTCCGCGGCGTTCGATACCAGATTCATAAGTACCTTGGATAGGTGAAAGGGCGACCCACTGATATTCATCAATTGTGGATCGAGGCGAGAATCAACTTCCACCGTGGGATGGAATTGCTTCAGCGTTTCGAACTCGGGGCTTGCACAATATTCCGAAACGACGGAATTCAGGTTGAGCACCTCAGTCGATTCGATCCTGCGTCTGGCCAGGGTCAGCATATCATTAACGATGGCAGCGGCTTTAATTCCCGATTTCCTGATGGTCTCGACTGTATTCCGCAGCGGGCTTTGTTCTGGGAGTTCTTCAAGCAGAAGATCTGGATAACCCACAATCCCGCCCAAGATATTGTTTAAATCATGAGCCACGCCCCCGGCAAGGGTTCCGACCAGCTCCATTTTTTCGGCAGCCTGCAGCCTGGTTGTCAGCTTTTGACGCTCTTCCTCAGCGCGAATACGTTCGGCGATTTCGCGCTCTAACGCTCGGTTTCTTTCGGCAAGCGCGCTGTTCTGTTCCTCCAAATCATAGGCTAAATCCTCCGATTGCCGGTGGAGAGTTCCCAGGACGACAACCATAATGCCTGCAAATGAGACTGTTTCTAGCAGGACGACCAGCCATGTAACAGGGGAGTTTAAATGAATAGCAGCATTGTATTCATATTTTAGTATTTCCGCGTAAACGCCAGCCCCAACTGCCCCGATAGCCCCAACACTCACGATGCAGGAGAGGATCCCACCTTTATACCCGAAAAAGATCGTCGACAGAATGCAGAAACAGAATAGGGCCGGCAGACTGAATGCTCCAAAACCCCAAGTGATTAAGCTTGCCATTCCAAGGACGAAGGAAACGCTTACAATAACTGCGGCTCTAATGGAAAAGGAAAGATGGCGGTCCAGGAGTGCGGCGGCCAGGATAATCAAGTAGATGCAAATATGAAGGAACATAATATCGTGCCATCCCACAAGCCATCCCCGGAAGAGCGAACATGCCAGCGTAAAAAATCCCATAATTGCAGCAGCCCGCATCCCGCGAGTCAGCTGTTGGTCCCGCATCTCCTGAAACTTGTCGGAAGTTCTGTTCATAATCTGATCCTGTGCGGCATACAATACCTATGCCAAGCTTTCTGATCGTCCTTATGGATGGTTTTTAAAGCTCGGAATAATCTTGGATTTACCACAAATCATGTTGGGTATAGTTTTCCGTATTTTTGGGGCTATCAATCTGAACTGTGTCTGTCACAATCATCATGACTGTAGCTCGCAGCTACCATAATCACTATAAGCCCCGCGTGTCAATGCATGAGTGCAAATTCTACAAATGCACTATATTCTTATAGTTATGCGGGCCGATGAAATTCTTCGAATGAATCTGAGAAGCTATTAAAAGGCGCCATGCGGAGATGCCAAATTCCGGAAGCCCACCATGGAACAATACCGGTACATATATTCAGCGCATGCAGTAAGGACCAAATCAAAATCTGGTTACAAACCCGCCACCTATCCGCAGGTTTCGTTAAGACCGATCGCCCATTCCACGAAGGAGGGGGAATCTGCAATAAGGTAATCGTGTATTAAAGGCGATTTTCCGCAACGGGATTTTGCTGTGAGATAAACCTGCAACCGGATCCAAGACATTCAAGCAGACATATTGCATGCTATCAGCAGTCGAATGAGGGCAGGGAAAGGCGTGCTTTCGAGATCCAATGAAGGACCTGAAGCCAAAACGGCAGCCAATCCTTCCTATTCTTTCCCGATACCCGACTGCGTGGTAACAGCAGAATGTAATGCGTGACCATCCTGGACGGCTTTTTTGATTCAGGATCACTCAACGGTTCGCCAAGTAATCCATGCCGGCATCGATCCTTCCAATCGATTTGCAATATCCTGTTGAAGATCCTATCCTTTCCGGCGCCTATGTGCCGTATCCCCCGAAAATACCCCATCCGGAGGATTGATCCTCCCGACACGGTTGTTTCATGATGATGCTTCTTTAAATCCGCTCCGGGCGGAATTCGTCATTGCGCCTGGAGCTTTCTGCTCGCGCATCAGCAATATTTCGGATCAGCCATGCTGAAGCCTGCGGCTATAGCATATAGGGCGAAGAGGAGCGCAACTTTCATGATTACGAATGCTTTTTTGGAAAAGAGCACGACTTTGGCGGGGAAGCTGGCCTTATTATGCAGCATTGCTTGTTTATTGGCTTTGATAGGACAGGCGGATGCCCGTGCAGATTGGCAGATCGAATGTGTGGATTGTGCCGGTGCCAAAACCTTTGACAATTTTTATCCCCGCTCCATCGCGGTCGACAGTCTTAGCCAGCCCCATATCGTTTACGGGAAAAGCAATCTCTACCATGCCTACTTCGATGGGTCTCAATGGATTGTTGAAACGGTTGATAATTACTCTGGTGTTGGATCTCTGGCAGCCATTGCCATCGATTCTGCCGACAAAATTCATATCGCTTACCCCGATAACACCCCGACCGGTGTCGCTCTCAAACGCGTCCGCTATGCTACCAATTCTTCCGGCGCGTGGGAAATCGACCCTATTGATGTCCCTTCTCTCAATAACTGGGGAAAAATCCTTTATACATCGATCGCGGTGGATTCCCAGAGGAAAGCCCATATTCTTTATCAGACAAATAACTACGATCAAATCGGGCTTCGATATTTGACGAATCTGTCCGGCGTCTGGACTCATATTAATATCGAGACGAATATGGGCGGTAATCACGGATCCATTGCGATCGACTCGAACGATAAAATCCATATCGCCTATATGGACGATCATGAGTACCAGCAGATTACGGTTAAATACGCCACAAACGCCACTCTGTCCGGAGATTTTGAGATTACGACCGTGGATCTTCATGGCATGGGATTGGGCGATCACCTCACCATGGCTCTCGATTCACTCAACAATCCGCATATTATATACGGGAACGTTTATGTAACCTGGCCTGACGTGTATCATTGGGAGCTGAAATACGCGACCAATGCATCGGGCTCCTGGATCATCGAAATAGTCGACAATGTTGGCTCTACCGGCCACTATCCATCCATCGCCATTGATCAATGGAACAACATCCATGTCGCCTTTGACGGAAGTTCAGGACGCACCTATGCCGTTAGGACAGGGCCGGGCGCCTGGGCGTTTTCCGGTTTGCCGTCTGAGGTGGGATCGAATATCTCCCTTGCCCTGGACTCTGAAGGGAAAGCGCATATCAGTTCAAAAGGAACAAGCGGCGGCGTGGAGGCTGTAAAGTACACGACAAACAGGACAGGAGATTGGATTACAACGGTTGTAGACAAAGCTGCCGCGATGAAAGCGGGAACCTATTCTTCACTCGCCCTGGATCCCACCGGAAATGCTCATATCACCTATTATGATGACGATACGCAGGGATTGAAATATGCAACCGGCACGCTGGGCAACTGGTCCCATTCTTTCTTATTCCCTCCCGGGAAAAAGGGATCCCAATCCTCCATCAAAGCCGACGCATCCAACAACCTTCATATCAGCTATTACGATAAAGACACAGGAGCCGTGTTGTATGCCAGCAATAAATCCGGAGGTTGGCAAACGGAAAGCGTCACGACCAATAATCTCGAGGATTATTTTGTAAGCGGTATTTCAATGGCCATGGATCCTGATAATGCGATTTATATGAGTTATTGCGTCCAGGATCGGTGGGAAACGTCCATTGTCATGTTAATGTATGCCACCAATAGTTCGGGCGCCTGGGAAACCGCACAGATTGATAGCAGCTGCGGCAATACCTCCATCGCGCTCGATGCCAACAACAAGGTCCATATCAGCTATACCGGGGGATCCAACGTCCGGTATGCCACGAATGCCGGCGGCAGCTGGGTCATTACTCCCAACCCTGCAGCCGGGGCAAATGGATCCCTGGCAGTGGACTCCAATGGCGCCTCGCATATCAGCTATCTCATTAACACGGGCAAGACCGTGATGGTGCAAGGAGTTGGGTATCGAGTATTCAATCTCGGCTATTTAACCAATGCCTCAGGCACTTGGGTCAGCACCAAGCTGGATGGCTCGGATACGGAAAGCACGGGCTATTACAGCTCGATCGCCATCGATCCCTCATCGAATCTTCATATCAGCTACTCCGATAGGAACGGCCATCTCAAATACGCGACCAATGCCTCGGGTAGCTGGGCTTCAACCACGATTGCTTCGGATGTATCCGTGGGACCGCTTACGTCAATAGCTGTGGATACCGAAGGCTTCATCCACATCAGCTTCCACGACGGTACAGGCGCCGACCTGAAGTATGCGACCAATGCGCCTGCCGGGACGTGCAGCTATTACGGTGACGCGGACGGCGATGGATTTGGTGATCCACTGGCGATTGTGCAGGCATCGTGCGGCGAACCGCCCGCCGGCTATGTCGATAACAGCGCCGACTGCGACGACACCCAGGCAGCGATTAATGCCGCTACCGTTTGGTATAGAGATGCCGACAATGACGGCTATTCGAATGGCGATACGCTGACCCAATGCGCGAGGCCGGAAGGGCACAAACTATCATCGGAATTAACCGCCGCCTCGGGAGACTGCGACGACGACAATGCTTTCCTGAATCCGACGGTGATCTGGTACAAGGACTCCGACGGCGACGGCTATTCGGACGGCACAATGACGATGCAGTGTGCGCAGCCTGCCGGCTATCAATTGCCTGCAGACCTGACCGCCACCTCGGGAGATTGCAATGACAGCGATCCGGCTTTCATCCTGTTCTGCCCCAATGTCATAAATCCGCACGAGTCGGATCTGGATGGAGATGGCACGCCCGATATCAGCGATGAAGAAACGGTGCTCTCAGGATCCATGACCCTCGAGGCCGGGCAATATGTGTTCAGGAATTTGATTGTCCAGGAAGGCGCAGCGCTTGCGCTCCATTCGAATCCGGCGCTTAGCGGATTCAAGGGAGTAAAAATTACTGCAAAGAATTTAACGATAAACTCCGGCGCCTCGTTTTCTGCAGATGCTACAGGATTCACCTCGGATCTCGGCCCGGGAGCGGGACAGGCTTCCGAGTCTTATGGAGGAGGCGGAGCGGGATATGGCGGCAAGGGCGGGGACAGCTCTGGCGCCGCGGGCGGCAACACTTACGGCTCCAATGTGTCTCCCACCGACCTGGGGAGCGGCGGCGGATCCGGAACCATGCCCGGCGGGGCGGGCGGCGGAGCTGTCTGGATCGTGATCGAAAATGAAATGATCCATGACGGCGCTATTACAGCAAATGGCGCCGATGGCCAGGAAAACAGCGGCGGCGGCAGCGGCGGCAGCATTTATGTCACGGCAAACAAAATAATCGGAGCAGGTTCGTTTACTGCAAATGGTGGGAATGCTTCAGAGGGCGGAGGCGGAGGCAGCGGGCGCATTGCAGTTTACGCGGATCCCTCGGATTTTTCCGGACCGATCACCAGCGCCGGAGGAACAGGATCGAACAACGGCCAACAGACGGATCCCCTTCCGCCGGAAACGCCTTCTCCCCAGTCTGTCGCAACAATGACGGAAACCACATCGCAATCGGATGTCCTTTCCGAGACGGTTGTGCATAATCCGGCGATCCTAAACAATGTTGCTGTAACCGGTGATTTAAGCGGCAATCTCAATTTTACCAAACTTGACTTTTTCCAAATCACAACCGGGCTGTTTGCCGGGAAAGGCTTCTCAAGAGGGACTTGGACTGCGACTTTGGATGAAATCTCCTATACCGGCGAATGGCAGGGGATGTTTTTCAAAAAGGCTTCTGCGGGTAAGCTCTATTTAAAGGGGACCATTTCCGGGGAGATATCCGGCATTGTAGATGGTTTTCTGACCGAATTGAATCCGGGAAGCGATGTATTCGATCAATACCAGGCGATTTGGAAAATCAATAAGCTTAAAAACCAGGGAACATACGCGAATCTCAATCTCGCGGGAGTTTTATCCTATCCGCAGAACACCGAATATCCGGATAGTGAAATTTATGCCCTTCAGACTTCCATCGACGGAAACACATCGGGTTATTACAGCCAGCCTCTCGGTATAGTTCTGACTCACCTGAAGGTGCTGAGGGCTGATGTTCCCTTCTATGGAGAAGGCTTCTCTATATTGTCCTATACCTCCACTAAGGGTTCAGGCGAGGGCTGGGCTTATAACCGGCTTGCCGGTTATGACATTCCGGAATTGACAGGGTTTATGACCGCGCCTTTCGACGGAAAGCTGAAAGGCGTTCTGTACGATACCGGCACTCCACGAATTCTCAATCTCGAAATTGAACGTATGGATCTCGGACTTCCGGCGCTATCGGATCTCGAAGTCAATATACTGGCGCCAAACGATGTGAGCAGCGGAGAGACAATAGACTATCTCATAGAACATCGAAACCAGGGAATCCAGAACGCTGAACACGTGCTGGTCGTGGCTGCTATTCCCAGAGAAGTGAAGTATATCCAGAGCGGCAATAACGGAATATATATTCCGGAAATGCACAAGGTATATTGGCTTATCTCGACAGTAGCTGCCAATAGCAAAGGATATCTAAGCTTTCGAGGAAAGACATCATTTGGACTGGGCTTGGGGACCTCTCTCAACGCAGCAGCCCTGATTGGCACAGCCGATGGCAATGAATTGGATGCCTATCTTAATCCCGCCCGGATCATACCATTCACGGAGGAATGGTATGAATCTCTCATCCTGAATAAAACACTATCATTGCCATGGGATGACGGCACATTACACGAGGTGGAGGTAGCTGATTCTGATCCTGTCATCGATTTTCCAATACCCAAAAAAAATATCCTCAGAGTCATCGATAATATCAGGACCTATGATAAACATAGAGCAGATATACTTCAAAGCAAGCTCGAAAAACTCCCAATCGTGGGTAGTCAATTGAAAATCGTTTGGAATGACAATCGGGCAGGCTATTACTGGGGGCTTACCAACAAGATCTATATAAATCAGATCGTTGATGGCGTTGATTTATTCAAAGATTTTGATATATACGACGAAAGCCCGGTACTGCATCGGGACACGCAATCGGTCCTTGACACGCTTAGCGGCCTCCTGTTGCATGAGCAATTTCACAATGAACAATTCGCTTCTATTGTGATTTCCTTCGACTCCAATGACTGGGCTGAAAGGGCCGCTTATAGCTATGAGATTAAGTTTTATCTCACACGATTGCTTCAGGAAATTGACAATGAATGCCCTGCAACAACCCAAAGGCATGAGTATCTGTTGAAAAACATAGAAAATGCCATTTCAGGATTGCTTACTGAGGATGCAATTGTCGGAGGCACGTTTCAATCCAAGTATAACTATCTCTATAGCCTGTATACCAATGGCGATTGCGATGAAATGAAAGCCAATGTGGAAGAGTTTATTGATTATGCTGATTCGGTTATTGCTCAGAATAGCTGGTTTGCACCTCAGAAAAAGAACGCTTCCGATACGAAGTCTTCCTTAATTACGGGCCATGACCCCAACGCCAAATACATCAAATATGGCGATGAATATACGATGGAAGGGAAGAGCTTCTATCCGGGAGACAGGCTTCCCTTTAAAGTCGAATTTGAAAACGTCGGGGAAGGCAAGGCGTTCGGCGTCTATTTCACCGATACTCTGGACCAAGACTTGGATGATGCGACGCTGGAGATTGGACCTGTATACAGTGTATGCAAAGAAGAGGGTTGCGTGCCTGATCAGATAGGAGATACCGGAGCTTATAATCCACAGACCAGGACGATTACCTGGACGATTTGGGATGAAGGCCGGGTGGACCCGAAAAATGGCGGCTTCGCAGAATACTCAATCAATGCAAAAAGTGACTTGCCTGATGGAACAGAGATCACCAATTATGCCACGGTCTATTTCCCGTCGGTGCCGGAAGTAACAAAAACCAATGGCATCACGAGCGTGGTCTGCAGCAATCCTGAGACAATGTGGTTTAAAGATGAGGACGATGACGGGTACTCCGATGATACTTTCGTGACCCAGTGCTTGAGACCCTTCGGGTATAAGCTGGAAGGCGAGTTGGCGTCTACATCGGGTGATTGCGACGATACGAATAAAGATATCAATCCTGAGGGCGAGTGGTTTAAAGACGAAGACAACGATGGTTACTCCAATGGGGACATGCAGGCCCAATGCGAGAGGCCGGAAGGATACAAACCGGCCGCCGAACTGACGGCCGCTTCAGGTGACTGTGACGATACCAACGCAGATATCCATCCCGCCACAGTCTGGTATCAAGACGATGATGGCGATGGGTATTCCACCGGAATGACTCAGACTCAATGTGACGCCCCCGGCGGATACACATTGCCCGGCGAGCTGATCGCCACTTCAGGAGACTGCGACGATTACAATGCAGACGTCCATCCTGCCACAGTCTGGTATCAGGACTCCGACAACGACGGATTTTCAACCGGCGAGACGCTGACTCAATGCCCAAGACCCGATGGCTACAAACTGCTCGGCGAACTGCTGGCCGCTTCGGGAGAATGCAGAGACGATGATCCCGCTATTAATCCCGGCGCGCAGGAAGTATGTGGAGACGGGATGGACAACAACTGCAACGGCCAGGCCGACGAGGGGTGTGTCACATCGGTGAGTGTTTCAGGCGGCGCCTTTTTCTATCCTGAAAGCACATCCTACAAGGCAAGTTTCTCGATGGATGCGACCGGTCCCGTTTTTCCTTCCGGATGGCTCAAATATTACTATGCCCGCACTCGGATGAATTTCGTGAGCACTGCGATTACGTCGCTGTCCGTGTCGGGCAATACGGCAACCATCTCCGGCACCGGGACGGTGAATGGCGCCGGCGCATATGCCTTTACGGCAAAGGTAAGGAATGGATTTCCGGATACCTTTGCAATCGAAATCAAAAAAGCGAATGGAGCCGTCCATTATTCGGCCGGCCCCAAAAACATCGGCGGCGGGGATCTTGTGATTCGGTAGGATCCGGAAGAATTTTCAGGATTCATCCGGATGGTTTGCTGTAAATCCTGCGCAAGCAGCGAGACATTAAAACGAGGTGGATTCAAATGCGAAACGCACGTCATATTGGCCTAAGCATTCTCTTATTGATATTCGTGGCCGGGATTGCCGATCTGCAGGCTGCTCCCATGGCCGCTTTTGATTATGTCGAAACGGACCTGGGCGGTGGGCTCTGGCAGTACGATTACACGATTACGAATCTCGCCGATCCGATTTTGGATCTCGGCGCTGATCTGTATGATCTGACCATGAATTTCGATCCGGCTGCCGTTTTTAGCGTCCTATTGCTTCCGGATGGCTGGGATAAAATCGACGGGGATGGATTCATCGATATCTTTTCTCTCAATCCCGGCGCACCGCCTGAGGGAACCGATATAGCTCCCGGCGCTTCTCTTTCCGGACTTAGCATTCAATTTGATTATAAAGCCGGAAATCTTCCGTTTCAGGCAACGTTTGTCAACGTATCCGATCCTGAAAATCCGATCGTGGTGCAGGGAAACGCGCCTCAAGTCCCGGAACCCGCCACCTTGGCGCTGATGATGGGCGGATTGTCGGGTCTGGTTCTGTTTAGGCGATGGAATACCAAACGCTGATCGACCGGGAATAAAGCGGGTTAGAGAATGCCTTTCCTTCGGGCCTTGACGAAAGCCTCCTGGCGGCTCTTAGCCTGGAGCTTTTCATAAATGTTCTTAATGTGGGTGTGTACCGTATGAGGCGAGATGTTGAATGCTGAGGCAATTTCCTTGTATGTAAGCCCCTTTTCGAGACTGCTGAGTATCTGCTGTTCCCTCTGACTGAGCAGGTAGGATTCCTCGATCCCATCCTCCTGAAATTCCCGGATCACGGCGCGCGCAATTTTGGGGCTCATCGGAGCCCCGCCGTTGTATAAATTGAACAGGGCTTCTATGAGTTCTCTGGGAGTGCTTCCCTTCAGCAGATACCCGGAAGCTCCGGCCTTCAGGGCTGAAAAAACGCTTTTCCGGTCCTCAAATACCGTGTGTGCCATTATCTCGATTTCGGGTTTCCGGGACTTAACCTGGCGTATGAGATCAATTCCCGACATGCCCGGCAGGCCTATATCCACCAGCATGATCTCGGACGCAGGGTCGGGAAATGAAACCAGCGCCTCTTCGGCGGATCCGAAGGAGTTTTGGATCGTAATCCCCGGTTCTCCCTTTAGCAACAGGACAATGTTGTTTCTCAATAAAGGATCATCTTCCACCAGCACGACACGCATTTTTTTCTAGCCATCCCGTTTCTTCGCGTTTCTTGATTTTTTACCGCATCTGCCCATTCAGCTCCAGAGTTTCGTCGGGGTATTTAATGGGTAGCGGAACAATCAGCTCAATCCTGGTGCCTTCCCCCGAATGGATGGACAGTTGTCCGCTGATTTCCTCCGTTCTCTTTCTGATGTTCCGCAGACCTCTGCCTTTACCGTCGCCATTGCGGATGCCGACCCCATTATCGGAAATGGAAAAAAGCAATTTCCCGGTTTCTATCCTGAATACAACCCGGACGGATGTGGCATGGGAATGCTTGAGGATATTGGCAAGCGTCTCTTTATAAACCCTGAATATGATCAGGCAGAGGTATCTGTCGGGATAATGATCCGAGCCGTTCAACGAGCAGTCCATGTCGAAGGAAATATCATGAGACTCCAGCATGCGGTTGCCGAAATGCCGCAGGTCTGCGGCCAGAGCATCCCAGCTGATTTTGGAATCGTCCATACTGTGAAGAAAGCTCCGGATCTCCGAAAGGCTTTCGGCAGACAATTCCGAAATGGTGGAAAAAGTCTTCTGAATATCGGCAGGGGAAGTCAGGTTCTTGCCCATCTCCGCGAGAAAACTGATATTGGTGGTTGTTCCGCCCAGGCCGTCGTGAAGATCTTTCAGAATCCTTTCCCTTTCTCTGCTGCTGCGCTTCTCCTCCAATACCAGCGCCTGTGCCTGCCTTAGATTTTCCTGATACAGATGAGCATTTTCATAGAGCAGCCTGGCTTGAATCAGCAGCGATTTGAGAATCGTCAGGTCTTTCCGAGAATAGAACCGGCCGGTGGAGAGTTCTCCAAGCAGCAGAACATATTCCACCGATTCCTGCCGACGCAGCGGCAGGGCCAGATACATATCCTGCAAATCCAATCCTGTGTCCAGATCCCGCTCCCACAGCCGGACCGGTTCATCCTGGATCTGCAGATGGGCAAACAGATCCAGATCCGCCGCATCCCCCTTGCCCAGCAGGCGCCGGACTTTGGCCGGAAACGTCGCCTGCACTGAATCGGCAAAAACCTCGACGATTCTTTCCGGAGACTGACCGGAGGCGCTCTGGATGAAAGAGCGGATAATGGCGCCTTCCTCAATACGATCTCTGCGAAAGAGCCGCTTGATGAGTTTCCTGGATTCATGGCGCAGGGGCGCATACAACACAACAACAACAATAATGGATAGCAGATCCTTTCCCAGCGTACCGAGCCAGTACCGGCTCTCGATTTTGCTGCCCAGCAGCGAAAGGAAGCCGAAATCAACGAGGCCTAACATGGCAATCGTCAATCCATAGACAAAGGTGCCCTCAAACAGGGCATCGATATCAAACAGCCGGTATTTATGAATAGCGAAGGCGACAAATAAAGGGATGCAGATTATAAGCGAGCCGGCAATGAAATCCGGCAACAAATAATCACCGGTAAGAAGCAGTGGAATGCCATTGATTCCAAGCCAGGGACCGATACAGAAGAGAAATCCGGCGATAACCCATTTCATCTGCTGGCGCTCAATCGGTTTCCGATAGGCACACAGCACATACACAAAGGAAGAAAAGGCAAGTATGTAGTAACCTGCGGTCAATCGATCGATGAAGGAAGTGTCGAAGACAACCAGCACCAGAGCGTTGATTCCGTAATATCCCCAGAGCGCCGCAGGGTGCCGGTCTATGAATTTCCTCGGCCGTGGGAACAGGAAAGAAAAATGAAGAGCGAAGGCAGCGGATAGCAGAAAGAAAACAAAATTAAAAATGTGAAGGAATTTATAAAAAACCGGCTCTGCCGTAATTGTATTGGATGAGAAAGCCAGAGTCATCAGAAGCAGGGAGTAGCTCATCGTCATCAGGAAGAAAACCAGATTCTGGGAGGTCCGCTGGGCTCGATTCCATACAAGGATTCCAATCCAGAAGAAAGAAAGGCTCAGAAGCAGTATGTGGATGACCGAATATTTGCCGAGAAATGATAATCCTGCCTTTGCGGGGCGAAGCCCGATCGCCATTTCTTTCCCGCGACGGTCCACCTGAATGACCACAAGCGGTTTGTTGAGAGCTTCGTATATGGAGCGTTTAGCTCTGATCCATGAGTGGAAATCCAGATCGGCATTTGGCGAGCCGCTGTCGGGAAGCAACTCAGCCTGACCGACGCGGATGTCGCCTATCCTCAGGATTATGTCACCGGTCCGGAGTGGGTTTTCCGGAGCGGCACTGGTTACAGACCAGTGTTTTTGCGCATCATTCCATTCCACACAAACCCCGAGAGATGGGGCATGGCTGAGAAAGTATAGTGAAATTGAAGCGAATAAAAGAATCCCCACCAGGGATGCGATGCTGAGGAGTCGCACCACGGCCTGTTGCCTCGTTCGGATTTTGCCGTCCAGCCGAATGGTCATTTGATACTTATCGGTAAACCCATAAATTTTAGGTCTGTAATCATATAGCAATTCATGCGGTTATTTGCCCTGCAATAAGGTCGTCGTGTATTGAAAAGCCATTTTCGGCAACGGGATTTCGCTGTGAGATAAACCTGCAACCGGATCGAAGACATTCAAACAGACATATTCCCTTCGAAAGTTGACCTGGTCAAGAGCAGTTGTTTCCAATTCGTCGGCGCAATAAATATTTATCAAATTTTCAGTTTCAATGATCACTATAAAACCTCACATTGCTTTTTAATGCATTTGCGAAGCTGTGCGGCACAATCCCCTGATGATGCCGACGTACACTGAACTGAAGACTATGTCGGCCTTGATGCTTGCGCCTATATTGCAGGATCATTTTCAGCGGAATCATCCGCTATATGAATGAGGGATGCCGGAAGAACAGATCCTGAAGAACAATTCGCGGCTGCGCCCGTAACTGCGTGCCCGACACAGCACTCACAACCAGGCGAAAGCAACTATACGCTCCATCCGCCCCAGATATATAAGAACGTATCCATGAAACGCCGCGCTCGGCCGTGCAGGGCCCTGTAATGGGTCCATTTCCAAAATAGAATATTCCCGGCGCACACACTGACAAATCCCATGATTTCACTTTGCCTCTCATGCCCATACAACTGTCCGGCGATCAGACGGCCGTTGGAAATCAAGCCCGAAGCGTGTATGATTACTTTATCGAGTCTCCCGGATCTGCCGCATTCATCCTCCTACAAGAGCTTCGATAGAGTTCTAGCCGAATCATTTCGAAAGGAGATGACCCCATGTTAAAGGATATTGTCCTGCGGCTGAGATACCTTGGCGTAGTGCCTCAGGTCGGCTTTGTTGAATACGGTTTCCGGATTCTGAACAGAGATAAGAGCATGCGACAGGTTATTTTGACGATATCGGATGACTTTTTCCTGAATACCGATTTGAAGCTTCAGGAAGCGCCCGACCTCTGCTACCAGAAGGTCCTGATGGATCTGGAAGCAGAAGCAACCGACTCATGCAGCTCGTTTAGCGTTCCCGTGACCGCATTGGACATCGCTCATTACAGAGATCTTCACCCGATAACCAAATTGCGAAAGCATTTCCGAAGAGAGACAAATTAGCACCGGTATTGCGCTGCAGCCGTCCATTCCCGGCCCGCTCTTCTCGCAAGCTTTCTCGTATGTCCTCGGATCAGGGCATCGTCACTTGCTCCACATCCTCAGTTTTCAGAATGAGCTGAATGAATCAAAGGGCTGAGCAATAATGAACCATCCTGTGGATTCCGGCAGAGAACGTCCATTCAACCAATAGGATCCTGGGACATTAATGCTGAGTGGAAGAGCATGAGGTCACAACCTGGCGCATGCTGCCACGGAGCATGCATCATGAAATTCCGCACAATCTGCCTTCAATTTCAGTATCTATGCTGCCATACGGCCGGCGACGATTCTTATCAGGCCAACGTGTGCAATTTTGACCAGCCGGATGAGCAATAGCGAACGGACACCGGTTTATCCTCCAGCTATATTTATATCGGTGCATGAAAAATCTCGCAGGAGCGAGTCTCTGTACTGCCTTGCTCGGCCTATCGGAGCTAACGCTCCAACCAGCTGAAAGAGAAACTTATGAAGATTGATTCACGTTCCGTCGGGGATATTTACATTCTGGATTGCAGCGGCAAAATTACCCTGGGCGAGGGAACGATGGCAGTTCGAAACACCATTCAGGATATCCTGAAGACGGGCGGGAGAAAGATCGTTCTGAATCTGGCAAATGTAAATTATATCGACAGCCCGGGAGTCGGTGAGTTGGTGCGCACTTACACTACCGTTGTCGGTCAGGGGGGGCAGCTGAAACTCCTAAGCCTGACAAAGAAGATCCGGGAGATACTTGCCATCACGCGGCTCCTGACCGTGTTTCAGGTTTACGACAGCGAGACGGCAACTATTGCAAGCTTTGCCTGATGAGGAGGGATTTGCCGGGAGGAGACCCCTGTCGGGTGAAGCAGTCTTGACCGGAGGTTCCACAATTCTCAGCGGTCTGTAACGGATCAAGCCAATTCGGCCGCAATCCCGGCGAAGCATGGGGCGCACGAAGGAGGCAATGATGTCGGGAAGTCATGGCGATAAAGCAAGGTTTGATCGCGAACGAAAGAAAAAGAATCTTCGGCAGAAACGCACTCGAGAGTTGCAGAAGAAGCTGCTGCTTGAAAACAAAGGGCGCCAGACTGCAGTTGCCGAGTCCCGATAAGGGAAAACGGCATGGCGCCGTTCACATCGAACTATGCAGCAGCATCCGGAAGGCTGACCTCGCGGATAAAAGCGCCGCGTTTATCGAAAACGGCCGAATCCGCAGGAGAATTCAAATGATCAGTGCTCGAAACCTTGTAATTTCATTTTTGGGAGCTGCGCTACTGATGCCTTGTATCATTGCACAGGACCTTTCCAGGTACCGGCAGTTTCAGCTTGGAATGGATTTATCATCGGCGGCTGAGAAGGCAGACATGGGACCGTCTCTGGCGAGGCTGATCCATCAACGCCCGGCGCTGATTCAGGAACTGGAATGGCGGTCGCAGAACTCCCTGAATTCTCCGCTTCAAACAGACTCGGTTAATAAGATCCTCTTCGGCTTTTACAGCGGCCGGCTCTATCGAATAGTGGTCAGCTATGATCGGGACAAGACCGAGGGACTTACCGAAGAGGATTTGATCGAAAGCATTTCGGCGCAGTATGGGGCGTCATATGCGCCCGCTGCAAAGATCATAAGCTCCTCATCATCGCAGGCCTATGGTGACAGCGAAAAGGTCCTGGCGCGTTGGGAAGATGCCCAATATTCGGTCAATCTTTTCCGGTTTTCCTACCAGTCTGCTTTTGGCCTGCTTGTTTTTTCCAAACGGCTGGATGCTTTGGCCCAGGCGGCCATTCTTGAAGCGATCCGTCTGAACGAGCAAGAAGCGCCTCAGCGGGAGATTGAACGGCAAAACAAGCTGGAAGAGGAGAAGCGTGCTGCGGGACAAAAAGCCAGACCGGCGAATAAAGCCGGTTTTCGTCCTTAGGGCCCGCGCAACAATAAGTTTACATTTTGACGCGAGCGCCGGGCGGGCAGATGCAAGGCGCCGCGACGCAGGCAATGCGGG
>JAFGIY010000120.1 GCA_016929335.1 Acidobacteriota bacterium | reverse complement strand
TAAAGGTGGGCCAAATTAAAGTTCCGAAGTGGGCCAATTTAGAGTACCGAAATCAATAGAGGCGAATTTGAGATTTCATATGACAGACCAGCCTTGAAGGTGCTGCTCATAGTGGAAGCCCGCGGCTTTGCTCCTAAACTCTTTAATCAGATTCCAACTGGATTGGAGCGACACGTCTTGACAGTTACTGACGGTGCCACAATGCGTGGCCGCCTGGTCCAAAATGGAAAACCTGTAGCCGGCGCACAGGTTGGCCTCGTCCCTCGGCAACGCGGAATGGGAGCCGAGCTTAAGCTACACGGCGATCCCTACGATGAGATACGCATCGGTACGCAATTGGATGGAACATTTGTCTTTGCCAACGTGCCGGCGCCGGTCGAATGGTATATTTATGGCAAGATGGAATCGATAGCAGAGCGCGGAGCCACTGGGGCAATTGAGTGCATCACCAAGAAAGATGGCGAGGATGTGAGTGTCGGAGATATCCATATAAACACCGGCCACCGATTACGCGGCAAAGTCGTCCTTAGCGATGGCAAACCTATTCCGGATGGCATGCGTGTCAGCATTAGCACAGACCAGGGCTTTGACACACAAACAGTACCCCTCAACCAAAATGGCAGTTTTGAATTCCTGGGACTTGCTCCTGGGAAATATGAGGTCTTTGCATCCGTAAGAGGCTATCGGGCGCCGGCATGGGATTACAGAAGCAGGACAGATCCACCCAGCACTGTAAAAATAGAGCAAGATCTTGAAAATTTTGTGCTCTCTCTTGATCCCGTGAAGTGAAGCTCGTGCTATCGAGACTGATGCCAGCATTCTTCGATGTATTTCGACTATATCGATTCCCGGCGGATCTGGCTTCACGGGGAGATTATTAACCCGGCCTCTCCTGGAAAATTCGACACGACTAATCGTGGGAGCAACAATACACCGTCGAAGGACTCATTCAACCAGTTTGACGATCCCCGAGCTAAGAAAGCTAATCGCAGCTTGCCGGGAAGAATCGAAAAACCTATTCTTCCGAAGGAAGGGATCATACTTGCTGTACCCATGTTTGGACACGTAAACCAACAGACAATGTTATAGTAAATTGTGAATCCACTTGACGTAAAACGCACTAACCGTAGAAGTAATATCAGATGCCTCAAATCCTGGCTTACATAAGTACTCCGAGATTTCTGGGGCAAAAGATCGTAGGTGGCGCCATAATTCTGTCATAAGACGAACATCCCGAAGAATCGCTCCGGCTACACCTGTTCTTAGATATCGATGAACTCTTGCCGCGCGCCCTGTCACTGCCGCCTAAAACCAGCTGAATGAGCGTTATCTGCTCGATTCCCACGCGCGAATGGTTTCGCAAAGACGGCTCTTCTGATATGTGACCGCAAGCATAAGCTGGCCGCCGCGGCCAACGTATGCTTCCAGTCACACGAATGCTTGCCGGTTTGATAAAAAAGCCGTCAGGTGTCAGGCGTCAGCGATCACCTGACCGCTGAAACCTGACCGCTTTACTCCAGCAGATGGATAGCCCGGGCTTTGATCAACAGGAAGACCGGGCATCCCGTCTCCAGCCCGAGTTGCTTCACGGCTCCCGGTGTTACGCTCACCTTGAAATCGATGCCGCAAAAAACAACCAGTTCTGTTTTGTCGACGTCGTTGATAACGTATTTGATGACTCCCCGGAGCACATTGCGGGCACTGGTTTGAGTCAGATGTTCGCGGGAGACAATAATATCCTCGGAGCGGATACCGATCGTTATCTGGCTTCCGATAGGCAGGCCGTTGAACGGCACTTCCAGGCGGCACGATTTTATCTCAATGGCGCTTAATCCGTCTTCGCTCTGATGGTGGAGGATCTTGCCGACGAACAGGTTCTCTGCGCCGACTATCTTTGCTGCCGACGCGGTCTGGGGCGAATTGAATATTTCCAGCGGGATGCCTTCCTGGACAACCTTTCCCTCATCAAGGACTACCATCGTATCGCCCAGCCGAACCGCTTCGCTATGGTTGTGCGTCACATAAATAAAGGGAATTCCCGATCGCCGTTGAATGGCAGAAATTTCCTCCAGGAGCCGGGATCGTGTCGCCAGATCCACGGCGGACAGAGGTTCGTCGAGAAGCATGATCAACGGCTCCGTGGCCAGCGCGCGGGCCAGTGCGACGCGCTGCTGTTCGCCTCCCGACAACCGATGAGGGTAGCGGTCGGCCGTTTTTGAAATGCCAAGCATGGAGAAAAGCTCTTGAGCTCGCTTGCTTGCGGCACTCCGCGAATGTGCCCGGATTCCGTAAAGGACGTTCTGTTCTGCCGTCAGGTGGGGAAACAGGGCGTGATTCTGAAAAACATATCCTATTCTCCGCTGCCGCATCGGCAGGCTGATGCCGGACGTGGAATCAAAGTACGTGTCTTCCCCCAGCGTAATCCTGCCCTCGTCGGGAGTGAGAATGCCCGCAATCGCCCTGAGTATGCTGGTCTTGCCGGCGCCCGAAGGTCCGAAGAGCACGGTAATGCCGCCGGCCGCCCTGACATTCACGTCGATGATGAGCGTATGGCTGTTTCCGGAGCTGAACTTTTTCTTTATGCGGGCATCCAGCATCTTATCAGCTCACTTTCTTCGGCCGGGACAGGCGGTTTGTAAGGTAGACAACAGTGACGGAAATGCCGGTCAGGATTAAGGCCAGCCACTTCGCCTGTTCATCCTCACCCGAAGCCACCGCCTCATAAATCGCCAGCGGCATAGTCTGCGTTTTGCCGGGAATGTTGCCCGCTATCATCAGTGTTGCTCCGAACTCTCCAAATGCACGTGCAAAGCTTAAAACAATACCGGCCAGAATCCCCCGTCCGGCCAGCGGCAGCGTGATTCGAAAGAAGGTTTCGAGCTCGCTCTTGCCCATGATGTAGGATGCAATTTCGTAATCCGTGTCGACACTTTCGATGGCTGCGCGCGCCGATTTAATCATCAGGGGCAAAGCGATGACGGTGGCGGCAATCACGGCGCCCACCCAAGTGAACGTCACGGACCATCCGGTAAGCGCATACAGCGGGCCCCCGAGAATCCCGCGCCTTCCCAGGAGGAGAATGAGGTAATAACCGGTCACGGTCGGAGGCAGGACCATGGGCAGCGTAAGGATGGCATCCAGAAAGTCCTTGCCCCGGAACTTGCGTTTGGCCAGCAGAAAACCGAGCAATGTCCCGGTCACACTTATGACAATGGTTGCGATGCTGACTACGAGAAGGGAGAGCTTGAGAGTCTGCCAGACCATAAATTACTGCGAACCCATAAACCCGTATTTTTTCAGAACGGCCTGCCCTTCGGCGCTCAGGGTCAGATCGATGAATCGCCGGGCGTTTTTGCGTTCTTTCGTTTCTTTGATAACGGCAATAGGGTATGAAATAGGGCTGTGCGAATCCTTCGGCGCGTAGGCCGCGACGGCCACTCTTCCATGCGCGGTCGAAATATCGGACGCATAGACGATTCCTGCTTCCGTTTCTCCGCGCGAGACATAATCAAGAACCTGTCGCACATTTTCAGCCAGTATGAGGCGGGATTGAATCTGTTTCCATAGTTTCAGGTTTTCAAGCGCCTCCCGGGCATATTGGCCGGCCGGGACTGTTTTGGGATTTCCAATCGCGATTCTCGCTGCTTCAGGCCGGACAAGGTCGGCGAAAGAACGGATGCGCAACTTCGAGTCTGCCGGGATTATAAGAACAAGAGCGTTGTGCGTAAAAATGCGGCGCGTATCTGCCAGAATAAGTCCCCGGGAAAAAAGCTCATCCATCTGCTTCTGGGCGGCGCTGGCAAAAACATCAACCGGAGCTCCCGATTCAATTTGTTTCTGCAGCAATCCCGAAGCCCCCAGATTGAATCTCACTTTAACTCCGGTCCGTTTCTCATACAGAGCGCCGATTTCTTCAAAGGCGTTTTTAAGGCTGATGGCCGCCGAAACGAGGATTTCGCTCTCTTTCGGACGGGAGCCTGAAAAAGGCTCGGAGGCTAGAAGCACTCCCAGGACCAATAGGGCTGAAATACACAGTTTCCGATTCATGGCGGCTCAGCTTAAAAACAAGTCAATTCAATGCGAGGCGATTCATCTTCCCCGTTATGTCATGATAAAAGGACAGTGTAAACTATTTGACCGATTCTGCAAAGAGCCTTTGGGAAAAACATCATGATCGCCGCGGCACCCGGAGCGCCGGAGACCGGCCGGTTTAATCCGCGAATTTCAGCCTAAGAGTTCGTGCGATTCGTGGCTGCTTTTCTCGAATAAGCTGCAGCAGATACCGATTCCATTATTCGTGTTCATACGGATTGCTTCTGTGATATTTTTTGGCGGATGGCAAAGGATTTGTACGAGGAGATCGTTGAACTCCGCTCGAAGGGACTGCGCGCCGCGCTGGCCACGATCATTGCGACCAGGGGAGCGACGCCGCGCAAAGACTCGGCGAAAATGCTGGTTTACGAAGACGGCCGCCGGTCCGGTTCAATCGGCGGAGGATTCAGCGAGACCGAAGTATGCCGCCAGGCTTTGATCACTCTGAAAACCGGGAAGCCCCAACTGCTGAGCTTTGATCTCACCGGCATTGATCATGAGGAAAATGCCCTCGTTTGCGGAGGTTTTATGCAGGTTTACGTGGAACCAGTTCTCCCCGATCCGGTCCTCTTCATATTGGGCGCCGGATTTGTAAGCCGGACTGTAGCCGAAGCGGTCAAGCCCCTTGGATTCAAGATCGCTATTGCGGATGACCGCGACGAACTTGCCAATCCCGAGAAATTTCCGATGGCGGATCGCATCTATCTCGGCCGCTGGGAAGAGACTTTTGCGAAACTGCCGGTCAATGACTCCTCTTATCTGTTCATTGCCACTCGCGGGCCTGCGCTGGATCTTCTTTGCTTACGGTTCGCGCTACAGACTCCGGCCAGATACATCGGTATGCTGGGAAGCTTTAATAAAAACAGGTCGCTTTTCGAGCAGCTGGAAAAGGAAGGAGTCTCTCCGGATCAATTCAAACGCATCTGCGTGCCGGTGGGATTCGATATCGGCGCAGAAACGGCCGAGGAAATTGCAGCAAGCATGGCCGCAGAGTTGATTGCCGTCCGCAAAAACCTTAATATTCAATCCGTCAGAGATGCGGTTCGAAGAATCAGAAACTGCGGTACTTCATAGCCCGCATTCCTTGATATTTTCGCAGCACGGAGGCGCAGGCGAACGGCCGCCGGACACACCTATAAAGCAAAATCAGTAGAGGCGCAGTGACTAAGGGCCCGCGCAACAATAAGTTTACATTTTGACGCGAGCGCCGGGCGGGCAGATGCAAGGCGCCGCGACGCAGGCAATGCGGG
>JAFGIY010000119.1 GCA_016929335.1 Acidobacteriota bacterium | reverse complement strand
ATTCCGCAGTCGTACTCGACAGTACGTCGAGGAATCCGACCGAGCGCAACGCGGCAGACATGCCCGGATCCGCCGCCGCAGTAGAAACTCTGTGAGGAATGCGGGTTAACGCTTCCTGGAACGACGGAAGGCTGCCAGTCCGGCGATGCCCAATCCGACAAGCAATAGGGTTGACGGTTCGGGAACGACAGACTGGGAGAAGCGCTGTTCAAATCCAGTTATTCCCGCTCCGTCGGAATCATCCACAGCCCAGACCAAAACATTCTTGGTAATCCAGATTTCGCTTTGCGGGGCGAATGCAGCCGAATCGGAAATTATGGAAGTAAAACTCTCGGTCGCGCCGGGAAATTTGAGAGTGCTGAATTCTACTTCCTTAGCGCCCAGATCATCCAGTCCGGCCGCCGTTCCTATGCTTTCACGTATATAGTTGCCGAGATCGAAGCTGTCATCAATTAACCAGGACAGATATGCTCCCGCAGCACTAAATCCCAATGTATTGTCCGTAATAGTCATGGCCGGATCCAGAACCGACACCCGGAAACCGAACATCAGATCGACATAGGCATAGATACCGTCGCCGCTTACATTCAGTTCGCCGTTGGATACATAGAAGTCCAGACCGGGCCCGGGGCTCATGCCTCCGTCATTAAGCGCCGTGACTTCAATGTTATTCGGATCGAAGCAGCGCCCATCCGAGGCATCGTAGTACAGCAATTCCCAATTATCGAACAGCTTGTCGCCCGCGATAATCGAGCCGCCATTAAACAGCGATGCCAGAGAATCCGCATAAACACTGCCGGCAGTGAAAAGAACCAGCAGCAGGAAAGGTGAAATCCTTATCAAGCGTTTCATACTATCGCTCCTTCTAGAATAGCAAATTAGATGCAGCCCCTGGCTCGGCAACAGGGGCTGACAGGTTTACTGAACTCTGCAATTCGCACGGGTGCATTTTGGAATACACACTTTTACATCGTTGGGCGTAATAAGCCCATTATTATCAGAATCGCGCGGGTCATTGGGACCGGTTGCCTTCTGGCCGCGCGCTTTGCTTATCAACGCCAGATCATACTGGTCGATATCGCCATCCGCGTCGATATCGCACTTTTTCAGACAGATGGTGACATTCGCATTATGGACGTTGTTATCTTCAAAACCTTCCTGGATAACACCCGCGCCGGCGCCATCATCATCCGCCCGGACATAAATATCCTGTGTGCCGGTTATGGGAGGCGCCCAAATAAAGACCACATCTTCGTACTCACCCGGATTCAAAGGCACCGAGGTCTGGACAGTCCCGAGAAGCACGCCGCCGACAGCCGGATCTCCGCTGTAGAAGCTGATGTTGACTCCCGCGGGCGCAAACAACGATCCGCCATTGCCGATCCGTGCCGTAATAATGACTGAGGCCGGGCAATTGGCTAGGTCGAAGCGCAGATAAGAAGGCACCAGGTCGGGGAGGCTCTCCGGCTGCGGCTCATTCGGCGCAAAAGTATTCAAACGGTAATTGTTCAGCCCGGCTTGCTGCCAATTGTTGAGCTCGTCCGTAGGTATTGTGCCATCCTGATTGACATTCGTAATGTGATAGGTATGCTGGTTCCATACCTTGCGCGTAGCGACCCAGCCGTTGTTCATATCACCGAAGACATACACTCCGTTCTGCGGACCATAGCCGCAATTCGTATTAGCTACGGCTACAAGCTCGGCTTTGCCGTCAGCGTCGACATCTGCGACGAGCACATATTCATACCAGGTGCAGGAACTCATCGGCGTCGAGAAAAGCACGAAACCATCCGTCCCGCGATACACACGGAGGAACAGCTCATCGCGATAAACGACTTCTGAGGATCCGTCGCCATCAAAATCGAAAACGGAGGAACCTGTGCAGTTCGAGCTTCCATCCTGGGTTACGGCAGCCCATTTCAGCGTTCCGTTTGTCTCGAAAACAGCGTAACGCGAAGCTCCCGCTGCACCAATTTCCGGTTGCCCGTCGCCGTCATAATCAGCAATGGTAGGCGCCCCCCCTATTCCACCACCCGGGATGAGTACAGGACCCCATTTAGCCGCCAGATTATGCTCCAGCAACCGGATATAGCCCCCCGAAATGAGTACAATTTCCGGATTTGCATCATCGTCGAAGTTGCCGACGGCGTTGAAACCATCCGGCAGGCCGGTGTTTTGAGCATATATCGTGCCATTGGCGCGATATATGGTATTGCCGGCAACAATTTCCGGAGAACCGTCCAGATCAACGTCGGCAACCAAAGATAACGGCCCGATGCTGGATTGTGAGCCTCTGCCGCCGTTGCCGGTCCAGCGAATGGAGCCATCGTTGTTCAGAACCTGGCGGCCGATAATAATCTCGGGAGTGCCGTCCTTGTCGATATCTGCAATCGCCGGAGCGCCCCAATAGACAGCCTCGAGCGTTGGACTGCGCCACTTGAATGCACCATTGTGCTCGAAGGCAATCAGGCGAGCTCCCGTGCTATCGCATGCGATGATCTCCGGCCGCCCATCGTCGTCAATATCGCCTGCCGCGATCGAGGAAGCGGTATTGATCGCGTAGGCTGCATCGCTGACGGTAAAAACCGGAGAGCCGTCTGTTCCCCGGACAGCCCGCAATACCCCAACCTCAACATAGCTGCCTCCGGTCGATGCAGTGGAACCGAAGATTACCTCAGGAATTCCATCCCCATCCAAATCCATCACTACCGGCGCCATCATTACGTTCCAGGAAGTTGGAAATGAATCACCTGCCGGCGGAGTCCAGTGCCACTCCTGAATAGGGGTCAAAGGGCCGGATATAACAGGAGGAGTGTAGAAGCTGAGCGACCCCGTATTGGATATGTTGTTTGTTTCATTCGATTCGGCAATTGCATTGCCGCTGTCGGCAAAGATGTAGATCAAGTTGCCCTTAAACAGAACTGTACCGCTTAGCGCAATGCTCCGGGGCAATGATACGCCTGCGGCAATACTCGCAGATTCATCCAGCGTGCCGAGAACAAGATCCGTGCCTGAATCGTAGAGGCCATTTGAGTTTCGGTCCTCAAAAGCTATAACACTGAAGGGTTCGATTACTGCAGTGGAACCGGCGTTGGCGATTGAAAAGCCGATCGATCCGCCGACTGCAAGCGACTGCCCATCAGTGATGACTGAGGCCGTATTCAAATCGGCTATTTGCAAATCGGGCTGAGCCATAGACGGGAACACCGGGAGTAGCCAGACCAAACACAGGCATGCAACCTTTAGGATGCTGCGAACAATATTCATAGAATCTTCTCCTATGCGGATTTTGTCTTGAAGGCATATTGTGTAATACCTAATTGCCATACTTGATGTTCGGAAGCTAACACAACACTGCTTTCTGTACACGAATCCTGAAATATCTGAATCTGACATTTACGAAGCAAGAATTGCGCCATGATTCCATTCTGTCTCACTGCCTGCCGCAAATGACTCTGCTGAATGCCTTTCCGCTTTCCCTGATTCCCTTTTATGGGAAAAGGAATTCTGAAAACTGTAAAAAATTCCGACTGTCAAGAGACTGGTATTTTATTAGCAATGTTAGCAAAGTCTAACGCCTGTAAGGCATTAGACTTTGCAGGCATAAGTGTAAAGCATTATTACACTCCAGGGGAGACACTAAGCCGAGCAACTCAAGGGCGCCGGATCTATTAAACCGGGGATTTTCTATAGACCTCCGCGGGTTGAAATATGCTGGTCAGCTCTTTGGGTTGGAAATGCAAAAGCTGAATCGGTGCAGCTCCGTGAAAATCCGTTGCTGAAAATCTGTTGCTTAGCCCGCCTTATCCTGCAATTCTGCATCAAACTTCCGCATTTGGAAGATCTTTCCATGTGAAAGCGATAAGAGTATTATGGCGCACGCTGAGTTTATTCTCGCAGGCAGGTTGAGGATTTTCTGATGGGCGGCTCCCGTTCTGCTGCAACTCCTGAAATAAACCCATGGCTCGTTGGCATCTCCGTGCTGGCCGGCACGTTCATGGTGATCCTCGACTCCACGGTTGTGAATGTTTCCCTGCCGTATATTGCAGGAAACCTATCCTCAACAATTGAAGAATCCACGTGGGTGTTGACGACATATCTGGCAGCCAATGCCATTATCATTCCTATAACGGGATGGCTGGCAAATTACTTCGGCCGCAAGCGGCTGCTTCTTCTCAGCGTGGTCGGTTTTACTCTTGCCTCGTTCTTTTGCGGCTTTGCTCCGAGCCTCACTGCTTTAATCGTGTTCCGAGTCATCCAGGGCATATCGGGCGGAGTCATGCAACCGCTTTCTCAGGCGATCATGCTGGAATCTTTTCCACCCGAGGAGCGAGGCGAAGCCATGGCGCTCTGGGGGCTTGGCATCGTTGTCGCTCCTATTTTCGGCCCTGTGATCGGCGGATGGCTTACCGACAACTACTCCTGGCGATGGGTATTTTATATAAACATCCCGATCGGCATTGCGGCATATTGGATGATCCGGCGCTTTGTTTACGATCCCTCCTACATCCGCCGCGAAGCGGGCCGCATCGATTACTGGGGCCTTGGCCTGATGGCTGTCGGCATCGGAGCTTTGCAGGTTGCACTCGATCAGGGTCAGCAGGAAGACTGGCTGGCATCCAACTGGATCGCTGCGCTGCTTGTCATAGCCGCCGTCGGTCTCACGGCGCTCATCATTCACGAACTGCTCTCGCGAAATCCGATTATCAAACTGCAGGTTTTCAAAGAACCCACCTACACGACAGGCGTTTTCCTCATGACCATGGTGGGATTCATCCTTTATGGAAGCCTTGTGGTCTTTCCCATCCTGCTGCAGACACTGCTCCATTACCCGCCGCTGCAGGCGGGCATTGCCATGGTGCCTCGAGGATTAGGCATGCTGATAATAACGCCCGTTGTCGGCATTCTGATCGGTCGAGTAGACCCGCGGATGCTGCTGGTCTCAGGATTCGGATTCGGCGCCGCGACGCTCTATTGGTTTTCGGTGCTGAACCTGAACGCAGGATACTGGGATTATTTCTGGCCGCAGATTATTCAGGGGGCGGCTTTTGCGCTGCTCTTCGTTCCTCTCACAACCATTACCATGGATCCGATTCCGAATGAGGCCATGGGAAATGCGACCAGCATTTTCAATCTGATGCGCAACGTCGGCGGCAGTGCCGGCATTGCCGTCAGCCAGACGGTCCTGGCTCGCGGCCGCCAGCGTCATACCAATATTCTGGGATCGCATATCACCGTATTCAGCGCGCAGACGCAGGAACGGCTGCGCCGGCTTCAGTCCGCCTTCATTGCCGGGGGCGCCGATCCGGTTACGGCGGCGCGCCGCGCCGAGGGCGCTCTGTGGGGAACGGTTCAGCGGCAGGCAGCAATCCTGACTTTCAATGATTGTTTCCTTCTTTTCGGAGTGATCATGCTGGTTGTAGCACCGCTAAGCTACCTCATGAAAAGGCCGCGCAGCGCACGCAAAGGTCCGGCATCCGATTAAGTCATCCATCCTGCGCTTGCAGCAGGAAGCTCAAATCTTCCCCGGGTGGAATTTCGCGGGGATCGCATTTGTACTTGAACAGTCGAAGGGAATGGATGCCCTTCATATACATCGCCGGTCCATCGACATATATCATGCATCCCTCGCGCAATCCGACGACATATACATTCTTATTTACCGCAATAAATTCCCTGATTCTATCTTCGCGCGTTTCGCCGGCGTGCCCCTCGGGATTGGCATCCAGGTAATGAGGATTGATCTGGAACGGCACGAGGTTGAATGCATGGAAGCCAGCCGGATCGACGATGGGCATATCGTTTGTCGTCATTATCGTGGGGCAGGCCACGTTGGCGCCGGCGCTCCAACCGACATATTTTGTCCCGGACAAAACCTTATTGCGTAGAGCCTCTATCAATCCCAGATCATGGATGCAGCGAAGCAGATGCCATGTATTCCCTCCTCCCACAACAATGGCCTCCGCTTCATTCACCGCTTTAGCCGCATCGCTAAATCGATGGATCGAGATCACGTCATGTCCTATCTCGTTAAAGCGGCCCTTAACCCTTGATTCATAGTCGTCCCACTGCAAGGTCACGCCGGCGAAGGGCAGGAACAATGCCGTTATGCGCTTCGGCCCCAGGAATGCCCCGATGTCGTATTTGGGGTATTCAAGGTAGGCTTCCCCGGCCATAGTGGAATTGCTGATCAATAATAATCGCATTCGTGTCATATTCTTGTATCCTGTTGGACAGCAAAGGAGGTTGAAAGCTCACGATAGCAATTATGCCCAAGTCTGCCGCATATTGATACTCGCATAATATAGCGACTGGCTTAGCACTTGGGCGTGCATCCCGACTCAGGCTTGGATTTCGACTAAGACCTCGGCCTGAACGGCTTTTGTTCCTTTTGCCGGGAAAAACAGTCCAGGTATGTTGTTATCGAAATGCTCAGTATGTTATGCGCAATTCCATAAAAGCACGTTAGAATTCTTTGAGATGCCAATGGCGATCCCGAATTTCGATGTCCTGGTGGAGGCAATTATGAATAAGCTTCACATGCTGTTTGTCCTGCCCTTAATCGTATTGTTTTCCGGCTGCAGCCGGTCAAGCAGTCAGGATCCGGCGGCTTCTCCAAAGACGCGGGAGGTTGTTCCCGATATCGGGGAAAGGATAACCAAGCTTCCGCAAACCGTGATCGATTATGACCGTGACCTGTTAAATGCCGAGGAACAGCAGGTGGTCGCAAAACTCATCGAAGCTTCGCGCTATATGGACGAAATTTTCCTGCGCCAGGTTTCGGAAGACAACCCCGCGGTGCGCAAAGATCTCGCTGCACTTGCGGAAAATTCAGCGGGCCATCGTCTGGGACTGCGCTATTTCGATATGATGATGGGGCGATGGGACCGGCTCCTGGATGACGAACCTTTCATCTCACCTTTCGGCAGCGCCGGAGCAAAACCGGAAGGCGTCGGTTTTTATCCGCCCGATATGAGCCGCGAAGCCTTCGAGGACTGGATCACGGCGAATCCGAATGACCGGGAGAATTTCCAAAACCTGTACACCGCCATCCGGAGAAAGGGAGAGGATCTCATTGCAGTCCCCTACTCCGAGCTGTACAGGGATTGCCTGGCACCGGCGGCTGAAAAACTGAGGGAAGCGGCAGCCATCACCCAAAATGCCTCGCTGAAAAATTTCCTTCTCAAGCGCGCCGATGCTTTTCTATCCAACAGCTACTATGACAGCGACGTCGCGTGGGTGGAGATGGACTCCCCAATCGAGGTCGTAATTGGGCCATATGAAGTCTACGAAGACGCTCTCTTCAATGCAAAAGCAAGCTTCGAATCGTTTGTTACCGTGGTAGACCGCCCGGAGAGCGAGAAGCTGAAGATTTATCTTAAACACCTTGCCGATATGGAAAAATCGCTGCCGATGCCGGATAAATACAAGAATCTTGATCGTGCTGCCGGATCGGCCATCAAGGTGGTTCAGGAAATTTTCACCGCCGGAGACGCCAGGCGCGGAGTTCAGACTGCGGCCTTCAACCTTCCTAACGATGAGAAGATCCGTCAATCAAAGGGCTCGAAGAACGTACTTCTCAAAAATGTGATGCAGGCCAAGTTCCGTCAGTCCGGTGAGCCGATTGCGCGCAGAGTACTGGATCCTTCGCAGTCGCACCTCCTCTCGTTTGACGCCTATTTCAACCACACGTTGTTTCATGAGCTTTCGCACGCGCTGGGACCCGGAATCATAAAAGGCCCGGACGGCCTGATGCAGGAAAATCGCCTTTATCTCAAAGCCCTCTATTCGCCGATTGAGGAATGCAAAGCGGATGTGGTCGGGATCTGGACGCTTCTATGGGCGATGGATCAGAATCTCATCACCTCGTTCGACGCACCGAAGCTGTTCGTCACGGATGCCGGATTGCTGTTCCGGAGCATGCGGTTTGGGATCGGGGAAGCGCATGGCGGCGGATCTGCGCTGCAGTGGAATTGGTATCGCAAAAAGGGCGCGATTATGCCTGCGGTAGACGGACGATTCAAAATTAACGCCCAGAAATATCGGGAAGCAGTTCGAACACTGGCGGAAGAGCTTCTGATGATCGAGGCGACCGGAGATTACGCTCGAGCGGAGCGGCTGCTGAACGAGTATGCGAAATCAACGCCCGAAATCGAATCCATGATTCCACGATTGAAAGACATCCCTGTGGATATCACTCCCGTTTTCGCAGCAGCAGGAGAAAAGGAACAGTGAAGCTGTCCTGAAATATGTAATCGACCACGCCTTGAAGGCGTGGCTTTGGCTTGCCCCGCACCGCCTTAGTGATCGACCACGGCTAGAAGCCGTGGCTTCAGCCTGCCCCGCACAGCGGGGCGCTTTTTGATATCTCGGGGTCGGGGTCGGTAT
>JAFGIY010000019.1 GCA_016929335.1 Acidobacteriota bacterium | reverse complement strand
GCCTGCTCATCCTTTGAAACGAGCATCTCAACCTGCCGCCGCAACTCGGCATCATCGCCGCAGGCTTCATCAAGAAATGCCCGGCGATCCTCGCGCGCCCGCTCGAGTGCGGCGTGAAAAATTTCTTCTGCCCGCCGCCAATGCTCCTGCTTCATGGCGAGCCTCCTGTTCTCCGGTAAAGCGTAAACTACACTGAGGGGCGCTTGAATTGCTTCCATTATAGCTCTACCGGCGTGAGCCGGTATAGCCTAATTGAATATGAACATATAGGAATATGTACCGGCTAAAGCTATGGCCTCCGGCTGTGCTGCCCTGACAAGCCAAGGCGTTTCGGCGTGCCGTTGACATGGAAGGATATGGGACAAATGCAAGAAGCTTCTTTCGGGGCCGGGGTCGGGATCGGCATCGAATTGGAAATTATGTTAGGTGCGAACACAATGGATACGCTCCATTGCTAAAAGCCGACCCTGTCCGAGGAAGCCGGCCAAACGCTGTCTGAGGAATGTGCATTGGGCGAATAGATGCCGGGAACATCCCTGAGAATCTGAGACGACTCAACGCCTCTGCCGGCCTCCGGCAAATATTTATGGATACATTCCTTCACCGGTACTCCTGGAAAGCGACAGTCACCGGCGCCTCCCTTTTACGCATTATTCTGACAATAAATCAGGTTCGACTCTTTATTGTCATGGAGCCTGTCTTTTATCCCGGACCTCGACATCCATCGAGACTTCCGGAATGGTTATTATAAGGAGGAAAGCCATCAGCATGGTTATGGCTCCGATCAGGAAGACTGTTTCCAATCCGGATCGCAGGGCGCCACGGATGGCGAGAACCGTTTGAGCGTACAGGTTTTTATCGGCGCTGAGAGCGTCTTCCAATCCGGCCATGGCATTGTTATTCATCAGGATGCGCGAGTCGGCGAGGGACTCGAATGTAGCTTCATCCATATGAAGACTTGCTTCCGCCGGCAACAAATTCTGCAAACTTTTTTCATACGTGACATTCATGGCCGAACCCATGATTGCGGGGGTGACTGCCTGGCCTATGGCTACCACAAAAAAGATTGCAGCCACCGCAATGCCCAGCAATCGCTTCGGAAGAGCAAACTGCACGATCAAAATATTAATGGTCGGTATGGCCCCCACCCCCAGTCCGCCCAGCACCATCACAAGAACACCCAGCCAGACTGGAGTCTCAGCATTAAAGAACACCATGCAGAACATGGCAACCGCAACGACTGCGTAACTCAGCACCAACAGCCATTTATATCGTTTCGTCTTGGCCAGCAGCAATCCTGCCGGTACACCCATAAAGGCCATAAGCATTTGGAAGGGGGTGAGCACCAGCCCGCTCAAGGTGGCGCTTTTCAGCTGAACTCCCTGCAGAAAGAGCGGGTAGTAACTCATAATGCCTACAAACCCGAAAAACGACAGGAGACAGGCTACGGCGGCAATGAGAAAGGTGCGATTTGTAAAAACTTGCGGATCCAGAATCGGCGCCTCTGTCTTGCGTTCAATCCAGATAAACAGACACCAGCAGGCCAGTGAAATCAGCAGCAGGCCAAGAACATTCATGGAAATCCACGGCCGCCTGTCGGCATAGGAAAATCCAAGAATCATCGATGTCAAAGCGAGCGCCAGGACAACGGCGCCCGAATAATCAATTTTGGAAGCCGAGCGCTCGGTTTTCGAAGGCACCCCTATGGCTACAAGGATCATGCCGGCGATCGTCACAGGAACAAATATCCAGAAGAAGTAGCGCCAGCTGAAATTGTCCGTAATGATTCCAACCATGGTGGGGACGATAGTCGCGGCGACGCCTGCCGCAATTTGCAGCAACCCTGTCCACCTGCTCCGTTCGACGGGAGCGTAAAAGTCGCCGATCACGGCGAAACAGAGCGCTGCGAGCGCACCCAAACCCAGGCCATTAATAGCGCGGGCAACAATATTAAACACGAAAGTCTGGCTGATTCCGGCCAGGACCGCCCCTGCCAGGAAAAATACAAGAGAGATCAGCAGCATAATGCGTCGCCCGTACACGTCGGACAATCTCCCATAAAGAAGGGTGACAAACGCAGCGGCAAGGGCGGGCAGCGATATAGCCCACGAAAAAAGATCCATTCCGTTCAGGTCCGCGGCAATCTTGGGTGACGCGATGCTCAAGCCGTTAACCATGAAAGCAGAGAGGAAATACGTGAGAAAAAGGGCAGCCAGCCCCAGCTTGGTTAATGTCGGTAGTGATTCCGCATCAGTTTTGTTATGTGACATTTTTATCTCCGTGAACAGGGACGCAAACGGGAACTATTGTCCCCCAATCAAAAACCAGACAGCCTTTTCGGGATAGCCGCGCATTTATAATATCCGCGAAATCCTCACAGGTGCAGCACAGGAATCAATGACGGCCGCGCGATTTCAAAAACGGGCGAATACTTTTTTGCCAAATAGGACAACTGAAATCGATGCGGCATTCCTTATTCAACGACTGATCTGGACAGAACCGGGCCCGGGTTTAACCCGCATTTCTCACAGAGTTACTACTGCGGCGGCGGGCTAGCACTTGCCCAGGGCTTTCAGTACTTTGTCCGGCGTGACGGGTGGAGCAATCCACTTTCCTATTGCATTGGCTACGGCGCAGGATGGGAAAAAGGGAGCAGCCATGCAGTGGCTGATGCCGGATGCGCCATAGCAGGCATTTCCGCCCCGCGTCTCGACGGCATAAGTCTCGATAGGCCCGAAATCCATGATCGTGGGCTTCTTGTACTCGAACATGTTCGTATTGAGTTTCACGCCTGTCGCCTTGTCGTAAATAAACTCTTCCGACAATCCTCCCTGGCTGAAGAACATGGCCTGATGCAGCTGGCCTTCGAATGAAGTCATTCGGAGCACCTTGCCCGGATCGCAGACGACGACAAATTTGGTCACTTCAACTCCGCCCGTTTCGGTGTCTACGGCCACTTCACAGAAACTAGTATTCATGACATCGAGAACTTTTCCGAGCTGGTTCCACGTGGTGGCCGGCGGCCTCCCAAAGAATGTTGCGGTAATGTCCAGATCGTGATCGCCAAACCCTTCTTCTCCGATAAACTTCCCGAAAGGAAAACATCTGCCGGGATCCGACTTCAGATAAACCATCGTGTCCTTAGTATCAAGGTCTTCAGGCCTGGCCTTGAACTTTGGAGCCGCCAGTTCCAGCAGCAATTTTTTGCAGGCCACGGCGGCTTCTTTCATCACCCAGGCGGATGCCGTGCTGCCGTCGCTTCCTCCTCCGACGGGAGTGAAGATTGCCTTTTCATCGTACTCAAGAATCACATCCTCAGCCTTTGCGCCCAACTCCTCGGCGACCACCAGGGAATTGGCTTCCGCGGAGTAGATGCCGGCCCAGGGCCCCTTGAGCGGCACATACACTTTATTGTCCCCTCGAATTGTCACAGTTGCGGTGTATGGCTGGAAGGCGTGCCGGGGCGACATGGCGTACCGGAATGCCAGGCCGTGCATTCTGCCGTCCGGGAGCCTTCTGGTTCCGGCCGGATGCCACTTCCAGTTCATGGCCTTCCTTCCCTTCTCGATGCACATCACCAGGCCGGGAGGCACTCCGGGATCCGTCTGGGATGAGGGTCCGTGTACATTTTTCAGCGCCACATCCAACACATCCATGCCAAGCTTCTCCGCCACAATCTGCTCGGCTGCCGGCATGACGTCCCAGTTAAACGGAGAGGTCTGGCTCAGAGTGTTATGGCCGGAGTTCGTATATACGGACTGGAAAAAGCTCTTCTGATTGATACAACGCGTTGTATTGAAAGGGCTGAATCTTGCTTCGAAATTGCCGGCCATCGCCATCTCGCCCGGACACCCCTGATCTGCGATAGTACTCTCTTCTACCGCCACAATCGTTCCATCATTCTTAAATCCGATTTTGGTATGAGAATATCGCTGCGGATTGGCAGGATAAAAATCGTCTTGCCTGTCGTTGACGCATCGGACAGGCTTTCCCGTTCTCCTTGCCAGCAAAGGCGTAATGAGTTGGGAGCGCCGGATGATCCAGTCGCAGTATTTGCCCCCCTGAAACAGGGTAAGCCGGCGGAGTTTGTCGAGGTTCACATTATACATAGGACGCAGTGAAAAGGCGCCCCACGTGGGACTTATGCCTTCTATATACAGGGTCTGGCCTTCGGATCCCCACGGATCCTGCTCCCACCAGGAGACGCTTCCATTTGGGTTCGGGATGTGAGAAGCCGTACGGGTATGGGTCCAGTCGAATTCGACGATATGGTCCGCTTCTTTGAAACCGGCTTCCACATCACCCTGTGTGAAAGTTGAGCCCAGCTTTTTGGGATCGTGCCGGATAATCGGCGCATCGGGCTTCAAGCCATCCAGCGCATCCACAACGCATGGCAGCACTTCCCACTCCACTTTGATCAGCTTGATCGCTGCTTCGCAGATCTCCGGAGTCACAGCGACAACAACTGCGCCGATCTCTTCGTTTTCCGTCTCCGCTTCCCCGGGGATCACAGATCCCTGCAGACCGGCCATGGGCTTGACCTCGGCATTGGCCATAGCCTTGTTCATTGCCAGGACATCCGGATCGTCCCAGGTGACGATATCTACCACGCCCTCCAGCGCCTTCGCTTTGCTGACATCCATGCCTTTGACCCTGGCGCGGCCATGAGGACTTCTGAGGAATTTGGCGTGAAGCATATCGGGTAGAACGGCATCGGTGCCATATTTGGCTCGGCCGGTAGCTATGGTAAACGACAATCTGCCGGGTACATTTGCCCGGCCGACGGCTTTGAATTCCGCTCTTTGTCCGTTGCTGCCTGCAAGGTCTGCCATGTTATCTCCTCACGATTGGAGTTATTGCCGAAGATTGCTGAAGGGATTGTACCGCCAAATGCCGGATTTAGGACAAGGTAAATATCGTTCCGCCAGAGCTCTGACTTAGGATTAATTGCGCGCCGCAGCTGAAGCTGCGACCTGAAGTTTATACATTTTTCTTAAGCCTTGAAGGCTGAATTCAGTGGAATTCTGCATTAGCGCCGCGCTTTTAATGATCTGTCTGATGGATAAATCTGGCGCCCAGAAGCCCTGAAGGGACTTCGTAGCAGAGCCTAGGGTTGGCCGCGTTTTTTGCGATCAACCCTGCAAGGGTTGAGCGCTCGCGCAACCCCTTCAGGGTTGACCGAACCAACCGATCCGTTCCCAGGGTAGGCCGCAAAAAGCGCGGCCAACCCTGGGCTTTGATGCATTGCCCCGTTGGGGCAATTGGCAATGGGATAAATGAGAGCGACAAGCACGATATAAAAACAAATCACCAACCTGATTTGATATCGGACTGCTTGTTGTACTTAAGTTCAATGAACTCAATCCCTCACTTTTGATCCGCCGGCTAATTTGGACAGCAGTGTCGTTTCGCAGCCGCTTCACGGCTGTTTCCCGGCTCCTCCATTATCATCCTAGCATCAAATGTATAACCTCCAGGTCTCGGCTTCAGCCGCGACCCATATGAGCAAGGACACTCACAGTGTCAAGCATGGGCGGCAGTCACAACCCGTTTCGCCCTTCAGGTCTTGCTGTTATTTCTCCTCTGCCTGCCCTGCTTCCATTCCCGGAATTGCCGGTCTCGAATTTCGAATCTCGAATTTCGAATTCTTTTAATAGAGAACCGCACCTTCACCCTTTTCAGCAATAAGCTTCTCAAAATGGGCTACGATTTTATCCCGCCGTTTCATTATGCCTTTAATTTCCAGATCATTCAGATGGCTTCCGACCTTTTCGGTCAGCGCCTTCTCGTCCAGAGCCCGAAGATTCTCGAGCAATTTGCGGCTGCAGCGCACCAGTTTCTCCGGTTTCTTCAGGTCGTGATAAAGGCGGAAAGCCCGGCTGAAATCGACCATATAAACTTCCCAGTTATTCCCGATGAGAATATTTCCGGGATTCCACCGATCGGTGTCGCAAATCAGCTCGCAGAAGACCTGGACTTTGTGCATCAATTCATTGAACGCATCCAGATCAGGCGGAGTAATCTTCTTTTCGCGTCTCTCCCCTTCCGTCATTTGGCTGGGAAGCCACCAGGCCAGAGCACCTATCTTGCGTTCCCACTTTCGCTCTACCGTCACGGGAATCATTCCCTCCAGACCAAGAAGCTCCGAAAGCTCGCAGGCTGCAATATTGTACAGATAGGAATCCACAAAATTGATTTCGCCGCCTCTATCCAGTTCCTTATAGCCTCGCCGCTCGTTTATCGACTGGAAATGGGCTTTGTGCGTAATCACACCGTCCGACAACGTCAGCCGGTACGATCTAGTAATCCCTTTGGACAACTGCTCGTGACGGATTACTTTGGCTTTGAGGAGAAACTGCCGCTGTTGTTCCCGCGTGAGTTGCGGCTCTTCTTGTGCAGGACAAAAAGCCGGAAGAAAAATAAATGCGAGGCAAAGCTCGAGGCACAGCCGTTTATTTCTCATATCGACTCCTTTGAAAATCTCGAATAATTGCAGAAGCATACACTTGCCGCATCAATAAAAGCTCCAATAGGCCGCCCGCGATGCTTAAGGATTTTGTTGATATTCTAGCGGAATTTTCAGGGATTGGATAGATATGTTTTCCGATCCTGATACAGAAGCTATCTCATCTATGCCCGTTCGTATCCAGCAATGCCAGGAATGCGGGTCCGGTCATGCGGCCCGAAATAAAGAAGGCGGGAGCGGTGGATGCGGATAATCGCTTTGCTGGGTCTGCTGCGAAAAGCCTGCCTGATGCCTCGATCGGTCCATACTTCAACGCTTCTCCCGGACAGGTAGCGACGCATGCCGGCGGTTTGTTACTGGCTAATCTTTCGACGCAGAGATCGCATTTCTGCATCAGTCCGGTCCTGCCGTATTGCGGGATATGAAACGGACAGGCCGCGGAGCAAGAACGGCAGCCGATGCATTTGTTCTGATCGACCACGACAATCCCGTCTTCAGCCCTTTTGGATATGGCCTGCTTCGGACAGACCGCAATACAGGCAGGCTTTTCGCAGTGCATGCAGGAATAGGAAATGGTCTGATTCTCCACGTTCGGGAATTGTCCGCTCCATGCATCCAGAACCCTTCTCCACCGTATCCCGGGCTCAATGCCGTTCCAGGATTTGCATGCTACTTCGCAGGCATGGCATTGAACGCAACGGTCCGTATCAAAATAAAAGCCGATCTGTTTCCCCATCCTGTTTCTCCCTGACCGGATCGCGGCGTCTATGCTTTTTTAACCTGAACGAGAGTCTGGCTCGACATCGCGGTAACCAGCGGATCAAAAGCCTTTTTCTCCTCAACGCTGTACATCGTGTTGGTGTTGGCGCCTCCCTCGAGCAGCGGGAATCCGGGCAGCCCCAGTTCCTCACACTCCTGCCACCAGCCGTGCAGCGCCATAACCGTATCCGGCCGGATGCCGGGATTGACCTGAGCTTTGATTTTCATCCTGCCGTGAGGCGATTCCACGTTTACCCAGTCTCCATCACTTATTCCACGCGCTCCGGCAGTATCGGGATGAATCTGGAGTGTCGGATACGGAAGAATCTCGCGCAGGTACGGCACGTTGCGAAGCCATGCCGCGTTATATACCTTTGAGGTGTGGAAATCCGAAAAGACCAGCGGATACTTTTTAAGCAGCTCGGGCGTGCCGGTCGGGCTTTCCGGCGGTTCCACCCAGCCGGGCAGCGGTTCATATCCATGTTCTTCGAATGTGGTGTTATAGATCGCCACTTTGCCCTGAGGAAGGTACGGAGCCTTGGACAAGCGAGTGCTGAGCCTGCCGAAAATTCTGGAGTATTTTTCATACTCCGTCGGTTTCGAAGAAAAAGTAATGCCCGTCGGCTTCGCCCTCAATTCCTCCATTGTTAAACCCATCGGCTTGAGTTGGTCGTTCATGCATTCGGAAAGATTTCCGTTCCAGAAGTCTTTGCCGTATCCCATCTTCACGCCGAGATCGATCCAGAATTCGTAATCCGATTTATAGTCTCCGAGGGGCTCGATCACCTTGTTGCGCGCCATGATCCAATTGCCGCTGAACTCAAACGGGTGGTCTGTTTCGTACATGCTGGCTACGGGCACCACCACATCGGCGTAATTCATCTCGGCGGTACGCATCACATCGACGACAACGAAAAATTCCAGACGCTTCAAGGCCTCCAGAACGTTTTTTGCTCCGCGCGTGCTGACCGTTGGTTGAGTACCGGGAGCAATAACCGCCCGGATCCGATAGGGATTTCCCGTGAGGATGCTGTCGAAAATCCGGCAATATGCCGACGAAGTGCCTTCAATCCATGGCTGAAACGGTTTCGGGAACTCCGGCCCGATAAGCTTGTCGACCCACTCCTGCGTATAGCGTTCTTTCATATGCACGCTTTTAGGCATCGGCACTCCGCCGCCGGCATAGAAAACATCGCCACCCGGCTTATCAAGATTTCCGGTGATTGCCATCAGGATAGCAATCGAGCGCACGGCGTCATTCGAGGATGGCGCGTGTTCCAGTCCGTTACCGTGATCGATGCACGCCGGTTTGGTAGTGGCATAGGTACGTGCAAGCTCAACTATTTGCTTTTGAGGTATTCCCGTAATCGATTCCGCCCATTCCGGCTTGTATTTTTGAACGTGGTCCCGCAGCTTATCAAATCCATGGGTCCAATCGGATACAAATGATGAGTCGTAGAGCTTCTCATTGATAATGACGTGAAGCATAGCCAACGCCAACGCGGCGTCTGTCCCGGGGCGGATTGGGATCCAGAGATCGGAGATTGCGACGTCGGGCTCCATCGTGGGCTTGATTGAGATGATTTTCGCGCCCCTCTCCCTGGCATCAAGGATTTGCTTCAGGTTGCCGCGGGTGCTTCCGGAGTAGACCGGTTGCTTCCCCCAAACCAGAATGAGCCTGCTTTGAGCAATATCCGGGAACGGAGCCGCCCCCAGCGTATAGGTGAAGGCAAAAGTCTTTTGCATGGCGCAGATGCCGCTATGGCCATAGTTGGGGCTCCCATGAGCAATCAGAAACCGGTACAGGTACTCGCTATAGGTCCGGCGTGCGGGAGAAAGAATGGCCAATGATTCGGGCCCATATCGTTGTTTCTGTTCTTTGAGTTTTGACGCAATCAGGTCCAGAGCCTGATTCCATGAAATACGCTCGAATTTGCCTTCGCCTTTTTTACCCGTCCGCCGGAGCGGATATCGGAGACGCTGCGGGGAGTATACCCACTGGGGGGCCGCATGGGCTTTGGCGCACAGTCTGCCTTCGTTCAGAGGCGATTCTTTCATCCCTTCAACCCTCACGAATCGGCCATTCCGAACATAGGCATAGATCCCACATCCCAATCCTGGACCGCACATGGCGCAGAAAGTCGGGATCACTTTCTCGCCCGAGATCTCCGCCTTCGCTTGCACCAGGTCTTTCAACATCAATCCAGCCCCCATTGCTCCCACCGTTTTGAGAACCGCACGTCTCGAAATCTGAAATCCGTCGACTTCCTGATCCATCCTTCCTCCCTGCCGACAATTACAGCGATCCGGGAATATCATCGGCCTGAATCAATACTCATTTTAAAGCCCTTCCTCCTACAAGAATAGTTCCATATTTGGGCAGATGCTGAAAAGGTCATACACCTATTCGAGACAAGCAATCCCACATGCCCGGTGTAGCAAGTCATCGATTGCTTCACGTATAGTCGGCACGCTTTAAATTCACGCTAAGGCCTCAACGACAAGCAGCCACGGATTTCACGGATATATAATGATTTTCGCATGTGCCGGCCTCTTGCCATCCCTGCCCTAATCTGTTTAATCCGTGGCGTATTTCTCCTGATAAACGTGAAGACCCGTTGGATGCTCCGCACAGCGGAGCGGATTTTCCCTATCTCGGGGTCGGCTTTTAGCCATGAAGCATATCAAGGTCGGGGGTTCAGCCGGCACTCAATTCCCTCGGGAGAATGGGTCTTTCTCCCAGGATATCGCCGCCTGAATGCAGAGATCGACAGTGTTGACAAACGGGCCGTTACAGGAGAAAATGTTAGCCGTGTCTAACATTTGGGGCATGAAATGACGGCAGAACAGAGTGCCAGCATGGAAGATTATCTCGAGGCGGTTGAAATACTGCATTCGAAAGGAATCGCTCCCAGGGTCAAGGAGATCAGTGCGCTGTTGGGAGTAAAAATGCCCAGCGTGACGGCGGCCATGAAGAGGCTTTCGGAAGAAAAAATGGTCGTCTATGAAAGGTATGGCTGGATCAAGCTTACGTCGGCCGGAAAGAAAGCAGCCAAGGATATTTTCCGGCGCCACGAAGTACTGCGACAGTTTCTTGTCGAAGTTCTGGATATGGATCCGAAAACAGCCGCAGAGGACGCATGCCGGATGGAACACGCTATCAGCTCAAATGCCTTGGAGCGGTTCGCCAGGTTCCTGAGTTACGTGGAATACTGTTCCAATGAGAAGATGCCCTGGCTGAGCAATTATCGCCGCTATTTGAAGCATGGCCAATTGCCGAATAAGTCAGAACAAGCCGATGGGAAAGCCTGCAGAAGGTGAAGGAGAAAATTCATGACGGAAGCGAAGGTGGTAACCGCCTCTGAAATGGTTACCGGACAAAGTGGAGTGGTAGTGAGCGTGGAGGGGGGACATATATTACGCAGCCGTCTGGAAGCTCTCGGAATCAGGCCCGGAAAGCGGATACGCAAGGTCAGTTCATCTTTTATGCGGGGTCCCTCAGTCTTTGAAGTGGAAGGATCCAGTATAGCGATCGGATTCGGCATGGCCAGCCGCATTCTCACAAGGACGGAATAAGCCGATCTTTATGAAAATACTTCTCGTAGGAAATCCCAACGTAGGAAAGAGTGTTGTGTTTTCCCGTCTTACCGGCGTTCATGTCATTTCCTCCAACTATCCGGGAACCACCGTAGGCTATACCAAAGGATCCATGAAGCTTGGAGATGAACCTGCGGACGTAATTGATGTGCCCGGCACATACACTCTCGACCCTACCTGTGAAGCGGAGCGAGTGGCCCAGCAGATGCTCTCGGAGGGCGAAATAATCATCGATGTTGTGGATGCCACCAACCTGGAGCGGAATTTATATCTGACACTTCAGCTTCTCGAAAGAAATATTCCCGTCGTTTTGGCGCTGAATGTGTGGGATGAAACCAAACATCGTGGAATAAGCATTGATCTCGATAAACTGAGAGAATTGCTGGGAGTCCCCGTCATCCCCACCGTCGCGGTAACGGGCGAGGGGATGAAACATCTCGTGGAAGCTTTACCACAAGCCAAAACACCAAAGCATCCCATACGCACCAATGAAGAGCGGTGGAAGGATGTCGGCCGCATCATTGAGCAAGTGCAGCATATAACGCATCATCACCATACCTGGAAGGAACGGCTGGCGGACGCGAGCATCCGTCCGCTCTCGGGCGCCCTTATTGCCATCGCGGTTCTGGCGGGTACTTTTTTCGGAGTACGATTTGTCAGCGAAAGCATCATAAGCTACGCAATGGATCCTTTATTTGATAATTTCTGGGCGCCGGTTGTGTTGCGGATCAGCGAGATAATGAGCGGCAGCGGTCTTCTGCATGACATTATCGTAGGACATATAAGCGGCGGGAAAATCAACTACGTCGAATCATTCGGTCTTCTAACCAGCGGGCTCTACGTCCCTCTGGCCATGGTTCTGCCGTATATCCTGTCTTTTTACCTTGCACTCGGCCTGTTGGAAGATTCCGGCTATTTACCCAGGCTGGCAGTAATGGTCGATACGTTGATGCATCGTCTCGGCCTGCACGGATATGCCATCATACCTACAATGCTTGGGCTCGGCTGCAACGTGCCGGGCATCATGGCCAGTCGGGTTCTGGAGAGCAAGCGGGAGCGTTTTATTGTGGCGACGTTGATTTCCATAGCTGTCCCATGCGCTTCGCTTCAAGCCATGATTTTCGGACTTGTGGGAGAAAGGGGTGGGCAGTATGTGCTTCTGGTCTACTCGGTGCTTTTTGTGGTCTGGCTGGTGCTGGGAATTATTTTGCGCCGGGCGGTCAGAGGTTTCACTCCGGAGCTGCTGATCGAGATTCCTGCATACAGATTCCCTTCCGGGCGTGCCGTATTTCAGAAGCTTTGGGCTAGAATGCGGGGTTTTATAGCGGAAGCGGTTCCCATAGTTTTGGGAGCTGTCGTGGTCGTGAACATACTGTATTCACTGGGAGTCTTTAATGCAATTGCAGACGCCGCTGCGCCGGTGGTGACGACAATCATGGGTTTGCCGAAAGAATCCGTAACGGCACTGGTCATCGGATTTCTTCGCAAGGATGTTGCTTTGGGCATGATGGCTTCACTCGAGCTGACGGCAAAACAGCTTGTGGTCGGAAGTGTCGTGCTGGCGATGTTCTTCCCCTGTATCGCCACCTTTACAGTCCTTCTCAAGGAATTGGGAATATCCAGCTTATTGAAAGCTACAGGCATTATGGTGATCGCATCCTTCGTCACAGGCGGGATCTTGAACCTCGTACTGTAATTGCGATGCTGCGGTTTCCCCGGCGCGGCATGTGCGCGGTCAGGTTTCAGGTTTCAGCCGTCAGCTTTCAGCGGTCAGCTTCTTTGCCTATCCTGCTTGATTTCGATTATTTCGGAAAGTAATGCTTCTTCACAGAACGCAATGAAATTATGAAGGACTTATTCCATGGCAGCCATCAGGGGGGTGATGGGGAATCCCGATTGTCTGCGGCGCCCGGATGGGATTTCTGTGCTCCTTGTGGACTACGCAGTATTTCTCCTCAGCAGATAGAGCAATTGCGCTCCAGGTGAGCGCGTGCCCTCTCATAGCTTTCTTTTATGCGACAGGAATTCCGCGGGAGCGCGTCGCGAATTGCCTCAATGTATTTCCTTTCACGCACGATCTGAAATGTTCGTTGAAAATTTAAGTCGTAAATCCAGCCGATCTGAAGCAGCTTGAAATCCTGCAGAGTTCTGATATCGGTCATTTGAACGATTTGCCCATTCATCAATGATTCATAAACGGGATCCGATACAAAATCATCGTCCGGCAAATCCAATTCAATCGTCCGGTTCCGATTGTTCCCCGAACTCCGGTAATACTCGGTAACCACGCGCCAGATATCGACTTTATCCGCATCCCGAAGAAGCTTGATGAAAAAGAGAGTGCGCTCCGGTTCTTCTTCCGGCAACCGGGCTCGATTATGACACTCCACCGCCCGGACAATAAGACCGGCAGCCGAAACGTCCAGCACATCCAAAATTCCGCTGTCCTGAATGATTCTGACGCCGAGCAGCGCATGATTTTCAGATCTGCTGTCGGCAAATGTTTTATAGCGGCTGTATTGTTCGAACCGGCCGATATCGTGGAGCAATGCGCAGATCTCGGCCAGACAAAGGTCCTCTTCACATAGATCGAGGCTCTTTCCTATATCGCGAATAGCCTCGCAAACCTTTCGCGTATGCTCCGCTTTCAGATCTATGTTTTCCTGCACCGCCGGATCCTCGCTGTCAAACCGGCGGACATATTGCTTGAACCAGTTCTCTACTCGGTCATACGACAGCAGAGATTCCTTGCCGAGGTCTTTATCCATCTTAACTCGTGAATCAGGAACTTCCGGGAAAGCCGGGTGAACCGCTCAAAGCGTTTGGCACCGCATTCCTGAAGAAAGGTAACATTGAGATCTTTTCTTGGAGACTCCGAGCCTTGGAGTCTTTGAGTTGAATCAACTCCAAGAATGGTCAAAATTTTCCCGGAATTGCAGGGTTTTTGCTGCCTTCCCGGCAGAACCGGGAGATCTCCCTACGGATCAGGAAAGCGTACGATCCGGGGATTGAGTAAGCCAATGGTTGACCATGTCATTTAAAGCGGCTTTGGGCTGTGCTCCAACCTGCCTGCTTACTGCATTCCCGTGATCAAACAATATTATCGTTGGAAGGTCCAGGACCCCCAGAGACATTGCCGTCCGCTGGCCTTCGTTGACGTTGACCTTTACGAATTTGACCCTGCCGGAATATTCCCCTGCCAGTTCCTCGACTGCAGCTGCAAGATTGCGGCAGGGTGCGCACCAGGGGGCCCAAAAATCAACCACCACCGGCAAGTCGCTTTGCGCGACGACCGCGTGAAAAGTCTCATCATTGGCAGCCACTATTGAGCTATTTCCCGGCATCGATTTTTTCCCTCGGAAATCCGGCAATGGCGTGCCTTTCAGTAGATTCGCAATCCTTCGACGATTCTGCATCCTGTTTCCCTTTATCTTCTGAGCTTTGTTGCGGTTCATTCCCGCAGAGCACAGACACATCAAACTATTCCTGTTTCACTGGCTCTCCCCAAATTCCCTTATTACATACAATTTCAAATCCATATGCCTTTCTAGCAATATGCGTACCCAATGGGGATTTTGCCTTTACCGATTTCATCTCCGCGGGAAGAGGGTTCAGATTCCCTTTTAAGGCAGACGAGAGTGCCTGTCCGACCTAAGATTCTGATCTTTAATGGAATTGAACGGCTCGTATGCAGTGAATCGACAAAAGCCGCGAGCCTTCCTTGAGATTTTCAGGATCAGCCGGAACAGCATGGTTCCGGAGAATCCTGTATCGCATTATGCAAATATAAAGGCCCGATAATCGCGCAATTTGCACGAAGTTTTTTATAAATGGCAATGAAATAAAGCGGCCTAGGCTTTCAACAGGGTTTCGAGTTTTACACAAGCCAGTTTGCCGAGGCGCTGGCAGACATTGAAGCCCTTGCGCCCTTCCCTGATTTCGCGGCAATGCAGAGGTGCAGTGGAAACCCACCAATCCCAATATTCATTCACTTTTTGGCTGCAACGCGTTTTTGCGTTCTTCGCTTCCATCTTGAGGGATCCGGAATGCAGTCCGATGGCCATAATCCCGGCCGTAAGGAAACCGCACAGATCGTGATGACCGATACCCCCACCGAATCCTCCGGCCACCCATACCAGGTTTTCCGGTTTTTTCATGAAGCGCAGTGCGACCATCAACCCACTTTCGGCACAGCTGTAGCCTTTATGCCAGTAATTATCCATATCTCCGGCCATAGCCGATTTGTTCACCATTGCCAGTTCCTTGGGATTCAGATTCTCTCTGAGCCCTGAGCCTTTCGGTGCAGCCTGCAAAGACAAAGAGGAGGCTTTAAGAGAAGCGGCTCCCAGGAGCAGAAAAGGTGAAGCTGCGAGAAATTCCCTGCGTAGCGTTTTGACGACTTCAGTCTCTTTCATCATATGGTTCCTCTGGTATGTTTTAACGATGGCGTATCCTTTACAGCCGCTGAACTATACCAAATCTCATCCTTCAAAATCCCTTCAATAATGCAGCCTGTTGAGCAAATGCCGGATTCCGGCACGCTATCCTTGATCGATACCCGAAGCATTGAAGAGGAGTGTGACCATAACGGCCCGTTATCCCATCAACCATGCAAGTCACCCTTCCCATTCCATCCTTGAGCCGGCCGAAATTATTGTTCTGCATTCCAGAATCGGGCATCGGCAGCTTCAGCCGGCATTACTTCGAATTTGACTTTGTCCGCGATATCGCTTCTTATGTTATCTGTCTGTGCAAATTGGAGTGCAGGAATATATACAAAAAGAGCGATCCGAGACATATGAAAACAAATAAGCACAAAAGGAAAGTCTGCCTGTTTTGCCGAATATGGCAAATCCTGATCGTCGCGGCGATGCCGGCCATTGCAGTGCCGGCGGTATTCGCCCAATCTTCTGTAATTGCGCCGGGGGCCAAGGTAGAGCTTCTGGCGAGTGGTTTCAAATTCACCGAGGGGCCGGCCTGCGACAAAGCCGGCAACGTTTATTTTACCGATCAGCCCAATGATCGCATCCTGATATGGAGCATCGACGGCAAGCTCTCCACATTTATGGAAAAATCAGGGCGTGCCAATGGATTAAGCTTCGATCAGAAAGGCAATCTCTGGGCCTGCGCGGATGAGAACAACGAGCTTTGGCGCATTTCAAGCTCCGGCAAAGCATCTGTCATTATTAAGGATTACGACGGGAAACGGTTGAACGGACCCAACGACATCTGGATCCGCCCGGATGGCGGCGTCTACTTCACCGATCCATTCTATAAGCGTGACTACTGGAAGCATCAGAAAAGCGAGCAGGACAAGCAGTGCGTCTATTTCCTTGATCCGAAGCGGAACAAGCTTGCGAGAGTCGCGGACGATCTGAGGCAACCGAACGGGATTATCGGTACTCCCGACGGAAAAATTCTCTATGTCGCCGATATCGGCGCGCAAAAAACCTTCAGATACAACATTCAGAAGGACGGCGCACTGGCGAACAAAACCCTTTTCTGCGAGTTGGGTTCGGATGGGATGACGATCGACCAGGAAGGCAATGTGTATCTGACCGGCAAAGGAGTAACCGTCTTCGATCCTTCAGGAAAACGGATTGAACAGATCTCCATTAACGCGCCGTGGACTGCCAACGTCTGCTTCGGAGGCAAGGACCGGCATACATTGTTCATCACTGCCATGCAGAATCTTTTCGGATTGCGCATGCGCGTCAAGGGAGCAGGCAGCCAGTAGTATTCCGGGAGCCAAGAGTTCATCAGAGCCATAATGCCCGTTGGCACATGGTTTGCATCCATATCCGCGGGTGAAAGGGATCGCCTGGCGGGAAACGGCGCATCGGCGGACGGGTCCATCCGTTTCTGTGCCCAATGAGCGCGGGAACCGGGGCAACGCCGGGAGGCACGATTGGCGCAGTTATTCGACGTCATTGCGGAAGATTACGACCGGTGGTACGAAACATATGAAGGACAAGCCGCCTTCGGCGCGGAGTTGGAATGTCTCCGGTCGCTTTGCAGCGATTTCCAGGGCCGATGGCTCGAAGTCGGCGTAGGCTCCGGACGGTTTGCTTCCGCTCTCGGAGTAACAAGCGGAATGGATCCATCTTTGCCGATGCTTAAAATAGCCGCAAGGCGGGGCGTAAGAGTCTGCGCAGGATTGGCCGAAGATCTGCCCTATCCGGAGAATTCATTTGACGGAGTTCTAATGGCTCTTGCGATTTGTTTCATCGCGGATCCACGCCGCGCAGTAAAGGAATGCCGGCGCATACTGCGGCCGCAGGGGAATCTGCTCCTGGGAATGATTCCGGCAAATAGCCCTTGGGGCACAGCCTACGGAAAGAAAAAAGAGGAAGGGCACCCTGTGTATTCTCTGGCAAAATTTTATAATATCCCTGAAATTGTGGCGTTGATTCAAAACAGCGGATTCGCCTTTGCCGCAGCCGCCAGCGCACTGTTCTGGAATCCAGGTGGGCCACCGGAAAATGCGTCGCGTGTGGAACCCGGGATCTTTCCGGAAGCAGGATTTGTCGGCCTTCTTTTCGGCGGAACAGCCGATGATGGCGAGAGGCTTTAATGATTGAAAGCATAAAACTCTGTGTCAACCATTCCGTTAAGGTCCGCAATCCGGATATCGGCGACGACGTGATCCATTTCAAGCCCGGGTACAACGTGCTGATCGGACGCAATGGTTCAGGGAAATCGACCTTATTGAGAGCAATCGCTCTATGCCCGATGTGTGCAGTCACCCGGGCCGATAATGACGTCATAAAATACATAACCACGGAGACGCTGAATCCCAAAGTAGGAGGGACCTTTTCTTCCCGGGAGGAAATGATTCAGGGAATTCGCGCCATGTTCATTTCACACGGCCAGGGGGTTGTAGACAGCCTGTACAATCAGACACACATCGATGAGACAGCGGTGCTGATCGACAGCCCGGAAACAGGCCAGGATATGGAGAACAGCCTGCTGATTTATCAAGGTCTGCTTAAAATGGCGAAGAAATGCCAGGTCATTATCGCGACAAACAGCCTTGTTTTTATGAGAAACGGGAATCTGTTCGATCTCGGACGGGAATCACTCTCGCACCTTTTAAAAACGACCAGGGAACTGGCTGCAGGATTTGGCGATCTTTAAAAAACCGGTCTTTGTATTCCGGGAAATGAATGAGGAAATATAGATGATGGATAATAGCCAGCGCACACTCGAACAGGTTTATCGCAGCGCAGTCAGCGGGCTCTACGGCCGGCTGAGGAGCAACTATGATTTCTTATATAGAAAATTCGGAGACAAGGGCTTGAAACTGATCGCTGAGATGAGCCGCGAATACGGACTCGGCGTCGCAAAGCGGGCAAAAGCCAGACTTGCCGGCAATGATATGGATTCGGTAGCGGAATATCTTCTCCGGATATTTGATACCGTTGCCCGTGGCCGCGATCTGATCACCACTACCGAAAGAAGCAGCGGCAAAGTTATTATTAAAGTCAACCGGTGCCCTCTGGATTTTGATATTCCGGCGATGTGCCTGGCACACACAACCATGGAAAAAACTGTCGTGGAAGAGCTGAATCCCAATTTGATCTATCGGATCGGCAAATCCATTCCCGCCGGAGACAGCTACTGCGAACATATTCTCGAGATCAAAAAGTAGCCTGGCACCGGAAGCAGAGCGGAGAATTTCGGGACTACTTCCTCTGAGCTCCTGCTTGCAGTCAGAGCAAAAACACCCCCCAGTGTCAAGTGTGTCCCAGGGTCAGCGCACAGCAGGGCGGCTTTTCTATCTCGAGGGTCGGGTTCGGAGTCGGTATCGGGATCGGCTTGTAGCCATGAAGCATATCAATTGTGTTCGCACTTAATATCATTTCTGTTCGACCCCGATACCGATAGCGACCCCGACCCCGAAAAAAATCCTCCCTTTGTCATATATCCGCCCATATCAACGACGCGCCGGAACGGCTTGGCCTATCTGGGTCGCACCGCCTTAGGCCGTGGGTTCAGCTGGCCACTGAGAATCGTTGGTCCGTCGCAGCCCCGCCGCCGCCAATCTTTACTATGACGGTTTTTCTTCCGGCGGCCGCATAAACCGCATATAATCAAATCAACAGGGCATATACCACAGCCAGGCGAAAAGCGGATCTTCTTCGGAAGGCAGGTCTATATGCCTGGAATGGCTCAAGACATTTCTGATTGAAGTCTTTCATACCAGAGCATTCCGAGCCTGTCGTCCGTTGAATGGAAGCGTGGAAACCTGGCGCCTCGACCTTTGATGATGGAGGGATAGCATGGCACAGGAACAGCATCTTAAGCTCATAAATGAAGCTGTCCAGAAGCATGACATTACGATCTGGAACAAGTGGCGGCAGGAGCATCCCGACATCCGGCCGGATCTCAGCGGGGTGGACCTCAAGAGAGCGGATCTCAAGCATGCGGCTCTGCAGGGAGCGATTCTTCGAGAAGCAAACCTCAGGGGCACGGATCTCAGCATGGCGGATCTCAGCGGCGCGGATCTCAACGGAACAAACCTCGTGCTGACCCACCTCGGCGCAGCAAACCTGGCCGCGGCCAGTTTCAGAGGAGCCAATCTTTGCGACGCCAACCTGAGCGAAGCAAATCTTAGAGAAACGAATTTCAGCGATGCTCTCCTTGTAGGCGCACTCTTTCTTGGAGCGGATCTGAGCGAGGCAAATCTCGAGGAAAATGTCAAAGAGCTGTCGCCGTCTCAGATCAAGGCTGCCAGGAATTGGGAATATGCCTATTACAGTCCCGCCCTTCTGGAACACCTCGGTCTGCCGCGGGATCACAACGAGACATTGCGGAAGGAGATGAAGGTGTAAAAAGCGAAGGATGAATTCATCACATTTCTCCCGTGCCGTGCAACGCGTCCCCCCATTGATTTTCAAAGCGGCCATAGCATTCATGCAATATGCACATAAATTCGAATGAAATTCTCGCATTATGCAATACATCACTCCCCTGATGAAAAATCAGGACTGCTGGTACGCTTCACAAAATCCTTGTTTTGACAGGCACATAGAAAATTCCTTAAGTCATGCAGGTGCAGGCTTTAGGCCGCGCATCCGGCATGATGAGGCGCCGATCCCGGCATGCATACAGTGCAGTCGCGGCTTCAGCCGCGACCTGGAGTTTATACATTTGAGACTGGGATGATAATAAGCGACCCGGACAGCCGCGAAGCGGCTGCGAAACAGAGCCCAGGGTTGGCT
>JAFGIY010000118.1 GCA_016929335.1 Acidobacteriota bacterium | reverse complement strand
TACGTCGAGGAATCCGACCGAGCGCAACGCAGCAGACATGCCCGGATCCGCCGCCGCAGCAGAAGCTTCATGAATAAAGCGGGTTAATGAGGCTATGAATATAGAACCCCTGGCGGGTCATTGAAGGTGACAGGGCCTGATAAGGGAAAGGCCACCCAAATGAAGTTTTGCACTTTTCGTGCGCCGAACCTTCATGAAAAAAGCAGGTTAAAGCGTATGAATATTATAAGAATTGCCAATCAATAAGGAGAAGATCGGAATGAGCCGACGCCGGTTTTAACGACAGATCGACTCTCCCCGGTATTATTATGCAAATGCGCGCAAAAATGCTTTCGGCAATTATTCTTGTTTCTTTTTCGCTAATTACCCACGCCTGTATCTCTTCACATGATTACTCCCAGTCCTACATCATAATGAATGGCGGAGAGAGAGTCGGGAAAGAGATAATCAACGAAAAGACCGACAGAAAAGGCAACCTCGTTTGTCTATCCGAACAGGAAATGAATCCTCCCGGTTCCAAAGATAAAAGGCGAAGGACAATCACGACAAAAATAGTCTTTCCGAAGGGGCAACAGTTTCCTGTCTCCTATTCACAGGAGTCCAGTGCGGGCGCCTCCTATGATGTAAAAGTAGAAAGCGGGCAGATCATCAGGACGTATAAAATGAACGGAGAATCGCGTGAATCCAAGACTCCTCTCACGCCGGACCTGCTGATTCTCAATCCGACTGTCTTTCAAACAATCGATTACTGGATTCGCCACTATGATTTCAAAAAGGGAGGACAGCAGTTTTATAAAACCTATCTCCTGCCTGGCGGCTCCGTGGAACGGCTTTCCATATTTCCTCTGGAAACTGCCATACATAAGTACAAAGGCAATGTAATACAATTAAGGAATTACAGGATTGAGTTCCGGGAAGGATTGGCAATGCTGATATGGGTGGACAGAGACAAACGGCTCTGCCGCCTGTTTCTTGAAGGATCGAATATCGATGTGGTCCGCGATGATCTTTTTGGCCAGGTATCCGCACAAAGAGATTCTAAAAGCAAAAATCCTTGACGCCTGAATCCCGGCTTGTGTACAGCCTTAATTGGTTCGAATACGCAAATCAATAATGCGTTTCTTTCCTGAATTATCCACAATAATAATATATTTAAGTTCAGGAAATTTTTCTTTGATAAAATCCAGGTATATTCTCTGCTTTGTTACCCTTTTGGCTTTGCTGTATTCATTGAGCTGTTTTTTGAAGCGTTCGACATCGCCTTCCGCATGACTGACAACCTCGTATTTATAGGCCCTGGCTTCCTCAATGGCCTTCATAGCCTCGCCGTTGGTTTTGGGTAATTTTTCATTCCTGTAGGACTCGGCGTTATTCACCAGTTCTCGCTTTTGAATTTGCGCATTGATGACGCGTTCGAAAAATGTCCGGACTCCTTTGTGAGGCGATACCTCGCCAATCTCTATAGCGCTGATTGCCAATCCGCTGTTATGAAGATCAAGTTTTTCCTGGATCTCTTCCTTGAGGTAAACTTCGACGCTTTTTTTGCCGACGGTAAGAATGTCATCCACGGTTTTACCGCCCAGACTGTAGACAGCCGAGGAGCAGGCGATATGTTTCAGATAATCCTCGTTGCTTTTGATATTGAAGAGATATTGGACCGGATCGATTATGTTGTATCGGATTAAAAAATCGATAAAAACAATATTGTTGTCTCCCGTTATGCAGTAGGATGGCAACTGTGTTGTTTGCCGGAATGTATTTGCGTCGTCCAAAGCCGCATTGGGGGATAAATCCTTTATTTCGAGAGTATGTGTTGTTTTGACCGGCACCTTGGTAATTGTATCGATGGGCCAGGGGAGTTTGTAATGAGCGCCGGGTTCCACGTTCCCATCAATCACTTTGCCGAATCTTTGAAGAACACCCAGTTCATTTTGCGATATTTTATAAAAACCTGTTAATAGATAAACGGCAAACAGCCCTGCCACTATCACCGATACAAAATATTTTGAAGATGAAATAAATGTACTTTTTAAATAATTTCTGATGATTTCGTTCATCTTATTTCTTAATCAAATCTTTTGAATTTAAATATTCGAAAAGCTCGGAATCGGTGGATAGAACGAGAGTGGTGTTTTTATCCATAATCTCCGAATAAACCTGCAGGGATTTTAAAAACCTAAAAAATTCCGGGTCTTTGCTGTAGGCGTTCGCATATATTCTAAGGGCTTCTTTGTCTCCTTCGCCTTTTATTTCCTCCGCTTCTTTATATGCTTTAGCTAAAAGCTCCTTTGCTTCCCTGTCCGTATTCGCTCTAATCTTTGTGGCTTCTTCCTCGCCTTCGGCGACATATTTAACGGCTTCCTTGGTCCTTTCCGCCTTCATCCTCTGGTAAACGGCATTGCTGACGATTGGAGGATAGAGGATCTTCTTCATGCCGACTTCAACGATACGGATGCCGTATTCATCCCTTGCCCTTGTATTGGCTTCCTTTTGTATTTTCGCGTAAATTTCCTGCAGCTTAACGTTTTCAGGAACCGTATTAATAACTTCTTCAATCTTATATTCACTGATAATAATTCCAAGCTGGGAATTTACCATGTCCCCCAGCTTTAATCTGGCATTATCGACATTGTTGAGCGATTGAAAAAACATCTCCGGATTGTCAATCTTCCATGCGATATAGCATGTAACGATTATCGGGTTCTTGTCCTCCAATAACAACTGCAGGGTTTGAGCTTCGAAGCAGTTAATTCTATTGTCAAAAGAATTTACCTTTTGCCATGGCCATTTCATTCGCAGTCCGGCTTCCTTTATCGTCTTTATCGGCTTTCCCCATTGAGTCAGGATGACACTTTTCCCTTCATTGACGCCGAACAGGGATCCATAAATCAGCAGTCCCAAAATTACAGCTATGAGAAGCGCATAAATAATTTTCTTCATATCAACAGACTTCATTGGCCCTCCTCTCCCGCCTAATCCGGGATATTGGGATCATCTTTAAAATTCAAATAGAGGTCCGGTTCGCCTGCCTTGGGATCTATAAGAACCTTGTTCTTTTGCTTAAGAACGCTGACTATATGATTGAAATACAAAACCTTTTTGATTATGGATTTGTTGTTTCTGTAAGATTGCAGTTTTGATTGGAAACTGATAGCGGCTCCCTCGGATTTTAACACCTCCTCCTGCACATAGGCATTGGCATTGCTGACATTATTGTAAGCCTCTCCACGAGAGGACGGTATTACTTCATTTTGATACTTATGTGCAAGGTTGATGATTTCCATTTTCCTCTGATAGGAAGCGATGACGCCTTCGAATGCATCGGATATTGTGGTTGGCGGATGAATATCTTTTATGTTGACGCCGACGACGTCAATTCCGGTATCTATCCCATCCAGCTCATTTTGTAAAGCCTTCTCGACCAAAGGCTCCACTTCCTTCCGGGATGTAATGGCAATCTGATAAAAGGATTTTGTGGTAAAAATATCCTGCAGAATTTTATAGGCTATGTTTTCCAATAAATCTCTGGGATTATCAATATTATAATAATATTTGTAAAGATCCTTTATTCGATAATGAATGATTATATATGGATTGAAGAAATTATTGTCGCCGGATATAAAGTGTATCTCTTCGCCGTGCGAAACGCCCCAGACCAGAGGTTTCTGTTCTTCCCTGGATACATTGCCAAGAAATAATTCCCGAATCTGCTTTGTTTTTTCAATTCTGACTTTATCGACAGGCCACGGAAACTTGAAATAGAAACCCGGCTGCAGGGCTTTTTTATCCAAAGGCCTGCCAAAGCGCTCGACAAAGGCTTCTTCATCCATTTGCACCTGAAAGCCCATATCGTAAACGATGAGAAAAAGAATAATCGCAATTATTGCATAGCCGGAAAACTTTATTAATCGTATGGAGTAAAGAGCAACCTTTGATTTTAGGATATCAATATCGAATTTCTTGTTTACCCATGTGAAAAACGAGATATAGGTGGTCTTCGCGAACGCCACTCCTAATATCTCAAGAAAACGATAATGCATCTGGAATTCTTTATTCTTTTTATGGAAATGGACAATGATGTTGAATATGATTTCTATACCAAAAGACAAAATCAATAATGCTATCGCAAAGCTGACCCACTTATCGATGTTGTAGTTGAAGTAATATAAAATCAGAGATACGCCTGCCAAAGAAGAGCAAACCATATCTCCTTTGGAATGAAGTCCATCCGAGATTAACGCGGCGGAGTTTTCAGCGCGGCCCACATCCGAAAGAAATTTGAAAAGAAAATAGGAGCCTGATGATAAAAGAAGAAAAATTATGCCGGTTATCAGCGGTTTCTGAATAATGATATCTTTCGAAGAATAAGCGTTGATAATCAGCGATATGGAGATAAATATAAGAAAAACACCGATGACAAAGGAAGCCGTGATCTCAATATAATCGCCGAATATATGCTTGAAAAAGCGCTTGATCGTGTTTGTTTCGGACGCGGCAGTATGCTGCGTATCTTCTTCAGGATGGGCTTGTGCATGTTTTATTAGAGCCGAACTTCTCCATAGCGCAAAAAGAACCAGGAGTGAGGTCGTTACATCGCTGAAGCTGTGCCATGCCTCAGAAAGTACGGCAATGCTTCCGGACAAAAAGTAAAATACAAACTTAAGGACCGTAAGTCCGAGAGTTATCGATATTGCAATAAGTGACGTTTTAATCTTGGTATTCATAAACAACAGAGCCAAAGGCTTCCCTGAAGTATCGTCGCCGGCGATTCTACCACAGCGGTATTTCTCATCTATGCGACAAGCTTTCCGCAGCTATGGAACACTTGTGCTCCGTGATTATGTTCCGCTATTGCTGCAGTATTAAATAGCAGCCCCAAGCTTGCCTTCAAAAAGGCGGAACTCCTGAACGGAGCGGATCTGCTGCATGCCTTTTGGCCGGGAGCAGGATAAAGCCGCATACCAATCCCATCATAATGAAATCTCAAAGTCATACTTATAGCATTGCAAATGACATTCTTAAAACAAAATGTGGCTATAAAGAGCTGGTAAATCGAGATATCCGGCGTAATAAATGCAGTTTTACAGGCGGATTCAAAAAGGCGTCATTCGGACTATCTGGCGCGGTTCCGAATAATGAAATGAGACGGCATTCATGCAGACTCTGACGGATGAAGCTAATGACTGTCTCCATAAAGCGGGGTTAGATGATCATAGCCGCATCATAGGCACTTGTTGCGGCATTCCAAACAGTACCGGGTTTCCCATTGCTGTTGCCTACGACATAGCATTCAGCAACTGCCGGCCTTAAACGGTTGACAGCATCCGTGTCAACCATCGTTCCGAGCGAGAGAACAACCGTATCGAAACCCAGTCTCTCTTCTCTGCCGTCATTAAGGACAACGGCACAATCCTGCGTCACATCCACCAGCTTTGTCTGAGTCCTCAAATCAATGTTGAGATCGGCCAGAATGTCAAAAAGAGCATATGCATTGATCGGCGAAGAGCCGGATCCAAGCTCGTTCCGGGGCAGAGCGTCAATCAGAGTAACCTTTTTGCCGGCCTGAAGAAATCTCAGCGCCGTTTCGCAGCCTGTCAGGCCGGCTCCTGCAATCAGTATATTGTCGCCAATCCGGCCGTTGCCGCTGTCTATATCCCCGACCCAGATGATCCTTGAGTCATCTTTGCAGCTGAATGCGGGGATTACGGGCTTTCCGCCGATGGCCAGAATCATTGCATCCGCTTTTTCTTCGGAGACAAACGTCATGGTCGCTTCAGTGCCTATTCTCAGATCAATATTCTTATGGCGCATGGTCATGCGAATGGACCAATCAAGGTATTGTTTCAGATCGGATTTAAATGGCGCCTTAACGGCTGCGGTCAAGAGGCCTCCCAACTGCGGAGCCTTTTCAAACAGCACCACATCGTGTCCACGTTCAGCCAGTGTCCTGGAAGCCTCCAATCCGGCAGGACCGCCTCCTACAACAACAACTTTTTTCTTTCTCCCGGGAGCAGGACGGCTCCCGTAATCCAGTTCACGCCCGAATATGGGATTTACGGCACATCTCGGCGGCTTCGATCCGAAATGGCTTCTGCTGATGCAGGTATTGCACCGAATACATGGACGGATTTCACTGTCCTGATCCCGCTCCAGCTTGTTTACGGTTTCCGGATCGGCAATGAGCTGTCGACACAGTGCCACCATATCCACCTTGCCGGATGCGATGGCTTCTTCTGCCTGTTCCAGGGTGACGGCGCCTACAACGCTTACCGGAATGTGCAGCGCTTTCTTGAATTGGGCTGCATATTCGATGTTAATCCCATGATCCATGTAAGCCGGAGGAAGAATGAACGGAGTCAGTTTATTTATAGCAAGATTACCCCTGGATATATGCAGGAGATCGATTTTATCCTGAATAACTTTGGCGAACTCGATCACCTCCTCTATATCAGGGGATCCGGGAACCATGTCTATGGCGCTGAGGCGGTACTCAATCGCCAATTTATCGCCTACCTCGGCTCGGATGGCATCGAGTACTTCCAGGGCAAAACGGCAGCGATTTTCGAAAGATTGAGGGCCGTAATGATCCGATCGCCTGTTAAAGACTTTGGAAAACAGAAGAGCGGGCAATTGACAATGAGCGCCGTGGATTAAGACCATATCGCCATCGGCTTTCAGTACGTGACGCGCCGCTTTCGCATAATCCGCGACAAAACCCTGAAGCTCTTCCGGAGTCAGAAGATTGCAATCGATTTCCATGGGAATTCCTACGGAGCTTTCAACCTCATGCGTGCCGAAATAGGATGCAATCGGCACCAGCTCAACGCAGGCTTTTGCTCCGTAGCGCTTTACGGCTTCACACCATTCAGACAGATACGTGACAATCCACTCGTCGCTCATCCCCACGATGTGGCGCGCGGCAGGCGGCAATACACTGTTAATGAAGCCACTGCCCATGGTAACGGTTGCTGCGCCTCCCGCTCCAACGGGTTTGGAGGACTCAATTTGTTCTCTGGTAACATGATTGTCATAGGAAGCCAGGAAATTGTATGTGGGAGCATTCGTGATCCGATTCTTGAGAGTCAGCTTCCCGATTTTAATAGGCTGAAAGATATGCGGATATTTGCCGGAAGTCATTTTTATCCCCTTGCAGCAATCCTTTGAAACCCGGAGCCTCTGCGTCTTTGAGTTGATTGATAGCTCAAGGGCTCGAAGACGCGGGGGCTCCAGAAATCACAGGGTTTGGCATGTGCCGGTCATTGCAGTTTCAGAACGACTACCGATTTTGCCGGCAAGGTCACGTATAGTTTATTGCCGGTGAGTTTTGCATTGTTGAAATCTATCGGATAGATTGCGTCCGGCTTCTCAAATGTATTGTGTGCGTCCATAGCTTCTGCCGTCAGCACTTTGCCCTTGACCTGAGCCGCCTGTGCTCCCGTAATCAAAGCCGATACGGTGGCAGCGTTGTGCGGATCGAGGTTGGCCATCCCGATCACGATGGAACCGTCCACGGCTTTCGCCGCTGAAGCGCTGACTTGCGGCACCGACCACTGGTCATATTTGTAAGTCCCTGTTTTGATGTCGATCGGCAGTGAAGCGGCATCCTGGAACGGCTTATACATGTGGAAAGCATGATAGGTTGGGGTCAGGATCATTTTCGGGCCATCGGTGAGAATCATTGCCTGCAGCACATTGACTGTCTGGGCAATAGCCGTCATCCGAACGCGATCGGCATATTTGTGGAAGATGTTGAAATTGGCTGCCGCCACGAGCGCATCGCGCAGTGAATTCTGCTGCACAAGGAATCCCGGATTGGAGCCCGGGGCCGGTTTGTACCAGGTCCCCCACTCGTCGACATATAATCCCATCTTCTTGCGCATAGCGCCGCGGCCCCGCTTTTCCTCAAAGGCCGTCATGACGGAGTCCTGAGTCTTTATGAAATCATCCATCCTGAGGGTATTGGCCAGAGTGTTGATCCATCCGGCTTCGCTAAAACCCGTAGCCGTGTCCTTGTTTTCCCAGCGCGGGCCGAGGATTGTGTAGTAATGGAGCGAGATCGCATCCATTCTGCCGCGCACATTCTGCATCAGTTCGGTGGTGAAGGTTGTCTGGTTGTCATGATCGCCGGAAGCCAGCAATTCCGGCATCGCTCCCGGCTGCGCCTTTATGAAGGCAACATATTGATTATAGATGTCCACATAATATTCCGGCCGCATATTGCCGCCGCAGCCCCAGGTCTCATTGCCCATGGCGTATATCGAAACCTTCCATGGTTTGTCTCGGCCATTGGCTCTGCGCTCTTTGACCAGTGTGGTGTCCTGATCGCCGGTCATATATTCAAGCCACTGGGCAGCCTCTTGTGGAGAGCCGGTACCGACGTTCGCATTTACATAGGCATCGGCGCCGATCATCTCGACAAGATCAAAGAACTCATGGGTGCCGAAGGAATTGTTTTCAGGCACTCCGCCCCAATTGGTGTTGATACGGACCGGGCGCTTGTCTTTCGGGCCGATGCCATCGCGCCAATGATATTCGTCGGCGAAGCATCCGCCCGGCCAACGAATCATTGGCACCTTCAGTTCCTTCAACGCAGCGATCACATCGTTGCGGAATCCCCCCGTATTCGGGATGGGCGAGTTCTCCCCTACATAAATGCCGCCGTAGATGCCGCTTCCCAGATGCTCCGAAAATTGTCCATATACATTCTTGTTGATGATGGCGCCGGGACGATCTGCATAAATTGTCATCGTCGTTTCCGGCGCAGTTTCTGCCATCACGGTGGATGCCGATAAAGATGCCAACAGCAGAGTGGCGATCGTATAACGCACCATGCAATTTCCCATATTTTTGCTCCGATCTATATCAAACAGACGAATATCACCTCGCCGGATTCCTGCTCCTGCCTGCATCCTACTCCTTAATAGAGGAGGAAAGGGGACGGATGGCAGCTCCACAGGACTGTCGCACAATCAGGGCAGGTTGAGCGAGAATATCACGCGGAGGGAATGCCGGATTTTCTATGCGCTCGAGCATTACCTGCATGGCGATGGTACCGATGTCCACACATGGTTGATGAATGGTAGTCAGAGAAGGGCGCAACAGTTCGGCGTATCGCACATCGTCAAATCCGGCTACCCGCATCTTCTGTGGAACGGGAAATCCCATCGCATCGAGCGTCCGCATCAGATTGGCTGCAGTCAGGTCATTGGCACAGATGATGGCCGTCGCTCCATTTTCCACAATCCGCCGAACAAAACCTTCATCTGCAGGTTCTCCGCTGTGAACCCATTGCGGATCGGGAGTGATTCCACCGCTCAGCAGAGCTTCCCGGTATCCTGCAATGCGCAGCATCACTGTAGGAGCGGAATCCGGTCTTGCGAGAAAGTCAATCCGTCTGCATCCAAGCTTGATGAAATGGTTCGCAATAAGAAAACCGGCGCGACGGTTGTCAATACCGACCAGATCGAAGCGGCTCCGCTGCGGGAAAGCCACAATATCGCGGTCCAGCAAGACAATTGGGATCCCGGCGGCTTCCAGAGCGGCAATGACGGATTGATTCACCCGATCCTTATCTTCCGTCAATTCCAGGGGAGCGAAAAATACTCCCGCCACCTTCTGTCGGATATAGCTATCACAGACCTGTTCTATCAATGCCGGATCCGCTTCGCTGCGCTTGTCCCCAAAATCACCCCATAGCAGGGTATGATGCTGTTTCTGAGCCAGGCGGGCCAATTGGCCGCAAATAGGTTCAAAGATCTCAGTGCTGCCGAGTCCCGGTATCAAGAGCCCGAAGCGCCACGATTCGATCGGCTTCTGAGCTTTGCGAACATAAGTGCCTGAACCTACTTTGCGCTCAACCAACCCCAGGTTTTGGAGATCGCGCAATGCGCGAGCAACAGTGGGACGAGAGGCGGCAAATTGCCGAACCAATTCTGCTTCAGAGGGAAGACGATCCCCATCCTTGAGTCTTCCCGATTCAATATCTGCCAGGACGTGTTCAAAAACCTGGCGATGCTTTGTTTGTCGCGATGCTGGTTTTTCATGCTCAATGAGTGACCTGGCTCGATCCTCGCTCACGAATCCTCTCCTTTGTGAAAGCTGATATTACAAATTCGGTTAAAGAAATGTCAATACAACTTTTCCCGGCGCAGTAGATTTCCAGAAACCGGTGGCCATTGCCTGAAGGATGCCGACTGTAAATTAATGTTTTTAAATGATATATAATTATTATTCGCCCGAGAAAGCCAGACATAAATGTAAATCCGGCACAAAATCCAATGAAATACTCGGTTCTTTTTATTGACATTAATCTATCATTTATAGCAAAAATGATCTGACAAATATTGTAAGAGGTTGTGTGCTATCCAGCAGAGGTCGTTAACTGAAGGCCAAGCGGGCTTAATCACCGGATTTGGCTGACCGGCATAATCTATGCGCGGGCTTATGGGACTAATTTAGAAGTTGCCGGATCTGCGGACGGCTGTTCTATTGCACGAATTTTTGCTTTCAGATCTGCGGTCCCGGATTGTTATTTAAGATTTTGCTTTGGGAAGGTGGCAATAATGATTCCCTTAATTTTTGTAGGAATCGGAGAAGTGCTCTTCGATGTTTTCGAGGATGGATATGAAACCCTGGGAGGAGCTCCTTTGAACTTTGCCGTTCATGCGCATCAGTTGGCCAGTCAGCTCAGTGTCGGTCAGGGGATTATCGCAAGCTGCATCAATTCTGATCAAAGGGGATACAAAATCCTTGACTCGCTTCACCGGCTTCGGATGTCAACCCGTTATATCGGAAAAGATTCCAATCATCCGACCGGGTCGGTATCCGTCTTCATGCGAAATGGAGAACCAGGCTATCAGATAGAAGCCGGAGCCGCATGGGATTACATGACGGACAAGCCGGTTCTTAAGGAACTTGCCGGCCAGAGTTCAGCCATATGCTTTGGCAGTCTTGCGCAGCGATCCAGTGTATCCTGCAACACGATTCGAAGTTTCCTGCAGAATGCTCCGCAGGCAATCCGCTTATATGACGTCAACCTAAGGCAAAATACATTAACGGGTGAGACCGGATATTCCCGGGAAATAGTGGCCTATAGTTGCCAGGCGGCCACTGTCATTAAGGCAAACCAGTCTGAGCTTTTGGCGATTTGTGATCTTTTAGGGATCTTTTGCCCCTTCGATCGAGATCTTAATGGGATTCGAAGCAGGATGGAGTTGCTCCTTACGCACTTTCCCGCGCAGGCAGTCGTAATAACACGAGGAGCGGATGGGACCATTGTTCTAACCCGTGACGGAGAATTCGATCTGAGCTCTTCCATCAAACCGGAGGGAACTCCTCATCCCGTGGGCGCAGGAGATGCTTGTTCGGCAGGAATCCTTTTCGGGATCGCTCTTGGTTGGGACATTCATACCACGATGGAATTGGCAAACCGAATGGGTGCGGATGTTGCCGCCCACGCATCGGCAACGCCGCCGCTGTCTGCCGGCACATTGAATTTTGCAGGAGCGCGATTGCGAGCTTTGAATCTTTGAGCCAAAGAGCATCAACACAAAGACTCGAAGGCTCAAAGGCCCGGAGAACCAAAGATTATTGAGTCCGCTTGGCTTCAGCCATAAGGTCCAGAATGCCGTTGACGATGGCGCTTTCCGCATACCCGGGCTTGCATCGTGACGACAGAACCTCAAAGGTTTGATACCCGAACGCCGCGTCATTCGGAATATATCCCGAATTGGCGATCCCATTCGCCATCGAAACAAAGATGGATCTGCCAACAGGAGATTCTTTCTTAAACCTCTGGGCGATCATGTTGAAAACCTCCGCATCGCATCCACCGATCGCAATATCGTCGATCATCAGCAGACTTAAACGGAGTTGGACGTCGGGTCCATCCGTGTACGCAGCCTCCACTCCTGCGCGCCCTTGACCTATCCTGTTGCGGCCGGGGAAGCGGACCATTTTTTGAGCCGCGAATATTCTGCCGCCGGCAGTCATGCGAGCCGTTACCATTTCGCGCATAACACGTTTAACCTCTTCACCCAGCATCTGGCCCATGGAGAGGATCATCTGTTTTTGCTGGTCCAGCAGCTTCTTGACTGTGGGATCCTGCTTGTTCAGCCCCTGCCCGCCCGGAGGCATGGCATTGCTGATGTCTTGTCCACGTTTGGCGTAATCCTTGACGCGTATATCACGCAAATCAAATGTCTGCTGGAAATAGATCGGATTCTGATCTCCCTGTGCTCCGGTGGAAAAAAGCGCCACGATTTTGTCGTCAAAGGAATCCTCGATATACCGGGAGGTTGCGCCCGGAAAATCACCGCTGAGCATATCGGTGTTGCCCGTGATTACAGCGTGGCAGGCGTAGTTGTAATAGACTGCGATCGGCTCGCCATCGGTCGTTTCGAACCCGATCACGGCCACGGTCTTGTCCGACGGACCATCGTAGTTGGGGCCTTCCCACCACTTGTTGGTTTTGCGGTCGATGATGTTGCGGTTGACGTTTATATAGGAAACGCCAGTCCCGTAACCTATGCGGGCCGGCCGGAGCCTTTCCCCGGCTGCCTTTACGACATTGAACAGCTGCTCGGCTGTCCCCCCGGAGGCGCTGTGGGTATGTGTCGGATTCATGATCAGATTCTGTGCAGGAATCCCCAGCTCTTTTTCGATTCTCTGCGACACTGTCCTCCAAACCTGTTCCCCAAGCATGCCCACATCCACAGAAACCAAAGCCGCACGGGTGGCGCCGTTATCGATCACAATCGCCCTGGCGTAGATGTGGTCGAGGATTCCTTCGCTGTTTTTCGGCAGCTGTGTGGGCGTGATGTCGATTTTAGCTGCACCGGCTTTAAAAGCAGTGTCCGCAGCCTGTGCAAAAGCGCCGTATGGCAGCAGGACGACTAAAATTGCCAGAAGAATGATCTGAGCTATTCTCATTTCCAACTCCTTTTATATATCGACGATTCCATTCAGTATGCCCCAGCAGACAGCAGGCGGCCGGCAGTTTTCGGTGAATAGTCACCATACCGCGTTGCATTCAATAAACACATATCAACGACCCACTGCCTACTGCCCGCTGCCGACTGCCGACTGAACTGCCGCTTCAACAATCGGCGCCATTACTTTGTAACCCTCTGTGTTGGGATGGATGCCATCCGCAGAATATTTATCCTTTAGCCAGCCGTGTTCGTCCACCAGTGCGCTGAAGTAATCCGCATAAACGGCTTTCACGCGTGTTGCGTATTCTTTCATCCATGCATTCAGTTTCAGGATATCGCCGGGTGGGTGTGTGTCGCTCGCTTTCCTTATGATGAACGTGCCGCCTCCCGGCCCTCTGACTACGGGCGGTCGGCCGCCTTGATCGCGCTGCTGTCTGAGGAAGCCGTAATCACTGACAGGGAGAACGGAGCAGAGAATGACCTTAATGCCATGATGCTGTGCCAGGCCCGTCATGGCCATGAGGTTCTGTTCGACCATTTCCGCGGTCGCCGGTCCCGTGTTTTGAGAAATGTCATTAATGCCGGCCAAAACCACTAAGGCTGCAGGTTTCAGATCGATCACGTCCGGATACATACGAACCAGCATCTGCGGTGTAGTCTGCCCGCTGATGCCGCGATTGACATAAGGCTTGCCGGGAAAGTACTCGGCGAGTTTCCAGAAATCCGTAATGGAGTCTCCCATGAACAGCACTCGCCTTGGATCCGGAGGCTGCTTCTTCAATTCCTGATTTTCCGCATGATACCGACCGAGCTGATTCCAGTCCAGCAGCTGATCGGCCAGATTCCTGGCGGCCATTGCCAGACAGCAATTCGATTGTGGAAGCTCATATTGTTCGACAAGCTGACATTGCGCCGGGATGCTGATCAGCATTCCGGAGAAGAGAAGCGCGGCGGTTTTCAAATGCATTTCCTGGGTCCTTTCCAGTTTTAGCCTTGGATGTTCGGCGATCATCACAGATTGAATCTGATCAAGCCCGTGCAAATCTTCGGTTAGATAGCTCAATATTCACTTGAATCGAGCTGCATCAGGCGTTTCCCGGCCGGATTGTATATCCGATTGAGAAGCAGCCCGGCAAAAAGGAGGGCTGCGAAAAGTGTTGCAAGAATGAATCCATATTTCGGATGGCCGAATGCGTCGCTGACGGCCCCCATGGCCAAAGGCCCGAGTGCGGCGGCCGCGCAGGTGAAAAATAGAATTACGCCGGCGACGGTGCCATGCTCCGCCTTCGGGAAGCAGCTGATGCCTTTCGAGTTGAGTGTGGGATAGATCATGGACATGAAGAGTCCCGACAAAGGCAGCAGCCAGATTGCGTACGACAGACCGCCCACGATGGCACCCGCAAAACAGATAAGAATCGCCAGACTGAAAAACACCATAACAGACGCCCAATTGTATCGCGCGAGTATCCATGCTCCCATGAAACGGCCGAGAGCACGCAGGATGAAGAATATGGAAATGGCATATGCTGCCATAAAAGCGAAAGAGCCCGAATAGTTTTCCAAAAGCGTCGGCATCCAGACATACACAGCGCATTCCGCTGCAACGTAAAGAAAGATCCCCAGGGAGAATCCCAAGGCGTAAGGATTTTTCATCATGCCCATCGTGCGCTTGAAATTGATCGGCTCATCCACGGTTCTCACGGTTTTTGGATATTTCACCTGCAGCGCTGTCACAATCAGCAGGACGCAGATTGTACCCGCTATCACGTATAGCCATTTCCATGAAAATCCTGCCGACAGGAGCCTCGCTATAATTGCAGGGCCGATAATCGCCCCCACGCCGAAGAAACCTTCGACGGTATTCATAGTGGCGGTATGTTCAGCAGTTGAAAGCGAAATGTCTCCGACCAGCGCCAGGGCTCCCGTTTTGAAGATTCCGATCGCGACTCCGGAGATGGCAAGCAGCACAAGGAAAAACAGGAATGCATTCCCCACGGCAAAAAGATACGAGTTAAGCGCGAAAAGCACGAGCCCGATAATGATGGTCTTCTTACGGCCAAACCTATCGGCAAGATGCCCGAGGAAAATTGCAGCCACGGCGATCGCTATCATAGGGGCATAATGAAAGGCTCCTGCCGCCGTCATACTCAGCTGAAATTCCTTGATGACCTCAGGAATGATGAGGCCCACCGATTCAGTGGTCATGGCAAACATCATGAACATCAGGAACGTAAGCCACTTTATTGCCGTCAGATTGTGTTTGGGCATGGTCGATGAGCTCATGAGAGTACCTCTTCAGATTTCTTTGAGGCCTGGCGCCTTCGAGTCTTTGAGTCGACCTGCCGCCTCCGGAATGAACGTATGCTCCATCTCTCCGGTCAGGCCTGTACACGTTATGGATGCACGCGGAATGGAAAAGTCCACGTGAAGATTTGCCCGGTGTTCCTGCCGCTTCCATTGGAGCTCTATCCGGCTTTCTGCAGGAGCGTTTACCTGGAATTCGCCCGCAAATGCGGGATGAGTATTCCGGAGCCGTATCAGCTCCAACTGCTTTTGAACCAACGGGCGCCTGAGCTCGGCTTCAATCTCCGCAACCGTATAATAGTGCCGGTTGATATCGCGTCCCACTCCCGTGCGGGCTAGAAGCTCCATGTCATTGGAGCCGCCCAGAAGACCGACATAATAAACCTGCGGAATTCCGGGTGCGAAAAACTGAAGGGCCCGGGCAATCAGGTAGTCGGTTTCCCGGCCTCCCAGTGCGTCCAGGAAAGTGCAGTTCACCTGATAAAGATCCAGGTTGCTGGCTGCGGCTCCCGTTGCCTTTCTGCTCTGGCCCCGGCTTCGCTTATGGACAGTCTCCACGAGGTTGTCGATTTCCCCCGGAGATAAGAGTCCCTCCTTGCCGCCTGCAACGACGGCTGTATCGGCGCCTACATCAATAACTCCGATACCATCGTGCGTATCCAGGACCGTCACCGCATTGCGTGGACTGATCGAAAGCCATCGCGCCAGCTGACGGGCATCGCCGCTGAAGAGTGCATGCAGCACCAATGGCGGCAGCGCAAAATCGTATACCCAATCGACCCTGCGGGCGATATCGATCTGCTTCAAATAATGGCTGTGAATTTCAACCAGGACTTCGATGCCCAGCGAATGAGCTTTTGCGGTCAGCTCGGCTATATAATCGAAGGTTTCCGGGATCATGAAACAGCTTGTTCCAGGTTTTTTAACTGCATACCCGACGGCATCGAGCCTTATCATCTTTATGCCTGCAGCCTGAAACTTCCGTAGAATGGAATCCAGATATGCTTCCGCTTGAGGGTGGCGGATATCAATATCCACCTGCTCCGGATTGAAGGTCGTCCAAAGCATTTTCCTTTCGCCTGAAATTAATGTGGCGGGACTGAAGGGAAGTGTGGGACGCGGGCGATAGATGCCCAGGAGATCCGAGGCTCGCGCACCTTCCGGAAAAACGCGGTCGAAGGTGAGGAACATGCCCGCGTATCGCGAAGCCGCACCCCTTTGGGAGAAATCAAGGAATTGCGGAGATGACGAAGACACGTGATTAACGATAAGATCCGCAACAAGCTCGATCGTGCCGCTCAAAGCTTTTACATCTTCCCAGGTCCCCAGACGAGGGTCGATCTTCGTATGATCGATAGGATCAAATCCGGCATCAGCGCCGTCAATAGGAGTGAAAAAGGGCAAAAGATGAGCTCCGCCGAAAAGCCCTGCCAGCTGCTCTCCCAAAAGGCTGTTCAATTCGCGGAAACCTCCGCCGGAAAGGCGGTCGACATATGTAATAAGCTGAACCTGGTTTTTCATTATCTTCCCTGTTTTTCAGCCATCCAACTTCACGAAGGCAATCGGCATGCTTCCGGCTCAATTCCCAATTTGGCAGTAAGCATTATAGAATCGCGTGCCAATCAATAGCAGCATGTTTCGATATATGTCAATGCTTTTTTGCTTAAAAGTATAGGCAATTTAATCAGATCTATTTTCCCTTGGCTCCCATTTTTCATGAAAATTCGGCATTTCCTGGGTGTAATTTGAATTAATAGGCCATATTTTTCAAAATAGATATTACAAATACAATTAAATAGTAATATAAATATATTGACATAATTCTGCATTATGAAATAGCATGACGAAATCAATGTGTCCATCATGACAGTTAAGATGCTTTTAAATTGGGTTGTGAAGGGAAAGTCCGGCAGATGCATTCCATTGCTCCCAGGGTCAATTGGCGGAGGGCTTCCATGCTGTTGCACAGCAATCGTTGCACGCGGGATCTCGGGATTGAGGCAATTGCGCTGCCCTTAATAGTTAGGACACAACATAGGCGATGTACCTCGCCGCAGCAAAGGTGCAGCCGGATCCGGCCGCGAACAAGGAAGGACTAAAGATCCTTTTTTAAAGAGATGTAAAGAACTGCTCAACATGTGATCTCCATAAGTTATGGGAGGTATCTATGCTTCGAAAAATCCGATGTTATGTCTGGCTTATCTGCATTGCAGGAATCCTTTCCTCGGTGGCTCCATTGATTGCGCAAATCGATCGCGGAACCATCGAAGGCCTGGTTAAGGATCCCTCGGGCGCTGTGATTCCGGGCGCAAGCGTAAAGATTATTCAGACTGCCACAAACAGCGCTTACGACCTGGTCACAAATGGCGAGGGACTGTATACTGCGCCGAACCTTCCCGCAGCCACTTACAAAGTCGTTATTCAGGCAGCAGGTTTTTCCACCTTTTCTCGGGAACCGGTAGAGGTTCGGGCCCACGTGAAAGTCAGGGTGGATGCGGTTCTTAAAATAGGAGCAATGACGGAAGTGTCGACCGTAACGGCGGAAGCGCCGCTGCTCGATGTGTCGGCAACCAGCAATTCCACAGGCCTTCCATCAGAAACGGTTGAGAAACTGCCTCTGATCGTTTCGGTTTATCAACGTTCCATTACGGATCTTTTGCAGAATCTGCCGGGATTCACGTCGGGCGATTCATTCGTGCCTCGTGCAAGCGGTGGCGCTGCAGGAGACACGGAAGTATTTCTGGACGGGGGACCCGCAAGTGAGTGGGGCATCGCCCGGGGTGGCTTTTCGGAGATATCTCCTCTTATCGAACAGGTCGGTGAATTCAGTGTTGTGGCAAACGGATTCAATGCCGAATACGGAGGATTTGGCAACTGGTTCACAAATGTGACCATAAAATCAGGCTCCAATGACCTTCACGGGAGCGTTTTCAACCACCTTGGCAATAGTGCGCTGAACGCCAAAGATTTTTTTGCGAAGGAAGTAACGCCCTTCCGCCAGAATGAAGGCGGATTTACTCTCGGCGGTCCTGTGGTAATTCCCAACGTTTATAATGGGAAGGATAGAACCTTCTTCTTTGGCAGCTTGGGCCTTTTCTTTTCGAGAATGGGAGCCAGCGGTGATCTGGTTACCATTCCGTCGCTCAAGGAAAGGTCAGGCGATTTCAGCGAGCTTGGAGTGACGATATATGATCCGGCGACGACGCGCATTGGTGCGGATGGATCCATCATCCGGGATCCATTCCTTGACAACAGGATTCCTGATGACAGGATCAGCGATGCCGCCAAACAAATTATGGAATATCTTCCGCCGCCGGACATGCCGGGGGTCACAAATAACTATCTATCAAGGGCGAATTCAAAATGGCCATACCTTAATGCGTATACCCCTTTGATCAAGGTAGACCATAGTCTTTCGGATAAGCAAAAACTGTCGGTGATGTACAGCAAACGGCTCAATCACCGGATAATCTGGGAAGTCGGGCGTATCCCTCAGCCTGTATGGGGAGAGACGCAAATCAATCCCATTGATCATACTACCGACCAATTGGCAAACAGCTGGAAGCTGCGCCTGAACCACGATTACATCATCACCAATGCGCTGGTGAACCACTTTACGTTTTCCGTCGACAATTATCTTAACCGTGGAGCCAATAAAACCGTCGGCCAGGACTGGAATCAGCAGCTTGGGATTCAAGGCATTCCGGCTGACGACGGTTCCTTCCCCTCCATCAGCTTTTCAGGCGGAACGGGTGCGCCTGCTGCCTTCGGACGATCCTATGATGAGGACTGGCTGGAATATCGTTATGGCTTTAACGAGAACCTGACATGGATCCGGGGCAAACATACGATGAAGTTCGGTTTCTCGATTCAACTGAACAACGAGGATCGCCGCTACGGAGGAGAGGCCGGATCCTTTACCTTCTCGAATTCTTCAACGGCTACAACTGCGGATCCGAATGCGGGGAGTTCTTTCGCCTCCTTCCTGCTCGGCGCGGTAAATCAGGCAAGCGCCTATGTTGCCCTTAAAACCCAGCTGCGCTTCCGGCAATATGCAATATTTGCACAGGATGAATGGCGTGCCAGGGAGAACCTGACCATTTCCTATGGTCTGCGCTGGGATTACAGTTCGCCGATGTACGAAGTGAATGATTACATGACAAGCTTCCTTCCCAATATCCCCAATCCGGGGGCAGGTGGGCTGCCGGGTGCTCTGGCTTATGCCGGAAATGGATCCGGGAAGATCGGTGGTCAGTTTCAGGATCCGTGGCGCAAGGGATTCGGGCCCCGCCTTGGAATCGCTTACCAGCTGAATCCTAAAACGATAATCCGCGCATCCTCCGGAATCGTTTTTTCCAACAGCGGAAACGTACAGCCGTTTATAACTACCGGCGCACTCGGATACAGTGGTACGCCTACTTTCAGTTCTGCGGACGGCTACACTCCGATCTTTTACTGGAATCAGGAGTCCTTTCCTCAGAGTTTCAAGAAACCGCCGCTTGTAGATCCCACATTTCTTAATGGTCAGGCAATCAGCTATATTCCGCGTGATGCCGCTAGGCTGCCGCAGACGGTGAACTGGAGCCTGGTCATCCAGCGCGAATTGCTTCCAAACTTTTCTTTGGAGGTAAGCTATCTGGGCAGCCGCTCGACACACCTCACAGTCGGCAGCGGCGCTTCTCAATTCAATTATGTTCCCGAAGATCAACTGGGCCTTGGCTTCCTCCTGCTGCAGCCGATCAATTCGCCTGCAGCCGCAGCCGCAGGATTCAGCGAACCCTTCCCGGGATTTGCCGCTCAACAGGGAGCTAATACCGTCGCACAGGCACTGAAGCCTTATCCCCAGTACACGTTTGTGCAGAGCGACGTAGCGCTGAGGCCCGTCGGCAAGGCCAGCTACCATTCGCTTCAGTTCAAGGCGACAAAGCGCTACTCGCAAGGTCTTTCCAGCCTGTTCTTTTTCACCTGGGCGAAAAGTATCACCAATGCTTCCGGAGGAAGCACCACCTACGCAAATTTTGCGGAAGGCTCGCGGCAATACCCCGGATCAAATCCAACGGCAATCGATCCCGGTGTGCCGGCTGCGATTTTCGGCTTAAACTTCTCTTATGATCTGCCGTTCGGAAAGGGCAAGCATTTCCTGACATCGGCTTCAAGACTTGTTGACGGCATTCTGGGAGGTTGGACCCTTACAGGATTCATGCGCTATCAGTCAGGTTCTGCGCTCCAAATCTGGGGGATCAATCCCTTTGCCGGGACTCTTGGATATTCCTCCTTCATTCCAATGGTAAATGCCAATTACAACGGGAAGCCTGTTTATAAAAAGACAGATTTGAGCAACTGGGATCCGTATTCGGACGTCTACCTGAATCCGGAAGCATTTACGAGTCCCGGTTTGTTCGCATTCGGCAATACCGCCCGGTACCTGGATTGGGCTCGGGGCCCATGGATGAAATCCGAATCTCTCTCGGTTTCAAAGGCCGTTGCGGTCAGCGAGCGGGTCAACTTCCGTTTGGGCGCTGATTTCGTCAATCCCTTCAATATCGTGCGCTGGGGAAATCCCTCCACAATGGTTGGTATCCCGACTTTCGGGCAGATTACCACGACTCAAGGATCCCGAAAGGTACAGATAAATATGGCGCTTGATTTCTAAATGGACAGCCCTTTGTGGAATTCGTGGCAGGCGTATTTTTTGCCACGAATTCCACAAACCGTTTGGTAATTAATGGCTTATGATCAAAGGTGCAAGCAAGTTTGCGCACTCCAAGACATCTTCTCTAATTTCATACAGGGAAGAAATCTGTGGTGGGATGCAAATGCGGCAATCATTTCAGTTTTGTTTCGCAAAATGGTGAAGGAGGACTGCAACAATGAAATTTAACGCCGCTTTGACTCTGACTGCCATCCTGACTTTGTCTGCTTCAACACTGGGCGCCCAAGCGCCCGACTCGAAAGCCGGAGCTTCTGCTCAATCCACAGCCAAAGCGGTACCGCGGGGACCATTCGCTCCAGCGCCGCGGTCTCCCGAAGTGCATCCCGACCGGACAGTGACATTCCGGCTGCGCGCTCCTCAGGCGACAGCGGTCGAACTTGTTGGTGAGGTCTTGCAGGGGAAATCTTCACAGCCGATGACGAAAAATAAAGAAGGTATTTGGAGCGTCACGATCGGACCACTGCCGCCGGAGATCTGGATTTATAATTTTCGCATTGAGGGCGTCGACTTTCCCGATCCTGCCAACATCAGCCTTATGCCTCGTGCGGCCGGGCTCGCCGCGGTTTCGAGCTTTGTCGAAGTTCCGGGAGATGCGCCCGCGTTTTACGATGCTCGTCCGGTGCCGCACGGCCAGGTCCGTATGATTTTGTATGAGTCAAAGGCAATGGATGTAAATCGCTACGTCTGGGTGTATACGCCGCCGGATTACGGCAAGACAGACAAGAAGTATCCCGTTTACTACCTCCTGCATGGCAACGGCGAAACCCAGTCCGGCTGGGTGATGAACGGGCGTGCGAATATCATTCTCGACGACCTCATTGCGGATGGCAAGGCTGTGCCGATGATCGTGGTGATGCCGCATGGGCATGCGATCCAAAGTGCTTCCGTCGGGCCGTTCCAAGCAGTTCAGCAGCCGGGCCCTGAAAGCTTTCTCAACTTCACTGCGTTCACACGGGATCTTCTGGAACAGATCATTCCGATGATTGAGAACAGCTTCCGCGTTTATAACGACGCGGGCCACAGAGCCATTGGCGGTCTGTCGATGGGAGCGTTTCAGAGCGTTCAAATCGGGCTGACCCATCCGGAATTGTTTCATTATGTTCTGGCTTACAGCGGCGGATTCGGGGGCATCGGCCCGGCGGCGCCGGGTGAAATTGAAGAACAGCCGCCGTGGAAGGAATTGCTGGCAAATCCGGAGCGGACGAAGAAGAACCTGCGCCTTCTTTTCCTCGGCGCCGGCCGACAGGAAACGGCGATGCTGCCGCCGGGCAAGCGTCTGGTGAAGCTGTTCAAGGAAAAGGGCATCAACGCCGTCTGGGCCGACTATCCCGGCGGACATGTCTTCAGCGTTTGGCGCAATCATCTGAATTACACTGCACCCATGTTGTTCCGTTCGCGCGATTGAGGCCCGATACGGCGAGCGGCCTTCGAAGGACGCTCCGGTCCATCTGAGCGTCCGGAATCCTGCATGAATTCCGCGCTTTTCATGATCTGTCTGATGGATAAGCCTGGTGCCCGCGCCGCAGCCGCTTTGAGGCTGTTTGCCGGGTTCTTCATCCAGCCTTGTTCCGGAAAGTGGCGATCATACAAATACATTATGCATGCACAATCAATGCAACAGGCATTATGAACTTGACAATCTTGTGGGTGCAAACCTAACCTTAGGCTGCTCGGAAGCTATAACCAAACCGGAGATGTCGAAAGAACGCTTTCGCCGAGCGGTTGTATGGATGCCGACGATCCCCCGATTCAAGGAGGCATTCGGTGAATCATGTGGGTCGCGGCTTCAGCCGCGACAGGTTCGTGAAAGCAGAAGGGCCTGCATGGGTATTTTTCAAATATAGGATTCATCGCCTGTCGCAGCTTCAGCCGCGACCCACACGAGAAAGCACATCCACAGTGTCAACTGTGGATAGCAGTCAGAGCCTGCCGCTTTGAGTGGCTCATAATCCATGGCCTCCGGCTCGGCCGGAGTGATATTTTTTTTTGCATCATTGTTTAAACAGGAGGAACTGAATATGCTTCGACGGATTTGCATGCTCCTATATGCATTGGTACTGATCACAGCAGCCGCAGTCGCCCAGACGGCGCCCACGGGCTCAGGGCCTTACCCGGCGGTCATTGAAGGAGATCCCGGATTGCCGGGTCATACAATCTACCGTCCCGGCAACTTGAACCCCTTCAGCCGGGAAAATCCCCTGCCGGTTATAGCCTGGGGCAATGGAGGCTGCGCCAACTCATCTCGAATGCATGCCAATTTCCTCGCGGAAATCGCATCCCACGGATTCCTGGTTCTGGCCATTGGCCCGTTCACCGCTTCGGGAGGCGAATCCATGGGGGGCGGCACGGGTGGGGGAACGAAGTCTGCTCAATTGCTGGAAGCCCTCGATTGGGCGACAGCCGAAAACAATCGCCAGGACGGCAAGTACTATCGAAAAGTGAATCCATCGGGATTTGCCGCGATGGGCATGAGTTGCGGCGGATTGCAGGCGCTGGAAGTGTCTCCTGATCCGCGCGTTACGACGTCCGTCATCATGAACAGCGGCGTATTGAACACGCCGATGGGAGCACCGAAAGCAGGAGCGCCTAAAGCAGGAGCACCGAAAACAGGAGCTCCGAAAACAGGAACCCCGCCAAAGATGATGATGGCAATGCCCGCAGTCAACAAGGAACTCCTTAAAAAATTGCACGCGCCCATTTTTTACGTTATAGGTGGAGAGAAGGACATTGCATATCTGAATGCGGTCGACGATTTCGCGAAGATTGATTCCGTACCGGTTGCCATGGCCAACCTCGATGTGGGCCACGGAGGAACCTATAACCAGCCGAATGGAGGCGAATTCGGGAAAGTTGCCGTGGCATGGCTGAAATGGAAGATGAAGGCGGATGAAACTGCCGGGAAAATGTTCTCCGGCCCATCCTGCGGCCTCTGCAGCGACGCGAACTGGAAGCTGGAAAAAAAGAAGATCCCGTAGAGCATGGCGGGATGAATATGCGAATGCGGAATAGCGAATGATGATGTGGGCGTCCGATTGTCTCCGGCACTAATGCTCAACATCCATCGTTATGCGGTGCACAGGTCCTTTGCTCGCGGCAGAATCATGGATTCTCCCTCCGTCGCAGCCATGGTCCGCAGTGCAATGCGCAGCTTTTCAATACAAATCGGGAGGTGGTCCTTTCAAAGCGCAGCCATCAATGATTGGATTCTTGGATATATAATTAGCGCTGATTATTCGCCGTCCTTGTCGTGGAAGAAGCCATGGACTTGATTCCTTACGAGTGCTTCGCGCTCCCAGTAGGAGTACTCTTCCAGTCTCTCCTGCTGGCTTGTCTGGATGTGTTTTGAAATTGCTCGCATGGCTTTCTCGACATCTCCGTCCGCCAAGGCATGAATCATCTCCAGATGCTCATTGTGCACTCTTGCCAGAGTTCCGGCATTGTGTCCTGCATGCCGTGCTGCAAAGGCTCGGATCAAATACCTCACTTTATTAAAGACTTTCAGCGCCATTGAATTCTCGGCAATGCTCATGAGGAAAGTGTGGAAGCCTATGTCCGCCATCTCGAACCGTCTCATTTGCGCATCATTCAATATCTTCTTCCCGGATTTGACCAATTCATTCCGCAAAGCTTTAATTTCTCCGGTAAGCGCTTGAAGTCTCTCGATGTCCTTTCCCGCAAATGTGCGTTTGGCTATCTTTGAAACCGCATGCGCCTCAAGCACAGAGCGCAATTCGTATAATTCGACGAAGTCCTGGCGGGAGAGGCGTACTACGACAATACTCCCATTGGAGTCTTCCTCCAACAAGCCCTCACCGAGCAACTGCCGCAGGGCTTCATGCACGGGTGTGCGGCTGAGGCCAAGCTCGGCTGCCAAGGCAACCTCGGAAATTGGACTGCCCGCTGGGAGTTCCCGGCCGGCGATTTTCTGCTGGATGCACAGGTATGCTTTTTCGCGCGCTGATTTAGGACTGCCCTTTGCGGATTGTGTTTTCAGCCTTTTTGGCATGGCGGTACTCCTGTCCAATGCTCCGTTCTTGATCCTTTGCGGATTAAGTCACATAAAGCGAACCATACTTCCGTCCCACTTGAAATCGGCGCGAAGAGCTGCTTTGCCGGTGATCTGTTCGACATAGGAAGCAACCGATCGGCCACGCGAATCGTTGCCGCAGATCTCGGGCTGTCCTTTGGGATTCACCCGGCATGGAATGAATCCGGCTTTGCGAATTCCATCTGCGCCGATCTCACAAACCGCAATCATTGCATTTCGTGCTTCCGGATGAAAGGGATATGTCGGGTAATCGGGATCCGGTTCGAAGCCGAACAGCTTCCGTCGACGGCGCGCCCATTCGAGACGCTTGGGACTCGGATTGGCCTCCATATTCAACGCACGGGTCACGGTTACAAAGTTGCCCAACCCATGATAGATCGGCCGGCCTTTATACACTTCTATGCCGCGCAAAATATGGGCATGGTGCCCGACAACAATATCGGCTCCCGCATCGATGGCCGCTTTGGCTAAAGGCCGTTCATACATGGCCAGTACGGCAGGCGTGTGCCCAATTCCCTTGTGAAGAGCCACGATGAGCACATCCACCATCCGGCGCAGATTTTCTATGTCCGCCAGCATCGCATCCGTGCTCTCGGGTTCTGCAAATGTATATATCCGCGGGGGACCTCCGGGAGTAGCGTGATCCAGCTCATAATGAGTGATCACCTGAATATAGGAGCAACCCGCCTTTTTCTCATTTGCCCACGAATCCTTTGGGCCGACGCAGTTGTAACTGAGCGTCCCGACCTTCAATCCCTGATGCCCCACTATCGCCGGCTCCCGCGCTTCGGTGAGACACATCCCCGCTCCTGTCGTGACAATGCCAAGTTGCCGAAGTGTGGTGATGGTATCTTCGACGCCATCCGGTCCGGCATCAAACATGTGATTGCCGGCCAGAGTAGCAACGTGAAATCCCGCGCGTTTCAAAGCAGCCAGGTTGTCGGGATTGCCGGGTGGTGCCGGAACATCAGAAGTGCTCTCGCGCCCGCGGCGCGTATGCGGGATTTCAACATGTCCAACCAGCACGTCGGCTTCCTTCAACGTGCTGCGCGCCGGCTCGAAAAATGAGTCGGGTTCAGGCTCGTCCAGGATCAAATCACCTACCAGCATCACTTTCAGAATGGTGGAATCGCCCATGATGTCAAATAACCTTTTGAGTTTTCAGTTTCGCAATTCTCTCTGGGGAATAGCCCAGAATTTGAGCATAAACCATATCATTGTGTTCACCCAACGACGGAGGCGGCTGGGTAAAGCCGGCATTGGAGCCGGAGAACACTATGGGCATACCCATACCATAGACATCTTCCACGGCGCCGTATCTGGGATGCATGAGAGGCACGGTTTCGCCGCGCTGCACTACTCTGGGATCGCGCACTGCTGCGGATGGATCTCGAACCTCAGCCGCCGGCACGCCGGCACGCTCCAATCGCGCCAGCGCCTCAGCAGAGGTCAGCGAACCGGTAAACCGCTCAATAAAGGCATCGAGTTCCCGGTAGTTCTTGACTCGCGCATCGCGTGTGGCGAATTTCTCATCGTCAGACATCTCCGGATGATCCGCAGCCACAAAGAAGCCGCGCGCCATCGCCTCGGTCGGCGCACAGATGGCGATGAAACCGTCTTTGGTCGGGAAAATGCCGAAGGGAGCCAGACGCGGCATCGTTTGTCCGGTCCGCTGCGGAATGCCGCAGCGTTCCAGAAGATCGAATGGCTCTCCCGAAACCATCATCGTCAATGCTCCGAGCATGGAAATATCGACATGCTGGCCGACTCCCGTGCGTTGCGCCTGGTGTATGGCTGCCAACACACCGATAACGCCGAACATGGGCGCGCAAAAATCGGCCATGGGAATCCCGACTCGAACAGGCGGATCCTGCGGCCCACCGGAGGTATACATCACGCCGCTTTGAGCCTGGATGATCGTGTCCATGGCTTTGGCAGGGCTCGAATCATCGTCACTGCCAAAACCTGTAATGGAGCAATAAACAAGCCTCGGATTCACTTCCTGCAACCAGCTATAGCCCACGCCAAGACGATCCAGAGTCCCACGGCTATAATTTTCAACCAGTACGTCGCACTTTTTCACAAGGTCGGCGAAAATGGCACGCGCCTCCGGATGCTTGAGATTGAGGGTAATGCCGAGTTTGTTTCGCAGCCGGTTAATGGCTGAAACGGATACGTCATCGGCACTTCTGCGGACCAGACCTGCTCCTTCCACTCCAAGGTAAGGAGCATTTTCGCGACATGTATCTCCCGCGGACGGATTCTCCACCTTGATAACGCGAGCGCCGAGCCCGGCGAGCAGGAACGTTGCGAACGGCCCGGCCAGTGCAATCGTCATATCCAGGACGGTAATATCCTCCAAGGGTTTCGGGAGTGCAGTTTTTGATTCAGTTTCTTTCATAGTTCCGCCTCTGTACTTTCCATTGGTGCCGCCTTTATACCGGCTGGATGCCGATCCTGCGGTAATTTCTCCATTCGGGATTTACTCTAGCGCATCGGATTCGCGGATAAAACAGAAATATAAACGCATTATGCATGCAAATGCCATATCATGTGCATTATATGCTTGACACGGATTAGAGTTGTGAAATAAGTGTGTGATTGTACAGTGATGTTTTGCAGATGCGGACATTCAATATGGCGAGTCCTGATCACACAACAAAGCTGCGGAATAGGACGGATCCGATAGAGCGGCTGACGTGGCATTATGAAAACCCGGCGGCGGAAGCTGTATCATCCGCCGCCGGCGGCATCCCGGTAGTAGGGATTACGTCTAATACGGTGCCATGGGAACTTGTCCGAGCCTCCGGAGCTTTCCCCTGCGTGATCAATCCCCGAAATTCGAAACTCCCGGATATCGGCAGTTTTATGGAAGAGGGCGTTTTCGAGGAGCGCATTCGAGCCATATTCGGGGCTGCAATATCCGGAGATCTGCAATTCCTGAGCCTTCTGCTGATACCGAGGACTTCAGAGCAGGAGTATAAACTGTACCTTTATCTCCGGGAGGTTTCGCGCCAGGATCCCGAGCGCCGCCTTCCGCCCGTTTACCTGTATGACATGCTCCATACACGCTCCCGGGAATCCTGTTCCTATGGACTGGAACGTACGCTGTGTCTGAAGGAACGGCTTGAAGAGCTGACCGGCAAACGCGTAGATGATGCGGCCCTGCTGCATGCGATCAGGGAATCCAATTCCGCACGCAAAGCAATTCGGAAGCTGGTGGACCTGCGCCGGCATGAACCGCGAATTAGCGGAACAGAGGCGTTGGCATTGATTGGAGCGTCGGTTTTTGTCGGCAGGGATGAATATACGCGTCTGGCAGATAAAGCAGCGGAGATGATTGGGAATCGCAATCCTCTTGCCGGCAGGAAACTGATGATTGTGGGATCCTCATTAAACCATCGAGGCCTTCACCGGGCGCTGGAACAACAGGGAGCGGTTGTAGTCGCGGAAGATGACTGGTGGGGTTCACGCAGTGCGGGCGAGGATATTGCTGATGGATCCGGCGACCTGTTGAAAGCCATATTTGAGAAATACTACCTCGATGCGCCAAGCCCGCGGCTATTTCCCTTTGAATTCGCCGATGCATGGTTTCAACAGGAATCAATGGATGGAATCGATGGCATTGTTTTTTATCTGCCGCCTGAAGACTGCGTAGCAGGATGGGATTACCCAAGGCGCCGGCAGTACCTGGATGAGAGAGGAATTCCTCATTTCCTTGTGCGGGAAGATGCCACGTCCCTTTCGGAAGAATGCCGCAAGCGCATCGGATTGTTTGTGCGCAGCATCGGCAAGGAGCGGTAGAAGACCATGGCAGAGAAACAGCTCGATTGCACGCTGGCAGCTGCCGAGCATCAGAAATCCTGGTTTGCCCAGCTTCGGAAGGATGTATTTGAAAGGCAGCGGCCTTACGCCATTATCCAGGCAGATATGCCTTTTGAGCTGTTCCATGTAATGGATATGCCTGCTGTCAGCAACCAGTGGTGGGCATCCATAATTTCGGCCAAACGTCTTTCGGCCTATTACCTTGATATTCTCAGTTCTATGGGATTTCACGACGGGCTATGCCGTTACTGCAGTCTGGCGGCGGCCTCCACGCTGGCGAAGGATCCGGAGCACGCTCCCTGGGGCGGGTTGCCCAAGCCGGCATTGCTCTGCGCGAGACTTACATGCGACTGTCTTCAACGGGTCTTCGCAATTTGGGCCGAGGCATTTGGATCCGAATTTGTGTTTCTTGACAATCCCGGTGCTGCCGAGTTGCCGCCGCGCTGGTGGGACCTCAGCCGTCATCGCTGGCGGGAGCTGTTTGAAGATCACCGGCTGAAGCTCACCGTAGGGCAGTTTCAGAACCTTATCAAAGTGCTCGAGCGAATCACCGGAAAGCAATTTCAAATCGATCGGCTGCGCAACCTGATGGAACGCGTCAATCGCCAGGAAGAATACTTCGAAGAAGCCTGTCATATGATCTGCTCTGCTCCCAGGACACCGGTGCGCATGCACGAACAGGTGGCAAACGTCATGGCTGCACAGTGGGAGCGCGGCGGCGACTGGGCGGTGGAACATGCCCGCACTTTCAGGGACGAGATCAGAAATCGGGTAAGGCAGGGAGTGGCGGCATGCTCTGGCGAGCGTCTGCGCCTGATGTGGGTGGGCGCCGGGCTTTGGCACGACACGGATTTTTACACTTCTTTTGAGGAGGAATTCGGGGCTGTTTTCGTGTGGTCCATGTATCTGGCCTTCGGACCCGACGGATATATCCGCTATGGTCTGGACGATCCATTGCTGGCACTGGCCAGCCGCACGGTCAGCATGAATGAGCAATTGCACAATCCTCCCTGGGCCAACGAATGGATTGTTCATCAGGCCAGAAAACATAGAATCGACGCTGCTCTTGTGCTCACGCCCCTGGGAACAAGACCGGCTGCAACAGGCAATCGTTTTATTGAACGCGGCCTGGAGGAAGCCGGAATTCCTGTGCTTCCCGTGATTGCCGACATGGTTGATGCCCGAGGTTGGGATCCGAAGGCCATGCGCCGGAAGGTCGCCGATTTCCTGACGCTTCGCGTCCTGCCTCGCCTTTATAACACGACGACACGCTCCGCTGAACTTCGGCGGGGCAAGGATTGAGGTATTCATGAAAGTTGAGGGAAAGCAGAACCCGGATCGGTCCTGGATTGTTCCTTTTCTGGCGACACTCTTTGGAATGATGACCCTTCAGATGTCCAGCCTCGGCTTTTCTCCCCTTTTGCCCGCCATCCAGGAAGAATTCTCCATGAACTACACCCAGATCGGGCTTTTCACGGGAATGTATGGATTGCTGGCATTGGCATTAAGTGTGCCCGCGGGCCTCACGGCAAAACGTTTCGGGGAGAAGAGGGTGCTGGTTATGGCTCTTTTTCTTGTCGGACTCGGATTATTCATGCTGGGCAGAGCGCCGGGATTTTATGGCGCCTTCGCTGCCCGCGCTTTGTGGATCGGCGCATACCGATTTGCTTTTGTGTGCGTCCTGACAGCCATTGCACTTACCTCGCCGCCTTCTCTGAAGGGTTCATCCATGGGTTTCCTCGGATCGGTTGCATCTTTAGCTTCGGTGATTGGAGCGCCTTTCGGAAGCAAAATCGGCGAAGCTTTCGGATGGCGGACAGGGATGACGGCTTTTGCATGGGCGGCGATTCTGGGAGCGCTTGTCATTTGGGTATTCTATCGCCGGAAATCGGGCGAAAGGGGACATGCCTCAATGCATCATACCGGCAGTTCCCCGCATGGAGGGCAGAGTGCATTTCGCACGCCGATTGTCTGGGCGCTTGCCTTATTAGTGGCAATGGTCGGTGTGGCTGCCTTCAGCGTAACGTTTTTTGTTCCTGCCGCTGCAACCACAGTCTTCAAAATGGATGCCGTTGGTGCTTCTTTTGTGATCAGCACGGGCTATTTCTGTGCCATTTTCCTGAATCTTCTTTTCGGCTACCTGATGGATCATTACAACAAGTGGATTGTCCTGAGTTCGCTTGTAGCGCTTTTAATTCCGGCTTCATTTGCCATGATCAGCGAAAATGAATTGATATTCCGAATCGCCACCGCTGTAGTGCTTGCAGGAGGGTTCACTGCAACCAATCAGGTATATGGTCTCGCCGGAAGTGTGCTGAGCGGACGAGAAACAGGAAATGTGATGGGGCTGATGGGCCTGGGAGCGGGACTCTCCGGGTATGTGGGTCCTCAAATGCTGGGAGTGTTGCGCGATTGGACAAATGGATTCAGCGCAGGCTGGTACATGATGGCGATCATTGCCTTGCTGACATTGATCGAGTTGTTGCTTCTCAAACGCCACACGGAAAAAAGACAGGTTGAGCAGGCGGCCAAGGCCTGATCGATAGGAATGGATGCTTGTTCGTCGAGAACCACGATTCATCGAGGCAAAATTATGCATGCTTTCATGATGAGGTCGGTGTGCGCGAGTTAACCCGGAAATGAAAAGGGGGACGCTGATTATGATGAATCCAATATCTTTCCGGGATAGGATATTGCCGGTGTGCATGCTTCTGATTGCCGGATTTGCGGCAACACTGCTGTGCGCACAGACGCCCTTAACGATAGCGTTTGGTTGTTCTATTGATTCTCAGGAGCAGATCCGCGAATCTCAGGCGCTGGCAAAAAGCATTGCCTCTCCCGGTGATCCTCAGTGGCGCGCCAAAGGCGATCTCCGCCGTAAATATCATTTTCCTGCGGCCAATGCGGACATGCCCTACCGTCTGTATGTCCCGACATCGTGGGACGGCAAGTCACGGTTGCCGTTGATCGTATTCCTGCACGGCGGCGGATCGGACGAAAACCGCTATTTGGATGCGAACGACAAACAGCTTATCCGTCTGACCGAGCAGCATGGCTATATTCTGGTGTCGCCATTAGGATACTCGCCCTTAGGCGCCTTCGGCACACCTCTGCGTCTCCCGGCCGTCTTTGGGAATCCGGAAGCAGCGGCGCAACAGCGGTCTGCTGTGAATAAGGAACGGGAACGGATTTTGGAGCTCAGCGAGAAAGATGTCATCCATGTAATCGAGATTGTGCTCAACGAGTATCCCGTGGATCGCTCCGCGATGTTTCTCGCCGGGCATTCCATGGGAAGTGGCGGCACGTGGTATCTCGGCGCAAAGTATGCCCAGTACTGGGCTGGGATTGCGCCCATGTCGGGGCCATTTGTAGATGAAATGAACTATCCGTGGGACAGCATACGGAAAATGCCCGTCTTCATGACGGAAGGAACGGGCGCCACGCCATCGCTCGCCGGAAGCCGGGCCATGTTGGCCTGGATGAAAGAGCGCGGCTTCAAACTGGAATATATGGAGGTGAATGCCGATCACGGCGGCATGATCCCCCTGGTGCTGCCGGATATTTTCAAGTTTTTCGACCGCTGCAGACTCAAATAGATTTGCTGATGATTCCGACATTGCTTTTGCAAACGCAAATGACGACTTTGAAAAACCGGTCACATGCCGGTATTTCGTGCCTGCCAGAAGGGAATTGGCCATGGTGGCGCCTGCATGATTCCGATGGCGGAGCTTTCGGCAAGGTTACGCTTTCATGGCTGAACGGGCAATTGAAGGGAAACAAAGAGTCGGCGAGGATGTTCGAGGGTGACAAGTGCCGTCTCTGCGTCGATCTGCAATGGATCACCCGCAAGAAGAAAATTGATTAAGAAGCAGGCCCATCGACCGGATATCTACGGTAAGCATCACAAGCACACACAACCTTGACTCATGCGGGATTCTCTTAATCCCCCGGTGCGGCCTGTGGCCGCAGCCGAATTTTTATAGACTATTTGAGGCCGCCCGCTGGCAGCTTTCAGCAGTCAGCTTTCCTGCCAGGTGCGCATGGTTTCAGAAATTTTTTCATAGTTTAACTTCTTTGCAAAATGCAAAGGAATCATAGATAAAGACTCTATCCGCACAGGAACCTGTTATAGCCCGTAATTGACTTTGCCTATGAGTCTGTGCCAGCATGCATGCCGCGCAACAAGGATCCACGGTTTGTGTTGCCGCCAATATTGCTTCTGTGGCGATATTCGGAAGCCGAAGGCAGTGGCGCATAATGTGTTACGCAAGCTCTTAATTTTATGCAGGTCACTATCTTTTGATCTATTGCAGATGCTATGGAATTCCAGATTGAAAAGAACAGCCCTGTCCCCTTTATCAAACAGATTCAGGAACAGATCAAACTCTCCATTGCTATGGGAGTTCTTAAGAGAGGCGACATCCTGCCGCCGATTCGCGAAGTCGAAAAGCAGACGGGCATAAATCGAGGCCAGATTCACAGAGCGTATCTGGCCCTGTATCGGTCTGGGCTGCTTTCTCCGGCTCCCGGCAAGAGGATAGCAGTTGCCGTATCCGCGGCAGCGCCGGATTCTATCAACAAAAAATGCCAGCAACTGAGCAAGGACATCAGCAAGCGAGTCCGGCAGATCGGAATATCTCCAATCGCTTTTGGCAGATATCTCAGCCGGCATGTGCAGGAAGATGAGCGCAGATCCCCGTTTATCGCTTACGTTGATTCGGATAAAGAAACGGCTCTTCGAAGGGCGGAACAGGTGTCCCGGCTATGGCACGCATGCGTAGTCGGCTTGTCTGAAGAGGAATTCATACTCGCTCTCGGCCATGGCAGCAAACTCCGAAAGATTCTCGTTAACCATCTCTATGCCGATAATATTCGCCAGGTGTCTCGCGGAAAGAAAGTTGATATTGTTCCCATTGAGATTTATTACACGGAACATACGATCAGGGCGCTTGAAAAAATAAGAGCCTCTTCCATACTCCTTCTCCTTCCCGATCATGCGGTATCGAGCGCTCGCTTCATCGTTGAGCAATTGCGCAAATGGATGAAATGCAAAGAAGCAAACATCTCCTGGATGGCAATCAGCAAAGTGGCCGATTTCGGTCTCCTGCTGAGCGATTCTGAATATGATCGCATACTGGTGTCCCCGGGCGCCCGCAAAAGCGTGCCGGGGCAATTGCAGCGGAGTTCACGTCTTATTCTTTTACAGATGGAACTGGATCCGATAGGTCTGGAGACCGCCAGAATCCTCGCAGGGGTCATCCTATAGAGATTCTGCTCAGAGTCAAAGGTCACCGTGGGACGCAATGAAACATCGAGGCCCGGATAATTCCGGAAGCTGCCCGGAGTCTTTGAACCCTCACTTCAGAATTGCCCTATTGCTTCATGCCGGCCAGGATCTCTCGGCCAAACGCCAGACAATCGGCGCGTTTGAGAAGGTCGTAATCTTCCAGTTGCTTGCCCGCAAAATTGGGATACATTTCCTCCATCCTTTTGCGTGTTGCGGGATCCAGCAGGGCTTTGGTGATCCTGCCATTAAACACCCTTGATGGAATATTGCCGACCTCGCACAATTTAGCCAGATGATTGTCGATAAGGGCGGTTTTCTGCGCCGGACCGACTGCTTTTTCTCCATTGCCGCATACTGCAAACAGCGCTTTGATCTTATTCTTAAGAGCTCCCTTATTCTTTGTGATGTAGTCCTGCAGCTCTTTGCGTGTTACACCCGATCGAATGGAACCTCCAATGACAATGTGATCAAATGACTTCAGATCGGGATTTTCGCGCACATCGAAGACGTCGGCGATCCCGCCCATGCCTTCCGAGATCCATACTGCGGCATCTCGAGAACTCCCGCACCAGGTCGCGAAGAGCACGGCACATTTCTTGTCTGATGGCGTAGGATAGTAATCCAGCGCCGACGCATTGTTGGTAAAAGCCATCGTACCGACTCCGGCCGCTAAGCCTAATTTAAAAAAATCTCTTCTTTCCATATGTCGCTTTCTCTGTTCAGGATTTTGTGATGTGTACTTACGTTTATTGGGTCAACAATAACCATCCTCTTCGGTGATATAAATACAACAAAGGCCCACCTGTTTGGAATCTTACTACGAAACGGCATCATTGGAAGTACATTGCTAAGAATCAACTGAAATACTACCCGAAATCTGCTTCTTCATATCCTTCGGGGCCTGGAGCCTTTGAGTTTTGGAGCTCATTTTTTTTACTTATAATGGTTTAAAGACTCCAAGATTAGAAGAATCAAAATCATGCATTACCGCTTCTTCGAAGGACTTGCCGCAATTTCAGCAAAATAGTTGGTGATTCCATCCGGGTCTTCAAGCCAAACAAATCGAAGCCCATAACCGCTGAGAGTATTCACCGGTTGATTGATCTTTACATGCCTCGCTTCCGCCAGATCCTGAACTGCTTTTACATCGGAGACCACGTATTGGATTCCGCCGCTTCCTGTATCTGCAGGGACAGGCTTGCCGAGACAGCGGAGGCTCACGATCACCGATCCATGTCTGAAAGGGTACTTTGTTATATTAAAGATTGTATCTTTTACAGCCGGGAGTTCCTCGAGCCCTATGAAGTCGCGATAGAACTTCCGGCTCATCTCGATATCGGAAACAACAAGGCCGATTTCGACCTGGCTATAAACGGCAGCCGGCTCGTCGGCAGCTATAACCAGTTCAACCCATTGCCCGGCAGGGTCCTGAACAAGCGCGCTGCTTCTTCCTGTTCCGGGAATCAGCAGAAATTCCGGAACCGCAAAGCCATTATCCCGAAATCTCTTTGTCACTGGAGCCTGATCCGGGAATAAAAAGGTGAGAAGGCGCATCCCGGTCGCACCCTGTACCGCTCCTTGTTGATATTTTCGATTCGGCACAACCGCGGTGAACTTAAGCTGTGTAGAACCGATTTCGAATCTTGCAACATTGGTGTTGCCGCCAAGGTTGTAGGTCGTCAGCTGTTTGAGTCCCAGAGCCTTTCCATAAAAGTCATAAATCGGCTTGGCATCACCGGGAAAACGGCGGAACACATTCATCGGGTAAGTCATTATTTCCGCCGTAGACTGGAGCTGCGCAGCCCGCGTTTGGCTCCCGGCATGAATGGTTGCGGATGTAATCAGTAAAAGCGATGCAATAAATCCCAACGCAATTGTCTTCATAACTACCTTGAAATGGATGGTTTTCAAACAGAGCCGGAAGATACCCGGCATTGTCTCAAATGTCGTAGCGTTTTTTGTTATCTGAGCCGCGGCAGCCTTTACAATCTCCTCAATAAGCTCCAGCGCAGTTATTATTATGAGCCCTGCAATTGGCTTTCATGCCATCGCAATAATCCAGAGGCAATTCCCCCAATCAGGCCCTGCTGCTTCCCAGTCTCAGGCCCGCATATTTCCTCATGGCTGCCTGGAGCCAACACTCTAACACAATGGATGTCACAAATCTGTGACATAATTCTTGACAATGCATTAATAGCTTTTATAGCCTGCCCTCTGTACAATTATAGGCAATACACCTGGCGTAAATAGCACGGGACTATCTACCAGAAGCGCAAAGCAAGCGATGTATATTTTGTGTTTTTCGCTATTCGCGAGAAAAGGGCAGACTCACTCATTGGCAACCGGCCGGAACAAAGGAAGGAATTATGAAAACATCAAGAAGATGCTTCCTCAAATCTACCGCAACGGGAATGGGCTCAGCTACGCTGGCGGGGCTTGGTACAGTCAGAGCCGAAGCAACTCAATTCAGTCAGGTTGAGAAATGGGATTATGAAGCCGGCGTTGTCGTGCTCGGCATCGGGGCCGCCGGCCTCATGACCGCGATAACAGCCTATGACCAGGGAGACGATGTTCTGATGCTTGAAAAAGCACCGGAGGCTCATGCCGGTGGAAATACACGCGTCAGCGGTCAGGGATACTGGTGCCCTTCCGATTCGACTAAGGCGATCGAGTATCAAAAAGCGATGAGTGACGGTTTTCCCATTCCGGACGATGTCACTCAGGCTTTCCACGAACGCTCGATCCATGTGACCGACTGGCTTACAAAAATGGGCGCGGACATGAGGACGATTCCGACACAGGGCGAATATCCGGACTTTCCGGGCGGAGCCGAATACGTTTGTTGGTCCACGAAGGGCAACGGATTTCAGCGCCTGTGGCTCCTGCTGATGGAGAACGCCTTTAAAAAGAGAAAAGTCAGGGTCCTCTATGAAACGCCTGCCGTGGAATTGATTCGAGACGTCAAAACCGGAGAGATCCGGGGTGTGGTTGCGGAAAACAAAGGCAAGAAACTATACGTTAAGGCAAAGAAGGCCGTGGTTCTCTGTACGGGAGGTTTTGAAAACAACCAGGAGATGATCCGCGATTATCTCGGGATGCCTTGCGGATACCCCAAGGGGAGTCCTTACAATACAGGAGATGGGATCCGGATGGCGATGGCGATCGGGGCGGATCTCTGGCACATGGACAACCAGGCGGGGCCTGACTTTAATTTCAGGATTCCAGGCAAGGATTGGGCATTCGGGTATAACTTCTCTCCTCCGGGAAACGGCTGGATCTGGATTGCCAAAGATGCCACCCGGTTTACCAATGAAACCTATTTCACGAAGCATGGCAAGATACCGTTTCACGGTGTCTACATTCACGTACCCGCTCCGCTTCCTGTTCACCTTGTCTTTGACGAAACGATGAGAAAGAGCGGGCCGCTATACCCGCGGGATTATTTCTTCTGCTGGTGGTCTCAGATGGAAGATTATAAGTGGAGTCCGGACAGCAGCGCAGAAATCGAAAAGGGCTGGATCGTCAAGGCAGACAGTCTGAAGGAATTAGCCGCAAAAATTGGCAAAAATCCGGCTGCGCTCGAAAAAACCGTTGATGCCTGGAACAAGGCTTGTGCTGTACGCAATGATCCGGAGTTCGGCCGGGATCCCAAAAAGATGGCGCCGATTCAAACACCGCCCTACTACGCCGCTGAATTCGTGCCGGCCTTCACAAATACTCAGGGAGGGCCACGGCGCAACGGCAACGCTCAAGTACTGGATACGGATCGCAAACCGATTCCACGGCTTTATTCGGCCGGAGAATTGGGAGCTGTCTACAGCTGGCATTATCAGGGCGGCGGCAACATCCTTGAATGCATTGTCTTTGGTCGCATTGCGGGCGAGCGGGCTGCCGCAGAGAAAGCCTGGAGCTAGTTTAATACGTCCAACTGTTTCCTGCATCTGCCGGGAGAAAAGAGGATTTCACTTATTTCACCGGATCAGATCATCAAACAGGACCGGATGCCCGCACCTGCATAAATCATTTTGAATCTGTGAAATCGGCGGCTGCTTGTCTTTGAGACCTTGAGGCAAATCCGGGTCGTGCCCGCGGCTGCTTCATTCATACTGCTTATGCCGCTGCGCTTTGTATAAATCGCGCCGCTATTCTCCTACAGATCGGGCGGGGTAAGATCGGAAGGCCGGTCAATATCCATATTCATTGTATGCAACGCATCCTCGATCTCTTTGGCATAGTTCCCGATGACCATGATGTGATGAATCCCTGTGATATTCTGTAGAAAATGCTCCGCGTCCCTTATTCTCACTTCCATGGTATTTGCACAGACATTGAGCATGAGCATTTTGCCGGATGAGGAATCCGTGTTCTTCGCCTGCGATTGAATGCGGCCGGGCCATACGGAAAAGCTTCTCAGGTTCTTGCTGAATCCGCCTGTAACGACCTCCGCCCCTACGGGGAACTCAACTTCCGGCACAACGCCTCTCCCGAAATTATGATAATCATGGAGTCTGTACCTCATTGGAGCAGCGTCCGCTCCGTTCAGTTTCAAAGGAGCGACACAGTGACTCAAGATGATGATTGAACTCGGTACCTTCACCGAAACCACATTACACATGAAAGAGGGCTTTCCGCTGATTTCCTGCATAAACATGGAGGACAACAATCCGCATAGATCCGATTCACAGGCAGCCGTTAATCCCTCATCTCGCAGCCGGGCAAATGCGAGACACGGATAAGGCAATACCGGATTGGGATTCATTGTAAAGCCCAGACAATCAATTGAAACAGCGGATAATCCTTCCTTCTCCATGATGGAACGCAGCAGGATGTACAGCTTGCACGCATCGAGAATCGCCTTGTCTGAGACTCGAATGACTTCTGCGGCCTCTTTTTCCCATCGTTCCATTTCGCTCCTGGCCGCAGATTCGTTGACTCCCTTCAAAAGCTCCGTCAATTCTTCGAGCGGACGATGCTGAATCCTGACTCCCGTGCGTTCATATACATAGCCCTCGGTCAAGTTGCGCGACGGAACAGTGGTTGAATTAAATGGTTTGCCGTAAAGGACGGCTCGCTTGCCTTCCAGAATTCTGGGTGAGACTGCAATTCTCACCGCTTCAAGCGCCTGTGCCTCCGAAATGGTGAATGTGACGTTGGCTCCGTTGCCGCGAAGTGATGCTGCAAGATTCGCATCGATCATACTCAATTCAGGATTGGATGAAAGTATGATTACAGGTGCATCCAAGTCACCCATGGAATCGTAAAGAGCTCCGAAATTGAAGGTAAAGAGCGGCAGGCTCATGAACAGAAAATCAGGGCCATGGCTCCGAACGGTATCGATGATTTCTTGCGGCCTTTGATAATTAGCTTTGATATGCGAGATAAGAAGATCAGTTGCGGGCAGTGACCGTATCGATTCAATCAATCGCTCATGGACGATCTGATTGTCGGTCAGGCAAAGCAGTTTCTTTTTAGCCCCGCCGTGTTTTGCCTTGGGTGGGCCTTCGGTGTTCTGAGCGACAAGCTTTGCCCCCGGCAAATTCACAGCAACGCCTGCAATAGCGGTTGCCTTTATAAAATCGCGCCTTCCAACGTGAACTTCTTTATGATTCACATTGCTCACTGTAGTCTCTCCTTTTTATGACCGATGGTTCACGGCATTAAATGCGCGTTTCTATCGAGCCTTTTCCAAATCCCGTTCTCATCAGTTGACGGGACAATCCATGCAAAGATCAAAGTCAGTACAATCCGGAGCTGATCTTTCGCACCAGTCATTCTCTTCAGTTTGAGATGGAATGGTCTGAAACCACGTATGTCTGCGCTTTCACTTATTGACGGGTATTTAATACTCCTCTCGATTTCGAAGTGTTACGGCTCCGGTCCCTGTTTTAATGGATGTATTTCGTCCTCTTCAGGTCGAGCATGGCCGGATGTGTATGTTGCCCATCGCAGTGGTTTGGTCCAAGCGGCGGACCATCGGGTATCCTGATCTGATATTTAAAAAAAGCATAGCTTTTTAATAAGGATTTGGCGATAAATGAGAGCACGGTCCGTAACGGCATTGCTGCCGGTTTTTCAGCTGGAAAGAATATTGGAAGCTGATATCGATAGCGGCTTTATAGGGATAAGATGAATGAGCGATACAAGACTGCCGCGATTTCTTGAATGGGCGCGCGAAATACAGGCGCTGGCTCAAACCGGGCATCATTATGCCCAGGATGATTATCAGCGGGACCGCTGCCGGCGGCTGACGGAAATAGCGGCGGAGATGATCAGCGAAAATATCGGTATTGACTTCTTGCCTCTGGCGGAAGCCTTCAATTCCCAGACCGGCTATGCGACACCCAAGATTGATGTGCGGGCTGCCGTGTTTTCGGATCACAAGCTGCTTCTGGTACGTGAAGGAATTGATGGTGGATGGACACTGCCGGGAGGTTGGGTGGATGTCGGCGACACGCCATCCAAAGCGGCGGAGCGCGAAACCTGGGAAGAAGCCGGCTTCCATGTGAAGGCATATAAAGTCATCGGCGTCTATGACGCCAACCGAAGAAATCCGCTCGAAATTTTTCACGCTTTCAAGATTGTGTTTCAATGCAGAATTCTGGACGGCGAAGCCCGCCCAAGCAACGAGACTACAGAAGTGAGATTTTTCGCCCGGGATGAAATCCCTGCGGTTTTTTCCGGCGAACGCACCACCGCGCGCCACATCGGAGATATCTTCGCATCACTTAAAAATCCCGACTGCCCCACAATTTTCGATTAGTCCGTTCGCGGAGACTTAGCGGCTTGGAGTCTTAGAGTTGATTCAACTCAAAGACTCCGAGGCTCTAAGAAAAGATCCCTGTGTCAGATTTCTTTAGGAATGCAGTGCCGACCGCTTTAATCGGTTCATTTATCAAGCCTCGGCTTTGCCGGAGGTTCCGGATAGTCTTCAGACATCCAGCCACAAAAAAAGCCGTGGCCCGAAATAGGCCACGGCTTTTTTGCATCATGCTGAATGGAGGGTATCTGTTCAACCCCCGTAGAGTCTGCTGAAAGATTAAATCTTAAACAGACTCCATAGACAGTACGTTTAACGCATTCTCCAAACACGGCGGACTACACCGTCAAGGCCATTCATAACCACAAAGTCGGCGTCGTAGTTGACAACCGCCCATGCAGTCCTTGTGGTATAGTCAATTCCGTAAGTGCCAAGCGTATAGGTTGACTGGTACGGGCCGAGTACGAAATTCTTCGTGCCGCCGAAATTCAGATCTACCGCATTGACCCAATTGTTACTGGCATTCAACGCAGCAATCCCGACTGCTCCGCCCTTGAGATAGAGATCTTTCGACATATCAAACGATATGGAAAGCACATAGGTATCGGTCTGTCCTGACGATCCCAAATCCGACATGCCCCACAGAGAGACGATGTCGCTCTTAAAGGTGTAAGGATCGGGATTCGATACCCAACCGGTATTAACAGCCTTGGTAAACGGACGGGGAGCGCTCAGGATTATGTCGTCTTCGGGATCATCCGGTGTGTCATTGTCATCGATTACCGTGGGCGTCTGGTCCATTGCAGTGCTGTTATTTGTACCGGAAAGAATCCTTGCGGTCGTTGATCCAAAGCTGTCTTGTACAGCGGTATAGGCAGCGCCTTGTGCAATCAGGAATTGCTGTCCGTTTGTGCTGTAACCATAGGATTCTTTCTTTGCAAAAGTAATCTCAGGCAGGTAAAGACGTTCAGGTACGGAATCATCTCCGTAAGGATAGTCTTCCATATCCTGAAAACCGGGGCCGGTATCCGAATAGTAATCAACGCTCACGCGGGGGCCGTCGATGGTATAAACGTAGTAGCCGACCTTATAGAGTTCCTGAGATAGCTGGGTCTCGCGACCTTTTGTATTGCTGAAGCCATCCAGGCTGGCAGGGCCGTAGAATTTTGTGCTTCCTGCCATGTGAATTATCTGCTGAACCTGGTTCTCACCATCCGGGCTGGCAACAATGGCGCGATTGTGGAGATGGTCATGACCGGAGAGCATGTATCTTACGCCGTTCGCAGCCAGACTGGCATAGAATACATCCTGGGTGGCCGCTTTCGAAGCGGGACTGCTGCCGAAAAATCCATCCGCATGGTTCGCTCCCATCAGCCCTCTATGGGACAATACAAACGCATGCTCTGTACCGCGGGTGTTTACATCCAGCCGATCGTCGATCCATTCCTGCTGCATTCCCGGCCAGAATTCGGTATTGGCAATATCGTATTTATCTTTTTTAATCCACTCGTCGAATGGCCAAGTCTGATCAAAGCCATAAAAATTGGTAGATGGCCTTCCGTTGCTGGCTATACGAAACCATGCCCCATCCGGGATTGATCCACCCGGCACAGTGGCTGTAGCGCGATAAACAATCCAGCCCAGATAGTACCACCCTTCACCATATGCCGGATTGTATGCGGAATCTTCATCCACCACACTGTGTATAAAACTCGTAGCCTCAACATCGACGATGACAAACCTGGCGTTGTTGCCCTGAGTGCCGTAATCGAATGAATAGCTCAGGCCATCCAGGATATCCACTCCCGTCATGATATCACTGGGTTTGCTGAAATTTGTCGCGCCAAAGGTATGTATCAGTCCCTGAGTTTGTGGAAACGCTGCAATATAACCCGGAACGTTTACATTCCATTCAGGGTCTCGGCTATAAAGATACCCGTATGTTTCATGGTTGCCGCGGAGGGTGAAGTATCCCATCCCCGCATCATAGAGAGGCTGCGCTACCGTGTTACGGGTTTCCATCCCGGCATCGCCTGCTCTGTCCGTCAAATCTCCTACCTGTATGACGAACTTGACATTATGATCGATGAGCTTTTCCTGGATCACGCCGGCAAGAGCTGCACTGACATATTCGGGGTTCACGCCTTCAGGGTCATCACTCACAGTCCATTGAGTGTCCGCCATCAGGCCGAAGGACCATGCTGATGAACTGTGATATCGTTTCCCTTGAGCAAAAGCAAAAGTCCCGAATGCCATCAGCAGAACCAAAACGCACAACAGCAATCGGGTTATCGCTCTCCTTCTTCCTTGCATCATCACCATCGTCAAATCTCCTTTAAAAATGATTTGCAGCCATTTGATAACGAAACATTGTGGAAGCCAGACCTTCATGTTCGGAAATTGAGTACATGCCAAAATAAACCTGAGCTCTGATCGTCAATCTTGCACGATCCTCGCATCGAAATAATGCTGCAAAATGCTGAAGCAGGAACAAAAGCCAAACACCTTCCTAATGATCTAATCTTATATCATTAGTTCGGGAAAGAGATCAAAAAAGAGATGATTTTAAAGAATTATTTTCTTTTGGTTCGAAGAATGACATTTCCCGTACGGTTTGCTTTTCATCAACGAAGGATTTCGGAGAGAAGATCGATCCAATGCAATCGGCAGGAAGGATACTTTGCTGAATGATTCCAATTCTCGGTTCGACAATAATGCGCGCATGAAATCATATTCTCATCCCATTTTTCAGGAATTTGATATACAGTATCGGCTTGTATGAGCGTTTGCCATTCGACGTAAAATATAGTATCCATCTCCGGTTGCTGTTATTTAGTGATGATGAGTAATTTGCGGCATCAATCCTTGCTATTGCCCGCTAATGGCGAGGAGCGTGATTTTTCGCAAATTCAGGACATAAGAAAAGGAGAAAAAACCTTATGCAGCGAGTTCTTTTGGCAGTAATTTCGATTTTGCTGGTTGCCGGATTCGTAGGAGCTCAGGATTTTCCAAAGGTAGAGATATTCGGCGGATATTCATTAACGAGAATTGGCGGCGGCGATATCAATGATTTGTTGGATGAAGCTACGCTGGATACCCCTCTGGGTGTTGAAACTTCCAAGCTCTTCAAAAAGGGCTTTGATGCGTCTTTCACCTACAATGTCAACCACTACTTTGGAATCGAGGCTGCTTTCCAATACAACTCCAATGACATCATGAAATTCAAGGGCAACGTGGAACAATACCCTGGCGACCCGGTAGGATATGACTACGATGCAAATATTGATGCCAGCGATTTTTCCTTTATGGCAGGTCCTAAATTCGCCTATAGAAAGGTTGAAAGAATAACTCCGTTTGCCCATATTCTGTTTGGAATAAACCGTGTCAAGATGACTCCGTCTCTCAAAATCGACGGCGAGGATTTTACCGGCGAATTTACTGATGAAACGGGCATAGGGGCTATCGAGGATTCCGGATTTGGCTTGATTGCAGGCGGCGGACTGGATGTCAATGTCAGTGATACTATTGCCATACGCCCGATCCAGTTTGATTATCTGATGGGGAGCCATTCGGATTCGGGTGATAATTTTAAAGTGCATAATATTAAGCTCAGTTTCGGCATAGTATTTCGTCTGGGCGGGAAATAATCCCAAATTATTTCCCCAAGTAAATGCATTCCCAGAGCCGCAGGTGGAAGAGGCGGCGGTTTGGAGGGAGGATCCAGGCAATTTGGAATCTGCTGAAGAGCTTCAGGAGATTCGATTGCGCAGCAGTCTCGCATCCGGCCGCCGCCCCAATAGCATTTTTAGACATTCAGTCATCGCTCCTGTATTTTTAGGCTGCGCCTGTGCCTGCTTCAAAGTCGGCAGCAATTCCGTGTTTCGGTCTCCGCACTTTTATCATTTATAGTGAACAAGACCGCGTTCAGCCAAGCATTCCTGTCCGGACTATCGCAATATGTCTGAACGGCATCGCCTGCGAAGCGGCTTCATCCGGCTTGCACAGAATGGAGAGTGACTTGTTGCGAAATAACACATAATGTGTAATGAAAGGTTTCCGGTTAGGTTTAAGGAGAAAAAATGGGCATAATGCAAACACGGCTTTTTACCCTGCTGTTTTTGTTTTCAATAAGCAGCCCGCTCTTTGGTTTCCAATCGGGTCAGGCAGTAAAACAGAAACACGGAGCTGATGAACGGGATCGGCATATAAAGCTTGATGGCCAACCCAATTTCCGCGACTTGGGAGGCTACAGAGCGACCGATGGCCGCAGAGTGAAGTGGGGCCAGATATTTCGTGCAGGCCAGCTCAACAACCTTTCCGATGCGGATTTGGCAAAGCTGAAAGAGCTGAAAATTCGCACCGTCATTGATCTGCGGGGGGCTTCCGAAGCCGAGACTCGCGGAAAGGACCGGCTGCCGGAAGGAGCTCGCGGTGTGAGTCTCCCAATAGATTCGACCAAGCTTCCCAAAGAGGAGGAAGAAGCCTCCCCCCCCGGTGCATCTGTCGGCCGTCCCGATTTCATGCTTCGGGCGACTCGATCGATAATGCTTTATCGTACAGATGTGTATTCTGCCTTGATTCGAACGTTGGCTGAGCCTGACACCCGGCCGTTGGTTTTTCATTGCACTGCCGGGAAAGACCGGGCCGGTATTGGAGCCGCCGTCGTATTGACATTGCTTGGAGTCCCCTGGGATACGGTACGGGATGATTATCTCCTTTCCAACTATTACCGCCGGGAAGAAAATGAGAGAGAGCTGAAAAGCATGCGGGAAGGCCTTGCCAAAAAGCAGGGTATTCCTCCTGAACAGGTGGATATGACAGCCTACAAGGCTATGTACCAAGTCAAGCCGGAATACCTTGATGCTGCCCATGATGCGGTAATCGGCAAATACGGTTCAATGGAATCTTATCTTCGAAAAGGGCTCGGAATTTCTGATGAAATGATAGACAAGCTTCGAAATGAGCTGCTGGAGTAAAGGTTCTATTCACTCTGTTTCACGGTTCAGCGATGAAACTTTTCGATAAGAATTTCCAATGTCCACCGTGAAGCGTTTCCCACAACGCTCATGCATTTCGTCGGATCAGAATGGGCGCCGGCATCCATGAACGCCTGCCAGTCGTTCGGATCCTGAAGATTAAAGGATCTGCCATAAATTTTTTCCTGGAGCCGGGGGCAGAGTATTGAGCCATATTGCTGAATAAATTTATCGCACAGCAATCTGGCTGCTTCCATTGCCTGGGATAATTCTGCCGCACCCTCAGGGATTTCTTTTGTTGACGAAAGCATGCTTGCGGAGCGGCCAAAATAGTAATCCAGGACAATAGTACCCCCGATAATTCCACCGCAGGTCCCCGCAGAAAGCCCGGCCTGGCCTCCGCACGAAGAGGATGCAACCTGGACAATCGCCTCTTCAAAGCCGAGGATTTCTCTCAGGGCGGCTACCGTACATTGAGAACAACTTCCTGAGTATTTTTCAAAGAGGACGCCAAGGTCGTAGGCTTTCTCCAATAACTGCTGTTTCGAAAGACCGCGATACTTCTTCAGAATCTTCATGCTATGCTCTTTCATTCGTGTGGATGGATCAGTATTCCGCATGACAGTATTTTGACAAAATGCCTCATTGCGGGCTTCAAATCAGGGGCTATTTCCGGGAGTTACCCGCTGCTGCCGCTGTCTCTTCTTAGATGCCCATATCCCCGTCTGACATGTCTTGTCCCCGGCTCTTTCAGAATGACAAGAACATCGGAGAAAGTCTCAGGCAGTGCTGTTTTTTGCAATAATTCTGCCCAGCGATCTTGCGCGTGCCGGAATACTCTCTTTCCTGAAATCAATATTCAAGGCTTTCAGTTTGCGGTACAGGGTGCTTGGATTGATTCCCAGCTGTTTGGCCGCTTTGCTCCGGCTGCCTTTATGGCGTCGAAGAGCCTCGCTTATCAGGAGCTTTTCCATAGCTTCCAATGACATTGGATTAGTTCCGTGATAGCTGGCCGGATCGGAAGGCCGGAGTTCGGCCGGGAGGTGGTGCAGCTCAATGATCGGGCCACGGCACAAGACAAACGCCTGTTCGATAATGTTTTCCAGTTCACGGACATTTCCGGGGTATTCATATTCCATCAGCTGCGCCATAACCTCTTCGGATACGCCTTCAATTTCCTTCCCCTGGATTCGATTAAGCTTCGCCACAAGATGCTCCACAAGCAGAGGGATATCTTCTCTGCGCTGGCTAAGGCTGGGCAGGCGCATGCAGATGACGCGGATGCGGTAATACAAGTCTTCACGAAAACGTCCCTCCTGTACCAGCTGCGCCAAATCGCGATTAGTGGCCGTTACAATGCGGACATCCACCCTGGTTGGCTCCACGGATCCCAAAGGTTCAATCATCCGTTCCTGAAGCACGCGCAAAAGCCGTATCTGCATTGCCGGAGAGATATCTCCGATTTCGTCCAGAAACAAGGTTCCCCCGTTTGCAAGAGCAAACCGCCCCGGCTTGTCGCGCCTGGCATCTGTGAATGCGCCTGCCTTATGCCCGAACAGTTCGCTTTCCAGCAGAGTGTCGGGTAGCGCCGCGCAATTGATTGCAATAAAAGGCTTTTTCTTTCGCGGAGAGAGGCTGTGAATGGCTCGTGCGAAAAGTTCCTTGCCCGTGCCGCTGGGACCTTCGATCAGGACGGTGCTGGAACTGTCGGCGATCTGCGGCAGAATTTCAAAAAGCTTGATCATCGCCGCACTGTGGCCAACGATGTCTTCAAATGTGTATCGGGCCTTCAGTTCCTTCTGAAGCTGTTCAATTGAGCTTAAATCCCGAAACGTTTCGACTCCTCCAATAATGTGTCCTTTATCGTCTTTCAGCAGCGCGGTTGATATGCGGATTGGGATACGTTCTCCGCTCCTGCTTATGATATGGGCAGTAGCATTGAGAATCGGCTTGCCGCTGGACATGGTTCGCCTCAGCGCACAGGCATTTTCACAGATGCTTGCCCGGAAAACATCACAGCACTGTTGCCCGAGAGCTTCGCGCCGGCTGACCTGCGTGATATGCTCGGCGGCGCGGTTGAAAGCCGTGATCCGCCATTCCAAATCCACAGTGAAGACGCCTTCGTTAATCGAGTCCAGAATTGTTTTTTCTCGTCCATCCAGTTCTTTCACTATAATCTTCTCCTAACGGATTATTGCATTATGCACCGAATATTTCCAAAATTATTGCATTCTGCAAAAAATTTCAAAAAGCAGGAGAGAGATAACATGAAATAGCGTGCGCTTTCATTGGAAGAATTATTGTCAGGCTGTACAACGCAGGGACAACTTGCGGGTTGCCCGGAGGAACTGGCGCGTGCCTCCCGCTTCACTGACAATTTGAAGTACTTTTGCCGGATCTTCGACCTGCACGCCGGAAAGCACTGTTACTCCATGGCGTTTGAAAATTTCCGGAAGGAAGGGAGTGGAAGGTCCCAGAATTGCGACTTCCCGGGCTTCCCTGGACAAATCAAGAAGCCCGTCAATGGTATGGTTCAGGAGCGAGGTCGCAGTCACTATAACAACCTGGCATTGGGGAAGAAGATCCTTTGTCGCTGATTCGGGCAGTATTTGATATTCGGGTTCCGGCTTGCGTTCGAAGATGTGCAGTGCGCGGGCTTTCTTTTTTATTGGCTCTACCAGCGGTCCGAAATAGCCGATCATTCCAACCGCATCTTCCGGCCCGATGGGTATCAGGTCGAGAATATCCGAAGCAGCAGCCGCGGAAGGGGCTGTAATCAAGGCGTTGAGAGTTGCCAATGCGACAGCACATGCGGTTACATCCGGAGATTTCATCCACGCTATAAGCTCCGACGCCTTTCGTCCGGCCAGGCTGCCTGCATCCGGCATTACGCAACAGGATTCATATTCTTTTTCATGCAGCGTATAACCTAATCCGCAACGCCCGTTCTCCAGACGCACCGCCGTATAACCAAGGCCGATTCGAATATCCACGGCGATATGCGGATCCGCCATCGCAAGACCTTGTTCTACAATTTCATCAACCAACATAAAACGAATCCTCCGTACGCTATGGTATGATAATCCCTTTATTCGGGGCTTTTGCTGTCAGAATGGACTGATTGAGCAACGCAATGATTGTACCCCTGAGGATATTATGATAACAGAAACACGATGCCCCGGGGCACGTGAGCCTTATATCCCGGTACTAGGGCCAAATAATTGCATAAGAAGCGCATAAATGGCAGGAGGCTGTCTCCATAGCGTGAGATACCCTCCTGAAAATCAAAGGAGAAAAAGATGAAGGTTGGATTTGCGGTTCAGTTTAATGAGGGATTACAAAGCACTGTATACGGTCATTTTGGCTCGGCTCCCGCATTTGTTATCGTCGATACGGAGCTGAATCAGATTTCGGCAGTAGATAATTCAAACGCCCATCGTGAACACGGCGTATGCAATCCGATTGCGACTCTTGGAGGAAACAGTCTTGATGCACTGGTTGTGGGCGGAATCGGACCCGGAGCAATTATGAAGTTAAATGCAATGGGTGTGAAGGTCTACAGGGCGGGTGCTCCGACCGTGAGTGAGAATATGGCATTGCTGGGAGAAAACAGTCTCCAGGAATTGTCCATGGATGATTCCTGCAAAGAACACGGCGGTCAATGCGGGCACTAAAAACATGGCAGGCGGCGGCAAACCGGGTTTATTAATGCTGAGGAAGTCCGGACAAAGCCGATGGAGCCGATTTTAATGACCGATCCTACACAGCAGCTGCTGGAAAACATAAGACAACAGGAACATCCGGCCTGTATCGGTTGCAGTATGGAAAATGGATCCGGGCTCGGGCTAAAATTTTCCGTTCGGGATGACGGTGGAGTTCAGGCTGAGTTCAATTGCAGTCCGCTATATCAAGGCTATCCGGGCTATCTTCATGGAGGTATAAGCTCTTTACTGCTGGATTCGGCGATGGCCAACTGCCTTTTCGCTCATCGGATTGTTGCGGTGACGGCCAGGCTGATTGTGCGTTTCCTCTTTCCCGTCGAAACCGATAAGTCCGCAACGGTTAGAGCCTGGATCCGGGAATATGAGCCGCCGCTTTATGTGTTGGAGGCGGAACTGGAACAATATGGGAAGGTATTGGTACGAGGCTTTGCAAAGTATATAAACCGTGATTTGATATAGATTAAGGAGTATAGCGAAGATCCACCATCAGGCTTATCAGGAGCGGGACTTTGCTTCTCCCACCCCGTATGAATTTGCCGCATGGAATCGTGCATATTGCATAGCTCCTGGTTGTGTTATCCTCCCGATTTGCCTTGTTCTCAAAATGTTCTGGATTCTGAGCATTATGGTATATAGATTGCCTGATGTGCCGTTGTTAAGTTCGCAGAAACCGGTTGGGGGGTCGCTTAATGGATACGTCTTCAGATGATGAAAATGAAATGCAGCCTGAATATTCCGGGCCGATCCTTTACTACAGCGAGGCTGTCATCGATCATTTCATGAATCCGCGCAATGTAGGGGAGTTGCCGGAGAATGAGACCGATGGATATGGCTTGGTTGGGGATCCGTCCTGTGGTGATCAGATGAAGCTGTGGATTTCTGTCCGCTCGGGCCATATCGACAAAATTGCATTTAAATCGTTCGGATGCCCCGGAGCCATTGCGACAAGCAGCATGCTGACCGATCTGGCAAAAGGGAAGTCGATAGACGAAGCCAGGCGCATCACAGACGATGAGGTAGTGGAAGCGCTTGGAGGAATTCCGGAAAGGAAAAAGCACTGCTCGCTTCTTGGAGTAATGGCGCTTCAGGCTGCCATTAGAGACTGGGAAAGCAGACAATCCGAGGATAAGGAGAAATAGCAGTGATTTACCTTGATCACAACGCTACGACTCCCCTGGATAGTCGAGTCCTGGAAGCCATGATGCCGTATCTGACCAAGCGTTGGGGCAATCCATCCAGTCCCTATAGTTTCGGCAATCAAGCCAAGATCGCAACCGAGAAGGCAAGGGAGAGTGTTGCCGGACACTTCGGCTGCAAGCCCGAGGAAATCGTCTTCACATCCTGCGGAACGGAATCAGACAATCTGGCTGTGCGAGGCGTGGCGAGCGCGCTTTTGCATCGCGGCAATCACATTGTGACAACGGCCATTGAGCATCATGCCATTCTGAATACCTGCAAGGCTCTGGAAGCGGAAGGCTTCCGGATTACCTATCTTCCCGTCGGTTCTGATGGCGCTGCCAGAATTGAAGATGTGGAAAAGAACCTCTGCAGTGAAACGGTGCTTATAACCATTATGCACGCCAACAACGAAACCGGAGTAATCCAGCCTGTGGAGGAGATTGCCGCATTGGCTAAAAATCGCGCGATCCTGTTGCACACCGATGCCGTTCAGACGGCCGGGAAGATGCCTCACAAATTGTGCGGGCTGGGCGCGGACCTCATTTCTATTTCCGGTCACAAGTTCTATGGTCCCAAGGGAACGGCTGCGCTGTATGTTCGTGAGGGAACACCGCTTGATCCCCTTCTTACGGGCGGGCCTCATGAACGAGGCCATCGCGCCGGAACAGAAAACGTCGCGGGAATTGTGGGGCTGTCCCATGCGCTGGATCTGGCTGCTGAGTCTGCTGAAAGTGAATACAGCCGTTTACGGCATCTACGAGACAAGTTCGAGGATGAAATCCGTTCTGTTTTGCCTGGAGTGCGAATCAACGGCGCTTCTGCTCCGCGGGTGCCGAATACCTCCAGCATCAGTTTTGATTCTGTGGATGGTGAATCCATTGTTTTCAGTTTGGATCTCCGAGGCATTTATATCTCGACAGGTTCCGCCTGTTCCACGGGAGATCCGGAACCATCGCACGTCCTTCTTGCCATGGGACTTTCGTCCAAGGAAGCGCAGGGCTCCATCAGGATTTCCTTCGGCAAGGATAATCGTGAAGAAGACATCCGGGCTGTTGTCGAAGCCTTGAAGAATACCGTTCATCGTCTTCGCGGTATTTCCTCAATTGAAAGCGGGCCCCAGCTTTAGTGACAGGTGCTTTTGCACAAATGGGGATGTGGTTTCCTAAGGGAACGATAGGTCATGATGAGCCACTGGAGGCTGAAATTCCGAAGGGCGGCAATAGCGGCCGGTATTGTCGCTCTAGCCTTGCCTGCAATTGCATTCATACATTTATGCGTTCATGCTATCGACCACAATGATGGCGGAGGGTCCTCACATCACTGCCTGATTTGCAACGTCATCGGCCATACACTGCAGTACTTCATCCCTTCGGTCTTTTTGCCCGTTCTTCTGATAGCCAATCATCCGCTTTCTCCGGCGCGGATCTCAAACAGCATATCATCGGACCGGGCCTGCATGGCAGTTCGTGCCCCTCCATCGATTTGATGCCAGGAGTTCCCAGCCTTGATGTCCAATTCAAATCGAGGGCACAAAAATGCAACGATCTGCTTTTGCATTTATGAGGATTTTTATCCGGTTTTTTGCCTGTATCCTACTTGTCTTTCTGCTGATGCTTCTGTTGCCGTGTGCAGCAGCCGGCGGAGATGACGGCAAATTGAGAGGCCGCATTATCCAGGCTGGCAGCCAAGACCCTATACCAGGCGTTGTTGTACGTCTTGTGGAAATGTCCGTTAGAAGTGTCACTAATTCCGAAGGGCGGTTTTCTCTGGAGTCTGTCAATCCGGGCCGCTATACCATGCTTGCTTCTCATCCTCAGTTTGTTGAGCAGCGCTTTGTTCTTCAGGTCCCCGTAGAGGAGGACCTGGAGATTGAAATGCAGTCGATCCCGCACTTTCACGAAACGGTAACGGTTACGGCTGCTCCATGGGCTGTGGACCGAGCGGATGTTGCCCAATCAGCCAATGTGCTGGATACCTCTGAGGTACGCGCCCGGACGGGACTTTCCGTGGGCGAAGCTGTCGGAAACTTGCCCGGGGTCCGGAATATCTCAACCGGAGAGGCTGGTGGCGCGCCGATGATCCGTGGGCAGACGAATGAGCGGGTACGCGTTCTAAGCAATGGATTCCCGCACGATTATTATCAGTTCAGCCGGCGGCACATGCCAAATATCGAAACCTATGATTCGAGTTTTATTGAGGTCATTCGCGGCCCGGCCAGTGTCCTGTATGGCACTCAGGCCATGGGCGGATTAGCCAACCTGGTGTCGGCGCCAACCCCGACAGCGAAGACGGGGAATTACATATTAAATGGTGAAGGCCTTTTCGGATATGCGAACAATAATGCGGCAAGGATCGGCCACGCTCAAATTGAAGGAGCAAGAGGAGGTTTTGGCGGCCGCGTTGCTTGGACACAGCGGTCTGCAGACAATATCCGCACTCCGGGAGGCGATCTTCCCAATACAGACTATGATCAACTGTCTGGCCTTCTGGAAATCGGTTACAGATCTCCTGCCGGTTTTCGTATCAGGGGACAATATCGACACTGGCAAAACGATCTCGGCTTTTACATCCCCATCCAGCCGGATTTTCGACTCAACCTGGAGAACGACGTGGGCGAGATGGAAGCCTCCGGTGCTTCGAGTTGGGGAGACTGGCGTATAGCCGCGAATATCTCCCGGAACACGCGACAGGCATTCCCCGCCGGACGCTCCCGGGGAGCCAAGGTTGACCTGCAGCTGATGACTCAGAACTATCGGGCCTCACTTCAACACAAACCGTCCGGTCCATTCCGTGGATGGATCCAAATGGAATATACCCGGCAAAAAAATGAATCCTTCGGGCCGGTCACTCTGCTCCCTTATTATCGAAATCGAACCTGGGCTGCTGCGTTATATGAAGAAATTCGTCTGGTACAATCGGGAACTCTTGATCGCCTTGTTCTGAATCTGGGTTTGCGCTATGACCATCGGCTGCTGGATTTGCCTGCGAATCCGCAACGCGGCATTCTCCATGATTTCAGAAAAAGCTATGCTCCCATAACCGGATCGGTGGGAGCCGTTTATCGATTCAATCGCACCCTGTCCGCCGGATTGAGCTTCAGCCGAGGCTGGCGAAACCCATCCGAATATGAGCTGTTCGCAGATGGCCCGCACGATGGGGCTCTTTTGTATGAAAACGGGAATCCCGATTTGCGGGAAGAGACGAATTTCAATACGGAATTCACACTTCGAATGGAAGGGGACCGGGCAAGAGGATTTCTGGCTTTGTACCGCAGCAGGTTTGACGACTACATCTACCAGAAGCTCTCCGGCGGAATGCGGGATGGGCTGCCCGTCGGCATATTCAACCAGTCCGACGCGATCGTGAAGGGCTTCGAGATGCAGGCGGCTGTCGATGCATCGCCGTGGCTGACCTTAAGTATCGCGGGGGATATGTTGCGATCCAAAAACATAGCCACCGGAACTCGGCTGCCTTTTTCTCCGCCGGATCGCGCAATGTTCGCCGCGCATTTTCACGACAATTCATCTGCTGACTGGATCCATCCTTACATTGAAATCAGCAGCACTTTTATGGGAAAAGGAAGCATTTCAGGTCCCGATGAGCCGTTTCCTCTGGACACGGCAGGGTATGCTCTGCTGGATCTCGGAGCAGGGGTGCAGCGACGTTTGGGAAAGTACGTGATGGCTTTCGATTTGAGGATCAGTAATCTAGCCGACAGGGCATACAAGGGTTTTCTGGATACATACAAACTATATGCCCTGAGCCCGGGCCGGAACATTCGGGCAACTCTGAGGTTTCTGTTTTAAAGAGTTAAAAATTAATTCCGTAACCCTGGACGTTAATTATTGCAGGGAACCTGATAGCAGCAATCCTCTAAGCTGAGCCGGTTTGAGATATGCAATGACAACATCGGGGAGGGAATTGGCACATTTTAGAGGCGCAGAGACAATGCCGATATATTTTCCATGCTCGAAACAATTGTAGGGGTGAACCCATTTCGCAAGAGACTCCGGTTTTTTTTCGAGGCCGTAGGCTATGACGGAAGTCGGACACCAGGTGTCTTCCTTCAGCATGGCTACGGTTGTCCCTTCACGCCGCGACATGGCGAATGCCCGGCACTGAGCAATATGGCAACCACGGTCTTTTTTGGGCCGGATAGCCCCTTTGGGGATGTCCGCCTCCTTCTCCAGCATTTTGACGGCTATGGGCGAAATTCTCATCAGAAGAGACTTTTCCAGTTCTTCGCCATACTTGTTGAATTCGCTGAGTGTCGGCATGCCTTTTGCTCCTTGAGGATAGGAAACCAGTCCTGTTGCGGCTGCCGATATCGCAGAGCCGGCAACCCCCAGTGCTGCTGTCCCTACACTTAGCTTAATTGCTTCACGTCGAGAATATTTGTTTCTCACGGGGGAATCCTCCTGTCGGTTTGCTTCGCTTAAAATCAGTTCCTTTACTGCCCGACCGGAAAGCAAAATTCTTCCCGGCACCATAGGTGGACCAAAAGAAAATATACCTGCATATTGGCAATAATAATCGATTACATGCAATGCAAGATTCCGGCCAATAGCATCATTTGGACAGCACCGAGGCTGCATACCATTGGCCGGGAGAAAGAAATATCTAATACTGCTTCCATAATTCCTTATGAGGCTGGATACATTGGAAAAGGTTTTGCTTAACATAAATGGTTATTGTATATCTCAAAGAGAGGAAATCTGTTCCCCCCAGCTTCTATCAGCGGGGTCCTCCTGATATCGATTTAAGAAAGGGAGAATCAATATGGCAAAGATGACGAAGGAAATGCAGGAGATGTTCAACCGCGTGGGAATCAAGCAGTTAGCCACAGCAGACAAGAAGGGCGTTCCAAATGTCGTTCCGATCAACTTTATGAAGATCGTGGATGATGAAACGATTCTCGCTTCGGCCGTTTTCATGACCAAGACATTTAATAATATTAAGGAAAATCCGGTGTGTGCTCTTTCAATTTGGGAGGGTTTTGCCGGCTATCAATTCAAAGGTCCCGCCACGGTGGTCACCGAAGGGCCTGTTTTTAATGAAACTCAAACCTGGACGGAAGAGGAAGGCAAAAAACTGGGATTACCGCTTCATTCGAAGGGTGCCATCGTTATCAAAATCAACGAGATCTTTTCTGTTTCTCCCGGAGCTGATGCTGGAAAGAAGATCTCCTGATAATCAATACGGCTTCCATCAATAAAGGGCTGCTCCTGGCGCTTCGGAAAAACGAGCGTGAGGCGCAGCCCCAATCCCATTTTCTCCTGAAACGGGATGGTTGCGGCCCGGCATCCTTCCAAAGCATAAATCATTGCATTTTGCCACATATCGATCCTGATCTTTTCAGAATGCCTGTAAAAACGTTCTCTCCTCAGGTAGTAATTATGCTGCACGCCTTGAACCATGTGGGTCGCGGCTTCAGCCGCGACATGTTGGTGCAAACAGAAGATCAGGCATAAATATCTCTTAAACACGCGATTTATTGCGCGTCGCGGCTTCAGCCGCGACCCACATGGGATATTTACTTTAAAATTATCAACCTCGTTGGCACGCATCTTGCCTGATACCTTCATAGCGGAAGTGCCAGGAGGAAATTGTGCGAGCTAGTGCAAAAGCAAATATCACAAAAAAGGCTGGAATCATTTGCCCCTTCACAGGTAGAGCTTGTACGCAATGCTCCCTGTATAGGGGCAGACACCAAAACCTGCATTCATCGAAGTATTATCAAGGCCAAAAGCATGAAAATTGCGCTGACCGGGATCCACGACCAGGAGAAAGGGCTAAAAACGTCCGCAAGGGGAATCCGGGTAATCTTGTTTTGTATCCTACGCGCGTGAAATCGAATACCGAAGACGTTGCCGAAAAAGAGCAATTGGAGAAATAGCGGGGAAAGGGCTATCTATTGTTCATGTAGTTTTTCCGGGCGCGATCGTTGGCCGCAACCATTGCTATTGAAGATTCGTGAAAACCGCGCGCTGACAACTTCTCCGCCTATTGTGTTTGCTTTCAACCATCTTGCAGATCAGAACTCCCGCTGCTGTAAAAAAGCGACAGGGATTGCTTCAGCTTGATTTAAGGGCCGACAATGCCTGACGTCCCGGCTTGAGTGCGAGCACAAAGAGCGTAGTCATAATCACTGCAGAACTCAGACACCACAGGCATGTTGCCCCTATCACAAAGGGCTCCAGGAAAGTCAGATAAGCCGAAAAAAGAGTTCCGAAGGCCGTCATCGCCAGGATTGCAACCGCGGCCCATAGCGAAATTTTTCGAGATCCCCACCGCCGGACCGCCCATGCGGCGAGGATGGCGAGGAAGCCGATCATTCCGAGGACTCCGATGGGCAGGATGCCAAAGAGCCTTGCATATTCGCTTTGATTCACCGTGTTGCAGTCACCTACCGGTCCGCAGACAGCCTCGACCCGACTTACCTCAATATGGGATAAGTAGGCAGCAACTCCGAGACCCACCAGTATCAGGATTGGAATAAGCCAGTCGTGATCCGGTCTTATCTTCGATGGATTCTGAAGTGAGGACTTCCTGAATATCCTGGGGGAAACCAGGAGTGTTATTATCATTCCGGTCAATACCAGAATGGATAGACCATTTCCATAAATGTCACGCTTTATTCGCCCGATGACGCCCTTTTCTTCTTCGCCTCCGGTCAGATCAATTATCCCTGAGGGTTCTGTCCTGACGGAGGGTGATGTGGATCCCGGATTGGCGCTTGCGGATAGATCTGCTGATAGAGGAGCAGTCGAAGCAACGGTCGTATTCTGGCTGGAAACGTTGGCAGCGGCACGTTCCGACAGAGGCGAAGTGGGTTTCTCTACCGGTGAAGGCTTTGATACCGGCCCGGCAGCCGCCTTCGCAGGCTCCGCCGGCTTTTCCTTTCTGGCCGTTGCAGTCGTGGCAGAAGGCGGTTGTGCGGCAGGCTCGGTCTTCTCGTCCGGAGATGCCGACGCGACTGCAGGGGGCTCCTTCGGCGCCGGTTCAGCGGGGAGGGTGGCTTCGGGAGTTGGCGCGGGATTTGCCGCCAGCAGAGTGCTCAATCCCGGGATTTTTGGCCAATCGACACCTCCCGCAGCGAGTTGCTTCTCGATGAGATCGGGCAATTTCGCCGGGATCTCGTCGGATCCTACCATGGCGGTATTTCCCACTATGAGAAGCGGCACGGATAGCCGCAAAAGCCCATGCTTCATGCATGCCGCCAGGAAAAGCTCGTGCCCGGTCTGAGTGGCTGTACTTAAAATAGCTATCTGGAGTCTTGAACCATGGCGTGAGATGAGTGGCGGCAGTACCTCTTCTCTTACGTAGGCGCAGTGGCCGCACGTCGGTGAAGTGAAAAGAATCCCTCGTACAACCGGCGAACTTGTCTTCGCGGGCTGGGCCTGGCCTGCGGGAAAAACCAGAAAAATGGCAGCGATTACGTAAAACCCGATCTTTATCAGTCTTATCAAAAGGAGCTTAATCATAGACTCTCGCGTCTCATATGTTTTATTATTTGCCTTGTTATTCTGCAATCCTTTAATTTTATAAGTTAATAATGTATGCAAACATTATTCAATTGACCAGAGGTTTGCTTATATCATTTTTTGAGGTTGTATTTGCGTCATTTCTGAAGGAAGGTGTTTCTTTATGAAAACGAAGATCACCCGCCGCACTATGTTGAATATAGGAACTGCTGCAGGAGGCCTGGCCATTGGCGGAGCAATACTGGGCGCAGCTGGCATCCGGTCTGAGACGAAAACGGCGACCACCCTCCCCTGGCCCTGGAGAGAGATCAAGCCGGAAGAAATTCAGGAAAGGGCTTATCAATCTGCATGGGCAAAAATCGGTTGTATGTATGGCACAATCGAAGCCGTTATCGGAACGCTGGCGGATAAATACGGCGCTCCATATAATACGTTTCCGATCGATGCCACTATTTACGGCAGCGGCGGCATCGGAGGGATCGGTTCTCTTTGTGGCACTATCAACGCCTGCGGTCTTCTATTCAATCTCTTTTCCAAAAATCAGGAAGATCTCTTTGCCCTCTGTCAGGAAATCTCTCTTTGGTATGAAAATGCCAGGATGCCTTCCTACAAACCGAAGAAGCCGAAACTGGATATTCCGATCGTTTCCTCTGTGTCCCGCTCCAACCTGTGCCATATCTCGTCGACCGAATGGGCTAATGCTTCCGGTCACAAGCTATTGACTACAGAGCATTTTGAACGGTGCAACCGGCTGGTTGCGGATGTTACCGTAAAGGCTGTTGTCATGCTCAATGAATACAGCAGTGGCAAAGTTGCGTACAAGGAGAAGCTGAATTCCTTTTCCCAGGGCTGCCAGTCCTGCCATGGTCCGGGAAAGGTGAAAGCCAATGTTGCCAGCGGCATGAATTGCGATACATGCCACACGAATCCGCATTAATCTACTCCTGCTCAAAGCGGGGCGGATTTTGTGAAAGATCGTCGGAATCACGATTTGTGTGATAAGCCTGGTGAAAGGAGCATGGTTAGCGTGGTGAAGTATCTTAAAATACTTGCGTTCCCCGGATTACTTTTGTTTCCTGTGTTGTGTTTTCCGCAAGCCGGACCCGCGGGTGAAGAATCCCGGCAGAAACCGGTCGAAGATGCCGGCAATCCCCCTGCGACGCCCGACGCCATTTTCCCGGCCATTGTCGCCAAAGTGAACGGGGAGGCGATCTCTGGCCGGGATCTCGAGGAGTTGGTGCGTCTCGAATTGAGCGCCATAGGCAATCCGGAATGGAAGAATCTTCGCGGTGATTATCGGGGTGAATTGACCTTGAGCAAGATCACGGCGCTGATTAATTCGAAGCTCCTTTTCCAACAGGCGAAAGCGAGCGGAATAAAGGTCCCGGATGCAGAAGTCCAGGCTGAAATGCAGAAAATCGCCAAAACATTCAGCAGCGAAGCCGAGATGAATGCAGCTTTGGCCAGTCAAAACAAGAGCCGTGAATCCCTCCAGAAGAGCATATTTGAAAGCCTTACGGTGTCCAGATATGTGGAAGCGACGATTAAAAAGGGACTGGCTGTTACTTCCGAGGAATTGGCAAAATATTATGCAAGCAACGCCGAGGAGTTTCGCCACCCCGATATTGTCAAGACAAGCCATATTTTAATAAAAGCTGCAGGGAATACTGCGGAACAGGATGATATTGCCAGGAAACGTGCTGAAGCGCTTCTTGCCCGCATTAAGAAGGGAGAAGATTTTGCCCGGCTTGCCAAAGAAAACTCGGTGGATTCATCGGCTTCCAAGGGAGGCGATATCGGTTTCGCCTCCAGAGAGGGTTTAGCCCCCGAGTATGCGGAAGCGGCATTTTCACTTCCAACAGGAGGCGTCACGCTCGTCAAAACCCAGAATGGCTATCACATCATCAAGGTAACTGATAAGAAAAAAGAAGGATTATTTACTCTTGAAGAAATCAGGCCGCAGCTTCTGGCGCATTTGACAGATCGAAAATACCAGGAAGAGCTGAATAAGCTGGTAAACCAGCTTCGAGAAAAAGGGGATGTTGAAATCCTGATATCCGTCAAGGAATTGCTGAATCCTTGAAACCGGCTTCCTGAAGGATTCTCTTTCGAGCAAACCTCCGGCTATGCCGGGTTGCTTCCCGCGTTTCTTTAAAACCTTGGCGGGCTAAGGAATCTCCCTGTCAAAAGGCCACATGGCTATACCGCCATCCAGCACCTTCACGTCGGTAAATCCCGCAGCTCTCAAAATCAAAGAAGCTTCGTACCCTCGCAGCGAAATGGCGCAGTATGTGATGACTTCTTTGTCTCTGGGAATTTCGGATAGACGCCTGCGAAGAGCGCCCAGTGGAATCAATGTCGATTTGGGCAGATGCACTTGTTCATACTCATTAGGGGTGCGGACATCGAGAAATACGAAATCCTCTCCATTTTGAATCTTGCGCTGCACGGCTTCTGCAGGAATGCCTATCATAAATCCGTCACGTTTGTTGCGGGCTACATTCGCGGCCGTGATCAAATTATCCATGGCCGAGGCGTATGGCGGAGCGTAAGAAAGATCGAGGTGCGCCAGCTGATCCAAAGTCATGCCTGCTGTAATAGCGGTGGCCGCGACATCAACTCTTTTGGCCCCTTCTCCCGGTCCTGTGACCTGAACTCCCAATAACCTGCCGGTGTTCTTATCCGCAACGATTTTCATCAGCAGAATCTTGGATTTCGGCATGTAATGGGCTCTATCTACGCCGGGGACCATGGCCGTAATCAATTCATATCCGAGGTCTTTTGCGGCACGTTCGGTAAGCCCCGTTCGGGCTGCACAATAATCAAAAACCTTGCAGATGGAGCTCCCCAGAACTCCGGGGAAAACCTCATTGCCTCCGCAGATATTTACGGCAGCCACGCGGCCCTGTTTGTTGGCTGTGGAGCCGAGAGGGACATAGCAGGGTTGCCCTGTCAGACGATCGATGCATTCCACGCAATCTCCTGCGGCGTAGATGTCCGGATCCGAGGTGCGCATGTGATCGTCCACCTGAATGGCGCCGGTTTTTTCTCCTATTGTCAGACCTGCTTTTTGCGCCAATGAGACATTTGGACGTACTCCGATTGCCAGAATGACAATATCTGCAGGCAAATCTCCCTTGTCGGTCCGCACGTGGGTCACAATGTCATCTGTTTCTCCCCGATTTTCCAGGGCAATTGCTTTGGTGCCCGTCATCACCCGAACGCCATTCGTCTCCACATAATTTTCAACCAGACGCGCTATCTCCCAATCGAGCATATTGAGTATCTGCGGCAGCATCTCCACAATAGTCACTCTGCAACCATGTGTGGCCAATGCTTCGGTGGCTTCGACTCCGATGAGGCCCCCGCCAATAATGACGACGTCCTTGGCTTTATGTTGCGCCAGCACTTTCTTGATCCCTTCAGCGTCATGGACCCCATGAAGTGTAAATACATTCTTTTTATCCACTCCGGGAATCGGCGGTATTACGGGAGAAGCGCCGGTAGCCAGCACCAGTTTGTCATAATGCAGCCAGGCTTTATCTCCAGTTGCCACCGATTTAACGTGCACTCGCTTGTTCTTGCGGTCAATCTCCAAAGCTTCCGTATGATTTTTAACCTTCAGATTTTTTACATGCAGGAAGAACGTGGCATCTCTTACAACTCCTGCCGAAGTTTCCATCAGTTCTCTCTGCTCTTTGATTTCTCCGGATACATAATAGGGCAGGCCACATCCGGCGTAAGAGAGGAACAAGTCCTTTTCAACAATGGTGATATCCGCATTGGGCATCATGCGAATGATCCTGGATGCTGCTTTTGGGCCGGCAGCCACTCCGCCAACTATGACAACTTTCACGCTATCTCCTTTTCCTGTGTTCAGTTAAAAAAACGCCATGCATCACAAAGCACTCTGACCCTCGAATGGAACCGGCCGCGTTGTCTTCGTCATGCTGAAACAAAATCCTGTTTCATTCCGCGCTATGCGCTATGCCGTCCCCGATGAATGGCGTTTGAATTGTACTGGGAACTGCGCTCTTAGGTAAGTAAAACCCGAACGAAATACTTCCGGCAGGATACCTGTTCAGGACCTCAAAGCATGGGATGATTCCTTCGCGGCATAAAAGGTTTTTTCACTTAAACGAACCGTCGCCACCTTCCCGGCGAGGATGAGCGCGTCGAGATGCTTGAGCGCTTCTGCAACCTTCAACCCCAGACTGCGGGCGATATCCGAGCTGGTGCAGGGTCTCCTCGAAATCAACGAAAGAACGTCATTCCTTGTCGAATCTGAGGCCGCCAGTCTTTGCCGGTATTTCTTGTTCCTATCGCTGATGATTTCGACCTGGCCTGAAAAAATGCTTTTCAGGGATACCATCTGTCTTTGGGATAGTGGTGTCGCGAATGTTTTGGCAGGAGGACGGGCAACCGTATTCAGCTGGATACGACTCAATTTAATGCCCTTGATGATGGAGTTGATTTTTTCGACTTCATCACGAATCCCTGTGACTCCGGCCAACAGAAAGATTTCCAGCCAGATCTCTCCTTTATACCGGTTCGAAAAGCCGGCAAGCCCGTTGATCATCTGCTCAAAGGAGATATCCTTGTGCGGACGGTTTGTATATTGAAAAAGCAGACTGTCTCCCGCATCCAGAGAAGGAAGAATCAGGTCCGCCGGCATCAGGGCTTCCTGTATTTCTTTCATCCAGAGAAGGGATCCGTTGGTTAATACGGCTACCGGGATGCGTGTCATGCTTTTAAGCTTGAGGATTAAATCTCCGATTCCGCTGTTGAGCGTGGGTTCTCCGGAGCCGGCCAGACTGATATAGTCGAAAGTATCCGATCCGGATAATTTCTCTTCCAGTTCCTGTATTATGTCGGCTATCGCAACATATTCCCTGCGTTTGATAGTCTTATTTGTAGTCGGTCCCAGGTGGCAATAAATGCAGTCGTATGTGCAGGTTTTATAGGGCACAAGGTCGATCCCAAGGGATCGTCCCAGGCGCCGGGAGGGAACAGGCCCGTAGATGTGTTTCAGACGTCGGGTATTCATGACCTGATTCCGCATGGAGGCTTTCCACAACGCTCCGTCTGGCCACAACAGGTCTTTCCTGACGATTCAAACGAGCAGCCATTACCATTTCGGGTCGGTCTTTCACTGCTTCCGCCTTTGATAATAAAACCGGATCCTCCGCTGACCATCGGGCTTAATTTCCCATGGCATTCCGGACACTCTTCGATCGGTTTTTGCGTGATAGCCTGCCGGAACTCAAATCGCCTGCCGCAGGATTCACATTGATATTCATAAGTGATCATTGTCTGCAGTCTTCTTTCCATCCTCGCCCGGCCATACGGCTGCGCTTCCGTTTGCGACCGCCGCATCCGGGCATAAGAAACGCCCCATTTTCAATGCGTCCATCGAGTACAGCGGCTATTACTTCCTCCATAGGGCCGCAGATGTGCGGGATTATGCGGATCCCGGCTGAAACAAGCGCCGCCTCCTGAGTCTGAGAGATCATTCCACATACGATAAGATCCACTCCAAGTTTTGGAAGCAGTTGAGCCCTCTCGAAGGGATTTCGTGCTATCAGAGATTCCACTTGTCGATGCTGTTCCCGTTTCTCTGAGAAGTCTACAAGCAGAAGCCTGTTTGCCTCATCGAATACCGGCGATACGCGTCCTTGCCATAATGGGATAGCTACTCTCATACGCTTTGCCAGTGCAAATCGCGTGCCACTTTTTGCGTGAGCCCGTCCTGAATGCCAATAATAGCAATACTCATTGTATGCAGAGCGTCCTCCTGAAAATCAGGAAGAATGCTTTTGCATTTTGGGAGAGCTGGCAGCCGGTGCAAGTTCCACGATCCTGCCGGCAAACGGCTCGAACAGGTCTCCCGGATAGCTCTCGACCTCGCCTCTATCGCATAGCGAGGTAATAAGGGGATCTATCGGCAGACACCCCAGGAACGGCATGCCGAGCTCCGATGCCATATCCTCCGGATTGCTTTTGCCGAATATTTCATGATGCGCCCCCGTATCGGGACACACGAAATAGCTCATGTTTTCCAGCAATCCCAATATCGGAATACCAATATCACGCACCATGTTCGCCGCTTTGCGCACGACCATGCCCGCCAGGTTCTGAGGTGATGTGACCAGAACCACTCCACTCATGGGAAGAGATTGAAGCACTGTCAGCGAAGCGTCCGATGTTCCCGGCGGCAGATCCACCAGCAGGTAGTCCAGATCACCCCATAGAACTTCCGTCCAGAACTGCTTAATAGTGTTGCTGATGAGAGGACCTCGCCAGATTACGGCCTGGTCTTCGCTCTCCAGCAGCAAGTTTATGGACATGATGGATATGCCGGTCCGTGTTTTTGGCGGCAATAGAGCCATTGGACTGGCTTCGGGGCGCGCGCCGTCCTTGAAAAACATCTTGGGAATGCTGGGTCCGGTGATGTCTGCATCCAATATGCCTACCTTGTGTCCCATACGGCGCATGCTGGTTGCAAGAAGTCCTGTAACCAGGGATTTACCTACTCCGCCTTTCCCGCTCATGATGGCTATCACGTGCTTAACGTCGTTAAGCTTTTCCGCCACGCTTTTAGGCGCATCTTCCCTGGTTAATGCAGCCTTTTCCTTCGCAGTCATCTCTGCCAGATAGATATCAATGCTCTTTACCCCTTCCAGGGATTGTATCGCCTCCCTGGCGCCATTAACCATCCGATCTTTGAATGGACATGCCAGGTTTGTAAGCGCTAACGTGAAGGTTACCTTTCCCCCCTGGATCTCCAAATCGCGCACCATACCCAAGGCGATAATGCTTTGCCCATGCTCCGGGTCCTGAACCTGCCCGAGGGCTTTTCTCACCTCTGATTCCGTCACCATCTGTTTGCCTTTTCCAAGCGGTTTCTCGTTTCAATTCTTTGCGATCAAATATTTGTCTCCGACCTATGCAGGCAATGATTGTGCCAGATCCTGTACCGGTATCTGCGGATTCATTGAAAACGACCGTTGCTTTCCCTGCAGGCCGGATTTCCCGTTTATTTTATCCGATGAGTCTTCCTCTTTCACCCGGGAAGCTCCCTTATATTCTTGCAATATGCATATAAGGACGAAATGCCTTCATGCATTTTGCAATGCATCTTTCTTCCGGTTTCCTTCAGGTTCCCGGGTTTCATCAAGGGAGCGGCTGTAAAACGCCAATAGCCGGCGAGTGGTACGGCATCTGCATGGATAGCGCAGTGGAGCGGGATTCCAACGGGAGTGCCTGGAGATGAGCAACCGCAGGGAAAAGGCATCGCGGGGAGCGCCGATAGCGACCGACGCCGTACTGGAGAGTATTTCGGACGGAGTTTTTACTGTGGATTCCGACTGGTGTATCACTACATTCAACCGGGCGGCAGAGGAAATCACGGGTGTTTCACGGAGCGAAGCACTCGGCCGGCGTTGCTGGGAAGTATTTCGCTCCAATATGTGCGGCGATGCTTGTGCACTTCGGCAAACGCTCGAGTCGGGGAAATCCGCTATCGGGAAATCCGGATATATTATCAATTCTAAAGGGGACAAAATTCCCGTAAGCATTTCGACAGCGGTGCTTAGAGATAATGCTGGGAATGCGGTCGGAGGGGTAGAAACCTTCCGTGATCTTTCTGAGCTTGAAGCTCTTCGACGGGAACTGGAGGGGAAATTCCATGCCGGAGACATGGCGAGCCGGAGTCCTTTGATACACAAAATCTTTGAAGCTCTTCCCGCCATCGCTTCCAGTCTCAGCACCGTTCTCATCATGGGGGAAACCGGAACCGGCAAGGAATTGATGGCGAGAACGGTTCATTCTCTCAGTCCTCGACGCCATGGACCATTCATTGCGCTGAACTGCGGGGCTTTGCCGGAAACGCTTCTGGAATCCGAGTTGTTCGGATACAAGGCAGGAGCCTTCACAGGAGCAAGCCGGAACAAGCCCGGTCGCTTCGCTTTAGCCGGAGGGGGGACGCTTTTTTTAGATGAAATAGCCGAAGTCGCTCCCGCTCTCCAGGTCAAGCTGCTGCGCGTGCTGCAGGAGCGCACCTATGAACCGCTGGGAGCCGATTGTTCGGAAACTACAGATGCAAGGATTATTGCGGCGACAAACAGGGATCTGGCTGAATGGGTAAGGAGAGGCCTTTTCAGGGAAGATCTTTATTATCGTGTGAATGTAGTGCGTATCGAAATGCCTCCGCTGCGGCAGCGCAAGGAGGATATCCCGCTCCTGACGGATGAGTTCATTACCCGTTTTAACCGGTTGCAGAAGAGAAATATACAGGGAGTCTCTCCCGAAGCACTGTCGTTTCTGATGGCTTATCACTGGCCGGGAAACATTCGCGAACTGGAGAATATCATTGAGCGGGCCTTTATCTTATGCAGGGAAGGATTCATCGAGGTCAAACACCTGCCGGATGAGTTGACCGGGCAAAGCGGCGCCGTGCAGGATGATTCCGGAATGCGAAGCGTGCATGATATCCTGGATGCCCAGGCCGTCCGCTCAGCTCTCCAGCGTACAGGCTTCAATCGCCTTGCAGCGGCTAAGGAACTTGGCATTCATAAGACAACGCTATTCCGGAGAATGAAAAAACTCGGGATCCCATTCCCGGAAAAAGACGGCCGGACCAGAAAAAAATAATCGCGTCAGCATAACTTTTTTAGATTTGATTGAGTCAGTCAACAGTGCAGGCTTTGAATACGCGAAAAGGGAGAAATTGATATGGGGCTGCGCCTGACAACCTTGAGTGAAAACACTTCCTCCATTGGGAATTTTGCAGCTGAATGGGGGCTGAGTATCCTGGTAGAAACAGAAAACACAAAAGTCCTGCTTGATACGGGACAGGGATATTCCTGCGTTTACAACGCCGACACGCTTGGTATTGATCTGCGTGCCATAGACAAAATCGTTTTAAGCCATGGCCATTTCGACCATACGGGAGGTTTGCGTGAAGTTTTGCGACGAATGAGAAAAAGAGTGGAAGTAATTGCTCATCCGGATATCTGGCAGCCAAAATTCTCGCGCCGCAAAAACGAAGAAGGCCGGTATATCGGGATCCCTTTTCAACAGAGCGAACTGGAAAGTCTTGGCGCTTTATTTGTCCTCGATAAAAAGCCGGTAAAAATCAGCGATTCCATTATGACAACCGGCGAAGTCCCGATGACCAATTCTTTTGAGGAAATCGATGCCGCTCTGCTCGTCAAAGAGGGGACAAGCTGGAAGCAGGATGCGGTTATGGATGACCAGGCTCTTATTGTTAAGACAAAGAAGGGCCTTGCGGTAATTTTGGGCTGCGCTCATAGGGGCATTATCAACACCCTATATCACGCCAGACAGTTGACCGGAGAAGACAGAATTTATGCCGTGGTGGGCGGCTCTCATCTTCTTGACGCTTCCGAGGAACGCATGTGGCAGACAATCGCTGCCCTGCGCGATTTGAATGTTCAGAATCTGGGCTTGTGCCACTGCACCGACTTGAAAGCCATCGTTCTCCTGGCTCAGGAATTCAGCGAGGCTCTTTTCTTCAACAAGGCGGGGACCGTTATCGAGATCTAAGAGCCGGAGTTTTCCATTTACGGCCGATGCGATAGACTCGTGCAGGCGAAATAGTGGGTAGTGGAATGACAGTCCGTCCAATATGGGGCGGTCCACAGCCCTTATGGGAATTCCTGCCGCGTTGGAATCGGGATTTATGCGGATCTTCCGCCGGCTTTCCAGTCGCCAGTCCGGAGCATTTTACGAATCTTATGGCGGATCAGCTCGCGTTTCAGTGAACTCATGCGCCGAATGAATAAAATCCCATTCAAATGATCAATTTCGTGCTGCAACGCCCGCGCCAATATCCCTTCCCCCTGCATTTGATAGGTTGCGCCTGCAGAATTGGTTGCCGCTACTGAGACAGTCATCGAGCGGGTGACCTGTTCCATAAAACCCGGAAAGCAAAGACATCCTTCCTCGCCGCGTTGAGTGCCCTTCATATCGGTAATTGTCGGATTAATAAGAATGATCTTTTTGCTCGGATCTTTACCCGACGAAATGTCGATTACGGTCACCCGTTTCATGACGCCAATTTGGGGCGCAGCCAGGCCTAAGCCCCCATTTGCATACATGGTCTCAAACATGTCGTCGATCAGTCGATGAAGATCCTCAGTGTTAAACTCCTCAACTGCAGAGCAGGGGGTTTCCAAACGCTTGTCAGGATATAAAACAATATCTTGAATCATCGATGTTGCCTTGTTTTGTATTCTCCATCCACAAAATGGCATGCATTGTCCGTGCCAGACTGCCCGAAGGGAAGGATTTTTTGAGATCTGTCCGCCTCCGCGGGCATATATGGGAGGCTTTTCCTGTTCATCGTCGGATAACGACGGAATACGTAACCTGCAGCCGTGATTTCAACGATTCACTCTTCTATTATGGCAGGAGAGAGAATTCTGTTTCTTTTTACGGTCAGACCGGGTAGGATCTTCGTTCCGCTGGTTTATCAGCAGGAAGATTTTCTGAATTGCCGGCATCGTTTTCTGCACGCGCGATCTGGTTTATCTTTCCGGGAGACTGCATGTGCTGCGCTTTATCCATCAGGCAGATCCTGAAGCCTGCATTCTACGCGGTCCTGTCTCTTCTGTTCGAGCTTGCCTGCATCTCAACAGCTGCCGCTGCGGAGGGTGAAGATGCCGGTTGTGCAGGTTGCCACGGCACCGAGGGATTGAGCACGCAATTTCCTGGCGGCGAACGGCTGTCACTCACCATAGACGTTGAATCTTTTCAATCTTCAGTTCATGGGGAATTGAGCTGCAAAGACTGTCACAAAGATCTGAATGGCTATCCCCATCCGGCAATATCGGCGGATAATTATCGCGATTTTCAAATCGAGCGATATCGAAAGTGCCAGGGGTGCCATCCTTACCAGTACCAGCAGGCGCTGGACGGCACTCATGGTCGAAAGCTCGCCGCCGGCAATCGCGATGCTGCAATCTGTGTCGATTGCCATGGCAGCCATGAAGTGGCAAGACCGGACCAGTCTCGGCAAATGGTCTCCGCAAATTGCGGTCAATGCCATAGGGAAATATATGCAGAATATCTGACGAGTGCGCACGGCGAGGCGCTGCTGCAAATCAGCAATCCGGATGTGCCTGCCTGCACGGACTGCCATGGAACGCATCGCCAGGAAGATCCGACCACGATGGCATTCCGCCTGAAATCTCCGAAAATCTGCGGCCGATGCCATGGCAATGCCGCGATGATGCGCAAATACAATCTTTCCCACAGAGTTTTCGACACCTATGTCGCGGATTTTCATGGATCGACCGTAATGCTGTTTGAAAAGGAACATCCCGGCCGGCAAACGAACGAAGCCGTATGCACGGACTGCCACGGCGTACATCGAATTCAAAAGGTGTCGAATGGCGATCCTCAGGCTATCAAACAGAATCTGCTGTCTACGTGCCGCCGCTGCCATCCGGACGCTACCGCCGATTTTCCGGACAGCTGGGTTGGTCATTTTGCCCCCACTCGGGATCGATTCCCACTTGTGTATTATATAAATCTGTTTTATCGGGTTCTAATTCCGGTCACGATCGGCGGCATGACGATTTTTGTGCTCATGGACGCAACAGGCCGAATCAGACGTTACTACAGGCGCAGAAAAACGGGATCCCGAAAGCCCCCGGAGATAATGGCAGAGAAGAAGGCATCGAATGCCGTTCCCCGGATTCCCAGGCGCTTCACAATAATGCAGCAAATTGAGCACGCAGTGCTGACTTTCAGCTTTACGGCCCTGGCGTTTACAGGATTTATCCAGGCAGGCGCTGCGTATCCGGTTGTAAGCCGGATCATTTATTGGTTGGGCGGGCACGAAGCATTGCGCATCTGCCATAGAAAGGTAGCCGTCGTTTTTGTTCTTCTGGGCGTGTATCACCTTATCGTTGTGAGCTACAAGGCTATTGTGCGCCGGGAACACATGGCAATGGGGATTGAAGGAAAGGATATCAGCGATGCGCGTCATCTGCTGCGGTACAACTTGCTGATGACGGAGGAGCCTCCTCAAATGCCGCGCTACACCTTCGCGGAGAAGCTGGAATACTGGTCTTTGCTATGGGGCAGCGCGATTATGGGACTGACCGGTTTATTGCTTCTGAATCCCCTGGTTACTGCAAGATATCTGCCGAGCCAATTCATTCCGGCAGCCAAGGCCGCTCATGTCGGTGAAGCCATCCTGGCCGTTCTGGCGATCATCGTGTGGCATTTCTATCATGTTCACGTCAAGGCATTTAATAGAAGCATGTTCACTGGAAGGCTTACAGCAAAGCAGATGGAGGAAGAACACGGGCATGAATTGAAAAGGCTGATTGCAGGTGAAATGCATCCCCTGCGAAAGCATCCGGCGATGCGGCGGCATCTGATCCTGTTCGCGTCAATCGCCATTGCCGTTACGGTTGTGGGCGTGGGCACCATTTACTGGGCAGCGACTGTGGAAACCTCCCGCGTTCTGGCTTTGCCTGTAAAACCAAAACGCGGTGTCAATCGCGTGGCAGCGCCGGAATCATCCTCTCGTGCCGCTGCCGAAACCGTGCTTGCGCCGCTCGTTCCTCATTTCCTTGCAGACGGAAAGAAGTGCCATCAATGCCACGGTCCTTCAGCAATAGGACCGATGCCTCACAACCACCGGGAAAGGCCGTTGGAATCGTGCCGCATCTGCCACAAACCATCGCCTGATTTGCTCATCAGTGCAACCGATGAGAGCTTGACAGGGGGGCAACCGGGATTCGTTCCACACTCGATTGAGGAGGGTATCTATAGAAATTGCACGACGTGCCACAACACAGGAGAGATCCGCCCGTTTCCTGCAAATCATACTTCTTATACACCGGAAAGCTGTACTGCATGCCATCAGCCTGCGCTCGGAAACCGCGAGTGAATTCCTTCCCGCTTCTTGCCCGTTCCGGCCGGACGATATCATCCGCATCGATGGTGGCGGAAGATTTTAAATACCACCTTGATCAAATACACGAGGGAAAGGACTGAAATTCCGGCAAAAGCGCCGATGATCACGATAGGGTGGCTGAATGCAGCCGTTACAAAGGCCGCGTATTTTGCGCAATTGCATAGACCTTCATGCAGGCGAACATAGCCATCATACACACAGTAGGCAAAAGCGCCGGACAACGCAGCTATGGCTCCGACTATGGCTGCACGCAAATAATACTTCAAGATCTTAGGCTTTGGTTTATCAACATCTTCTTCTGAAATATTTTCAGGCATTTTTGATACCTTTAAGGCATTCTCAGGACACGATATTGATGGAAACCCCATCATCTCGAGAAGCCGGGCCGGATAATCTGATTCTGTCCTCTGCCTCCATGTGTCGGCCATGAGATTTTTTTTGAGCCAAAATGAAAGCAACAGCAGGATGAACTGCACACATAAAAACAGGAGATACAGGTTTCATTTTAGCGCATTCCTCGGACAGAGACCAAGATTTCGTTCCCGTAAGTCCAGTTGATGTTACTCATAAACCGGAGAGGAGCATCGTTCGATCCGAACCTAACCTCCAGCCATTGCGGATTACATGGATATGCGAATTTTGTTTAAAATATCTTCCGGCTCCGGCTATAAAATCGTATGCATGGTTCATGCCATATCAGCGACTGCAGCCTAAATCCTGATTATTATGAGGACAGCAGGTCTGAAATGGGTGGATATGCAGTCATAATGTTGCAGATTGCAATCGTATTGCTTTTGCAAATCGGGCAAATTGCCAGTTTATTTCGGAAATTGGTCGTGCACGCGGTTTGAGCGGGAGAGCGTGACTGTGCCTCAACTGGAAAAGGGCGGCAAATGGGTTTATGGATGGGTTGTTGTGCGAAGAGAGAGGAGCATAATCCTTCCTCCGGATGCATGCGTGGAATATGGCTTCCGGTCTGGGGATGAAATTGCATTTACCAGAAGCAGCCGATCCTCGGGTGGATTTGGAATCGGTCGAGCCGATAGGCTGCCGTTGCTGTTAATGGAGCGAGTGCTGGCTCAGGGGAGGATCGATAAAAGAAGCCGGGTGTTTTTGCCTCCGGAGGTAGAAGCACAAACGGGCAGCCGGCTGTTGGTTGCTCGTGGCAGCAGGCATGCGCTGGGATTTTTATCCTGCGGCCGAATTTTTGAGGCCGCAATTCGGTATCGCAACCTTGAAATATACTAGCCCGCTTTATTCATGAAGGTTCGTTGCGAGGCGGTGCAGACGGGCGTGGCTGCAAGGCGCGCGACGGGAGGATTCCGAAGGCGTACTCGACAGTACGTCGAGGGATCCGACCGAGCGCAACGCAGCAGACATGCCCGGATCCGCCGCCGTAGCAGAAGCTTCATGAATAAAGCGGGCTAGGCTGTATTATTTATGAAGATACGTCGCCGCAGAGGCTTCATGAATATTGCAGACTGGGCCGGTTCAACCGGTCAATGTGCGGAATCCGCAAGCTTTCGGTTTCCCTTTATCATTCGGCAAGAGGATGTACTATGGTCGATAAACAGATGCCAAAATGTGCACGCTGTACTGTCAGGATTTGTGAAAACCGCGGAGCGAAGATGGGTGATAATCCTCCCACTCAGGAAAAGCTTCCGGGTTTTTGTCCCATGAAGCTGATGCCTGGGGTTTTTTCCGAGGCGGCAGCCGAATATGAGAAGCCGGCAGTTCAGGAATTCGCCAGGCTGGCCTCGGTGCAAGAATTCCAGTGCTACGAGCGTCTATCCGACGGAATAAGACCGAAGCTTCCCCGTATCGAAGAGTTGATTCAGTTCGCCAGAAAATGCGGTTACAGGAGACTTGGCATCGCTCACTGTGCTGGATTAATCAAGGAAGCCGGTGTTTTGACCGACATACTGGAAAATAACGGCTTCGACGTAATTTCTGTCCAGTGCAAAGCCGGATGTGTTCCGAAAGAGTCAATCGGCATTAAACCGGAAGAAAAAATTGCCGGTCCGGACAATTGGGAGAGCATGTGCAATCCGATTGCCCAGGCTATGATTATCAATAATGCGCAGGTGGATCTCGCTGTTATGCTGGGCCTCTGCATAGGACACGACACTCTATTCATAAAATATTGCGCCGTTCCGTTGACCGTGCTGGCCGTGAAGGATAGGCTGATGGCACATAATCCATTGGCGGCTCTTTACCTGTCCGACTCCTATTACCGGCGGCTGCGAAATGGGATCCGCTGAACCGGAATTATTGAACCGGCCATGTCGGGATATCGTCGGCATCCAGTCCGCATTCCCGAAAGAGTTTTTTGTAGAACTCCGGCCGTGGGAAATCAGGCCTCATTTCCAGAAAAGCATGATGCCTGTACCCGAATCCCCTTTCCTCAAACATTTTCAGCTGCGATACCAGTCCTTCCATTTTTTCTTTCGGTACCGAGAAAATGATTTCATCTTCTCCGGCCAAAGCCCGTCCAAGTTCGCCGGGATCCGGCAGCGTGACGCAGTACTGCCCTGAAAGCGCCGGCACGACCGAGAAGGCGCAGGATGCGATTGCGTACAGCGGGGATGAGATCACGCCTTCGCCTTTGAAGGACAAGGCATGGAGCATGTTGTTCAATTGGGCATTATTGGAATAAATGAGCACGATATCGGGTAAAAAACCGGAGGTCTTTAACGGCGCAGAAACCACGCCGACATACCTTCCATGTTCAATCGCCGGGATCTTCTTCACCTCATCTTTGAGTTCAGGGTAATGCTCGGCCACTCGTGGATCCACAAGCCCGTAAGCCATCAAAGCGCCCCAGCACCAATTGTCTTCTTTCAGCATGGCGACGGTATTCCCCTGCCGTCGCGACAGAGAAAAGGCCTGGCATTGCGCAAGATGGTATCCGCGGTCTCTTTTGGGCCTCAAGGCTCCCTTCGGGATATCCGATTCCTTTTCCAGCATTTTCACTGCTATTGGGTATGTTCTCAACAGCATGAGTTTCTGAATTTCTTCTCCATAGCGGTTAAAATCGCTCAAAGTAGCCATGCAATTCTCCTTTCAATGCTTATGCCGTTGCCTTCTGTTCATACTACTATGATCAGGCAGTCGGGGACACTGGAGACTGTCCCCTGCCTATCGGAGGAGGTGGCTGTAGCTTTCGGGGTGTTGCCGGAGGTAATCTTCCAAGGATTGTGCGCGTCGTCCGGTCAGTGCCGGAACTGTATTGCTGACGCCGGCCAATTCACCGTGCGCGATCTGCAAAAAATGTGTAACAAAGACTTCCACCTCATAGTCATCCAGACCATGTCCGGTCAACTGCCGCCGTTCTGCTTCATACTTTTCCAATCGGCTTGTGGAACGTGTTGTCCTGGCTTCCTCCGGAGTCTGCGCCCGATAGATTATCTTGCGTCCTACAACGGCAGACAGCCGTTCCGCAGTCTCAGTCATAGTGAGTGCTTCCGGGCCAGTCACATCATAGCTGCGGCCCTCGTGCCCTGAGCCGGTCAATATAGCTACTGCAACGTCTGCGATGTCATCGCGGGTAACCCATGCAGCTTGTCCATTGCCGGCCGGTGCGCGGATAATATCGTCTGCCGAGACGCTTTGCGGCACGTTATCCATATACAGGTTGGCGCGCACGAATGTAAAAGGCACGCCCGATTCCCGGATCCTCTGCTCTGTATAAAAATGGTCGTGGGCAAGGATGAAGGTGGCATCGGGAGCTGCGTTTATTACGGAAAGATAGACAATATGCTGTATGCCCGCAGCCACAGCCGCCTTCAAAACGGCAAGTTGTTGCTGCAACCGATCGTATTGAGGAGGCGGCTCCCCCCTTTTTGCACTAATATGAGCAGCGCCAAACCGATCGCGAGCGGAAACGAAGAACAGAGTTCGAGCGCCGGATAGCGCGCGACCCATCGCGATGGTATCTCCGTAGGAAGAGGCGGCGGCTATCTCTGCTCCTGACAGTTGAGGAGCCCGGGCAGCATCGCGCACGATCAGCCGCTGAGCAAGTCCAAGCCTGGAAATCCGCGCTGCAACTCTGCCACCGATTTCTCCCGTGGCTCCAGTAATAGCAAGCATGGCTGAATCCCCTCTATCGCCCCTGAAGAATCAGGGCTGGATCGGCGACTGCTCCGCTTCGACAACAGCGGTCGCCATGGATCCTGTATTTTTCGCTTCTGAATCTCTTCTCCTCTGCAGGTCTCTGATGAGCGGCAGAAGCAATAGCAATATAACCAGTGCAGTCAGTGCATCTGTAAGCGGGAAGGTGTACCAGATGCCGTCCATATGCCAGATGCTGGACAGTATGTATAGAACGGGTATCAGAAGCAGAGCGGGTCTGGCTACCGATGCAATAAAGGACTGTACGGCTTTGCCTAATGCCTGAAAAACGATCGATGATACCGAAATAAAGCCGAGCAAATAGATGCCCAGAAACATCCGTTTGCTGGCATAGATCGTCTGCGCAATCAGGTCCTGATCCGTAGTAAAGATGCTCATGATTCGGCCCGGGAAGAAATAGAAGATCAGAAAGCCTGCCGTGGCAATGCCGGTCGCCCAGCTAAGGGAGATCTTAAGTGCTCTAAACACTCTGTCATATTGCCGGGCTCCGTAGTTGAATCCAATAATAGGCTGCATCCCTTGTCCGATAACCATGCAAGGCATAAAAATGAAAACCATGGCCCGATTGATTAAGCCGAAGGTGGACACGGCCATATCTCCGCCATGAATCACCAGAAGGTTATTGAGGAAAATGGCAGAGAAGCTGTTGGAAAGTGTCATGGCCAGGCCGGAGACTCCAATAACAACGATCTGCCTGATGATTTTGAAATCGGGCCGAAAGATTTTCAGCTTCAGCCTTAGAGTGCTCTTCCCGTAAAAGAAATAGCAGAGAAAACAGACCAGCGAGGCTCCGTTGCTGATCATGGTCGCAATGGCTGCTCCTCGAATCCCCATTTTAAGAGGAATGATAAAAACAGCGTCCAGGATAATGTTTAGGATGGCGCCGCAGATCATGGATATCATCGGCATCTTTGCATTTCCTTCGGCGACTACGACACTGTGAAAAGCCATAACCAGAGTCATAAGAATGGCAAATGCAATGACCACTTCCATGTAATCGCGCGCATAGGGCAATATCGATTCGGTTGCCCCCGCCATCCCCAGCCAGAAGTCCATGTTGAACAGAATGATGATGCTCATGGCGATGCCGAATACGGAACCGAGCAGAATCGCATTGCCCATCGCATGCTCGGCTTTGCCTATGTTCCTGGCTCCCAGGCTCCTTGAAACCAGGGAAGCCCCGCCGATTCCCGCCATCATTCCAAAGCCCTGGGCGAGCATCTGAAATGGGAACACAATGGACAATCCGGCTATGCCCAGCGAGCCAACGTAGCGGCCGATAAAGATTGTGTCGACGATGTTATATAATGCCATCACCAGCATGCCGAAAAAGGCAGGCACCGCCAGTTTAAACAGCAGTCTTCCAATGCTTTCCGTATCTAAAATGCTTTTATGAGTCATCGCAATGCACGTTTCCTGTTATGGTCCCAAGGCTGATTCCGAGGTGATCCACGGTTCTATTTTGATCGGCATTCGCAGAATTTCACAAGCAGAAAAACAACAAAAACAGAAAAAAGACGATCCCGTCTGTAACACTGATTCTCATAGGTGCGTAAGCGTAATTGTAAAGAAATAAATCCGATGCGGAGGAAACAGATATATGAGAGTTTATCTTGTATTATTCATGACATTGGTTTTTGCCGCAGCCTGCAGCGCTGCCGATATCAACGGCAAGTGGATGGCTCAGGTCAGCAATCCGATGATGGGAGGGAATTCCGAGCGCGTTTTTAATTTTCAGGTTTCCGGCGAAAACCTGACCGGCACAATTGAAGACTGGCAGGTTACCCTTGCCACCTTCCAGGAAACGGGGAAGGCTGCAATGACGGGTACGCTTAAAACCCGGCGCGGAGATCCTCAGCAGATTTCCGAAGGAAAAGTCTCCGGGGATGAAATCTCATTTGCCGTCGTAGCCCAGATGTTCGGGATGGAGACGAAAACCCAATATAAGGGCAAAGTTATCGGCAATGAAATTAAATTCACTGCCGAAGATGCCGGTGGTGGCGGCGGCGGTTTCGGCGGACCACCTGCAGGACCGCAGGAGATGGTTGCAAAAAGAGTCGGCAAATAGCAGGCTGCCGCCATAAATCCAGCAGAAAGACCGCTATTCGCTAAAAAACTCCCCTGCACGACATGCCCGCGCAGGGGAGTTTTTTGCTGAACATGTTGTCGATTCGCTCAATCCTGTCCCAGAAAATTTTGAGCGAAAAAATATTAAATCCCTAATCGGGACATCCTGCCAAGAATTTAGCCCCTCCTCTCAATTCCAGGGATCGCGGTTTGTTCGCCGTCCCGTTGCTTCATGAAGATCTAATGCCGGGAATTGCTTATCCATTAAATCCCGAGCTAGATTTCATCCTCCCGAAGCTGACTCGGACTCTTGCCGGTCGATTGCTGGACGAAACGACAGAAAGATGCCGCCGACCCATATCCAAGCTTGATCCCCACCTCTTTTATCGATGCATGCGGCCAGCTAAGCATGGACCGCACCATTTGCATCAGCTCCCGGCGCCGATAATCGCGAAAGGATAATTTCCGGCTTGATCGCATCGCATTTTCGATCGTGTGACGATTCACCTTGAGCGAACTGGCAATCTCGGAAAGCCTGATACGAGGATTTTTGGAAATGAGATCATCCACTTCCTTCAAAAGCATACGCCGATTATAAGCCATAGGACCTCCGAGCTCTGACGAAGAACCTACAACTAATGTCCTTAGACTTGGTGTCTCGAAAAATCAGCGAGAATCAACAAAATACGTGCCTGCGCAATGCCCCTTATCGAACTAAGGAACTAGTTAATGTTAATTAAATGTAAAATCAGCCGAATTTGCAAGAGAAATCTTTAAAACATCAAAATTTCGCTGCTTAGGAGCAGGATTGGAGAACGATCAGCTTCATTACCATGCGCGCTGGTCGGCAAGTGCCAGGCAGATATTTGAGTCTGTTTATAGTGAAGGGCATCCCTATTTTCATGGATTTCCATGCTATGATGATTACATTCGGCAAAATGGTCTGAGTAGGATGCAAGGTGCTCATACGCGGCGGAAACAATCTGTGCGCTATGGGCACTGAGCCTGTTGCGCAGTGGGAATAGAGAATTCATCCCGGTCAGTGCTGTGAATATAAAAGGAGAAAGTCATGGCAAAGAGGTATAGCTTCAGTTTGCTGGCAATCTTGTTGTGCTTGTCGTTGAGCGCTATCCGATTTGAAAAATCCTACGCCAAGGAAAAAAAGCTTACTCCCCAGGAAGTTGTCGCCAAGCATCTCGAATCGATCGGCAGCCCGGAAGCGCTATCCGCAGTCAAATCGCGCTCAATTTACGGAATAACCGCCGTTCAGAGGCCGATTGGAACGACTCCCCAGGTATTACCGGAGCCGGGCAAGCGAACGGATCCCACGAATTTCCTTTTTGTTTCGGAGGGGGAAAAACTGGGGATGATCATGAAGTTCTACGACCAGCAATATCGCGGCGAACACTTTGCCTTCGATGGAAAGGATGCCTCGGTCGGCATCACCGTGGTCAACAACCGGTCTCAGCTGGGGAGTTTTATCTATTCATACAGCGGCCTGATGAGGGAAGGCCTCCTGGGAGGCACTTTATCCACTGCCTGGCCCTTGCTGAATATCAAGGACGCCAAATTCAAATTGAGCTATAAAATTGAAGATATTAACGGAGTCAAATATCACCAGCTGACTTACAAGCCTAAAAGCAGCCGGCATCTGATCAACACCACCATCCACATTTTTCTCGACCTGGAAAGCTACCGCCACTTGATGACCGAGTACGTGCTGACGGGCGGAGCGACAGAGCGGCCTACTCTCATTGTGCTGGAAAGGTTCGGAAGCTTTAAGAGTGTCGATGGGCTGATGCTTCCCCATGGATACTCGATTGAATACAGTCCGTTTGCAAGCGATCAGCCGACCCGATGGGCTGCGGATATCAAGCAGATAAGCCATAACGAGGCGATTGATCCGCAGAATTTCCATATTCAATAGCGCGGCCTATTTTTTCCCCGGCTTTTGAGCATCGAAATCGATGGTCTGCACGGCCGTCCGCTGTTTAACGTCTGCCGCCAAATCCGTAACCGCGACCTGCAGGACATAATAGCCGGGCGGCAGTTGCCTTAAATACATCTGGTCTGCCGCGATCATCCTCTTGGACCCGCCCTGCGATTGCGAAGTCAACGTGGATGCCGGTCCTTCGTAGACCTCCCGCCCTTCATGGAACAGACGGATCTGCGCCTGCAGCTGTGGTTTATCCTCCTTGCCGGTTTTCGCGTTGAGGATTTGGTATGCCCATGCAATCGTCTCGCCGGATTCAAAGATGCGTACGGCCGGCGTGCTTTTGGAATCCGCTTCCTCGATCAATCCTTCCGCCTGATCTGCAGCAGCTTCCGATTTTGATTTATCCGCAGCCATTAGAATTCCGGATAGCGCCAACTTCCCGTCGCGGACATTGGGTACCTCAATGACCTGCGTTGCGCTGCCCAATCGACCATTGGCGGTGTCGCGCAACACAAGCCGCAGCTGGTAGGCGCCGGGCTCCTTCACCGGAATGTTCATCAGGAAAGACACACCGTTCTTTTTCATGTATTCGTAGGTTTTGCCTTTGGCGTTGAGGTTCCATTTTCTATCCGCAAAATCGACCTGTTGCCCATCGGAGGCAAACAAAGCCGCTGTTATTTCGATTGTTGCCTTATGCCAGTCGTCCGGTTCGTCGGAAAAAACCAGCTGATCCGCGCCGAAGTGCAGCAGCGCATTAATAAAGGATTTCTCTTCCTTCGTCCGCCAGAACAATGCCGTCAGGCGCATACGCAAATCGCCGCCGGCAAATGGAGATTGCAGCGCCTGTCCGACGCGCTCCTGGCGGGTCAGCAGTTCCGGTGACGGTTTGGCATCGGGAGAACTGAAAAACTCGGAACGCGAGCGCACCTTCAATCCGGGGCGCTTCACACGCACCTCGATCTTGTGAAATTTCGGTTTGCCTTTTCTCATCTCCGCGACAATCCTTGCGTCGGGCTGATAGCCGATCAGGTAATAGCCGTTTCCGTCGTCGTCGGCTACCTCGAGGGCGCGGGCGATATCGTTGCGGTTGGCTATAAATAAACCGCCGGTCTGTTTGGCGAGCGTCACCATGCCATCCTGTGAAGATAGCAGGGCGCAAACGTTATCTGTATTTGTCACTCCGCGAGGATCGATGGAATGGATCACCACTGCCGCTCTGTTTGCCGCATCAATCAGTTTCTGCAAGGGGCCCTTCATGGCGATATCGCGCCCTTGCGACTGACCTTCACATCCGTCAAATCCGAGCTTGAAGCTTTCGCTGAAAAAAACAATGCTTTTTCGGCCGGGCAAATCTCTTAATCCTTCGACCACGTACTGGATGGATCCGAGGGTGAATTTGGTATAGATAAGATCCCTTTCTTCTTCCACCATCGGCAGCGCAAATCCGTACGCGTCCTTCCGGCTGGTTCCTGAAGATTGTCCCCCTGAGGCCGTTACGCGCGATGCCGCATTATAGGTGAGGAGATCTGCGGCGGCATAAAGCATGCGTTTGTCGTTTGTAAACTGGTGCAGTGCGCCAACGCCTCCTCCGGTCCGCATCACGGCCACCAGATCATTGGGCTCCATCTCTTCATCAATCCACTTCCGAATGGCTTGACGGACGCGCACTGCATGTTCAAACGAAAGGCCGAGATCATCCGCAAGCAAGGCAATCGTCCGGCGAACAGATTCGCGCCTGACGGAGATGGGCGGCGGAGGCGGCATAGGCTGCATTCTTCCTTTTGCGGAAGAGGCCTTGCGGGTTGCTGCGGCAGGTGATGGCGAATCCGCTGTCCGGATGAAAGAGAAATGCGTAATTTCCTGCGGTTTCCCATCCTGAAGAATAACGAAGTCGTTTGTCGTCAGATCCGTCACCGGTTCATCTTTAGAATTCGTGACAACCGCATCCACCTGCACAAGGTCCACGCTGATGCGGACAATCGTCTCTTCTGACGATGTTTCTTGCTGAGAAGATCTAGCTGCGCCTGCAAACAACAGGATACAGGCAAACCATATAACAATCTGTGATACAAGAGCCATTCCGAACTCCTTAATGCCCGACGGTCTGGTCGCTTTGTCTAATGTGCAAATCAGAAAAAATGCGCTTCAGAAACGAGATACAAGAATTCTCCAAATCAGATGAAAGATAAAGGCCAAAGTCTCATTTCTTTTGAGTATGTCTTTTAGTGTTTCAGGGCCGGTCCAACAATTAATTAAACTCCTAATTTGGTCGGAGCCGATAATCTACTTGTAGCATGATGCAATTCATGCCGCGAACTCCGAGAGGATAAAGACATGAGATCTGTTTTGGGGATGGCGGGACTCCTGATTGTGCTGTTGACAGGCTACCTGATCTATTCTTCTCAGGTCCGTCATGTGACGGACGATAAGCCGGTGGTGCAGCCGATCAATTATGCTGCCGTGCGCAGCGACCTGCTTTCGCTCGGCCAGGCGGAAAGACTCTTCTGGGCGGCGAACGGAAGCTATGCAACTCTCGAACAGCTGCGGCAGTCCGCTATTATGGGTTCTCTCCCCGGAGGCAGTCGGTCGGGCTACGAATATTCCATTGAAGTCGACGGCTCCGCGCATTTCCGAATCACGGCAACTCCGACGGATCCTGCCAGAACGGATCTTCCCACACTATGGATCGATGAAACCATGCAGATATCGCAATGATCTGCCCGCCGCGGATTGGTCCTGCTTCCGGCCAAAGCATTATCCATTGGCATATTTCGTGAAAATTCGCAGCTGGATTTTATCCTCAAGAAGGCCGGCAGACGTTGAAAATTCCGCTGTTATTTGCAGCTCGTATCTTCATCCGACTGCGTTGCTTCGTGATCCTGTTCGAGATCAAATTCGATGCGTTTGACGCCTTTGGATTTGTACATTATACAGAATCCGCATTTCACACCGCTGGTGGTTTGCGCCAGGATATAAAGCGTCGGACTGTTCCGGTATTCTTCGGGGACGTCGAACTCAACAGGATCGCCGGGATTCCAGACCCTCCAGAAACCATAGGAACCGGCTCTCGCTCCAACATAAAACGCCATCATCTGGGACGCCGGCTTCTCCGTAAGGGTCTTCAGCCACCAACCGTCTTTTTTTACTTCTTGCTTTGCTTGCTGAGCGAATGAGCTGCCGGCAAATAGGAGCACAGCAACAACCGCAATCCGCAGGGTGTATCGCATCTCATACCTCCATAAGCCAGACTTTATTCGGCAGTCGGCAGAAGAGCATTTTACTAACGACTGCCGACCGCAGACTGAACACTGTAATCTAGGCTAACAGTTCCTGCGCGCGAATCAGGCGCTCCTGAACGTGAACTCCGTTCGGGCATTGGATGACGCAAGAGGAACAATCGCTGCAGCGCACATCACGAATCTCTTTTGCCAGACCTTTGAAACTCATTGCCGCCTGGTGATAGTTGCCGCAGAAGTCATGATACGCCAGGAAGCGCAATACCTCCGCGACGGGAACGCCTTTCGGACATTTGCCCTCGCATTCGTAACACATGCGGCAGTAATCCGGCCGGATCTGCTCGTTCAATACGAACAGCAGCTGCTCGTCTTTCGCTGTGTAAGGCTCCGACATCGCCCGGAAATTCATCTCGAGCTCCTCGATCGTCCTCATGTGAGGAACCGTCGTTCCTATCCCCGGATTAGTCAGAACCCACTTGATGCCGGCAAGCGGTCCCTCGCCGGTCGCTTTGGGTTTGCCGGCAAAGTCGGCCAAATTCAGTCCGCTGACCGCCACAACCACTTTCATCGCGATGACGCCAATGCCGGCCTCACGAAGCTTGTCGACTGCATCGTTTCTGAGACGCCCGCCGATCGGATAGCTGTAAGTCATCTGCATTACGTCGAATACTTTGGTATTTATTATGAAGTCGACCATTGCATATGGCTTGTGGCAGCTGAAGCCGAGGTATCGCGCTTTACCGGATTGCTTGGCTATGCGCATAGCTTCAAGCGCTCCATCCGGGATCGATGCCGGCGTGTCTCTGGCATGCAAATGCCAGACATCCACGTAGTCTGTCCCAAGTTCCTTAAGACTGGTGTCCAGATCTTTCAGTATCTGCTCCTTTTTATAGGATGGAGATTTGGTGGCGATGATGATTTTATCTCTCTGTCTTCCCTTGATAACGCCGGAGAAGATCCTCTCGCTGTCCTTGTAGTCCCGGGCGGTATCGAAATAATTGATGCCCATATCGAGAGACCTCGCTACCACATCGGTATACGGCACATATCCTATGCCATAGCCGACGCCCGAGGGTTTGAGATCCGTTTTGCCCAGCGTGCGATAAACAACTTTGGGCGGTTCTTTAGCCTTTGGAGGTTCCTGTAATACTGATTCCAGGCTGTTCGGAGAAACAAGCCCGGCCGCAGGCAATGCCATGCCCGCTTGCAGAAACTGCCTTCGTGATGGATTGGAGCTCACAAATCCTCCTTGCAAAATTTCTATCCTAAATTTCAATCTTGGATTCCAAGCCGTTTTATGAGGAAACCTTAACGCATATTTGCCGCTCCAGCAACGACAATGTGTAAGTTTTAGGCTTTTGTCGTTGCTGTCTGTTATTATTCAATCCTTATCAGATATGGATTTCCAGGCCAGGAGATATTCATAAATGAACAGACAAAATCGATGGAACGCTGCTTTAATTTTCGCCGGTATCTTCGGCATATTCGTTTCCGGATACATTACTTTTGTCATTGGAGAAGAAAAAAAGGAAATTCCCGACCATGCCGGCTTTCAATCCTGTCAGCCCTGTCATTCGGAAAAGCACAACATGTGGGAGGCATCCAATCATGGAAAGGCAATCCGCCGGACCGCTCAGAATAATCCGGCAGCGACCGAATGCAGCGGATGCCACTCCGCCAAAAGACCCGAGGCAGGGCAACAGACCGCAGCAGTCGGCGGCGACAGAAAGGATAGTGTCCATAAGGTTAGCTGTTTAGCATGCCATGCCCGTCAGAAGACCGAATATTCCCGCAGAGTAGTGGTGGATCCGGACAAGATATGCGAATCCTGCCATACCCAGCGATCCATATTCTGGGGATATGGCGCCAAGGGCATCGAGGATTCCAGAAACTTCCATTCCGGAGTACCATGCATCGGCTGTCATATGACTGAAGGGAATCACAGGATGAAAGTCCTTCGGCCCGATGATCCAAGCCTGACCGAGAAGCGCCTCGACACCTGCACAGCCTGCCACAAGGACAACAACCGTGAAGCCCGTGTCCATCAGATACAGGAATGGCAATCAACCTATGATGAAAACATGGCTCCACTGCTGGCGGATGTGAAGACTATCGAGGAGGCTTTGAAGAAAAATCCCGGCGTCCTGGATGCATCCCTGAAAGCGAAGCTTGAGGACGTGAAGGCAAATCTCACGCTTTTAGAAAAGGATGGATCGCGCGGATTCCATAATTTTGTTTTTTCTCTGGAGATTGCGTCTCTGGCCGGAGGAGATCTCAAAGAAATCAAAGCGGCTGTCAAATAGGCCGCTTCCGAAATATCGATTAGTGTAAACCTTGCCTCTGGTTCGGCGATGAAGCCTGCCTTCATAATGAGGGGGGCAATGCGGAAAGCAGAGATGCACGCGATTTTTGTTGCAGCGGAAATATGCTGCGAGGAGAAGCATGAAAGAAGACGAACTGGGAGAACTGGGAATCTTTCGCATACCGGTCCCAATCCCATTCCGAGAGGCAGGCGGGCCGGTCAACGCCTATATCATTGAAGAGAAAAACGGCTGCCTGATGTTTGATGCCGGCCTTGGAACGGAAGATTCCCGCGCAGCCCTGTCTGAGGGATTGGCGCGAACCGGGCATCGTTTTGAGGATGTGAACCGCATCCTCCTGTCGCACGGGCATATCGACCACTTTGGAGCGGCCGCCTGGATTCAGGAGCAGGCAGGCCGCCAAATTCCAATTTCAATCCATCCGGCGGATGCCGGCAAGGTCCTCCAGTCAGGCTTGGAATGGCCAAAACTGCTCATGCAAAACCGTAGATACTTCTCGATGCTTGGCGTGCCTGCTGCGATGATTGAGGAAACGGCTGCCGTTCTCGGGAATAGCGCTGAATTGGGAAAACGTCTGGAAAAAGTGACGCCGCTTCTTCCCGGCCAAATACTCCAGTGTCGGCATGTTACGCTGGAAATTCTACATATGCCCGGACATACTCCCGGGGTCTGCTGCCTTTACGACCGGGACAACCGGCTCCTGTTCTCTGCCGATCATTTTCTCCAGAATGTATCCCCCAATCCGCTGCTCGAACTCAGTCCGAATGGCGAACCGCCCTCGTTCAAACCGCTCCTCTCCTATTTTGCGTCTATCGATCGAGTGCGCTCGCTGTCTGTCGATTTGGTGCTCCCGGGCCATGCCGCTCCATTCAGTCGTCATCGCGAGGTAATCGATTCGTTGTCTTCCTTCTATGAGCGCCGCCAGGCGAAAATTCTGGATTCTCTAAAACATGGACCGCTGACCGTTTACGAAATCATGAAGGAGCTCTTCACATCTGAGAGAGGATTTGAACTCATTCTGATGATTTCTGAGACCCTGGGTAACCTTGAAGTGCTCGAAGAAAAGGGCCGAATCAGACGCGAGATGGACAGCGGCTGCGCCCGGTTTATGCTTGTGGAATGAAGGATGGGGAAGGCAAATCTGAATGAAGATTAAAATGGGGCGGAATTCCGGGCGTCCGTGTTTTACCTGCGCGGGAGATACAAATGATGCAAATCAGCGGGGATTTCGGATGGAGAACAGGTTCTCGCCTCTGAAGACAAGATCCCTCGGATATTGGGAAAGGGCCTTCAGGCAGTTCTGGGAGTTCGCGGTACCGGGCAACAGCCAGTCGTGCAATTCAATGATGATCAGCATAGCCTGCTCAATCCATGCATAACCGGTCTCAAACAAATGAGATTCCCCGCCTTCTATATCGATCTTGGCGATAAACAGATCCTCATTCCGATATCTCTCCAAAATTGTCGCAATCGAATGGGCGGCAATGGGGGGTTCCTTACCGGACGGCCGGCTTGCAGTGCGGAATCCCCAGTCTCCTTGTCCGGGATCCTGGATGAAAAGAGTTTCGTCGGCACATGAAATTGCTGCCTTCATGGTTGTGATGCCCGGATTCTTATCGCAGTTCAACCGGAGGATTGCGTAGTTGTGCTTTTCCGGTTCCAGGGCAACGATATGTGCTTGGGGATAGGATTTCGCAAACCACAGGGTAGACGCTCCGATGTTTGCGCCGCAATCCAGGATCAACGGTCTTTTCCCGGCAGCAAGAATCCGTTCGTACTCGCCGGCAATGTCTTTGAACCTTGCCAGCCATGATAGATCATAGTCTTTGTTGATGAAAATCTGCTGAATGACTCCCCTGTCTCCGAGACTTTGCTTTCTGAATGTGAAAGGCAACGTATCATTATTGCCGAAATTGATAACCGTCTGAACCAGATCCATTTCTTCTTTACTCGAGGAACAAATTGCCGAATCTCCGGCGCAGTTCGTGCTTCTCCGGCCTCTCTTCTCTTCGGCAACAGGCGGCCGCAGGCTGAGAGAATGATAATGGGAATCCCTCATAGAAAGGCATCTGCGGTGCCGACATGCGCGGATTGATCGCCACAGCAGAATCTTCCTATATAATGTCGGTTAAATGAAGATATGCTTGAATCACACTTGTTCCATCGGGGCGCTTGGAATAAAAATACCTATAGCATGGGAGGACAAGATGTCTTCACAATCAAGGGAAGCAGTATTGGTTCGCGTCCCCGGCGGCATCAACGCCAAATCCATCGTGATGTCACTCCGTGGGCGAGGAATACCGGCGCGTTCTCACGGAGAAGCGGTTGGTGAAATTTTCGGTCTGACCCTTGATGGACTCGGCGAGGTCTCGATCTTCGTGCCGGAGGAGTATTTGGAAGAGGCGAAAGCGCTTTTGGCCGCAGGTGATCACGGGGACCTTCTGCTGAGCGACAGTGATGTGGCGGATGAAGAGAAACCAAACGGCTTGGAAAAATAGGTAAGAAATGCGGCATTGATTAAATTTGAATTGGTTCATGGATTTCAGAGTGGATTACAGACATGTTTGAGTTCGCAAATAAATTCCGGACGGGGAAACGATTGGTCCTGGCAGCGACATGGATGTGGATGATCCTCCTGCTCCCGGAAGGCCTATGGGGTTGGGGATGGGTAGGGCATCGCGTTGTGGCTAAAATGGCGGAGGAGAGGCTGACGCCCGCGGCCAAAAAAGCAGTTAAAAATCTGCTTGGACCGGGAGTCAGCATGGCGGAAGCGTCCACATGGGCTGATGAACAGCAGGAGGTACCGGAAAGCAGCCGATGGCATTATGTCAATGTCCCGATCCAGGAGATGCGCTATGACAGACGATACTGCCAGGCCGGCGGCTGCGTTGTAAGCAAGATAGAGGAGTTTAAGCGCACGCTGTTGAATCCCGGGGCGGGCCGCCTTGAAAAACATCAGGCTCTGAAATTTCTAATCCACTTTATCGCCGATCTTCACCAGCCGATGCACGTCGGAGATAATAAGGATCAGGGAGGCAACCTGCTTCAGGTCCGCTTTTTCGGCGATGGATCCAATCTTCACCGCGTATGGGATTCCCGGGTGATAGATCGCCATACAAAGAATGAACGCGTGTGGCTCTGGGATTTCGACTTTATCGCAAATCCGAAGCGTGTTGTGGAATGGTCCAGAGGGACGACGGAGGACTGGGCTACGGAGACTTTGCTGGTTGCGAAGGAAGCCTATTGCCTGCCGGGAACCCGCCAAATGATCAAAACCGGTACCAGACTGGGGAACGAATATTATCGGTTCGCGTTGCCGGTCATTCAAAGACAGCTCGCCAAGGCGGGCATCCGCACGGCTTTTATCTTGAACGAAATTTTTAAGTGATTTTCTGCTGTCGGAGCTTTTAGAGGGAGGAGCTTCTGCTTTCCGGGCATTCATGCTGCCTCGATGAGGTCAGGCTCTTGGTATTGAGCTCGGCCTGATCTCCAATAAGCCGCTGTGTCAGTTTTTCAAGAAACTGGTTCATCTGTTCCAGACGCATGAACTTGAGATCGGCATAGACGCCCGCAAGATCGTGATCTGTTACGTTATCGCGGAGCGCAGAGAAGAAAGCATGCACAACCTTGCGATCGAACTCTGTGTCTTTGCCATGGCAGATGATTGTCAGCGCGTTTTCCACCGTCATGGCATCGCGATAGGGGCGGGCCGATGTCAAAGCGTCAAAAACATCCGCAACCGCGATGATCTTCGCAAAAAGGGAAATTTCATCCCCTTTCAATCCAAAAGGGTATCCTCTTCCATCCAGCCGTTCGTGGTGCTGCAATGTGGCATTGACTATAAAATCAGGTAAATGGATCGGCTCCAGTATCTTGTTTGTAAGCAAAGGGTGTTTTTTGATTTCCTCAAATTCAGCGGCCGACAGTTTGCCGGGTTTCGCAAGAACCGATTCCGAGACTCCAATTTTGCCCAGATCATGCATGTAAGCGGCGATTTCAAGGTCGGGAAGCTCCTCATCTGAAATTTTAAGCTTCCGTCCAATAGCAACCGAATATTTTGCTACCCTGAAAGAATGCCCATGTGTGTAGGCGTCCTTTGCATCGATCGCGGCCGCCAGAGCCTTGACTGTATTGAGATACAACACATGCAGGCTGTGGTACAACACAAGGGTTTCCATGGTGGGAGAAATGATGCTATTAATAATGCTTACAAACTTTTTATCATAGGCCGAAAAAACCGACCTGTCGGGCTTCCTTAAAAAAACCATGCGCCCGATTTGCTCTTCCTTTTCCTGAATCGGCGTGACGACGGCCGACATCCCGTTTTGCAGGGTAACGATAACGGTTTTGCCATCAGAGCCGGAGAGAAGCACGGGATCCTTGTCCAATGCATCGATATCCTGGATGGGAAGACGGTAAGGGATCTTCCATTGTTGGCTCTTCTTGCCTCGGGTATACACAAACGCGGCATCCGCGTTTATGGCCCGTCCGATTTCCTGGAGGACCAGACGGCAATATTTTTCCGGATCCTGAACGCCGGCCAATTTGTTTGCCAGCCCGAAAAGAAAATGAAGCTGGTCTGATAGCCGGAGCATTTCATCCATGGATTGCTGCATAACCAGAGCTTTTTCAAGGAGCCGGTGCAAAGCATCCAGGGATAGCTGGATATGAGGCTCTGCCGCTTCCAGAAGCGCCTGCGTTTCAGCCGAGCATCGGACGCCTCCGATGTCTTCGTCAAAAGCAATTGGGAAAAACTTTTTTTCCGGATGCTCACGGGATTCCCATCCTTCCAGGGGATCTATCCGACCCTCTTTATCCACGATGACGGTGAGTACCTCGTGATGCATTTCGAGGTAGGCAAATACTTTTTTCAGAAAGGTCTTATCCGTCAGGAAGTGGGAAATGGTGCGCATGTCGGTTTTACCGCGGGCTCCCCAGCAGTTTTTCAACCTCGGCCCGAATTGCCTCCTTACTGATCGGCTTGTTCAGGAATCCCTGACAGCCGGCATCCCTTGCGCGCTTCAGATCCTGCTCTCCGCCGAGGGAAGTGAATATAAGTACGGGAATATGGCTGGTTTTAGGTTCGGATTTGATCAGAGCTGTAGCCTGGATACCATCCATAACAGGCATTTCAACGTCCATGATGATGAGTCGCGGATCGTATTGTTTTGCCAGGTCACAGCCTTCCTGGCCGTTTTTTGCCGTCAGAACGGTATATCCTGATTCTCTCAAGATTTGCCCGACCACATGACAGATCATGGCCGAGTCATCTACAACAAGTATGGTCTTGTTCATAGATCTTGCCGCTTATGCCATTCCTGCATTCTCTACAAATCGGCAAATAGAGCGAAAGCCTTTAGATACGAATCTATAGAAGAATCCGCAACTGCTTTGGATGACCCCCAGACGCGTCCCGGATGCTTCCAAAATCTCAATCTTGCAGATGGCAGCGGGGAGGGTTTGAGGCAATCCTAAATTTTTAGGACCTGCCGGGAACATTTCTTAGAAAGCTCATTTCTAAGATTACGGCGATATGATATACAGCTAACATAATCTAATACCCGTAGGGGCAATTCATTATTGGAGAGGCTGATATGAGATACAGAGCCTTGACTGTGTCAAGAGAGTACGGCAGTGGCGGTGCCGAGATTGCAAACATCATTGCAAATCAACTTGGATGGAGCCTTGTAGATAAGGAGCTGATCACGGAGATCAGCAAGAGAGAAAATGTGCCGCCAAGCGAGGTTGCGGCTTTTGATGAGAAGGTGGATCCCTGGTTCCATCGAATCACGCGCCTGGTTTGGGGATTGGGAGCGGATGGGATCTCAGCCGTCGCGCCCGTAGAGATGTTTGATGCTGAGAAAGCTGCCAGCCTGGCAAAACGTGTTATTGAAGAAGCCTACAAAATGGGGAAATGCGTGATTGTCGGCCGGGGTGCTCAATGCATCCTGAAGGATAGATCCGATGTTTTCCACGCCTTCATCTATGCCCGTCTGGCGGACAGACGAAAGCGGCTTCAGACGCGCGTCTCCCCGGGTACTGACATTGACGCCCTGATCCGCTCCATGGATGCGCAACGCGTGGAATATATACGCCTCCACTTCAAACAAAACTGGTTGAACCCCTATTTGTATGACATTATGATTGACTCCAAAAACCAGCCGGAGGAAGCTGCTCGGCTGATTATCTCGGCGATGCAGATCGCTCCGGAAGCAGAGCCATAATGCCCTGATTCTTTTAAAAGGGCATTACTATGTCGTATGTGTTCAAGACAGAGAGGCATTTTAATAATAGTGGTCCCGTACGGCATCGTGCCCTTTTTATCAAACAGCTCTGCGCAGCAGGATGAACCAAAGAAGTTTTATACTTGGGATGCAATGTCTTACAGCACCATCAATAAGAACTTAATACTTGTTCCATAGCGAGGGATCCCCATTATGCAAGCTGATGAACAGCAAGAGGTTCGAACAAAGGAATCACGCTATCGACTGGACCCCAAAATCCATGATTCACTTATGCATGGTTCCAAGCCGGCCGCCGCAATGCCGAAGACTTCTGCTCTGGGCCTTCCGGACCCGGTCTTCCCGCAGTACCCCGAAAGATGCGGTGATGTAGCCCCAAATCCGAAATATTTCCCGTCAAACGGTCATCCATATCGTACCCGTATTAATTCAAATATATTGAGGAGATCGTTGCGCGGCTGGCTCTATCCATATTTGAGATCACGATTGCTCCCGGGAGAATTCCATCCCATTATTGCCTTTCTATTCACCGACTATAAATGCAACCTTGAATGTCATTATTGCTGGGCATACGACAACAGAGTGCCCGGAATGACTGAGGAGATGGCAAGGAGCAGCATTGATTGGCTTCATGACACGGGATGCCGCGTTCTGGCCTTGATGGGCGGAGAAGTCCTGATCCGGCCCAAGTTCATTCACAAGATCGCCTATTATGCCGCCAAAAAGGGCTTCTGGATCTACGTTCCGACCAATGGCAGGCTGATGCGCCCGGAAGTCATCGACTGGCTTGGAGATGCCGGAATCGCAACCGTGAATCTCGGAGTCGATTCCGTTGAGGACCGTCCGGAACTGCCAAAGGCTTTGAATCCTATTTTCCCGTATTTCAATTACCTTATCAAAAAGCAATACCTTTACGATTTCAGTGTCTTTTTTAACATCAACATTACCCGAATCAACATCGATGATGTCAAAAGGCTTACGGAGATTGCGCGTGATAACGGCATAGCCACCGACTACCATATAAACGAATCCCCCATGCTTGATCAGCCCCACTTCAAGCACAATAGCGGGAATAGCACGTTTATCACGGAAGAGGATTGGCCCAGGATAGACGAACTCGTCGACTGGATAATTGAGAAGAACAAGTCCGGATACAAGATGGTGAACTCTGTCCGGCGCCTCGAGGAAATGAAGGCGTTTATGCGTGGCAAACTCCTCGACTGGAACTGCCGTGCCGGCCAGAACTCCGTCATCATCCGGACCGACGGCACGCTGGCGCCCTGTTTCCCGATGTACTCAGCGACTCAGGATTGGGGCGGAGTGGGACAGCCTCGGTTTGATTTCGAACAACTCAAGCAGATCAAGCGCGATTGTCAGCCTCATTGTTTCTCAACGCTGAATCACAACCTGGCTTACTGCTATGAGGCGGGACGAGCCATCCGGTGGACGATCAAACAGGCTTTGCGCGGATTTCGAGGAACTTCCGGCAGCTTTGAAGATTGATTCGGGCAGGGTGATTCAGTTTGTGACGTCGCATAGCTTGAATAGATAGGATTCCACAACTTGGCCAGGTATTTCAAAGACGCCGTTTTCCGGACCGTAGACCATATCATCGGGATTCTAAGCAGGAAAAGCCATATCATTTGCTTCCGCGAGCATCATTTCATGAATTCGTTGAATGCACAATCACTCGTGCTCGATTTGGGCGCGCATAAAGGCGAGTTCTCCGCTTACCTAAGCAGTCAATTCGGTTGCAGGTGCGTGGCAGTGGAGGCTAATCCCGAATTGTTCATCGGGATTGTGGAAAATGCGCTTATCCAAAAATATCACTATGCAATCAGCGGGCAAAGCGGTCCCGTCCAGTTCTTCGTGTCGGACAATCCCGAAGCCTCCAGCATTATGAAAGACATCTCCGATTTCTGGGGTACTCAGGAATGCATTCAAGTTCCCGGAATAAGCCTGAAGGACTTGTTGGAAAAATGCCGGATTGATAGTGTCGATTTGCTGAAAGTCGATATCGAGGGCGGAGAAATAGGGATGTTCCAATCCATGAGCGACAATTTGATCCGTGAAATCAGGCAAATCACGATCGAGTTCCATTCCTTCTGCAATCCGGCGATTGCAAAAGACATTGCGCAAATCAGAAAAAGACTCCGAAAACTGGGATTTCTCTGCTTGCCTTTCCCTTTGACGACATCATTAAGCACCGGTTGCGATACGCTTTTTATAAATAAGAAAAAAATAAAACTCAGCTGGAAAGGATGGTTGCGAATGTTTCTGCCCATGACTGCTCTTAGAATCGCGCTGTATATCCCGGTCCTTAGATTGAAAGTGGCTTCCTGGAAAACTCGCCTGGCATCCCATCCGGCTCGATAAAGCCCCCGCCTCGCTATCCGGGGAAATTCCCGGGACTGAAACAGATGACCGATTTGGTTTTTTGCAACGCCAATATTATCACCATGGATCCTCTGCGGCCGCGGGCGAGCCTGGCTGCAATTGTAGGGAATCGAATTGTATCGGTCGGCGGCCGGGAAAGCCTTGAGAGTCTGAAGGCAAAAGCCGCCAGAATTGTGGACTGTGCCGGGTATACGCTGCTTCCCGGATTCGTTGATGCTCACTGCCATATTCATGCGTTCGCCGAGTCTCTGGTTAGTCTGAATCTTTCGTCCCGCGGGCAGATTCGCTCCATCGCGGATATCCAGAGTAGAATGCGGGATTACTGCAAGAATCGGCCGCCGGGAGCATGGATTAGGGGCAAAGGCTACAATGAGTTTTATCTTGCCGAAAAGCGGCATCCCAATCGCCGAGATCTGGATGCCGCCGCGCCGATGAATCCGGTCAAATTAACACATCGTTCGGGCCACGCCCACGTGCTCAATAGCCTTGCGCTCAAACAGGTCGGTATTACCGAAGAAACCGGAGACCCTCCCCGCGGATTCATCGATCGCGATCCGGAAACAGGATTGCCCACTGGAATTCTATATGGCATGGGCGAATACCTGGCGAACAAAGTTCCTTTTATGGATGATGGCGAAATCGAGCAGGGACTGATGCTCGCTGACAAGAAGCTGCTTGCTTGCGGCATTACGTCGGTCCAGGATGCGTCCTCAGAGAATGGCCTGCATCAGTGGAACCGGCTGAAATCCTGGAAGGCCCGCGGCTTATTCCACCCGCGCCTCACAATGATGATTGGATTGAACGCATTCGTCGAAGCACAACAGGATTTGTTCGTTTCCGAAGCAGACTGCACCGATTTGCGGCCGGGTGGCGTTAAAATCATCGTGAGCCGCACAACCGGTAATCTGGAACCCGTTCAGGAAGAGCTGAATGCAATGCTGACGGCGGTCCACACCGCAGGACTGCAGGTCGCAATCCACGCCATTGAAGAACCGGAGATTGAAGCCGCATGCAATGCCATCGAATGCGCTCTGAGCCGATTTCCTCGAGGAAATCATCGACATCGTATTGAGCATTGCTCTGTGTGCACTCCATCCATGATGAAAAGACTTGCTGCCTGCGGCATAACGGTAGTGACGCAGCCGTCCTTCATCTACTTCAGCGGCGACCGTTATTTGAAAACCGTCTCCGGTGATCAACTCGAGCATCTTTATCCGATAGGTTCCATGTTCAACAGCGGTTTGAATCTCGCATTCGGCTCCGATTTCCCCATCTCCGATCCCAATCCGATGATCGGAATATATGCTGCCGTTACGAGAATGACGGAAGACAAAGATGCGGTTCTTCCCAAACAGAGGATTCCGGTGGCGGATGCTCTTCACATGTATACGCTGGGTGCGGCAGCAGTCGGCTTTGAAGATGGAATCAAGGGATCGATTTCACCGGGAAAACTTGCGGATCTTGTAATGTTGAGCGAAGATCCTTGCCGGGTTGATCCGAGCCGGATAAAAGATATCAAGGTGCTGATGACCGTGCTGAACGGCCGCATAGTCTGGTCCGACGATGGGATTGCGCCCGAATTTCCCCGGCTCGATGGACTCTAATCCACTATCCCATTCTCTACGAACGACCTAAACTCCTGGTCCGAATGCCCGAGCATTTCGACAAAAACATAATGATTATCCTGGCCCAATGAAGGGGCTACCTTCCAGTGTTCATGTCCTTCATTCCATGGCCACAAGGCGGAACGATCGACGAGGGTTTTTCCCAGTACCGTGTGATGCAACGCGGTGAAAAAGTGCCGCGATGCCAGTTGACTGTCCTTCTTCAGTTCTTCGGCACTCTGCACAACGCCTGCCGCAATGCCGGCTTTTTGAAGGAGGCGCACAATAGAACCGGCGGAGCGGTCCGCTGTCCACCTGCTGATCAGCTCATCCAATTCCGTACGATTTTTTCTCCTCCGAGCCATTGTTGAAAACTTTCGGGATGACCATTCGGTCCGGGCCGATATTCTGCAGAAGGTTTCCCATTCCGCTTCGTTGAAAACGGCAATGACGCACCACCGGTTGTCGCCTTTGCATGGGTAGCAGCCGCAAGGCATGGCTCCGCTGCAATCATCAAATGAGCGGCAGCGGTTGTGCGTATGAGAAGACAAGGACGCGTCCACGAAGGCAGGTCCCAGGAGTGTGCACAATGCTTCATATGCGGAAAGATCAATATATCGGCCTGCGCCCGTGCGGTCGCGGTATTCGATGGATGCGAGAATGGCAAGAGCGGCATAAAGGCCGACAACGATATCTCCGTATGCATAGCCTATATCAACAGGTCTGTCCAGCGCCCGGCAGGTTGTGGAAAGAAGCCCTGAAAACGCGTGAAAAGTGGGAGCGAAACCGACAAAATCCTTCCATGGCCCCGTTTGTCCCATCGCAGAAATGCTTGCCATGACAATATCCGGTTTCACTGCTCTCAAATGCTTATAGCCCAGTTCCCAGTTGGCCATCACTCGCGGCGAATAGTTCTCGACCACGACATCGCTGACAGATACAAGCTCTTTCAATATCTCTCGTGCCTTGGGCTGATTCAGATTCAGGCAGATGCTCCGTTTATTCCGATTATATGCGCGGAATCCGGCAGTGCCGTTCCATTCGGCGCCCGTTGCCGTCAGCCTGGACTGGACTTTGATTACCTCAGCTCCAAAATCACCGAGGATTCTCGTCGCGTAGGGTCCGGAAAGCATTCGGGAAAGATCGAGAACGCGGATTCCTCGAAGTATTTCGGCACTTTTCGCAGAATGATCGAGACGCGGATCATCCTGCCGGTTCATTCGGTGCTTTCCTGTGTCCGGGGCCGGATTCCGGAGAATCCGACCGGTGTGTTCCCCTAATGACGGTGCCGGCATTTGGGTAGATGGCGCAGTTCTGCCGAACTTATAGGGTAAACCGGGGATGGGGAATTTGAATTTCACCGCCGCCGGGGCCGCGCGAACGAAGAACCTGCGAGCTTTGAGTTGAGGGCTTTTCAGCACCTCTTCCGGAGAATGCACCGGAGCCCATGGGAAGCTCATCGCCTGGCCAAGCTCAAAAAGCCGGCGCTTTGTGTGTGTTTGTGTCCATTCCTCTATCGCCTGTACGAGCCGATGGTTTTGCTTTTTTCCATAAAGCCCGTTCTGCCGGTTTTTTCTCGAAAGACTTCCGCCTCTTCCTTCCGACGCCATCAGCTCGAAAATAGTATCCCAATTACGCAGTATCGGGATCTGGATATATCCGTCTTTGCAGCGGAGAATTGCAAAAGGTTCACGCGGAGGAACATGCTGCCGCCTGCCGGCCGTAATCCCGTTCTGGGATGAATCGATCCATATCTGATCCAGCGAAGAAGCCACCGCTTCCTGTACGGACAGATCAATATGGCATCCTCGACCGGTAAGTCTTCTTCTTTTGAGATTGAGCAGGACGGCATTGGCGCCGAAGAGCGCCGCGGCATAGTAGGACTGTGGGCCGAAAATCTTCAAAGGCTTTCCGGAAGAGAGCCCCGTCATATACATCTGCCCCCCGAACGCTGCAAGGACACTGTCGCAGACATGATACCCACGCTTCGGTCCGGACTGCCCGAAGCCTGTGATGGAAAGATGGATGAGACGGGGATTTATCCTGCTCAGCCTTCTGTAATCCAGATCAAGAGATTTGAGGTAATCCGGGTGGAAGGTTTCCATCAATACATCGGCTTCATCAATCAATCGGGAGAAAGCGGCTTTTCCCCTGCAATCGTGCAGGCTGAGGGCAACTCCAAGTTTGTTTGAATTGTGATATAGGAAGGAAGTGTTTGCTCTGCAGGGATCACCCTCAGGCTCTTCAACTTTGATTACCGTAGCTCCCAGATCTGCCAGAAGCTTGGAGCAGAAGCTGCCCTGTTCGTCCGCCAAATCCAGAACACGGATGCCTTCGAGTAGTCTCTCCTGCTTTCCTTTCATATCGCAGCTACGTTGCACTCATTCCGCCGTCGACCGAAATGGTGCTGCCCGTGATAAAAGAAGCGGCATCCGAGCACAGCCAGAGAACAACCTCGGCCATTTCTTCGGGATCGGCGAGCCGCTTCATCGGGATGACGCTGTTGATATGCTCCCTCTCCTCCGGATGATACTGCGTCAGGTTTTCCATCAGTTTTGTTTTGTCGGTTGGGCCGGGACAGAGGACATTGATTCGGATGCCGGAGGTCGCATATTCCAGTGCCGCGGCCTTCGTCAGTCCGATCATGCCGCTTTTGCTGGCGTCGTAGGCTCCGAAACCGGGCACTGCTTTCAGAGCTCCCAGAGATGAGTTGTTTACTATTGCTCCATATTTCTGCTTGAGCATCTGCCTGATCTCGTACTTCATGCATAAGAAGATGCCTTTGAGGTTTATGTTCAAGGTACGGTCCCAGATTTCTTCAGGACAATCGGCGACATAGACGATCGGCTCGCGGTTGCCGTCGGGTCCGATACCGGCATTATTAAATGCGTAGTGAAGACCTCCGTAAGTTTGAACCGCTTTATCGACCATCGTTTCCACATCCGCCGCTTTTGTGACATCGCATTTCACAAATATCGCCTCTCCGCCGTCCGACTGTATCAGCCGGACTGTTTCTTCGCCGCCTTTGATATTGGAATCCGTGGAGACGATTACTTTGGCTCCCTCACGTGCAAATAGACGGGCTGCAGCCCTGCCCATCCCTGAAGCTCCTCCTGTAACCAGCGCCACCTTGTCCTGAAAGCCTTTCCCCATGTTCTGTCTCCTTTTTATCGCTATAAATCCATATCTTTTCCTGCCATATAAGATACTTCCAAATTGGCGCGGAAAAAGAAGAGAAAAATGAGCTCGTATGGTTTTCTGCGTATGGGACAGTAGTTTCAGGCCGGACTGTTTTCCGGTTTGACCGATTCCGATAATGGCCGCTACATTCATTCCCGGAATGGGGAAATTCGAATGAATACCCGGATATCGCTGTTATGAGCCGGTAATTGATTGACTGCCGGACATTTTTAGTTTACTTAAAATATATGGCCGCTCCGATGGTGGATCCGCTATATTAGGGGCATGCAGATGCAAGGGCGAGTTCTGGCCGTTGACGACAATCCGCAGATCGTGAATCTGACTGTAAGATTGCTGAACAGCTTCGGCTATGAGGCCCGCGGCATGTCTGATCCGCGCGAAGTCCCGGCCATGGTCCGCTCCTTTAATCCCGAAGTATGCATCCTTGATATTCAAATGCCGTTTATCTCAGGTTCCGAGCTTCTGGATTCCATCAGGTCGATTGATCATTTTACGGAAATAATTTTGCTGACAGGCACGAATGATACGCTTCTCGCGGTCAGCCTGATGAAGAAGGGCGCCGCCGACTATCTGCTGAAACCCATCGAGCCCAAACAGATGGATGTGGCGGTGGCACGTGCTTTGGAGCACCGCCGTCTGATTATTGAAAATACGGCATATAAGCTGAACCTTGAAAGGCTTGTCGAAGAGCGGTCGCAAGCCCTGAGTGATGCGCTCAGAAATTTGAACGATCTTCACAGTGCAACGCTGGAGACACTTGCTGCGGCCATCGACCTTCGGGATCAGGGAACGAGCGGCCATTCACGCCGTGTTGCCGATATGGCCATCCAGGTTGTCAAAAAAATGGGTATGGACGACGGTGAGTTGATGCAGATAGAACATGGCGCGCTTCTTCACGACATCGGCAAATTGCGAATTCCCGACAGCATTCTCTGGAAGCCTTCGGATCTCACGCATGAAGAGTGGGAAATCATGCACAAGCATCCTGAATACGGGTATGAATTTGTCCAGAAAATCGGATTTCTGAAGGAAGCGGCGGATATTATTCTCTCCCATCATGAAAGATTCGACGGAACAGGATATCCTCGCGGATTGAAGGGCGATGAGATTTCCTTTGGGACACGAATATTTTCGCTCGTCGATGCGATCGATGCAATGATCTACGACCGCCCTTACCATCGCGCCACTGCGTTTTCTATTGCCTGCGAAGAGATCCGGAAACTGTCGGGAACCCATTTCGATCCCGAACTGGTTGAGCCCGTCCTCGAAGCCCTCAAAGACTACGAGAAGTAATAGCAATCAACAGGGTATCAGCGCAGCATGAAGGAATTCATGGGCTAGCTTCTGTAATTCTGCAGCTTGGAGAGGTCGGAGATGACGATAGTGCCGCGGCCGGCTGAACAGCTGACGATGCCCTTCTTCCTGAGTTTGCTTAAAACCCGGATGGCTGTCTCCGTGGTCGTTCCTGCATAGTTTGCAAGCTCCTCGCGCTTCAGAAGAAGATTCGGGCCGAACTTGTTTACCAGAGTAAACAGCGAATGCACGACACGGAGTTCCACTTCCTCTCCGATGATGTCCACGATCCGGTTGTACTCGATATTGAGCCCTTCTGCCGTCAGCCTCAGAATGTTAGCGGCAATGCCGGGATGCTTGGCCTCAAAAGCCCAGAATCCTTTCCTGGGTATTCTCAGCACCGTGGCATCTGTCATCGCTTGTGCGGAAAGAAAGTGGCTTTTTAGGGACAGGGCGGCGGCGTTGAGCGTGTCGCCGAGCGTCGCAATTTTAAAAGTCACGTTCTTTCCAGATGAGGATCCCTTGTGAAGCTTGATGAGTCCCTGTTGCGCGACATAAAAGAATTCCGCCGGATCTCCGTCATTGAAAATGAAAGCTCCCTTTACATAGTGAACGGAAGTAGCCAGTGCCGCCATGACCCGCAGATCCGCAGTCCGCAGCCCTGAGAATATACGACACTTATGCAGCGCCTCCAGCTTGGCACCCTCATCCAATTCAACAATGCGTGATCGACCGCTCCTCACTTGACGGTTCCCTTTCGACCGCGATTTGCCTGATGGCTATAGGCAACATCTTTGCACTAGTTTTCTCCAGAAGCAAGAATGCAGGCAATCCCTGAGCCAATGGCTTGCTTCCATGCGTAGATGGGGAATGAAGCCCAGGCTGATCCAAATGGAGAACCATGATTTCAATCATGGCAACTATTCCCCCGAAAAGCCATAATAGCGACTGAAATGGGAGAATTGTCTCGTGGATGAGATAGCATATGGAAAGTTGATCTGCAGGAAAACAGGGAACTACGCGGTTGTTGATCTGGCAGATGCCCTCAGAGATGAACCGTCGGTTGTTCAAACGGCGCCGGATCTCGTGGATCTGTGCGACCGGATTGCGTTGGACGAACGGGTTCGTGTCATTGTGCTCTGCTTTGATGGCGGAACGGCTTTCATTTCGCAAGCCGGTCGCGGGGAAAGAATTTCCCTTGTGGATGCGGTTGCCGGACTCAGGCAACCGGTAATTGGAGCCATTAGAGGCGATGCCATTGGTTTGGGGCTTGAATTGGCGCTGGCGTGCGATATCCGGATCGGGATGGACAATTCCCGATTCAGCTTGCCCCAGGTTCAAAAAGGATGCATGCCTTCCGATGGAGGAACGCAGCGCCTTCCGCGATTGATAGGGCGGAGCAGAGCAATGCATATGATTTTAACCGGAGAGTCGGTGGATGCCGGAGAGGCCTTCCGATGGGGGCTTATCAACAGGATCGTTCCTGCCGGAGAATTACTGAGCGCAGCTGTAGAAATGGCCCGCGAAATGGCGGAGAATTCGCCTGTATCACTCAGCTATGCCAAAGAAGCGCTCTGGAAAGGCATGGATTTAACGCTGGAGCAGGGAATCCGGATGGAATTGGATCTCTATCTGCATCTGTTCACAACTTCTGATCGCACCGAAGGCATCGCGGCGTACAAAGAAAAACGAAAGCCGAGATTTGAGGGCATCTGAGATCGAGGGCATGATGAGCGGATTTGAAACTGTCATCTATGAGAAGACCGAAAGCATCGCCTGCATTACTCTGAACAGGCCGCACGCGCTCAATGCTTTCAACGTCCGCATGCGCGACGAACTGTATGAAGTCCTGAGCGCAATCAAGGCGGACGATGAGGTGCGAGTCGCCTTATTCAGAGGCGCCGGAGATAAGGCGTTCTGTGCAGGGGCCGATCTCAAGGAATTCCTTACCGCTCCTTCCGTCGTCAAAGCCAGGCAGATTCGATCCATCCGCGATCTGTGGAGACTTTTCCTCAGCATGCCGCAGCCTCTGATCGCGGCCCTCCACGGCTATGTCCTGGGATCGGGAATCGAGATTGCGCTCTATTGCGATCTTCGAATTGCCGCTCCGGACGCCGTATTCGGCTTGCCGGAAGTCAGCCTGGGAATTCTGCCTGCCGCCGGAGGGACCCAAACGCTGCCTCGCATACTCGGTTTGTCGGGCGCGCTGGATATGCTTCTTACCGGAAGGCGCTTAAGCGCGCAGGAAGCTATAAACATGGGGATGGTGAATCAGATAGTTCCTCGCGAAAAGCTCTTGCAGACGGCGGATGATTTGGCGCATAAAATCGCTTCATTTGATCCGCTGGTCATAAGGAATGCAAAACAGGCGGTGATCAAAGGAATGGATCTGACTCTCGATCAGGGCCTGGATCTCGAGTGGAGACTTGCAGCAAAAATAAGGGAATCATAATTCGCATTATTGGAGTTCTAATCAATATGGATAAAATCGTAAAAAGCGTTGAAGAAGCTCTTTCGGGGATTGAGGACGGCTCAACCATAGCTATCGGAGGTTTCTTTGCGGCAGGAGTTCCGAGAATTCTGTTGAAAGCTCTTATTGCCAAAGGAGTGAAGAATCTGACTTTCGCCTGTGGATCCGGTCCTCTATTGGGAGCCCGGCATGAGCTGGACGATCTCGTGAATAACGGGCAGATTAAAAAAATTATCGATTCGTACGGGCTTTTCCGCTCCGCGACCAAAGGCATTCAACATCCGTTTGAGCAGAAGATACGGTCCGGAGAGATCGAACTGGAAGTGTATCCCATGGGGACGCTCTGCGAAAAATACAGAATGGCAGGCGCGGGCATTCCGGCGTTTTTCGTGCCGGTCGGGGCCGGTTCGCTCGTGGAAGAAGCCACGATCACCAACATCGAGACAAATCGGAAGAAAAGGGAAATGCGCGTGATCGACGGGCAGAAATGCATTCTCGAATACGCGCTCAAACCCGATTTCGCGCTGGTCCATGCCCATACAAGCGATCCCGAGGGCAACCTTTGCTACCGCAAGACCGCCCGGAACTTCAACCATGTTATGGCGATGGCGGCGCGCGTAACCGTTGCCGAAGTCGAAAATGTTGTGGAAATCGGGAAACTGGATCCCGAATCCGTCCATACTCCGGGAATCTTTGTCCAGAGGATTGTGCACGTACCGAGATATACCTTTGATATTACGAACCTGTAGGAAGAATGGGGACAGTCGCCCTATTTCGCCCTATTCATGGATTCCGCAAAAGGAGCCTATGCCGGCGAAATAAGGCGACTGTCCCCATATTCCGGAGCGTTGCATTAGGAGGCTATTTTGAAAAAGTTCGAGGGGCTCCCCCGTGAGATTATCGCGCTGAGGGTGAGCAAAGAGATCGAAGATAATTCCTATGTGAACCTGGGCATCGGAATTCCCACACTTGTAAGCAACTGGCTTGAAGGGAGGGACGTAATCCTTCAGTCGGAGATCGGCATGCTCAAGACAGGAAGCCTGGCTGAAGGCGCCGACATCGATCAGGATCTCATTAACGCCAGCTGCCAGCCGGTCCTTGAAGTGCCCGGGACGGTTTATTTCGACATCAGTGAATCCTTTGCCATGATACGCGGCGGCCATGTGGATGTCACCGTAATGGGTGCCTTTCAGGTTAATGAATCCGGCGATTTTGCATCGTGGATGAATCCGTCCAGAGGGCTGAATGGCGTCGGGAATATCGGCGGCTCGATGGATCTCGCTGCCGGAGCCAAAAGGCTTTTTATCGCGATGGAACATGAGACCAATAACGGCATGCCAAAAATCGTTCGGGAGTTGACCTATCCCGCAACAGCCAGGAAAAAAGTTAATATAATTTTTACGGATCTGGCGGTGATTGAAGTTACTCCAAAGGGTCTGTTGTTGAAGGAAATTTATCCAGGTCTGACGGTGGAGGATATACAATCAGTCACGGAGCCAACGCTTCTGATCGCTCCGGATCTGAAAGAGATTGAACTGTAAGAAAGAGAGATGCAAATATGGCAAACCAGGTGGGCAAGCGCTATAAATGCGCGAAATGCGGCGCGGAAGTCATCGTTACGCGTGCCGGAAACGGGACCGTGACATGTTGTGGTCAGCCGATGGAATTGAAGAAATAAGAGGGGACACCCCATGGCTCAGCTCGGGAAAAGATATAAATGTGAGGAATGCGGCACAGAGGTCCTCTGCACCAAAGGCGGAGAGGGAACTTTTGTGTGTTGCGATAAGGAAATGAAGCTGCAGGAACCGAAACCGCTGCCTTCATCCGATTAATCCGCCGTGACAAGCAAAAGCATCTGCGACCTGTTCGGTGTGCGATACCCGGTTCTGCAAGGCGGGATGCTCTGGCTTGCAACCGCCGAACTCGCGGCGGCTGTGTCGAATGCGGGCGGGCTCGGCATTATCAGTCCCTATGCGGGGATGAAGGAAAACGGCCATCCTATCCGGAACCTTCACCTGCAAATCGATCGGGCTCGAAATCTTACGAATAAGCCGTATGGCGTGAATATTCCACTGGACTTGCATGCGAGTGGGCTTCTCATCGATAGTCTTCTTAAGGAAAACATCAAAATCGTTATTACGGCTGCAGGGGATCCCCGGCTTTACACGGAATTGCTCCATTCCGCGGGAATCTGTGTTGCGCACGTCATCAGTTCCGTTTCTCAAGCCCGACACGCCGAATCCTGTAAGGTTGATGCCGTCATTGCCGAAGGCTTTGAGGCCGGCGGCCGGATCGGGCGCGAGGAGCTGCCTCTATTCTCCTTGTTGCCTCAGGTTGTGAATGCCGTTTACATTCCCGTGATTGCGGCCGGTGGAATTGCCGATGGAAGAGGATTCGCGGCTGCACTCGCGCTTGGTGCGGGCGGAGTGCAGCTGGGCACGCGCTTTGTCGCGAGCGAGGAATGCATCGCGCACCACAATTACAAGCAGGCGATCCTTGATGCAGGAGATTCCGGCACCGTCGTAACGCGACGCAGCTCCATTCCTATCAGAAGCCTCAAATCAGATTTTTCCATGAAACTTGCAGCCATGGAAAACTCGGGAGCTTCCGGCGAAAGTATCGGGAAATTTATCGGCCGCGGCCGCGCGCGAAAAGCGCAAATCGATGGAGACATGACAGACGGAGATGCCTACGCCGGATGCTCCGCCGGATTGATCAAAGAAATATTGCCGGCCGCCGTCATCATCGAAATCCTGGTGAAAGCATAGGGAGATGCTATTCCGGCATCAGCCCCCGGCTCGTTAAAGACATCTCAACATGAAAGCCGACGGCGCGCGACTCCCATATTTCTATCGATGTTTTTCCTGTCGGCCGGACAACAATTGCCTACAACCTGTTGGGTATATTTATGTCCGCCGCCAATGCGTCCAGACGGGCATGCAATTCAAGGCATTTTGTTTTGCTTTCAGAATCCGTGAGCAGCTCCAAAGGCATATGTTCCATTTCCGTCAGCGCAGTGACGACCTCATCCAGTTTCTGGTAGGGTATCGTTATAATATGAAGCCCCTGCGGATAGGACTGCCGGATCTGCATGCCGAAGTGCATACCGGTAAACAGATGATTGACCTTGCCGGATACATATGGGTACGCATATGTCCAGGCACAGCTCATGACATAGGAACACCTGGATTCCCACAAATCTCCGGAAATGTAGCTCGTTGCCCGTAAGAGCAACTGGGCTTTTTCCGCAGGCGCAATACAGATCACCAGATCCGGATGGAAATCACATATGGCAACGGGACAAAATACCACAAAGTTGCAGACGCCGCGTTTAAGCATCGTTGCTTCGTGATACAGCCGTGCATTAGCGGCCGGTGTCCTGAACACGCCCATCTCGTAGCCGACCTGCCCCGATCCATGATTCGTCTCAAGGTCCGTCATGCCGAGCACTACCTTGCCCATGCATTTGTCGTTTTCTATTGTGGTGAAGAAGGCTCTGTTTTCATCCTGAGCTTTCTTCAGGAAGCTGCAGAATACATCCGTGCCTTCCGCCTGATGATAATTCTCCGGCTTGTTCCGGCAGAATTTTACCGCAACTGCGCAGTAAGGCAGTTCCAGTTCTGAAAATACCTTTTTCGCCTGTTTGCTCAACATATCAGGTTCTCCCGCTTTCTCAGAAACATTGTTACTCTCATTTTCCACCCAAAACCGATAGGTCCTATCATAAGACAGGATCTGATTTTATTTAAACTAATGCCGAACAGTCGCCGGCACGGGCTCCTGTTGCTCTCCGCTCTGCTTTGATGCTATGTTCATCGATGATGGATTCGACTGATTTTCCTTTGTCCCGATACCTGGCGCGAGTCGGGCTGAAAGCAGCGCCGGATCTGAACGAGCGGGGATTGCGGCAAGTGCATCTTGCCCAGGCCCTTTCCATCCCATTCGAGAATTTTGACATACATTTGGGCCGCACTGTCTCACTCAATCCGAAGGACCTCGCCGCTAAGCTCATCCAACAGGGCAGGGGAGGATATTGCTTTGAGCTCAATGGTCTTTTGCACCTGGCGCTAAAAAGCCTTGGATTTGCCGTGCGGCCTCTTCTCGCGCGGGTTCTTTACAGGAGGCCGGATGCCGGCGCGCGCACTCACGAGGTGCTCATTGTTGCCATTTCCGGCCGCAAATGGCTTGCCGATGATGGATTCGGAGGACCGGGGCTTCGAGAACCAATCCCTCTCGTACCGGATCAGATTGAGGAGCAGTGGGGAGAGCTTTACCGCCTGAGACGCGATTCTCGATACGGCATGGTACTGCAGAAGAAAGCCGGAGATGCGTTCATAGATCTCTATGCGTTTGACGAAGAAGAGGTTACGCTCGATATCGACATTGAAATGGCAAATCACTTCACCTCTACCTGGCCGGAATCCATTTTCCGATTGCAGAGAATGTGTGCTCTGCAGACGACCCGCGGGCGCATCACCCTGACCGATATGGAACTCACCATCCATCGGGACGGGAAAATCAAAAATCGGACCTTGCCGCCCGGGCCCGGATATATCGAGGCGTTAGAAAAATATTTCGGGATCCGCCTTGCCGCCCGCTATGAGGATCTGTCCCCTTTGCGCCCGATTTGTCCTTGATCGTATTCTTTATCCTGCCCGCGTGTGACTGCGCCCAAGCCCTGTCCACAGAGTCTGGAGAACAAGCGGCGCATTTCCATTTATATCTCAGCGCGATTCGACGACATACCTGCCTGTGCGTAGGCTGCAAGTCGCTTAAACGCAAAAAAGGGTCTTAAAAACAGCTTCTAAGCCCCGTCAAAGGCCGGTTTTCATGCATATCTGTTGATAATATTGGTTTTGCGTCGGTCTGACCCCAAACCTCCAAACCCGGAGCTTCCCATGAAACCGTTTTTCTAAATCTAGTCATTGTGTTTATCCTCGCAATTCTCCATTATTTGACTTTTTCCGGTAGCAGGATTTTTTCGCTCCGCTCTGACGGGGACATCGAGGCGGCAAAAGGAAAGCAATTATGGAAACTTCGGACAGACTGAATTACAACACTTTTGAGGCAACGGCCGAGAGAAGCAAGAAGCTCGAGGAGGATCTGGTAAGAAATCCCTCGAAATACCGGGTTCTCACCGGCGACCGTCCGACGGGAAGGCTTCATATCGGACATTTGTTCGGTTCTCTACAAAACCGCGTCCGGCTCCAGGAGCTTGGCGTGCAGACATACATCGTGATTGCAGATTACCAGGTTCTGACCGACCGGGATGCGTTTGAGTCCATTGCAGAGAATATTCTCCAAATCACGATGGATTGCATGGCCGCAGGTCTCCGTCCTGAAGGCGGCAACACATTCATATTCCCTCACAGTCACGTACCGGAACTCAACCAGCTGCTCCTGCCGTTTCTGACACTAGTCACCATGGCCGAATTGGACAGGAATCCGACGGTTAAGGAAGAAATCCAGGCTGCGGGCCAGAAGCGCATCAACGCAGGCATGTATACGTATCCCGTTCATCAGGCCGCCGATATCCTATTCTGCAAAGGGAATGTCGTTCCCGTGGGAAAGGACCAGCTGCCGCATCTGGAGATTACGCGTGTTATCGCGCGCCGGTTCAATGATCGGTTTGCGGCGAAGAAGCCCGTTTTCCCGGAACCGCAGCCGTTATTAAGCAACGCGCCTATCATTCTCGGGCTGGACGGATCGCAGAAGATGAGCAAGAGCAGGAACAATGCCATCATGCTCTCCGCCACGGAAGAGGAAACGGCGAGCCTCATCAAGAAAGCCAAGACGGATGCGGATCGGGTTATCACTTACGATCCCGCCAAGAGACCGGAGGTCTCCAACCTCCTGCTCCTCATTTCACTCTGCACAGGGGAACCACCCGAAACAATTGCCGAAAAAATCGGGGATGGCGGATCGGGCCGCCTCAAGAGTATCCTGACAGAGGCCCTGAACTATTTCCTGAAGCCTCTGCGCCAGAGAAGGCGTGAACTGGAGTCCGATTTAGGCTATATCCGGAAGGTTTTGAGAAGCGGGATCGAGCAGGCGCAGAAAGCAGGCGCGGAAACGCTCAACGAAGTTCGCGAAGCCATGAATATGAAAATATAGCGACGCGCCATTTTGGGATTGATATTGAAATGCAGTCTGAGTCTCCCATAGCCGGATTTGCGAATTTAAGGGATAAATAAGCAGGGATGGACTATGCGCATTTCGATTAAGACCCGTTTTTTCCTAAGCCATTTCCTGGCCGTTGTGCTCGTTTCGGGGAGCATCGGCATTTTCTTTTATCTGAGCGCCAGGCACAGTCTTCTGGAAAATCTAAAAGCCAGGCTATCCAATACGGCAGCTATGGCTGCGGAATCGGTCGACATCCAAAGCCTCGACGGTGTGCACAGCCCGGCCGACACTTCATCCCCTGCTTATTTGAATACTTTGGAGATGCTTCGCCGCTTGTGCAGCGCTAATCCGGATGTAGCCTACATCTATATTATGCGCAAGGTCGGACCAAAGACGGTTTTCGTTCTTGATTCGGATCCGACGAAAAGACAGGCTCTGCCTGGGACAGAGTATCCCAATCCCCCGGCTTCGCTTCTCGAGGGCTTCAATAGTTCATCTGTAGACGACCGGCTTTACCGGGATGCGTGGGGTGTGTTCATGTCGGGGTATGCCCCTCTGCGAGGCGGCAGGGCTCCTTCGCTGCTGGGTATTGACATGCGTGATGCCGAGGTGAGCCGGCAGCTCCGGCAGCTTCGGCTGTCCGGTCTTGCTTCTCTGGTTCTCTCTCTGGGATTAGCGTTCGTCTTTGCGACGGTCCTTGCCCGGCGTATAAACCGTCCCGTGGAGCTTTTTGTGAAAACCTGTTCTGACGTAGCCGAAGGCAGGAAGGAAATCCGCGTGGAGACACAAACCGGAGACGAGCTGGACAGGCTGGCGTCAGCTATCAATGATATGTCCAGACGGCTCGAAGAAAACCAGGCTCGCCGCGCCGAAGCTGAAGTCGAGCTCAAGCGATCGCGGGATGAGATGGAATCCAAAGTCAGGGAACGCACAACCGAGCTTCAGGCGTTGAATGAACGATTGCTTTTCGAAATCGAGGAGCGCAAGAAGGCCGAGCAGGCTCTCTTTCATGCCGCCATGACCGATTCGCTTACGGGTCTCCTGAACCGCCGCGCGATGGAAAAGCAATTATCCATTCATCTGGCAAGGGTACAGCGTGGAGGCAGCTCCTTTGTGGTGCTTTTGTGCGATATAGACCGGTTCAAGTCGGTGAATGATTCCTATGGGCATGAAATTGGAGACCAGATGCTCCGGCTCTCCGCCGAGACGCTGCAGACTTCTGTCAGAGACGGAGATATGGTAAGCCGCTGGGGCGGCGAAGAATTCCTGATCCTTCTGGCTGATACCGACCTGAGAGGAGGACTCGTAGCAGCTGAGAACCTGCGCCGATCTTTTGCCAAGCTTGTCTTGAAGATCAACGAAGCTGAGATATCGCGAACCATCAGCATCGGAGTAACAACCTGCATTGATTGCCGGGATGAGGACGAAGTTGTGCGGCGCGCCGATGAAGCTCTCTATGAAGCCAAACGCCTGGGTCGAAACCGGGTTGAAGTATCCCGTTCTCCTGGTGTCAACGATGCCGCTCGGGACAGCGAAGCCTCCTCCTGATCCTCCGCCAAACTCACAAAATCAATAATGCAGCTGGTGGAGGATTCTTCCCCGGCCGGCCGCTGCTTTTCGTAACCTATCCTGAAAGCGCTGTCCCCCGCTTATGCAGACGAGCGGCAAAGCGTCGCCGGTCGTTTTGCGTCACCGGATCTGATTTCATCGTTCCGTTCAAGTCCGCTCTCAAACCGGTGATCATAAATTGCAGTGGAAACGATCGTAAGCGCTTACAGCGCAATGCAGAGCCGGGCCGACCGGGACGGCGCCGTCCTTGTTTATCCTGTAGCAACGGGATCGGTGGAAAGGAAATCTCCGGCCTGGAATGCCCGCACCGGCGCTGTTCGGAATATGGAAGCGGACAAAGTTGATGATGTAGCTTTTATCTCGCACCTGATGGATATCTTTCTGAAAGAGATGAACGTAGACCCGGACCGCGTCTACGTCACCGGCACCTCACTGGGCGGACGGGAAGGCTATCGATGCATCGAACATAAATGGTTTTGACGGCAGCTACATGGGGGATCTCAACTGCGACTATATGGCCTCGGAAGGGATCTACGATTTTTCCCTTGCTCATAGGAGGAAGTAACGCTAATCGGCGCGGCTTTGCCCGCGGATGAACACTCCCCCTGCACAGCAGCTGGAATAAGGACGCCTCCAAAATAGGAACATGCGGCTGAATCCCTGAAGGTGTGTGGCAGAAAAACTCCGGATGCTGCCTGCTATAATAAAAGATTAAAGCTGTGTTTGCTGTCCGAATGAATTCATGGAGGTATGAGCATTATGGCAAAAGCGCTTGTTCTATATGCAACCAAAACCGGAAATACCCGATCCATAGCGGAATCTCTAGCTGAGGGACTTCGCGAGACCGGAGTCGATGTGACAGTTATGAATGCAAATGAGGCTATGAGCGAGTCGGACCTTGCCGGCTATGATATCTATCTGTTCGGTTCTGCTACCTATCATCATGAAATGACGGATGTGATGAAGAAGATGCTCGTGTTCGCGGAGCGGGCAAATCTGCAAGGAAAAGTGGGTGGCGTTTTCGGAGCTTACGGATGGAGTGGAGAAGCCCCGAAAAAGATTCATGAAAAGATGGAATATCAATGCGGCATGAATATGATAGAAGAACTCCTGCGGATTAAAGTGCCGGTTGCCCCCGAAATGCTGCGCCGGGCATCGATGGACTTTGGACGGAAAATCGGCGCGACGATAAAACCTCAGTCCTAGGTTTTTATGCCAAGGAATCCTGTGCATCTTGAGTTTGATTCTTTCGTTTGAGCTAAAAGCCGCGAAGAAGCCAAGTCTCTAAGAATCGGGCCTGTAGGCAGGATTCTTTAATTCCGCAATTGATCATGCCTGCCAGTCTGAATATGATGGTCCCGCAACAAATACCGAATTTGTGACAGGGTTGAGGAATATCCAATTAAGGAGAAAGCACCATGTATAAAAAATTGTTCGTTGCAGCAGTCTTTCTAGCTCTTTTGCCGGCAGTATTTGCTCAACCGGCGCCCAAGGTTACCTGCGACCGCGCCTGTCTGGAAAATTACATCGATCGATACCTGGACGCGATGCTCGCTCACAAGGTGGATCCCGCGCTCTTCGCCAAGACCTGCAGATTCACCGAGAATGGAGTCGAGCTGCCGCTGGGAGGAGAGGGTTTGTGGTACAGCATTTCGGGAAAGGGAACCTATAAATTCTACATCCCCGATATTGAGACACAACAGGTTGCCTTTATAGGGACAGTCAAAGAAGGAGGCCCGGTTCCGGGAGCCAAGACCGCTCCGGGCGCCAAGCCTGCGGTAGCCACTACCCCGGCCATTGCCATCCGTTTGAAGATTGTGGACGGTTTGATTACCGAGGCAGAGCAGCTCGTGATCAGGCCTGAACAGAGTCTATTCGGAGCCGCACCCGCCTCCAAATCCTTGCCGACGGGAGAAGCCGTCGAAAAGATGGGCGCACCGCATCCGATTTTTACCGAAGCCATTCCGGAAGCAGAGCGGCTATCCCGCGAGGATTTGGTCAGGATCGGCAACTACTATTTCGCGGGATTGCAGCGCAATGACGGCAAGGGCTACTACCCTTTCACCGAGGACGCCGTACGTTTCGAAAACGGAATGATGGCGTGCGGCCTCGACCGCGAAGGCAAACTGATCCCGAATGCCTGCAAGAAACAGTTTGAGTCGGGACTCGAAGGCATCGTATCGCGAATCCGCGATCGCCGGTTCGTCGCGATTGACCGGGAAAGAGGCATTGCCTTCGCCTTCGGCTTTTTCGATCATGTGCGGATCAACTGGACCTGGCAGCTGGCCGAACTGTTCAAAATCGAAAAGGGCAATATTCGCCGCATTGAAGCGATATTCCATCGATGCCCCTACGGAATGAACTCCGGATGGAGCACCTACGAACAGGGAATGTCCGAAGAAATCCAAAGCATCCGGTAATAGTAATAGAGGGGGGACGGACCGACGTAAGTCTCGATATTCCATTGAGATCCGCAGAAAACAGGCCTTAAATTCGGCCTTAGGCGCGATTTTACCCCCCTCCTTTTTCATTTTAAGCAAACAATAGAAAATCCGCTGCGGGCAGAGATGTCTGTGTTGCGGGCGCTTTCCGAGTTATGGCAATGCCGGCTCGAAGTGCTCGGCGGCGTAGCAGGCGGCCGCGTGGACGATATGCTCGTAGACTGCCAGCCCGTTGTGACGGTTGCGGTACTCTTCCTGCGCATCCGGCTCGGAATGTACCATCGGCGTGCGTGTGACTTTGAGCAGCCATTGCAGAGCGTTGCGGCTGACGGCTTCGAGCGAAGGCTTAGCTTGTCTTTCACTGATGATGAGCAATCTTCCGGTATCCTTGAAACAGCCACGTTTGGATTCCGCTCTGGCAGTCTATGATAGCGATGGAGATACTCTGCTTGCCTTTAATGACCAGAATGGATTGGCGTCGGGATTATATTCTCAGAATGATTTGTTTATTGAGATGATGCTCCCAGCCACCGGCATCTACTATGTAATGATCTGGGGCTACTGCGACGGGGGAGATACCGACTTTACTTACACGCTCTATAGCAACCTGCCGTAATAAATCCGGAGTCTTCGGGGCTGTCCGCAGTCCATATTCGCATGCATATCTTCACTCGAAGACTCCTGTCATTTTGGTTATATAAATCTAATATCGTATTTCCATTTTATCTCTCTGCCGGATACTTGCAGCCTCATTTAAGTACCGATAAGAACGATTTGTTTGATTTTAATCTGCATGTCCTGTATCTTGCCTCATCAGAAGCATGCCGGATGGCGCGCCGGCACGTATTTATCTACTAAAATCCTAGCAGGGAGGCTCGAGATGAAGAGAAGCCTGGGTTTGATTTTTCTATTCTTTTTGACTTCCGGTATTCCGGCATTCGCCCAATTATTTCGCGAAGTGGTTTTCCCCAGATTTGTCTCTGGTGACGGATGGTCAAGCGAATTTTTCTTCTCCAACCACGCTCTTTCAAATCAAACTGTGTATGTCTACTTCTATGATAAAGATGGGAATATACAATCTGTTGATACCAATCTCGGCAGCGGCACACATTTTACATTCCAATTGAAGGCTGGTGGTACACAGGTCATTGATATCGATTCCACGGGTGATTTAAAGGAAGGATACGTTGTAGCCAAATATCCGACCTATTATTCACCGATAACTGCATCGCAGGTTTATAGATACGAGGCGAACGGAGTTGTTCAGGTCGAGGTCGGTGTCTCGCAGCAGGAATTTGGTCAACACTTTTCGTTTGCTGTTGAAAAGAATATAGAGAAACGAATTTACACGGCGATTTCTTTCAGCAAGCCGGCCAGTTTCAGCATAAACAGTGAATATATAATCGTAACTCTGATCGATACCGAAGGCACCATTCAGGCGACCAAGACTTTATTAATGAAGGCCGGAGAACACATTGTTTCCTATATTGATCAAGAGCCACTATTCTCCGGACTGGGTGATTTCAGGGGAAGCATAAATATTTCGAGCGTTTCCGGCATAGCTGTATTGATTCTGCGCCAGGATAAGAATGCTTTTGGTGCGGTTCCCACCGACCGCGGGCCAATGGTTGGCGCGTTCAAATCTACTCTGCCTGCCGTTCAAGAAGTGGAGCCAAACAATAATGAATATGACGCGCATGCGATACCCGGCTCTACTCTTATAACAGGAAATATCACAGTCGGCGATCTGGATGCTTTTATGTTTACCGGGAAGGCAGGAGATATCCTAACAATAATAGCCGATACTTCTCAGGTTGTTTCCGACCTCGACCCTGTCATAGAACTGTACCGCGGCCAACCGGGCAGCCAATCCAATCCTGTGGCTTACATTGCTGGAAATGACCAGAATGGTTTGGAGCCCGCAACGTATAACTTGGGCGATGCGTTCTTCCAGATGGTACTCCCGGAGGATGATACTTACTTCATTTCAATCTATGACTACTACCAAAGTGGAGGCACAAACTATAACTACATGCTCCATGTGAGTATCCAGTGACGTGCCGACTGAAGTTTTAACGTGCCTGGGTCTTGCCGATTTTTAATTTCAAGGATGAGGGCGTTCATGTCTGCCCATTCTTCCTTTGCCAGCCATAAACTCCCGAGACTCTCAATCACGCTTGGCGCATCAGGGCCGTTATCCGGACCCAATGATGGGTCTGGTAATCGAGAAGAATCCGTGCAGTCAACCCGCGAGTCCACATTTCTCCGTGCATCTCGTCCATAGCCGCCAGTGTCTCATCTGTCCAGTTGGCGTTAATCTGTTTCAGCAGATCGCCTGCCACTGCGGCATATGTCCGCTTGATCTCAGCAGCTTTTGCGGGGCCGATGGAATAATTACTCCGATCCCCAGAAAGCTTCCTGCATCAGACTGTCCTCTGTCTGGAGTAAAGTTTATTCTGTCAACGATTCTTGGCTTTCAGCCGGCAGCATTACTGTCGTATGCGGCAGATTGATGCAAGAAATCTTGAAATTTGCAGAGATCCCCTTTTTCAACCGAATGCCTGATTGAAGGATGTCCTGATGGTTGAAATGGGTTTCCTGTACTGCGGACTTGTTTTAAATGCTTTGAGACGCAATTCCTTTTCCCGCCGATGATCCATGAGTTTCCGGATTCCTGATGCCCGAATTGGAAAAAGCAATCCTGATTTGCTAAAGCCAATAGCGGTCGGTTTGAGGCAAAAGCATAGGATCGAATTCCGAGCGGAAAAAGCCGGGAGCTATTCCACCAGCATCACGGGCGCCTGCCAGAATGCGGCTTTCTTCCCGTTCGGATCCAGGACGGTCGTCTGGCACTTGTATTCGCCGGGAGGCAGTTTGTCGAGCGGAATGGTGAAATGCAGCGGCACGGCCCTCGACTTCGGATGCATTCCCTCGGTCGCCGCGAGGGCGGAGGTTTCGAATGCCTTTGCCTCGCCGCGGAAAAAGGTGACATACGCGATCAACGGTTCCATCGCAGCCGTATTGTTTTCATAAGCCTGAAGGTACACGTGCATTTTATTCTTCTTGCTGAAAACTCGGGTGACGCTGGGGATCAGCTTCTTTCCATCGAGGACCAGCGGGTTGGCCGTCTGCGTCTTGTCTTTGCCGGCCGCCGTATACAGCGCCTGGCGCATATCGACTCTCTGGCTGCTCAACACGACGGAGCTGACCGGCACGCGCTTGAATTCTTTCATCAGGTTGGGAATCGTGAAAACCGCCTGGTACGTGCCGATCCGGCCTGTTTCCGCATCGCGCGCAAGCACCTTGATGATGTACTTCCCCGGGAGAAGCGTGAAACCGCAATCGTATTCAATCGGGCTTTTCATCAATGCCGCCGCGGTTTCCCCTTTCAGCTTGAACGAGACTTTGTCGCGCAGGTTCGAATAAACGGAGCCGTAGTCGTCCCTTATTTCTCCGATAAAATCGATAACGGTACGGTCCGATCCGGTGTTTTTAGCCAGGACAAGTTCGCTGCCCGGTATCTTTATCGTGACGGGCACATAATACTCGGCGCTATTGAGCTTGAAATAATTGACCTCCATCGCAATGGTCAAGTCTGTAATCGGATCTCCCAGCATCAACGCCTCTTCCAGCTGCCTTTCTTTGTCGGCGGCGGTGAATTTGGAGAATTTCTTTCTGGCGTAATAGCCCTTGCGGTAATCGAGTTTTGCCTGCTGGCCGTCGGCAAGTTCGATTTTGATTTTGCGGAATTTCCCGTCCATTTCCGTATTGGTCGTGTAATAGCCCAGGATGTAATAGCTCGTTACGGCTTTCTGCGCGTTGACTATGCCGCGGGAAAGATCATTATAATCGAGCATGGCTTTACCGCCTGTATCTTCCGCCAGGGTGTAAAGAGTGTCCTGCGACTGCTGGAAGGAGGCCATTCTCGCCATAGCGGATGCCCCGGTGAACATCGCGACGCCGCCGGAGGATGGCGTAGAGGCGTCGCCCATCGGCGCCTCGGCGACCAGGCCGCGCGCGTCCACCGGATACAGCACGACGTTGGCGCGAATGGCGGCGTTGATCGTGGCGCGCAGTTGCGCCTGATTATCCATTCCATTCAGCCGCAAACCGCTGGCGAAATAGACGAGCGTCTTCCGTTCGCTCAGCGCGCCCATCATTTTGACGGCCGTCTGCAGCGCCGCAAGCTGGCGGTCGATATTGAAGAGGTTGAATTCGCTGGAATTCTGGCCGAACGCCGCAGCCGTATCGGGAACGTTCCAGTCGTCATCCTCCTCTCCTTCCTGCTTTTTCTTCATCAATGTTTGAATCGCCAGGTCCAGCTCTTCGCGATCGTCGGTAAAGTCCAATAAGACCCGGACGACGCTCTTTGAGAAAATCATAATGGACATCAGGTCCGACGCCGTCATCTGATTCTGAATAAATTTGCGCCCCGCTGCAAATGCGCGGTAGCGGTCCGTCTCCGGCATGGTCATCAGGTCGAAATAGAGAACCAGCAGCCGGCGGTCCTGATATTTGATCTCTCCCACGCGGCCCGCCGTAAATTGATTCCTGCCGATTTTTGAAATCGGAGCGGCTTCACTGTTAAAAATCGATCGCGGTTTGATAGGCGGCAGCGCTGTGTCCTCAAATTTCTGGAATTCGCAGATTTCGATGGATTGAGGGGATCCGTCTTCCGTTATGACAAAATCCCGCCGGGTCAAGCCTTCGACAGGTTTACCATCTTTGTCCTGGACCGTTACGGTCTCAAGCACAAGCTGCGCCTCCGCCTTTATCGTGAACGGCTGCTGCTGTTGCGCCCCGGCGAAAAGACCGACGGATAGCGCTGAAAGGGCTGCGAATATCATCCATGATTTATCGCGGAACATTTTATCCATAGCGAATTATTTGTTGGGAAGCCCCCATTGCGGCAATTGCATGCTCCAGCCGGCGAGACGCCGTCAAAAACTTGCCCGCAAATTCAAATCAAAGCTTCGCATCGGATTCGCCGAATTGGGCAGACCGAATTGCGCGCTGTTGACTGTCGTATTCCAGGCGGGATACGTGACATGGTTCAGTATATTTCTCGAATTAAGCCTGAACTCAACGTTATAGCGGTCCCGCACGCGGAACGACCTCCCCAAAGAAGCGTCCAGGCTGAACTGGCCCGGACCGGTTATCGAATTTCTTCCCGCGTTGCCCCACTCGCCCGTCTCGGGCGGAGAAAACGCCGCAGGATTGAGAAACAGCCCCGCCGGCGCCGCATTTATGGATGCGCCGGTGCGATTCGGCCGAATGCTGCCGGTCATTCCCGTCCCTGCCACCACGGCGTTATAAATTGGCGTCAACGGCTTGCCGCTGCCTATCGTCAGGTTCCCAGTAAATGTCCACTGCCTGAAAAGTACGCCGGCGAATCCTCTGAGGATGGTCGGCCTGAAACCGCCCGCGCCGGAGGTATATTGCGTTTGGAGATTGAGGGTATGCCGCTGATCAAACCCCGACAGCGCCCGTTCCGCTCTGAGGTCAAGCCAATTCTGGGCGATCTGAGTTCCGCCCTGGCCCCCTTGTGCTCCTAACGCAGCATCATCGAGGGACTTCGAAAAAGTGTAGCGGGCTTCGGCGGAGAAACCATGCCGCAGACGCCGGCGCATTTGAAGGATTCCTGCATGCCGGATCGATTCGCCCCCGGAGCTTTGATACATATATCCGGACGGACTCGCCGCTCCACCCGGATACGTGTTCGGATAGGATTGTTGAGTCAGACGGCTTCCCTTGGATCCCTGGTACATTACGACCATCTGCATGGAGAAGGGAAGATCCCGCTGAATCGACAGCTGCCAGTTGTGCGCATTTGCAGCGCGGAAATCGGGATCAACGGCAAAATTGTTGACGGCGACATTGGGTTGAAGATTGAAGCCGTTCGCGAGCGTCAACGGCGTGTCCGGGCTGTTGCCGGCGATCAGGCTCTTTGAAAACGGCGATTGCTGAGCCATTTTGACGGCAATGGATCGGTAAACCGAGGTGTCGCGATACAGGCCGTATCCGCCTCGGATAATCCAGGATGAATCGGCCGTCGGCCGCCAGGCAAAACCGATTCGGGGCTGCACCCCGCGTTTATCCGGATCCACAAGCGAGCTGAAATATTGCCGGCCCGTAAGAACGCCGTTCGGATTATTGGCCGGCACCGGTGCGATTGCCTGAAAGCCCGGCGCGATATCCAGATTCACCAGCCGGCCGTACAACTCCGTCAGGGGCGCCTCATATTCCCAGCGAATTCCGCCGTTTATGGTGAATGTGGAACTGACCCGATAGTCGTCGTTGATGTAAGCCGCATAGGTCGATCCTCGAAAATACTTGTCGGCATTGCCGAATGCGATGGAACTGGAGTCGGGAATGCCAAGGAGGAAATCGGCGAAATCGTATCCGGCGGCGCCGCCGGTAAATGCAAATGTGCCGCGCGCGTCCTGCTGAGAAAACAGATTGATCTGCTGCCTGTGCACTTCAAATCCGAAGGACAGATTATGTTCTCCGCGGCTCAGCCGGGCTGAGGCCGAAACGGAATGCGCCAGTTCGCGATCGAAGGACGCTTTGCCGTCCGATAGCTGGGCGTAATTCGAGAAGGAAAGGGTTGGAGGCCCCCAGTTTCCGGGATCCTGGTTGTTGCCGGAGATTCCGGCAGCACCCGATATATTGAGCCGATTTGCGAAAAAGGGAATCATCCGCGAAGTCGAACGAGTGAACTGGTATCCCAATCTCGAGCTGCTGCGCCGGCCAAAATTGCGGGAATAATTGGCAGCCAGGTTTAGAGATGAAGTTTTCGCCTTGTCCATGAACGCGAAAATGTTGGGATTGTCGGACCGCATGTTTTGATAGCTGAAATTGCCCGATATCTGGCCGCCCATGTTCCAATGAGTAAGCGATCCCTGAATGCTGTCCTGGTGAGAAGCGGAAACAACCGGCACCTGGTAGTTATAAAGACTGCTGCTTTCATGATTTGGGAATGGGTATAAGGAAAGCAGATATCGAGCCTGAGAGCTTATCCGGTCCTGCGGAATTCTATTATCGACGAATGGCAGGCCTGTAGCCGGGTCGAAAATCCGGACAGCCTCGCCAAAGGGATCCCGGATCTGAGACAGATCTCCGTTTCTTTCCTCAAACGTCGGCATCCGGCCGGTCATGGTTCGGGCATCCCGGTTCTGCATGCGCTGATAGGCCAGGAATGCATTCACCGTTTTGTTTGTCAGAAACGGAATCTTCACCGGACCGCCGACTGTGAATCCAAGCTGCATGCGGTTATAGTCCGGCTTGGGAGTGTTTTGCCCGGTCAGAGAAAAAGAACGCGCATTGAACGCGGAGTTTTCCAGATTGAGGCTGATGCTGCCGTTGTATAGCTGCATAAGCCTGCGATTATTGCCGAAAGCCATTCGCTGGGCAAAGGGCGAATCGGCGGCATTATTGACGCTGCCCTGAATCAGGAATCCATCGGCGGCTCGTTCGGAGAGCTGTTCCGAGCTGAGATTGGCAAATACACTCGACGGCTTCGGCTCGCTTGCAGGCAAGGCATCGGCATTGGCTTCCGAAACAGCTATTTCCGTCTGCTCAAAAACAGCCGGAAGCGGCTCCGTTTTCATTTCACTCATGGGAAGCATCGTCAGGTCCCACTCCGAAGCCGGACTCTCCGAGCCAATTGTTATGTCCCGCTTGATCGGACTAAATCCGAGCATTTCGACCTGAACGGTCCATGATCCGTCCGTTAAGTCAGGGAAGCGATAGAATCCCTGCAAGTCGGAAACGGCGGTCAATTTTATTTCGCCTTGAGAAGCGACTATCGTTGCGCCGGGAACCGGCAATTCGTTGAACCTTACGATCCCGCGGTGCTCGGACGCAATCAGCGCCGGTATTGCGAAAAGAAAGATGAATATAGCTCGTATCATATTTTTTTAACCACGAACCACACGAAATACACTAAAAATATATATTTTATTTTCGAGTGGTTCGTGGTTCAGTTCTCCGACGGTTTTTCCACACTGTCGACAGTGAAAAAATCAAACTCCCCTTTATCCGGCTGCAACTCCAATCCGAGTTGATCCCGGAGCGCATTGAATATGGTAGGGCCGGAAAGCTCGGGTTCGGGAATCCTGTTGGCGTCGCCCGCAGCCGGAGTTGATTGACTTGCTATAAGAATAGGACCCCGGCCGGGTTCCGCGGCATATTGCAGCTTTATGTCAAAGAATCCTTCCAGGCTGGTTTTATCAATTACTTTCTTCCCGACCATCTGTCTCAAAAAGGTCGCAAACCGGCTCAACTGCACGGCTTTCGCTTCAAGCTCGAGCGGCCCATTTCCTCTCGCGATAACGCCAAGAGTGCCGGGACCGGGCTTCATCTTCTGACCGCTCTGGATTTTGGCCAGCGCGGCTTTTATATTTTCCGGACTCGGTTCGCTGGGAGGCAAAGCGGTAATTGGATTTCCGTTTTCGTCCTTCGCCGGTTGCAGTTTATGTCCGCTTTTGGCAACAACCAATGAATACGTTTCCAATTCGCGTGATTCGCGATGTATCTTCAGTTTGGACCTTTCCTCCAACAAAGTTTGAAGCATCAGGCGCATCTGGTCGGCGCCGGCCTCTGGATCGGTTTTCGCCTCGATTTTAAATTGAGCGGTTTTGCTCCAGGCCGGATGGCCGGATAGCTGGGATGCGTCGTCGATTTGATACGCCTGCTTTATAAAACCTTCCAATGAATTGCATGCGGAGAATCGGCCGCCGGCCATAATCGGCGGAGTCATCATGGCCATCGTGGTATTGCCGGCCGAAAATGTTTGCACGCAGCTTTCGACAGGCTTGATCGATGCGACGTCGAAGGAAGGCTTCGGGCTGTCCTGCGCATTCGAATATTCCATAAAAAGAAACAGTATTATTACCGCCAATCCCCGCCCATTTTTAGAGATCATGCAACCTCCGATTTTTTGGCCACGAATTACACGAAATACACTAAATCATATTGACATAATTTCGAGTGCTTCGTGTGTTTTGTGGTTCAAAGTTTTAGTTCTCCGACGGCTTTTCGATGCTATCGATGATGAAAATGTCTACGGGGCTTTTATCCGACTCCAATTTCAATCCAAGCTGTTCCTGGATCGCTGAAAAAATCGACGCCCCGATGGTCTCATTCGGCGATTCCATTGGAATTACTGTTGGTCTGACAAAGCCAGTCAATCCGGACTGGCTGGGATCCGGGTTCCATTGAAGGTTAATATCATAAAGCCCCGTAATGCCGGTTTTATCAATTACCTTTCGTTTCCCTACTAAACTGAAGAGGACTTCCGCAAGCCTTGACATATTCACTGCCCGTCCAGTCAGTTCATTGCCGCTCGGTTTCATCAGAATTGAGCAGGTTCCAGGAAGAGATAATTTGCCGGTGGAAAAGGTTCCAGCTTTTTGCACTTCTTCCGATTTTTTCTTGAGTTCTTCAGCAGAAGGGAGCGAGGTTATGAGATTTCCTTGTGCATCCTTCGCCGGCTGAAGCTTCGGACCGCCTTTGGCAGTCGTCAGCAAATACACCGGTACCTTCCTCGATTCGCGATGCATCTTCAACTTGAATCTATCCTCGAGAAGAGATTGAACCATCAGGCGCATTTCGTCTTTGCCTGGGTTGCCCGCGGCTTTTGCTTCGATCTGAAAAAGAGCGTCATCAATCCAGCCGGGCCCTCCGGCTGGCTGCATAAAGGGATCGAGCTGGTATGCATCCATGATAATCCATTTCAATTGACTGCATGTGAAATAGCGTCCTCCTAGTTGATAGGAAGGCCCAAGAGGTATCTTAAGATTGACTCCCTGGCGTGTGTTGCCGCAGTTTTCAGCTATCTTGACCGATACCACCTCAAACGATGGTTTCGGTTCTGTGCGAAATTGGGCTTGGCTGAGGGGAGCTTTGAACAGCCCAACAACAATCGGGATAACCAACGCAACAACGACCGTCGTTGCCAATATAAATCTTTTGGCGATACTCAATTTGCTCCCAACACGATGTGTCATTATATTTTGGATTCTTTCTTTCATATCCGCTCCTGTAACGCCGGCGACACAGGCCGGCGGTGATTCGAGATAATACTCGCAGACTTTCAGAATTCCTTCGGCATATGCCTGAGGATCTTTGCCCATTCGAAGCACTTCTTCATCGCAGGCAAGCTCCCGTTCCCGGATGAGTTTTGCGCCGATCCACCAGACCATCGGATGAAACCAAAACAGAGCTTCGATGAGCATATGGAGCGCCGAGAACAGATTGTCGCGGCGGCGGATGTGCGCAACCTCATGCGCAAAAACAGCTTCCAGTTCGGAATCGCTCAGCCGCTCCGGCATCCCCGAGGGCAAAATCAATACGGGGCTGAAAATACCGAAGACTCCCGGCTCCATGGAAGAGCCGGAGACAGCCAGCTTAATTGGAGGCCGGCGACCCATGGTTTGTTCCAGCCGTTGCAGCGCCTCGAATGCTCTCCCGCAGGTTAGCGGAAAGGCTTTGCGAACCAGAGCTTTTATGCTCCGGACTTTGGCCAGGTAAATCATCAAAACCGCGAGGCATCCGCAGATCCAGACCGCATATGCCACATTCCTGATCAAGAAGGGGAGATCCGGTCCGGCGGCCGCCGGGATTGCATCTGCGTCAGCCGCTGAGTCAAAAGGCCGGCTGATGTCTTGAACGAATGCAATTGCAGGCTGGGCTATTGAAGCGGATTGCTTCCCGAAATCAATCGCATTCCCTATTGCTATGAACAGGGAGAACGGGATCAGGAATTTGATCGATGCAGCCAGCCAAATTGCGTAACGGACGCGGGCGTGGTTCTTCCTGAACGTAAGGGTAAGCAAAGCCGCTGCCGCCGCAAACAGCGTCGACTGCCACAGGTGGTTCGCAATGGCCGATCCCCAATCCATCCAGTTTGCCGTCATTCGGGTTCATCCATTTTTGGAGAGTCTCCTTATAAGCTTCTGCGCTTTGCGTAAATCCTCAATCGTAAGCTTGCCCGATTCGATCAGGTGCGCCATCACCGGCTGCGCTCTGCCGCCAAACAGGTCGAGCAGACTGTCAATCAACGTTCCTTGAGCAGCGTTGCGTGTAATTACGGCTTCGAATATTTGAGCGTTGCTTTTTTTTTCACCCGGCGCAGTTACTGCCGTGTATGCGCAACCAGTAGTGCCCGTATGAGTATGACAAAGATTCGCCACGGGATATTGAGGGCATGCCCTTTGCGGGGGTGATCCGCGAAGTTGTCCAAAGTATGAACACCTCTGTCCCGAATACATGAACGACTGCGGCTTGAACGAGAGCGAACTGGAAATTCGTGCAACAATACACTGTGGTCAACTGATAGGGCACATCGCGCAGGGCGGAAACTCAGGTGAGAACGCACAACAAGTGCGTGAACTGACATCCAGGCTTCTCGACGCATATGAGGAGTACCCCGTTGAGAAATTTCCCAAATACTACCTGTAATGATCAGGGATCTTGGCCTAACCAGGCTGCAAAACGGATAAGTGAGATGAGAAGGTCGGGCAAGCGTACACGCATTCATATCCGCCATAATCAGCAGCGAAGCGGCACAGCCATGCGGGCCTGTACCGCCTCGCGATGAAAACTGGCGGGAATGCGGATTACTCCTGCTGTGCGGTGCAGGTTAAAGCTAAGGGCCCGCGCAACAATAAGTTTACATTTTGACGCGAGCGCCGGGCGGGCAAATGCAAGGCGCCGCGACGCAGGCAATGAGGGACATTGTCGAGGAGCGGCAACGCCGCAGATGCCCGCCCGCCGCCGCGTCCCGAAGGGTTGACGGCTCTCAAATATAAAAGTTCC
>JAFGIY010000018.1 GCA_016929335.1 Acidobacteriota bacterium | reverse complement strand
ATTAGAAAGATCATGCAAAGCGCGGCATGAATGCAGGATCCCTCTGAATTCAGCTTTCACGGCTTAAGGAAAATGTATAAACTCCAGTCCCGGCACTAAAAGTTCCGGGCTAAAATCATTCCGTCCCTGATGGGACGTTCATCTCCGCAATAAATGTATAAACTGCAGGATCGCGGCTGAAGCCGCGACCCACATGAGAATTTTTGCTTGTGTGGATGGCGTCATCAACATTCCGAATTCCTATTTTAACAGGCGGAAAATATTGCTGTAGTCGTCGGTGAACAGCAGACGCTGTGAATCTTCTTCCGTCCATGGACTGACTGCGCTTTTTACCTGCGGATCGGCCAGGAACTCTTTATTCGCCGTAATCAGAATCCAGCGGGTGGCATCGGTTTCCTGGGAATGACTGCCCGGATCCTCGATGAGCAGAGCCTGAGCGCCGCTTTCACGGCTGAGGTCCGCCAGGCTCTGTATAACGGGGCTGAGGTTGAAATAGCGGCTGCTGATATGCAGAGCCAGGATCCCGTCATTTTTGAGATGGTACCAGTAGCTGGAATAGAACTCGCGCGTCAGGAGATGGACGGGGATGGCGTCGCTGCTGAAAGCATCAACGGCGAATATGTCGAAGTTGCCCGGTTCATTCCGGCTTTTCTCTCGTTCCATGGAAATGCGCGCATCTCCCAGGACAACATCCACCTGCGCGGGACTGTCTTTGCAGTAGGTGAAGTATTTGTTGCAGAAGTGAAGGACGTCGGGATTGATTTCATAGAACCGGAAATAATCGCCCTGCCTGCCGTACGCTGCAAGAGTCCCCGTCCCGAGTCCTATGACACCGATCCTCAGATTGCTCTTCCGGGGGTGCAGGCGTATGGCGATTCCTGCTCCGCTGTTCGGGCCGAAATAGGATGTCGGCATGCGGTGCTTTTCATGCGATACGAACTGATATCCGTGCTCAATGCGGCCGTGCATCAGGACAATGCGGTGTTCATAGAGATCAAGCGGATTTTCGTTCAGTATTTTCAGCGTGCCGAAGAAGTTGCGTTTTATGGTCACGACATCCGTCAGTGTGCTTTGAATCTGGGAATCCAATACCGCTGCCAGAACGACGAAAGCCAGACATAGCACAGACCAGGCCCAGAACGGGCGACCGCCGTGAAGGGGGTCTTCGCGATCGCGGAACAACACTGTCAGGAAAAACAGCGCCGAACCGGCGAGCCCCAGATGAAATTCCCAATAACCCTTGAATATTTGAGGGGCTATAAGTGTCACAAATGCGCCGCCCATGGCGCTTCCTGCCGAAATCATCAGGTAGAACGAAGTCAGGTGACGCGGCGACGGTTTCAGCCGAACCAATTCTCCATGCAGCATCATGCAGATTACGAAAAGGGTGAACGAATAGGAAAATATCTGCAGCGGCACTCCGATGTGAATGCCCTGATACAGGATCCAGCATGTCTGGCCAAGCGCAACGGCCAGTGCAATGCCGAATCCGAGGCGCGAATACCAGCGCTCATGGTGAAAACAGAGAATATAGGACAGGAGATAGAGTCCCATCGGAAGCAGCCACAAAAGAGGAACAACGGCGACGTCCTGGCACAACTGGTTTGTAGTGGCCATCAGCATGCCTGCACTCAGCGCCGCGGCGCTCAGCCACATCACACAGTCTTTCCAGCGGATGGGCGTTGCAGTGCTCTTCTCATGTTCCTGAACAGGCATTGCCGGTAACGGATGCCGGAGGAATCGCGCCTTCCATTGTTGAAGTGCGCAGAGGCCGAGGAGCACGGCGAAAACCAGATACAGGCAAGACCAGAACCGTGTCTGGAATCCCAGGCCCAGATTGGGCTCAATCACAAAGGGGTACCCGACAATGGCAATCAGCGATCCGAGATTGGACAGCGTGTAGAGGCGGTAAGGCGAATCTCCGGCCAGTGTGCGGTGGAACCAGGATTGCAATAAAGGAGAAATCGATGATAGGAGGAAATAGGACATGCCGACGCTGGCGAACAGCAGCTTGATAATATGCCATGTCGGAGTGGATATGCTCTCAGGCAAAAATGATTTGGACGGTGTAATGGGCAGAAGGGCAATGGTAAGAAGCAACAAGGCCAGAATTATTGAAACCTGCCGGCGCGGTGAAAGTTTTTGAACCAGAAGGTGGGACATGCCGTATCCGGCCGTCAGCAGGACCTGGAAGAACAACAGGCACGTGGTCCAGACTCCGGGGCTTCCGCCGAACCAGGGCAGGATATATTTGGCCAGAATCGGTTGCACCAGGAACAGCAGGAAGGCGCTGATGAAAACAGTTGCCGCATAAATGATCATGAATCAGTCAGCCAAGGAAGGTGATGGACTCAATAATTCGTCATTCGTAATTCATTTGTCATCTTCGTATCGGAAAGCTTCCTTGGGAAGCACAATCACAACTTCCTTTTCCTTCATGGATTCCCTGTCTACAACGCGGGGATTGTTTCCTACGAATCCCGCATTCAGCAGCTCTTCGCGCCGCCGCAGCTCCTCGATGAACTCGGGATTCGGGCGATTGGAGGCATCGGAAGGCTTCCGGGGAGGTTCGATCTCTGCCGTTGATTCCAGAGGAGGCATCGGCGCTTCCGCTCGCTTCTTCGTCCGGATCCAGATAAAAATGCCGGCTGAGGCTATCAGGAAAAGAAAAATAAGGATATAGGCAGGCGATAGCGCCTGCGAGTCTTGAGGGTCAGCCTGCTCCGGCGCATCGGCAGCGACAGGCGCGGCCGCCGGAGGGATCTGCACGGGTGGCTGTTGTGCTTCCGCTGCAGAGAGCTCGGCAGATTGGGCTGCCTTCATTTTTTTTGCCTGAGCTCTCGATGGACGGAAGGGCCCGGCGGATTTTTGATCCGGATCTGCAACTGCGCGGATTCTTTCCATCACCGGAGAGAGCCGCCTGGTTTCTCCATCCTTGATGGAAAACGAATTCTGGTATTTTGCGTATCCTCTCTTTGCCACCACATAGGAAAACGATCCTGCCGGAAGATTTTCAATGGTGAGCGTTCCATTTTCATCGGTGACGGCGACAAAGGTTCCATCCAGATAGAATTCCACCCCGGGGATGCCTGTGTTTAAAACGACAGTTCCCCCCTCCTGCGGAACCGAAATCAGTAGAAAAAGCATCAGAGTAAACATTGTCTCGCGATATTAGTCCGGATGAGTCCAAAAACGCAATTGGAATTGAGGAGAGAGGAGAGTTGCATGAAATTCTTATACGCAGAATGATGATTTTCCAATCCTGCCGAAGGCGATCAAAAGAGCAGCCAGCCCGCCAATATTGCAGCCTCGACTTGAACCTCGACCGTTTTTGATGCGGTCGAAGTCGAAATCCAAGTCCAAGTCAAGGGCGAAGAGTAGGTCAAGATCTCCCTGATTCTCATTCCTCAACGGCCAGCTGAAAGCTGACCGCTGACATCCGACCGCTGCCTATGCTATGGTAGGAACCGTCTAACAGGGCGAGATCCAATCTCTCTCGCAAATCAGAACAAGGCAATAACTTGTTATTCCCGCTCCAAAGAAAGGCAAATTTATGTCTGCTGGCCGAACTCATGCAACTGGTTTCTATGGATGGATCAATGTTGCAACTGCTTCCATCATCGGGGTTGTCGGGGGATTTTATCTGATCTCATTCGGCTATCTGCTTCCCTATCTGGTTCGTGATTTCGGCTGGAACAGGGGGGATGTATCCTGGGCTGCGACCATCAATATGATTGCGATGGGGATCTGCGGTCCCATCGCGGGCTTCTTTATAGTGAAATACGGCGCCAGGCGATCCATCCTTTTCGGCAACTTACTGGGATTAGCGGGATTTCTCGTTATTTTCATCCACACCAGGCTGTGGGAGCTTTTTCTGGGCTATGGACTGCTCATAGGCGTGGGTGCGGGCTTTGGCGGAATGCTTGCCACGACTACGATAATCAACAACTGGTTTGTGAAGAAGAGAGGATTGGCGCTGAGCATTTTTTTGGGTTCCGGCGGTGCGGCGGGGATGTTCATGGGACCTGCAATCATGGAAATGATTGAAAGAGCAGGATGGCGCATGACGGTTCTGACCATGTCCGGCTTTGTGCTGCTGTTTGCGATAATATCGCCGGCCATTTTCATCAAGAACAAGCCGGAGGATCTTGGGCAGGTTCCGGATGGCCCGGAGGGATCGGATCCGTCCGGCGGGAGCAAACCGATGCCGCCCAAAGCAGCCTATCGAACTTCGGTGGATTTTAGTGCGGCGGAGGCGATGCGGACGAAAAGCTTCTGGCTGCTGATCGCGTACTTTTGCCTGAACATGCTTGCGATGGGAGCGCTGATGACGCATCAGGTGGCATATCTGATGGATATCGGGGTAAAGGCGACCCTGGCGGGCTTTGCGCTGAGCGTGATGTCGGCCATGATGACACTCAGCCAGTTCAGCGTCGGCTATTTCGGCAAAAAGTTCAGCATGCACTCCATCGCCATCGGCGGTGAGTGTTTCAAGGTGCTCGGCCTGGCGATCCTCCTGCTTACCAGCTCTCTTCCTTTTGTTTTTGTTTATATGGTCGTGCTGGGCATGGGCTTCGGCGCGGCGATGGCTGCCACATTCAATATTTTCCCCAACTATTTCGGCATTTCGAGCTATCCCAAGATCATGGGGACCGCCAGGCTTTTCTGGGCCTTCGTCGGCGGAGCGGGAGCGCCGCTGGCGGGATATGTCCGCGATACGGTCGGCAGCTATCTGCCTGCCTTCCGCGTGGCGATCCTGGTGGTTATCCTGGGTCTGGTCTTCCTCTTTTTTGCCAAGGCGCCTGTCCACCCGAAGCTGAAAGGGGAATCCGCCACGCATTAACACGAATTTTTACGAATGCATTATTCATTTGTATAAAATGAACGCCTCAGGGTAAGGAGGCGTCATGCAAATTTTTCGCTGCACTAATCTTCCAGCAGGGTGAAGATCACAAATACCGGCACTCGCGAGGGCGCGGAAGTCGTTCAACTGTATCTCGGCAGCCCGGCCGCTGCCGAGGAACCCCCGAAGCAACTGAAGGGATTTGAAAAGGTTCTGCTGAAGCCCGGCGAGGCTACAACCGTGGCCATGAAACTTGATAAAAGCAGCTTTGCCGCCTGGGATCCCGAAATCCATGCATGGAAGGTCTATCCCGGCACTTATCCGATAATGGTTGGAAGCTCTTCCCGCGACATCCGCCTGAAGAGCTCCTTCACCATCGCAAAATAATATCCTTAGAGACTTAGAGTCCTGGAGTCTTCGAGTTAAAAATGAATGGGAGGCATTCAAAAATGAAATCAAACAGACGCGAATTTTTCGAAACAGTCGGTGCAGGCGCGGCCGGACTTGCCGTCGGCGCCGGCATTCTTTCTTCCGCTTCCTGCAGCTCGGGCGCCACCAAAAAAGAGGAAGAGGACGGGCAGATCCTCTTTGTCGGAGACAACATCGCGGTAGCCGATACCAAATACGGAAAAGTCCGCGGATATACCTTGAGGGGAATCCATTATTTCCTCGGAATCCCATACGGTGCAGACACCTCCGGTGCAAACAGGTTTATGCCTCCCCAGCCGCCCGAACCCTGGACCGATGTGTTTCCCGCTCTCTGGTGGGGGAACACGGCGCCGCAGAACATGGAAAATCGCTATGCCAACAAATATGCGTCGTTTCGCGATCACTGGAATTATGACGATGTCAGCGAAGACTGCCTGAGAATCAACATATTCACTCCCGCCATCAACGACGGACAGAAGCGGCCCGTCATGCTTTGGCTGCATGGCGGCGGATACACCAACGGCAACGGCATTGAGCATGACGGATACAATGGGGAAAATCTGGCCCGATTCGGAAATATCGTGTTCTGCTCGATCAATCACCGGCTCGGTCCGCTGGGCTATTGCAATCTTGCCGGCGTGGGCGGAGAGAAATTCGCCGCTTCCGGCAACGTGGGCATGCTCGATATCGTAGCCGCGATGGAATGGATTCGGGACAATATCGCCAATTTCGGCGGAGATCCCGCGAACGTGACCATTATGGGTCAGTCCGGCGGCGGCGCTAAAGTGTGCACGCTGACGGCAATGCCCTCCGCCAAAGGACTTTTTCACAAAGCCGTGGTTTTAAGCGGCTCTTCCATCCGGACCGGCGAAAAGGATTATGCGGAAAAACTCGGATCCTATGTTTTGAAGGAAGCGGGATTGACGCCGGCGCAGACAGGCAAGCTGCAGGAAATTCCCTGGAAGGAATTCTATGCAATTGCCATGAAGGCCCAGCAGAAACTTGCGGCCGATCTCGCTCCGGGCGACATGATGCGCCGCGGATTCAGTCCCTTTGTCGACGGCACAATCATACCGCAGCATCCCTATGTGCCCGAGCCGGCGCCGGCGGCGGCGGAAGTTCCAATGATAATCTGCTCCACCCTGAACGAAATGGCGCCGAGTTGGACGGATGCGGCGCTGGAAAATTTATCGCTGGAAGACGTAGTCGGGAAGGTCAAGGAAAGAGCCGGATTCGGCCCGGGACTCGGAGAGAAGGCCCGGGAAGTTGTGGACGCATACGCCAAAGCATTTCCGGATAAAAAGCCGGTCGAGATCTGGTCGATGGTGAGCAGCAACCGGCAGAGTGTCGTCGCGCTCGCCGATGCGAAATCCAAACAGCAGGCGCCCGTTTTCGTCAGCTGGTTCTGCTGGAAGCCGCCGTTATTCGATAATCGGATCGGGGCGTTTCATTGTGTGGATATCTGTTTCTGGTATTACAACACGGATCTCATGCTGAGCCATACCGGCGGCGGGGCACGGCCCAGGAAGCTTTCGGGAAAAATGGCAGGCTATCTGCTGCAGTTCATGAAAACAGGCGATCCCAACGGCGGTCCGCTTCAGAGATGGACGAAATACACTCCGGAAAACGGTGAAGTCATGATCCTTGATGATGTCTGCGAGGTGAAGAACGATCCGGATCGGGAGGCCAGGAAAGCTCTGCCTCCGGCTTAGCCACGAATTATCATGAATGCCAAATGGGAGTGGAAAATCGGGGATGATGCGTTATGATGGCGCCATACCCAGCGGTTTAGCACTGGTATATGCATCGTATAAAGGAGAGCCGCCATGAGTCTTGTCAAAAACGGAAAGAGAAATACAACACGAAGAGGATTCGTCAAAGAGGTTGCCGCGGGAGCTGCTGCGGCCGCAATGGCAGGTGCGCTGCGGGCGTCCCTTGCACCGCCCGATGAGGGATTGATCGCCGCTCCGGGTCCTATGATACAGGCGCCCGGTCCGGGAGAGTTGAAATATAGAAAATACTTCACCTCCGAACTCCGGCCCGAAGAACTGGAGATCGGGTATGGCGCCATGAAAAACATGTTCCTGGTTTTTTGTGATGGGGACATTATCGAGGGATGCCATTACTTTTCCGCCATGCTGATGGGGGAATCTGCAACAAAGACCGCAGGACACGGTCCGCATAAACATAGGGATCCGGAAGTCCTGGTAGCCCTGGGAACGGATCCGGATCATCCGAATGAACTGGGTGCGGAGTTCTTCGTCTGTATGGGGCCGGAAATGGAAAAGCACGTCGTGAACAAGCCGGCGCTCATTTATGTCCCGGCGAATTTCATCCATTGCCCGTTTACCGTCACAAAGGTCACGCGGCCGTTTATTTTCATCCAGGCGGAATACGCGACCAAAGCCACCGAGACAGCTTTAAGAGATATGGTTCCGCCTGAGATGCGGAACAAATACATCTTTATTGATGCGGATGGGTCTTCGGATAAAGGAAAGCCAAGGTTCGGAAGCAAAGTGCCTCCACCCTCGAAGTAGAGCCGTTTACGGGTTTCCCGTTGCCCGTTTCCCGTTTTGAATGCCGGAAAGCAACGGGAAACCTGAAACGGGAAACCTCAAGGTGGCAACTTGCCGCTAACCTTTGCGGCTCCATTCGCGGATTTTCCTGATCTCGCCGGGATCGATTCCCAGCGATTCAAGAAATTCCTGATGGGCTTCAGGTTCCATCTTTTCAAATTGAGAGTGCCAGTTTTGCATGTCGCGGTCATCCAGTCCGGCAGCCCGCATTATCTCAACCCAACGGTCTTTGTTTATCATTTCCACTCCCTCTAAATCCGCATTATTCCGGATTCAGCAGCCGAAGGAAATGCTAAAGTATGAAGTTTTAAAATAGTCAGGCAGCAAGAAAGTGCGGAGAAATTGGGATGGAAGACTGGACGCAATACCTGAAAGCCACTGAAATTATAGACGCGGACCATCCGGATATCCGGGCATTTGCCGCCGAGACGATCGGCGATGCTGCAGACCCTGTGAACATGGCAGTCCGGCTCTATTATGAGGTGCGGGACAGAATCCGCTATGATCCCTATTATCCGTTTTATCTGCCTGTGCATTATCAGGCCAGCCGTGTGCTGAAAGGCGGCCGCGGCTTCTGCATTCCCAAGGTATCTCTTCTCTGTGCCGCGGGTCGTGCCTGCGGAATCCCTTCACGAGCCGGATTCGCTCATGTCCGGAATCATCTGGCTACAAAGCAGCTGCTGGAATTCATGGGATCGGACATTTTCGTTTTCCATGCCTTCGCGGAGTTTTTTCTGGAAGGGAAGTGGGTCAAGGCGACGCCGGCCTTCAATCGCGAGCTGTGTGAGCGGCATGGCGTGACGCCGCTCGAATTCAACGGAAGGGAAGATTCGATCTTCCAGCCCTATAATAATGATAAGCGGAAATTTATGGATTACGTGGAGTTTCTCGGGAGCTATGCGGACATTCCGGTGGACGAAATCGTCGCAGCTTTCAAGAATACTTACGGCCGGGAGAGAGTGCGGGGGTGGATCGAGAGTTTTGAAAAATGCGGAGATATCCGCCGCGGCCGCTTCGATACAGAAGACGTGCTGTAAACCATGAATTATCGCGAATCCTCAATGCCTGCAGTGGTCTCCATTTAAAAATCTCGATCTTGAACTCATCCCGGACCTCGACTTCGTCTTGGACCTCGACCTGGACGTGGACAGCTTCCCATTTTAGGTGCCGGGGTCCGCGTTCAACTCGAGCTATTATCCTTGCATCACCAAATCATTTCCGCGGCATCTTGCATTCGAAATTGCCCGCATCGTTTGTGGTGCCGTTTATATCGCTGTTTGTCCGAACGTGCAAAGAAAAGCCGGCAGTTTCCCCTCCTATCACGACTTTACATGTGGGTCGCGGCTTCTGAGGCTGTGCCACGGTTGCCAAATGGAGGGAGGGCTGGACCTGGAGCGCCGGCGGGGGCCTCTCAAAACCCTGAATGGTTCGGGCTTTCAGCCCTCGTCGTTAATGCAACTTGCTTCCTGGGGCTTTGCCCCATAAGCGTTAACTTTAGGGGCTGCGGAGCGGCCAACTGAATTTAGGCCGGCACTGGAGTTTATACATTTTCCTTAAGCCGTGAAAGCTGAATTCAGAGGGATCCTGTATTAATGCCGCGCTTTGCATGATCTTTCTAATGGCAAATCTGGCGTCTGCTCTGCAGAAGCCCTGAAGGGCTTCGTAGCAGAGCCCAGGGTTGGCCGCGTTTTTTGCGGTCAACCCTGGGAGGAACCGTGCAAGAAGCCAACCCTGAAAGGGTTGCGGATTCGCTCAACCCTTTCAGGGTTGACTCCAATGGCACATCATCCCCAGGGGTTGGCTGCAAAAAACGCAGCCAACCCTGGGCTTCGTTTCGCAGCCGCTTCGCGGCTGTTTACCGGGTCCTCCATTATCATTTCAGTCTCAAATGTATAAACTCCAGGGCCGGCCTTTTAAGGCCGGCAAAGAGTGCAACAATGGAATGCGTCGCGTCCGCAACCCTTGAATTCGACCGTCGCTGACGCGACGGGAATAATTATGGATCAATCGTTTCCGGGCCTTAAAAAGCCCGGCTAAAATCATCCGGCCGCGCTGCGGCCGGCGGAGGTATGGAGGAATCCTTACATTAAGTTAACGCTTATGGGGCTTCGCCCCGGGCTGGTATGATCTCGCGCTTCGGCGCTTAAAACTCATGATTTTGCAGCAGTTAAAGCGCCAACGGCGCGAAGCCATATCAGCCTGGGGGCAACGCCCCAGGATAATGAATCAGAATGGAGAACAAGGGCTGAAAGCCCGATCCATAACAGGCTTTGAGACGGCGCCGGCACTCCCGGCAAGCAGCCGCGATCTACGTGGGAATTTTTGCCTGTGCGGACTGGAGATCGCGCCCGCAGTGAGGTGCCGGATTATTCCCAAAAGCGGCGGGTTTGAATTGTCGATAAATTATTTGAAAGAAAATGAGAAAAAACACCCGAAGCGCCATCTAAGCATATGTTAGAATTATTAAACAGCTGGAGTCAAAAGGGGGAAATCATGAAAAGATTGACTATAGGCATCAGCGTGCTTTTGTTGGTCTTTCTGACAGCGCTTCCGCTTGCCGCCCAGGAGCGTGGCGCCTCGAGCGGGGGGTCGGATGCAGGCAGAGCAATTCCCATCGGCTCGACCAATTCAACATCATCTCCAAACTATACGTATGGTTCAGGATCCAGTTACAGCTCTACGAGCGGATCCTACACGCCGGCTCCAATAGGCAACCGGGCATTTGATTCCAGGCCAAGCTTCAATTCCGGGGGGGCAAGCCCGGATCTCCAGAGAACGTCTTTCTACAGCTACGATTATTACAACGCCTGGAATGATTACTTCTACTACCTGCGCAACTACTACAATCTGAATCCGATGTATTTATCCCGATTTTACAATAATCGCGAACCGCTCATGACGCCGGCGTTGTTGAAAATCACCCTGCGCCAGCCGATGTTCATCAGCACCGAAATGCTGAAGATGGTGGACCAGCTTGAAATCATGTTGAGAGATTCCCATGCAGGAAAACCTGTTGACAGGGAGGACATCATTGCCAAGTCACAGGCGATCCGGAATATGGCCAAACAGATCCGGCAAAACCGGACGCTGGAGCTTATTGATATTCGCGAAAAAACAGATGTTCTTGAAGGAAGCGATTTCGACGCACTCAGCCTCGAATCGATCGGCAAGCTGCGAGAGATGGCGCTCGATCTCAACCGCCAGCTGACGGACATGTATTCCATGACTTCCACCTCGACCATTTCGGTCGATAGTTACAAGCAGCACTCCTTTGGATCCGTGGCGAAGGGCATAGAAAAGCTCTGCAAAGAAATAGAGAATTCGTCCGGGAAGCTTTAGCCGGAAGAAAACGGCCGTTCAGTCGTCCCCATATTCACAGATGAACGTATTGAGTAAGAATATGTGTGCTCGAATGGTTGAGGTTTGCCATCTTATAGAGTGATGAATTTTAGGGAGGTTATCTTGAAAAACCTGGTGAAGTTGGCGCTCTGTCTTGTCCTTTTTCCCGGTGTCGTCCGGATGGGATTTTCGCGCGGCGACAAAATCATTCCGCAGGTTGTAGCCGGCGGGGGATGGATTACGAAATTCGACCTTATCAATGTAAGCTCCGATCAAGACATTACAAACATGCGGCTGGCTTTCTATGACGATAACGGAAGTCCGTGGAGCCTGGAGACAAATCAAGGGACCGGCCATAGCTTCACTTTATCGATTGGCGCCAGACAGACGCTCCAATTCCAGGCTATAGGAGGAAGCTCCGGCAAGAACGGATATGCGGTTCTTTACGACGAAGAAGAGGGCAACTCTGATTACTCGGAAGATTATGTTCTGGGAATTTCGGTGTTTTACCAGTTCTCGAACGAAAATGGCATCACGGAAAACGTCAGCATCCCTGTGCGGGAGCCGACGGCCGTGGTAGCCGCCCCGGTTGAGATAAACAGCACGCAGGGCATTTATTCCGCGGTGGCGATCGTCAACGCGGCCGACGTTTCCAATACAATTGAGCTGGCCTTGTATGATTCGAATGGGAATCTCTATCAGACCAAGAAAACCATAACTCTGGCAGCCGGGCAACAGCGAACGGCATTTCTGGACCATGAGCAGGATTTATTCTATGGGCTTCAATCGTTTAGTGGAATGGTAGAAATTGTCGGTGAGAGACCCTTCGTATTGCTCAGTCTGCGGCAGACAAGGGCCGCGGACTTCAATCAGGAATATACGCTTCTTGTTCCGGTCGACAAAGAGGCTCTGAGACGAAACAGCTATATGGTTCTATTGCAGGCATCAACGGATGAAGATGCATATATGCCGATCGATATTGACGGATTTACATCGGATTTCTATCGGACCACCGGCGGGACTGAAGCATATTCGTGGGATCTGGAATATTGGTACGACGCTCCTGATACCGAAGATCGGTTCTTTAAACCGGTAAATTTTTCCGGAATCGTTTCCCTGGGAATACGAAATGACGCTCAATTTGACGCGATATCTCTCCCCGATTTGAAGGCTCGGACGGATTATTCTTCGAATGAACTGGATATAAGCACCGCGGTGGAATTTCAGGCTTTTGCCATCCGCACGGATCTGGGAAATTATGCCAAAGCCCGAATCATTCGAGTGATCGATACATGGGATGGTTATCGCAACTACCAGGATCTGTTGCTGGAAGTAATCGTTTACAGATAAATCAACTCTTCGAGCCTTTGAGTTCATTTCGAGCGCAATAATTATTGCTCAAAAATACGGTTCCCTCATTTATAGTCTTTGAATAACAGTATATCGGGAGGGAACCGGTTCGGATGGAAGGGAGCATCGAAGAAGTTTTACGGAAGTACTGGGGATTTGACACATTCCTTCCGCTTCAGAAACAGGCGATGGAATGTGTCGGAAGCGGACGCGACTCCGTCGTTGTCCTGCCCACGGGGGGAGGGAAGTCGCTCTGTTTCCAGGCGCCCGCGCTGCTGCTTCCCCATCTGACCCTCGTCGTCTCGCCGCTGATTTCCCTCATGAAAGACCAGATCGATTCGCTGCTGGATAACGGCATTGCAGCCGGCCGTCTCGACAGCAGCCTGTCGCATCCGGAGAGAAACGGCGTCTTCGACAGACTGCGGGAGCGCCGGCTGAAGCTTCTCTATGTATCTCCGGAGCGGCTCCTGATGCAGGGATTCCTGGATTTTGTCAGGAACAACGGAATTTCTTCCGTCGCCATTGATGAAGCGCATTGCGTCAGCATGTGGGGACACGATTTCCGGCCGGAATACCGACAGCTGCGCGTTTTGCGGGACGCTCTGCCGGGCGTGCCTATCGGCGCATATACGGCAACGGCAACCGAAATGGTGCGGCGCGATATTGTGGAACAGCTTCGGCTGAATTCTCCGGAAATTCTGGTCGGCCGGTTTGACCGTCCCAATCTTCTGTACCGCGTGCGCCGGCGGACCAATGCGCTGAAGCAGATCTGCGAGGTGCTGGACCGGCATAAAGGCGAGTCGGGCATCATTTACTGTATCCGGCGTACGGATGTGGATGAAATGACGGAGGCTCTGACTGAGCATGGATATCGGGTTGCTCCGTATCATGCGGGCATGCCGGATGAAGAGAGAAAGCGGAGCCAGGATCTGTTTATCGAAGAGGAGGTGGATCTCATCGTTGCGACGGTTGCCTTCGGCATGGGCATCGACAAATCCAATGTGCGGTATGTCATTCATGCCGCTATGCCCAAATCGCTGGAGCATTATCAGCAGGAGAGCGGGCGCGCCGGCCGCGACGGGCTGGAAGCGGAATGCCTGCTTTTCTATTCGGGATCCGATTATCTGATATGGAAGCGCATCCTGGAAGAATCGGAGTCCCAGTCGCTCGATATCGGCAAGGCCAAACTGGGACAGATGTACCGCTATTGCAGCAGCGTGGCCTGCCGGCATCGGACTCTCCTCGCCTATTTCGGCCAGCAGCTGGGAAAAGAAAGCTGTCAGGCGTGCGATATCTGCATGGGAGAAGTGCAAGGCGTGGCGGACGCTCTGGTAGTGGCGCAGAAAATTCTGTCCAGCGTGATTCGACAGGGGGAGCGATTCGGAGCGGAATATACGGCCGCTGTGCTGACGGGCTCCCGCGAGGAAAGGATACTGGCCAACAGGCATGACGCGTTGAGCACGTACGGCCTACTTAAGGACGTGTCCCGGTCGATCGTAAGAGATTGGATCGAGCAACTCACGGAGCAGGGATGTCTCGAGAGGGCGGGCGAATTCAATGTGCTGAAAGTTGCGGAAAAAGGACGGCGCGTATTGAAAGGACTGGAAGAGCCGCTGCTGCTCGAGCCGCCGAAGAAGAAGCCTGCTCCGAAGCCTCCGGCAGTGAAGGACTCCTGGGAGGGCGTTGATGAGGATTTGTTCGAACGGCTGCGCCTGCTGCGGCGCAAGCTGGCGCAGCAGCGGTCGGTGCCTGCGTACATTATATTCAATGACGTGACGTTGAGGGACCTGGCAAGGCGGCGTCCGGATTCTCCCGAAGCACTGCTCCGCGTCTCCGGCATCGGCGCGAAAAAACTGGAGCAGTACGGCGAAGCGATCCTTTCCGAAATCCGGAAATCCTGAGGCCACGAATTACACGAATTCATTCGTGCAATTCGTGGCTTAGTCGGGGATGTAGGTGCGGCGGAAATGGATGGCGCATTTGTGCCCGGGGATACGGATTCGGATCTTTCTCGACTTTTTATCGCCGGCTTTGATTTCCGTCAGGTAGCCGATTGAATAGTAATTCTTCAAAGAAGAAACAACCTGTTGGCCAAGCCGCGCGATGTCCTTTGTCTTGATTGAAAATCGCCGCCCGCCGGATTGCTTCTGAAGCTGGCGGGAGCTGATCTCATCTCCGCCAAGCGAGACTATCATCGTCGCTTTATGAGGAAAAGCGAGAGTAGCCAGCGTATGCCCGGATTGTTGCACGTGTTCAACGGTCGCCGGTCCGAGTCCCCGGAAGCGATTGGAAATGAGCAGCAAAACCTTTTTGGGATTGCGGCCCTCCCTGAGCTTCAGAAGTGCCCGGTCGATCGCAAGACCCGTCATAGGTTGTGTGTCGAACAGATCGATCAGGATTCCCGACGGCCTTTTCGACGGCACACCGATATTCTCCAGCGCGCGCATGAGAAGCGGGCGGTCCGCAGTCAAATCCTGCTCCAGGTATGCGTCTCTTGCATCAAACGAGTATAGACAGATTTCGTCGGCGTGATCGAGCTTGTGAAAAAAGAGAAGAAGAAACTCCTTGCAGATGCCCAGTTGCCCGGTGGTAATAGAGCTTGTATCCAGCACTGTTGCCAGGCTGAGCGGGCGGTCCGTAGATAAAGAAAAATTGGTGATCTCCTTCTGCTTGCCGTTCTCTTCCAAAATAAAGTCCGACCGGGCCAGCCCTTGAATCAGGTTCCCCTCCCGGTCAAGAACTTCCACATCCAACGATACAAGATTAACCTGCACGCCGAACTTCGGCTGTTGTGGTTCCTCCTGCCCGAACAGCGCCGCCGGAAAGATGAGTAAGACAATGGAAATCCAAGCCGAGAATTTGCTCATCGAGGCTTCAAAAAAAACGCCACGGATTTTACGGATGAAAATATTTCTTTAATCCGTGAAATCCGCGGCGTTATATATTTTATTCCCATCCGAACGGAGTGCCGGCGGGGACGATTTCGCAATAAGCCTCTGCGGCACGCATCAGACCGCCATAAATCTTGAAGGAGTGCCATACATCCAGGACGCCGCTGCCTTCGAATGTCGAACCGGCGCCGAAGTTCATGCGGACGGCAACGATGCCGAGTTCCTCGTCCACCGCTATGACCCGGTGTGTGATCTGCGACAGAGTCGGAATGAACTGTTTCTTCATGTTGTCGCAGCCCTTAAAAAACGTGCAACCGGGCCCGGCCATGAGCTGGCCGTTTTCGAAGCGGTAGGCGTCGTCGGCCATTGGCGAGTCGACTTTTACGAAGCTGCCGACTTTAAGTCCGGCGGGATAGGTCAAAGCCATTTTAATAGCATCTTCACGCGAAACGCGTTCTTCACCGGTTGGCACATAGAGCATCGTCTTGCTGGCCGTTTTGAGATTTTCCGTATTGAAAAGCATCCCTTCCTTCTTGTTCCGGACGGCTGTAGTTTCGATTTCGGAAATTTTGTTGTCGACAATCTTTAGCCTCATGACGAACAGAACCGGCAAATTGTTTTCCTCGACGACAAGGAACGAAACGGCTACGCCTTCACGCACATCCAGAATGTCCCGGCGGTAGTCGGTCAGGCGGGAGATATTCTTCCAGAGGCCTTCCCCCAGCTTCAATTCCTTACAGTCTTCTGTGAACCGAACGTTTGCGGCAACAGGCAGGGAATCCGGTTTATGCGCGAGCATGGCATCCAGGTATTTCGTGATGAACCCGCGGAGACATTCGCGATCGCAGGCTGCAGCCGGTGAAGCTGCGGCTTTTGAGATGCTGCTGAAGCCGATGACAAGAATCAGAGATAAAATCACGATGGCGTTTCTTTTAATCATAGCTGCTCCTTTGGTTGTCTGTCTTACGGAAACCTGCGTCGTTAATGTAACTCAAAGACCCGAAGACTCCAAGACTCAAAGAATATTAAAAATCCAAAGTGCGCTATGATATGGAGCGTATAGACAATTATCGGATCATATCGGATTTTTGTCTGCGTCTATCAAAACAGAGCGAAGCTGCCCGGCATAGTGGTATATTTGCTGGTGCAGTCCGGGCGCATTGCAGGACGGCGCAGCATCATCCTCCATGTCGCTATGCCCGGCCCTGCTGGAAATATTTCTTTATATTCCGTTTGGATGTCGTTCGGCAAGGAGCGAAGCCGCGCTTTTTGCGGTCAACCCTGGGAGGAATCGTGCAAGAAATCAACCCTGAAAGGGTTGCGTGCTCGCTCAACCCCTTCAGGGTTGAGGGCAATGGCAATTCATACCCAGGGTTGGCT
>JAFGIY010000117.1 GCA_016929335.1 Acidobacteriota bacterium | reverse complement strand
GGGGATACAGGTAATAGACGTCGGAATAGCGATAGATGAATTCCAGACGATGATCAGCCAGGTGGGAACGTCGGGAGCCATCACGCAGCTGGTGAGTTCGCAGACGGGAGCCTACCGGGGATCAATAACAAACACGATCCCGGTAAGCGCCGGAGGATGGCCAAACATCCCGCTGGCGGGGATAGCTGCAGGAGATTTTATCCTGGATGGATCGTCGCAGGCCTTGGTGCTGGCGACAGGCAGCCGCGTAGCCCCGCTGATAGTGGCCAATCCCCAGCTGCCCGGATCCTCGGCAATATTGTATGCCGCTGAATCAATCAGTACGGAAGCGGGAACATTGACGAGCGGCGCATCGGTGACGACGGGGACAGTTGGTGACAAGCAAATAGCGGTAGTGACGGGCACGGGCACAGTAGCCGATGGCAACGGCGGCCAGAGCCCAGTAGGCAATGTGCTGGTGGTGTTTGACATGACGAATCCGCGCCAGCCGATCCCGATTGGATTTGTCGCTCTCGATGCCTATGGCAAAAGCGCAACGATCCTTGGAGGAACCGTTTTCGTCGGCACCAACGACCACGCCATCATGGTCAGCCTGACCGATCCAACCCACCCGGTAGTATCCGGCGAAATCGACGACTTCGGCGGCCGATTGGCCGTTTCCGATGTAAGGATTATAGTAGCAGCGGATCCCAATCTAATAGGTGTTAACCTGGCTGCATCCGAATCAACGGCAAAAATCCTCAACGTAACTCCAGCTGTTATACGAGTAGACGAATCAGGAAATACGATAAATCCAGTTGAGGTAGAGGTATTTTTAAGTGGCCGGAAGGAAGATTTCAAGAATTCTCGCCTTAAGTTATTTAAAGATGATTCTGAAGTGGCCTCGATCGAGCTTGGCGATCTGGAACTTGGACTTCATACAATAACGTTCCCTGCGGGCAAGCGAATGGAAGCTCCGCCGCAAGCCGTTGAAGTTACGCTAATTGCTCCCGATGGATCTCAAATAGGTCCAATGTCAATGACGTTGAATGCTGAGGATTATATTGATACTGATCAGGAGAGCGATTTAGGTGATGAAGATGATCCATTAAATAACAATAGCGCCGGATTGAAGGATGGATCTGTTGTTTTGGATTCCTTATCTCCGAGCAAAATCCATCAGGGATCAAATGATACAGCAGTGATAATATTTGGTACATTTGCCGAGCCTCCGACGCAAATTTTTGTGCGCGGATTGGATTCAATTTGGCTTGGAATTCCGGTGACGGAAGCTGCGAATAATACGGCTCAATTTACAATTCCAGCGTCAATGCTGTCCCAGGCCGGATTTCTCGAGGTGGGTTTTGTCGGCGGTGATTATGATGAGCATTCAATGCCACTGCTAATATTTGATTCTGCGTTGCCTCTTCTAGGAACTCTAACAAGCGTTTTATTAGAGCGAATAGATGTCCAAGAGCAGGAAATGCTGAGACCCGAAACTATTACCTTAACGGGTGATGGCTTTATTGAGGGCATGAGAATTGTGTTGGGCCGGGGAGATACTCCCGGAGTGATTCTTCCGACGGAGGTACTTGATGAAACCTTTCTTCGTGCCCAGATTCCGATACCATTTGCCGCAAACGCGGATGATATATTTGCAGCTGTTCTTTCGGATGATGGCATGAGCCTATCTACTCAAATACATTTTCCAAGGCCAAACTTGGTTCGTCCTGTGGAACCGGGCGATGCGGGTGATTCCGACTTTGTTATCACTTCAATAGATCCTGGTGTAGATCCCAAAGAGGCAGAATCAGTTACGCGATATAGAAAAGAGGAACTTGGAATCACGTCCAGTAAGGGGAAATTAAAGCAGACACTAAAATATGAAAGTGCACAGCAGAATATTCCACAAAAGCTCGTATTCCAGGGCAACATTTTGCAAGGTACCAAGGTCGTGTTTCGCCGAACCAATGATCCGACCGATGTGAATTACGAGGCGGAACTACAGAATTTCAGTGCTATTGCCACTTTGGGAAATGCTGAATCGGAGACCGATTTGGGAAAAGCTCTCCAGCTCATCAGGGCGGAAGCAATGATACCGGAGTTTATAACTCATCGTTTTGAGTATTATTTTAAATTCTTATCTGAGAACAGTAAAAGCAACAATAAGCTTTCAAAGCCTCAATATGAGCCGGAGATACCATTTGGCGGAACTCTGGAATTTAAGGTCTATAAAGGGACCAAAGAAAAGGACTATGCAATTCTGACCGAGAAGGAAGCCGACAAAACAGAATATAAGGAATATGAGGAGGCTTCTGAGGTTGCGATATCGATTAGCGATGCAGGCAAAAATACATATGATTTTCCACTGGTCCAAATCGAGCGGGAGCGTGTGAATAATAAGGCGAGAACATATGTCCGTGGTACGGCCTTGTCTCTTCGCCCGGGAGATACTAACGGCACGAAAAGAAAGGCGACACTTAAGGCTGTGGTCAATAATAAGGAATATACTCAGTCGGTTGTGGTAATGAGCCGGAAGCTAGGCAACGTGGATAATGATTACGACAACGCTATAAATCTAGCTGCGGATCGCTGGAGTATTCCTCCGCAAATACTCAAGAGTCAGGCGCTTCATGAGAGCGCCTTCTATAAATCAAATTATAGGTATGAATTCACATCACTAAATCTCAAAGAATTATCAGGAGATGGAAATATTCCAAGTGCATATTATGATGGAGTGGAGAAAAACAAAATGAGCCCCTGGAATTTATATATGCTTGGGGACACTGTCCTTGCATCATATCGTCCAAATTCAAAGGACATGAATGATGCCAAAATATCTGAGCCATTTCCTTTCGATGCAGCAAATCCAACGCGAAAGGAATTTAAGCTGGGGCAAAACTCAGCAAACCCACTAAATTATATGATCAAGAGAACTGTTGGCAAGGTTCTTGATGAATTGCAGAATGATCCTCGAAAAGAAGCACAACCTTTCGTCAAAACATGCATTGTTTCCATAGCGCAGGAGAAATGTGGCAGTGGCCCATTTTTGAAATTAGTGCGAGGAGAAACAACCTGGCAAAAGGCCGGGACGATGGAAGGTGCTCCTAATGATAGGGTAGCCCAGGGCATTTCAGCATTAAATGCCGATGAATTCAGTGTGGATTATTCCGATGCGATAGTGAAAATTGGGATGCCCCTTCAGCAAAACCAAAAGCTGATTGTTGAACATTGGCCGGTGGGTTATCAGGTAGCAGATAACCGTGGAATACAGACCGTACTTACGATAGCTACTGGTGATTTTGCCAAAGAAGGAGTCAGACCTGATTTGAACAGCAGCATGATAAGGACCCAGCAAAAGCTGGACTACAATCCTGGCGAAAAACTGTTTGATTGGTTGAAGGCTAATAGAGCAAAGAGAAAAGCGTTTTTAACAACTTGGGCGGCTTATGATACCCATGTTGAATTCAGGGATGGTCCCAATGGCCTTGAACCGCGTGATCCACGTTACAGGGTTATTACCGCGCAGCCCTATGCTTCTTCTTCCTATGGATTTCTTCAACTTACGCTGAATGCTTTTGACAATACTGAAAGGGGAACAGTGTTGAAAAGTATCTTAGATCCGGCGATGAAGGACCAGGAAATCTACAATTTGTTGACTCTTCCAAATCCGAATGCGACAGATCCAAACAAGATGGATGCCAATTTCAATTTAGCGGCAGGGTTTCATCGCGCAACGCTAAAACGCAATATTGTTCCAGTCTGTGGTTTGGAAGATTGTACAGAAGCAAAATGGGGAATGCAATGGATTGGCATCGTGCGAGAATATAATAAGAAGAAAAAGGAATACTTCAAAGGGACAATTGTTCAGAACGGAATGAATAATTATGGCCCGAACTAATCATCGTGTCGTCCATATATTGCTATGTTCCTTCTGGGTTCTACATATCTCGATGGTTGAGATAGTTACGAAAGAGCAATCCAATGTTGTGAATCACGGATATACAAATGTGGATCGATTGCTGGAATGCGTATCTAACATAACTGGGAAGATTGCCGTAAGAGCTCCCTGGATAAGATATATTAAAATTGATAGGTATCCGAAAACCCGGGAAGAGCTAATCTCTGTTCTCAAAGAAAAGGATCTTCGTTTATACGAGACTGCGGATTGGGCCTATATTATCGATGAAGATCATTTTAAATCAAAACCCACAATCTTTCCCGGCGGGCGAGTACCGGAATGGAGGTGTATTCAAATAGTGCCCAGGATCAATCCTGAGAAAAGGGGCAATTTTACGGAAGAAGAGCAAAAAATGATTGCCAAAGAAGTATTTAGACAAACAAGAATGATTCCTTTATGGACCTCTGATACTTCGGATGATGACAGGCGTTATAATACCGAAGAGTTACGGCTCGAATTTGACTTATTTTTTTCCAGAGTAAAACTCCACCCGGATGCGCCGGAGTCCATTATGCTGCTGATGCAGCAAGTGATTGAACAGGTGCCGGATTATGGCAGCTCAATCGGCAGACAGATCCGTGGGGAAATGCGGGATGGTAAATTTATAGTGCTTTGGGATTCATGTTTATTTACTGCCCATGGGCGCAACTACTACCTGGATGTCAATGGGGACGGATGGGAAGAGATTGTTTTTGAAGGGGAAACCGGAGGCAATGTCTCTTATCCGATCTGGACTATATTCGATAAAGACGGCCGAGAAATATCCCGTCAACGCAAGTGCGATAACTCTACGCTGCCCTTTAAAGAAGAAGATGGCGCGTGTCCTATCACCGGTATTGATATCTCATTCAGCAGCCCGATGGAAGAGGGGCCAAAGGATATTCGCGTTTTAGGATGGGATTACAGGGAGGATACGACCATATTCAAGCTTCAGAATGGTATGTATGTCCCACAATTGCCCCAGCCGGCGCCGAAGCGGGCAAAACAAAAACCTAAAAAATCATCAAATCCATCGTCAAAGTAGTTTTTCTGCAAGCATAGCCTGAAATCCGGCGACCCCGTCATCCTGCAGGAGCGGCTGCAGGATATCGTGTTTTATCAGTATCCGGCGCCGGCGGGCGCAGCGCTGACAGCGGCATTTCCGGTGACGCCATCGCGGACATTCGTGTCCCTTCGGCAAGGGTGTGTAGCCTAATTTCTCGCTGATTTTTTCAGATTTCCTGCGCGGATATTTGCTGAGCGCCGGCTTC
>JAFGIY010000116.1 GCA_016929335.1 Acidobacteriota bacterium | reverse complement strand
GAAGCCGGCGCTCAGCAAATATCCGCGCAGGAAATCTGAAAAAATCAGCGAGAAATTAGGCTACACACCCTTGCCGAAGGGACACGATTAATTGCGGCGCGTCCCTTCCGGGCTCCCCATCATACGATTTCAGATGCGGGACTCATCGGCGGCGGAACCATGCCGAGACCCGGTGAAGTAAGTCTGGCACATAACGGCGTGCTGTTTCTGGATGAGCTGCCGGAATTCCACCGCCATGTGCTCGATGTTTTACGGCAGCCGCTCGAGGATGGCGAGAATTGTTACGATCCCTTCAAAACATGAGAAGATAAGGATTTACATCCCGATTGCTTCGTGACTATAGCAAAATCATAGCGACTATCGCTGCGGTACGGCAGTGATACTTCAAGGAAACTCAAATTTTGCGGTCTTTTCTTCCTCCGTGGAGTGCGCAAACATGGGCACGATCATTGGTAATTCATGACGGTCCTTGAATGATTTATCTAAGAAGATGCCCTTGAATTCAAGATCACGCTGAAGCAGGTAACGGGCTATTTCCCGAGTGTAATGCTCCATAGCGATTAGGTCTGCGTTTTTGTATGAACTGCCATGCGATAGAGCGTCCCGGACGCGCTTGGCCTTTTTGAAAAGAGTATCGTCGTATTTAATCCGGAAATGCTCAAAGCATGCCTTTACTTTCTGCGCCAAAGCTGTTCGTGTAAGCTCGCCTTTTTGGGACCGGAAGAGTTCTAGATTTTCCGGCATATGTGCCGCAACCAGATCTTCCAGTTTCTTGACAAATCCACGCAGTTCATAGCTAACGCCCCCGCTTTTACCACAGCGTTCGGCAAAATATTCGATAATCCAGAACTGAAGCAGAAAGCGGGTCCTTATATCAGAGTGCCACATCGAATCTTTAAGAAATATTAGTGGCATCTTCTCGGCCTTTTCCAAAACCGTCCCAATTTCCGCAATGAGATTATCACTTAATTGGCCATTGGTAACTTTGCAGGAAGCCTCTAACTTGAAGGGAATAAAGTTATCCATCTGTTGTGGGCCGAACGACCGGGTAGCCTTTGGTCCTTCAATATCCACAAAGGTATAAGTGCTACGTTCGGCAAGGTGTTTCCATACAAGCGGGTACTGGTAAAGGGCAAATGAACCCGCTATCGTGTCGAGGGCAGATTTGGCAGAATTTAGAACTGGATTTGCCGCTGCATCGTCAGGAGTTCCTTCAAATGCTTTATCGAATAATTCTCTTGCTGCCGGCACAGCGACGATTACTTCAACCGAAAATATCGCAACTCGTTCGTCCACTATCATGAGCTGATCGGTTTTGCCACCATTAAGCCCAGCCCCTCTGGGGCCAGTGCTTGGATGGTTAAAAATCGGGTATTCTACTTCGCCATTATCGAAGTACATAAAAGCAGAATTGCCGATCCGGTGTTGTAGCGGGCCTCTTCCTAGCCGAGTATACACAAACATTCCTGGTTTCGGAGGAAGCACAAACCCATCAATCCACTGAGGATTAAACGGCGGAAGGGATTCAACAACCACAAATGCTTCAAACCATGCTTGCGCCCGGGCAGCCAAAAGGATAGAAGTGAGCTTTGCATTGTCGATCATTTTATTCATCCGTCGAAGCAAAAAACAAAGATGCCCTCATTCTCTGCTAATCCGAAGTCTAATTCAACAATCTGTCCTTTTGTTGAATATTAGCCTAGATCCGATTGTAGAAAAACACCTTGCCACCGGCTCGACGAAAATGCTTCCTACATCCTGGTATGACTCTCACTGGCCAACATGGCAAACGTCCCCAGAAAAAGCCACAGCAAGGCAGGAATTCCAATCCATAAAAAGCAGGGCACACCGTTCAAATGTGTGGGCAGAAGAATGTCAAGAATCAGGATTTCGAAGGCGATGAATATCCCAAGCCCCAACATGCCTGCAACAAAGTAAAGAGCCAAGCTCAGATCACTGTACGACTCTGCGAATTTGCGAAAAAGACGGATCAAGGACAGAAAAAGAAAAGACCAAGTAGTGATCACCATTGCGAGGGAAAATGCAATAAGCTTATTGGCACTTCCAGAATAATTTGCCTGTATCTTATCCAGGCGCCCGAAGAAAGCCCCAAAAGTAGTCCCAACAGTAACCAAGCATCCAATGATGGATGCCCAATCAGCGATTCGGGATCTCATATTATTTGCTCCTCATGGAAGGCTTATTAACCTTCTTTTATTGTAACGAGCAATAATTATTTGCGCCAGAAAATACTTATCTTAATTCCCCCAATTGTCGACTTGCAAAATCTTTCCCAAACGGAGGATCATATGTTCTATGGGGTCACAGACCGATACGTGAAGCTTGTCCACGGAGGAATTCCATTAGCACTTATTGATTGAGAGAGGCTGGCAGCGCAAATTGGAAGATGCTTAGAAGTGCTCATAAGGGCGACTGGCGCGCGTTTCCGGTCGCTCGAAGCATTCTGAGATGTGCTGAAATTCGACGAATTTGCCACCATTCTAGAATCAGCTTTTCAACATTGCATCCCGGAACGAGAATTCCGTCTTATGGGTCAGTCTTTAATGGTTGCTTCACCCGATAATAAACAATAAAAACAGTGCCTTCTTTATAGCAGTCCATAGAGGGAGAATGCGGGTCGGCATTGAAATCTGATTACCTTCATCCATGGATTCTGGCTGAATCTCGGACAATCAGATCATCCGATTTATTATGTGTCATTTGGTTTGGCAGATTATTTGTCTGTCTTAATATCATCGGGTGATTCAACTTCGTTCCGGTCGGTTTCGGAAACATGTTCCTGATTGTCAGGCACTGTGAATTCCTCTCCAATAATTTCGGGAATTCTTTCATCGGCTGTCTTGAATGGCTCAGTCATGTCAGTCAATCCTCCAGCTGTCCTGATATCCCTCATTAAGTGATCATATTCCCGCATTCTCCGGGCTATTTCATCAATAGCCGATAGACTCCCGATGGATGCTAGTGATTCCGCCAAATGCCGCCCGATTGTCTCAGCCGCTTTCGCACTTTCAGAAATGGATGAAAGTCCTCCTGCTTTCCCGAGGCTCTCCATCAACTGCTGATTTTTCCGGGCTATTTCATCAATAGCCGATAGACTCCCGATGGATCCCAGTGATTCCACCAAACGCCGCCCGATTTCCTCGGCCGCCTTCTTAGTTTCGACTTGCTGAATAGTATCCTCGCTTACTAAGTCAGCCTGAACCGTGTTAATAGCTAGTCCGATATTCGTGAAATACTTCATTCCACATTTTTCAAGCAATTCTTTGAGATCTTCACTGATTTGTTCTTTGTCCGCAGATGAGCTGAAATCATCAGTATTGATAGAAACAAACATTGATTGCTTTATGTCGTTATCGGCGATGTATTCAGCGGAACTGAATAGTATTAACGCGTCAGCCGTGCTGTTTTTGTTTCGGAAAGGAGCTTTTTTGGCTAAAGCGAAATCAATCGTTCTTATCTTTACTTCATCAGATATTGTCAACATTATCGTTGATGGGCGCTTAAAAAGATCCTCAATTTCCTCTATGCCAGCCAATGCAACCTTCTTGATCAAATCTTCTTGCAGATTATCAAGCATTTCATTTAGCGTTTCAGCTTGTTCGGGATTAAGGTATTTGGATAATTCCCTCGCATTCTTGATCTTTCCTCGGATGGATTGACTTCGCTCTTCCAATATTTTATCTCTATGTTTATTCCATTCTTCTATGACAATCACCGGGAGAATGAGGCAAATTTTCTTTTGATCAAGGAGAAGAGTTATCTTTTGAAGAAGCTTCGGAAAATTTCTATATAGGTCAATCCAGATACATGTATCTATGACTAAATGAACCATAATCGCTCCCAGATCAATCTGTTCTTCATCAGTTTAAGCTATTAATGAACTCCTCATGTGCGGGAAAACGTTCATGATCGTTCATGTTTGCTCCTCATTTTTCTAGCTTTGATCTTTTCACATCCAGTTGCGTACATCCGTTCCCGTTTGAGTTGCCTGTCGATAGCCTCGCTCGCAGGAGATGCATTGGAACGCCTGTTACCGAGGCCAGCTTGTGCCAGGACAGGCCCGATTGCCGCAACTCCGCTGCCTTCTCAATGTCGAATTCTTTCGCCGGTCGGCCACAGTGTTTCCCCTGGCGCTGCGCCTCTTTCATGCCCAGTGGAGTGCTATTTGTTCTCCAATAAAAATCTAAACTCTGTAAGAATATCACCAGCAATTTCGAGTAGCTGATAAAAGGTCGCAGGATATCCATCCGCAACCTGTATACCATGTAAATCGCGAATATATGGATCAAACCTGTTTTCAGCGGCTTGATCGTCGTTTACGCACAACGGATGGCTCGCACCAAGCATATTTGCTACTCGCTTTATAAGTATTTCACGCGATAGTCTTAACTGCCCATGCTTCTCATCACCCGATGAGACCTCATAAATACCGGATCCAAGCCACTCGGAGTAGGACAAATCGGATGCTTTTGCCGATGGAGATTTGCTCTGAGAGATTTTGAACATCTGATCAATACACTCCTTCCCCTTTTTTGCCGTGGGTCCCTCACAAATTAGTAGCCTATGAACCTTTACCGGAGAGCTATCAATACTACTGGCAATCTGAATATATTGGTATTTGCCTCCTTTTAGCATTCGCTTAAGCGGCTTTGGAGTGGCGGAAGGATTCGCCAACCTCAATGCATGACCTTTGGATTGAACTAACGCGTCGATTTCATGTTTCATGTCAGTCCAAATCCGGAGCGCATGCGCCAGGTCCAGAAAGCTAATGTCATCCTTGGTCTGAAGTGCAGCAGAATGGTGACGTTCTAGCCGCCTATACTGAAGCTGTATATGACCAATATCCATTATCATGAATGTATCAGAGCTATTATCCCCAAATAATCAATTTATTGTGACTCTGCAAAAAGCTGTTGATCATCGCAGATGTTATTCTGAGCATGCAATTATTAAATTCTACAATCAGTCCTTAAGTAAAATATCATGCCGGGTTATTATAGGTGATTACCTGGTATTTCACATCCCCCTTAAATCTACATTACTTTCACAACTAACACTGTTGCATCGTCCGTTAATCGATCCTTTTTATCTCTGTTTATGACCTCTCGCATTATTGCCGTAACTATATTTCTAGCCGTCGTCTTATCCCGATATAGTCCCAAAACCTTCATAATACGACCCTGTAACACTGCAACCGAAAACTCATTCTCCTCCTCCGACGCGATCCCATCTGTAAAGGCAACGATAAAATCGCCGGAATTAAGCAAGAGATTTTCCTCCTTTAAAGGCTCTTTTATTATCTTGGCGTAGCCGAGCGGAGCAAAGTTCATCTTTGGAAAGGCATCCATGCTATAGCCTCCGCCACTTTGCCTCCTAATATGGATTAGGGAAGGGTGCCCGGCACAGGTCGCCGCCAACCATTGATTGCCACCAATTTGGCTAAATATGCAGTATACAGCTGTTGCATGAACTCCCAACCTATCGGAAGCTGTTATCATTTTGTGTATTACATCAGTAGTGGAATATGAAGTATCAAAACCCTCAAAAGCCGCCATCAGCGGAAGCATATGTAGCGATCCCTCAATTCCATGGCCTTCTCCATCAAGCAGCAGAATCCCAAACGTGTTTTCATCGATTATTTTCCCAGCATAGAAATCGCCCCCAAGGTATGAATGAAATGGCCGTGATTCAACATGAATATCCAAGTTTCCACTCGAGAATTGTTTCCACCTAGATCTTATACCAGAAGCTATTCCTTCAGCCACGATGTCAACTCTTTTTTTCCTAATAAGATCGATCTCGTGACGTTGAATTGAATCTAGAACTAGACCCGCCGTTGCCGCGAAGGCAAGTGCTAGTTCCATTAGGCCAGGTTTGGGATAATCGAGTCTCTCTCGCGTATACTTAATCCATGCTACTCCAACTGGATTTCCAAACATTGTTATTGGTATACCTAACTCGCCTATGGGATTTTTTGCAAGCAACTTTTCATTAAGTTCTTTTGGACATTCATCAATTGAGGGATTATCTATCCATTTGTTGTCTATCCAGTGAAAAACGGAATATTGTAATTTGTTTTTGATTTTTGTAATCCATATTGGGTTTTTAGAGTGCTGCACATATTCAGTCCAACCTCTTTTCCTCACTGGCGGGGCATCTATTTTGTAGTTTGCTCCCCATTTTTCAAAATAATCACCATCGGAATTATAGCGCCAAATATCACAGTAGCTTGCCTTCAGGTATTGTTGCGCTAATTCTGCCACCTTATTCAAAGGTGCGTGTGTATTCGCGGCCAATCCAGTGCTGACGCACAGTTCCAGTAGTTGTTTGTTCATAGATACTTGTTGATGGAGTTGATAAATTAGGGCAGCTCTTCTAGCGGCATGCCACAAAAGCCGAACATGGCCTGGTTCAAAGGCATTTTTATCCGTGCATTCAAGGCACATTACTCCAATAAGCTCTCCGTTAGCCTCAAGTGGAACGGCTAATTCGCTTTTAACATCATCATTAATAGGCACATGTATTCTTTTGAAAGGTGATTTTGTAAGATCTCGAATCAAAATGGCTCTCCGCCTTAAAACAACCCAGGACACAATTCCATGGCCGAGCCTAACGGAATGCCTTTTAGCTTTTTCGAGATATTTAATGGGCCCATAATCGCCCTTAAGATCCAACATATGTTCTTCAGCATTGTAAATGTGAATTGTGCCTAACCCCTTACCGTCCTTAATACCCAATTCAATCAATGCAAGCTGTATTATTTTGTTAAAAAACGGGCTTGGACTAGCGGCCATATCAAGATTAATGTTTAAATGTCAGTGATCATCCCAAAACGTAATTATCTAAACACCTGCCGGAATTAATCACTTCAACATCATCCACGCCGCAGGCGTGAGGT
>JAFGIY010000115.1 GCA_016929335.1 Acidobacteriota bacterium | reverse complement strand
TAGGCATGCCTTGAACCATGTGGGTCGCGGCTTCAGCCGCGACATGTTGGTGCAAACAGAAGATCAGGCATAAATATCTCTTACACACGGGATTTATTGCGCGTCGCGGCTGAAGCCGCGACCCACATGGAAATCTTTGCTTATGCAGATTGCGTCATCGCCACCACGGCTTTCAACCCCATTGTTGAGTTTTGAGACAGTCTCGCAAGCCCTGGCTTTGCTGCCCGGCCCTTACAGGGCCTGCCGCTTTGAGCGGCTCACAAACTAAAGCCTCCGGCTCGGCCGGAGTGATATTTACCGAGATTTTTCAAGCTTGTTCCCGAGCTGGTAGCAGGGGGCGGATTTTTGCGGGAATTCATTAAAATTAAAAATGACCGGGGGGAAATCGCGGCTAAGGGCAAAAATCACGCGGTTTTTCCGCGGATCCTGCTGGTATTCAAAAACATCGGTCGGTCCGACCCCCATCCCCCCTTCGCCAAACATCCTTTCCTTTCTGGAACGGATTCCCTATAATCGTTCTCATTCTTTTAGTTTCCCGGAAATTGCGATGATCCAGCGCTCGAAGTGTTCGTCCGAAAACCAGCCGGAGCGCCGTTTCCGCCGCTTCTGTGGGCAAGAGCTCAGTCCTTTTTCCCGGATGCCCATGGTTGCGGTTCCACAATGTGTAGCTTTGCCGGTTTCGTTTTATGCACACCAGGCACAACCAAAATTATGGAGATATTATGATCAGGCTGAAAATGAACATATTTATTTCGCTATGTTGTGTAATTCTGGGCATTGGAGCCTTCGGAGATTCAGGCCGCAGCTCTAACGCCGGAGAAGCAATGGCCGCCGAACAGGCAAGCAAGCAGAAGGCGGAACCTGATCCATTCGCTTATACGCCGCCTTCCCGGGCATGCACTCGGGCTACATTGATACAAGCTACGGAAAGCTACATTGCCGCCCAGAAAGCCGGTGATCTTACGAAAATGGCCCTCGCATCTGATGCGAAGTTTAAAGAAAATATGAGTGCAGTCGCAAAAGACAAGGGACTCTGGAATACGCCTCTGCCAATTGCCTTTCATCGCAGCATATATGATGTTCCACGCTGCAAGACCTTTACAGAAGTAATCGTTACCGAGGGCCGTCATCCTTATGTTCTGGGGACGCGCCTCACGGTTGATAAGGGCAAAGTCACCGAGATCGACAGCCTGGTGACAGACAAGGATGACTGGCTGTTTGATGCTGAAGTATATCTTAAATATTCAAAGGCTGAGGAATGGCCCGTTATTCATGTGGATGACCGCGTCAGCCGACAGGATCTGGTCGATGCAGGCAACCAGTATTTTGATTTCATATTTCTTGATAAAGGCATACGGGCCCCCTGGGGCACTCCTTGCGCGCGCCTTGAAGGAGGTATTTATACCAATCAGAAAAATGAAAACAGGGATACCTGTCAAATCCCCGCCCCTTTGGGAGAAATGTTTGTAGAAGACAGGACTTTTGTGGTTGATGAAGAACTGGGCGCTGTCAACGTATTTTGCCGCTTTGGCGACAGCACAGAGGGCATGCCTGATTCACATACATTTGTATTAAAAAATGGCAGATATCGATGGATTCACACATTAAGTGTAAACCTGACCGGAAAGACTGTTGATGTGCCTAAATATGCGCCCGAACCGGATTGTGAGTGCAACCGGGAAATGCTTATGGCCGCAACAAAAAGCTATATAACGGCCCAGAAAGCCGGCGATCTTTCGAAAATGGCCCTGGCCGATAAGGTCAGATTCAGGGAAAACATGAGTGAAATCGATAAGGGCAAAGGTTTATGGAATACGCCGTTGCCGATTGCACATCATTTAAGCATTTACGATACGGGACGCTGCAAGACATTTACAGAAGCAATAGTCACCGAAGGCGGGCATAAATATGTTATCGGCACCCGCCTGAAAGTCGACAAAGGAAAGGTCAAAGAGATTGACAGCCTGGTTACGGACAATGATGACTGGCTGTTCAATGCCGATAATTATCTGAAATATTCAAAGGCCGAAGACTGGTCCATGCTTGCTCCTGACGACCGACCCGGAAGACAGGAACTGATAGACGCCGGCCACCAGTATTTTGATTTCATATTTATGGATAAACACATCCGCCTGCCGTTTGGCGGCGTCCCATGCAGCAGGCTGGAGGGTGGCGCATATACCAACCCCGATAACCTGGAAAAGGATAAATGCTGGGTGCCTAACCCTCTTGGAGAACTGCCTATCACAAACCGGACCTTCGTTGTTGATGAACAAATGGGCTGCGTCAATGTCTTCTGCCGTTTCGGCAACAGCAAGAACGGCATGCCGGATTCACATTTATTCAGGCTGATAAACGGCAAATACAGATTAGTTCATACCTTGAGCGTGAACCTGACCGGCAAACCTCCGGTGTATCCGAAAAATCCCCCTCCGGGAGTAACAATAGATTAGGAATGTTTTCCTGGATGCGGATACAACTTTAAGACCGGGAAATATGTCCGTCGGCGGCCGATCTCTCCCGGCGCGGCCCGCGGCCGCAGCCAAACGCGACATTGGCTGCGGCCGCGCACTTTCAGCCTTCGGCCTTCAGCACTCAGCTTCTCTGTTTGCCACGATTGGTTTCAGCTGTTTTCAGGGGGAAAGCTTCTTTGCAAAAAACAAAGAAGTCATAGGTAAAGACTCTGTCTTTTCCGCTCATCCAAGCAAAATATTTTTCATCTCTTAAAATGAAAAAGAGCCCGGGCCTGTCCCGTATCCCGATAGACGGTCTGAATCCGCCCCGTCATCAGTATCCCCCTCTAAGGCTAATATTCCAAACCCTCCAATTTGAGTCAATCTTCCGAAGAACGTAATTGTATATGTAGCCTTGATTGGGCTGCTGCAAAAGATCTATTACGACAAAAGCTCGGTTTTCGTCTGGGCTTAAATGAATATTGAAGGAAATTTCAGGGTATTCTCTTCTGCCACTATCCACTTTCTGAAATGCCCACAGGTTTTGTTGCCGGATCCACTGGCCATGCAGATTGCAGTCAAATAGCTTGATGAAATTTCGTATACCAAAGATGCCGTTAGCAAAAATTGCAGAATAAATATCCCGTTCAGGCTGGCTAATATCGCCGACTATGTGTGATGCCTGTTCACTCTGAATCCAGGAGATTACCTCCTCAGCAACAAATCCATACAAGTCACTTTCCCCTGCCTCTTTAGCAGCTCGAATTAAGGCAGGTACTGAATCCTTGGCACGTAAAATACCCAGCGAGAATGCTGCAGTCAGGCGAGATTCCCACCAATCATGAGAAGCGTCTGGAAGTAATGCTTTAATCAAAAATGAAACATCCTCCTTATTCCCTCTCGATGCAACAGCCTTGCAAAGTGCCCAATGGAATACCTCAGACTCAGATTTATGAGCTTCCTTTAAAGCAATGATAGCCTCTTCACCGCCGATATAGCCAAGAAGAACCGCGGCTCTCTCTATTTTCTCATTATCTTTGGATGACAGCATTTGCTTTAAATAGGGTACTGCATCTTTTCCTGCATCAATGGCCAGAGGCAGCAAATCGAATGAATTGACATTTCCCTCTTTATTGAATGCGTCTCTAAGCTGATGAACACGATTATATTGAGGATTAGCATGTACGGCCCAGAGCAGGCAAAGACTAATAGTGATTGGGTAGAATTTCTTCATTGCATTTCACCATTAAAGCATCTCATTGATTGTATATGCAGGTTTCGGCTTAGATGGGATTCGAGCCCGATGCATGGTGGGTTTTCCGCCGCGAACCCCTGATGCGAGTTTTCGCTTAACTGCTCCGCCATAGACATAGGTTTTATCTTTTAGCTGCTGATTTCTATTGTAGCAGCCAACAGATGTATCCGGGCGATTGATCGAGGTTTATAAAATATTTCTTTCAGTGTTAAAGCAGAGCTTCCCGAGCTGGGGGCAAGGGGCGGGTTTTTCGCCGGGCATTGCTTAAAATCAAAAATGACCGGGGGAAAATTGCGGCTAAGGCCAAAAACCAGGTGGATTATTGAGCGATCCGGCTGATATCAGTGATTTTACGTCGGTCCGACCCCGTCCCGAAGATATCAGCAGTTTTAGGTCGGTCCAACTCTGCCCCGGCTTTAAGATGCTTATCAATTTTTATCGTGGTTATAATCGCTTGCTTGTCCTTCTTTCCCAGCACTGTAATCCAATTACCGTGCAAGCTCCAAAATTCCCGTATGCCACCATAAAGCATCTTACCGAAAGCATCCTCCTGTATTTCAGCTGAAGCTTGCATCTTACCATCTCCAGCAACCAAAATGAGTACATACTTTCCGTTATCGACATCCCAATAATTAAACATGTATCCAGCCTTGTATTTGCCGAGATAAACCATCGATTCTTTCTGATACTTCTCAGGGTAATTGAAAGCAGAAATATTGTAAGGATTTTCTGCTACACCGACAAACTTACCGTTCAAATCGAAGACGGAAAATCTTAGTTTTGTTCCGACTTCATTTTTAGCACCAAATCCAAAAGCATGTACGATCAACTTGCCATCCGCAAAACAATAAGAATTGATTTGGTTCTCGGTGATCTTGTTAAAAGTTTTTTCTATCTGGCCATTTTCTGCATTCAGAACATAGAGGTTGTTATTTCCGTCCCCGTTATCAAAGGCGTATACCTTACCATTGGACGGATAGATTTGCCCCGCTTGGAATTCTGAGTATTTGCGACGGAATAACTGCTTGCCTTGTGCTGTAAGTTTGACAAGTGTTGCCGGTTCACCACCTATGATATACAGGTTGTGCATACTATCAGCAGTCAAACTACCTACTACATTTTCGCCTATATCCTCAGCATAAAGGAAAGGTACTCCGCTATCAATGGATCGGGGCCGGCTTTCAGCTATGGAGCATATCAAATGGGTTCGTACTTGATATCATTTGCAATTCGACTCCGACCCCGAAAAAAATTTTCTCTTTGTCATATATCATCCCATGTTAACGGCATGCCGGAACGGCATGGATTGTCAGGATCGTACAAGCCGAGACCATGGGTTTAGACTTACAAATCGCAGGCTCACTCCGCTAATTCAATGGGGTGGTGCCGCCGGTGATATTGATGGATTGCCCCGTCAGGTATTTCGATTGATCGCTGACCAGGAAGTAAATCAAATCTGCTATATCCTCGACCGTTCCCATCCGCTTCAGAGGAACCATGTCGCTCAGCATTTTGTATTCCTCCTTCCGGAATTCCTCAACCGAAATGCCCTTCTTCCTGCTATGGAGCGTGGCATCCTCGTCGCGCAGATTCGTCGGGAAGAAACCGGGATTGATTGAATTGACATTGATCTTATAGGGCGCCAGTTCCATGGCAAGGGCCTGCGTAATCCCGATGACGGCCCACTTGGAAGCCGCATAGGCCGCGCTTCCGGGACAGGCCAGCTTGCCCGCGGCAGAGGCAATATGCACGATCTTCCCGCCCTGGTTTCTGCGGATCATTTCCTTAGCGACATATTTGGAAACGACCATCGTCCCGAGAGCATTTACATCGAACAGCAGCTTCCAGTCCTTCTCATCGCCGTCGGCAATGCTAACGCCTACCGGGCCGCGCGTTCCGGCGCAGTTGACAAGGATGTCGATCCGGCCGAATTTGTCGATGGTCGCTTTTACCGCAGCTTCAACTTCCCGGGAATCTTCCACGCCTGCGACGGCATAGGCCGCTTTTTGTCCAAGAGCTTCAATCTCCTTCACAACATCGGCCAGGCCGCCCCATCCCTCGTCTCCGGCCCATGCGCTTTTGGGAGCAGCAAATTTGTCGGTCACCATTACATCAGCGCCTTCCTGGGCCAAACGCACCGCCACCGCTCTTCCCATGCCCCGTTTTGCAGCCGCTCCCGTCACAAAAGCCACTTTCCCCTTTAAAGCATCGCCCATATCACTGCCTCCTTGAATTTTGCTTCGTTTCCCGTTTCGGGTTTCCCGTTTCCCGCTGAAAGCAATTGGTCTTTAGCCGGAAACGGAGAACCGGCAACGGGAAACGCTTATGTTAGAAGATGGATTATTTCACTAATATCGTCCAGCCGCTCGAGATGTCCGATCAGCTCGATAATTTTTTCTGCTCGCTTGGAATCAAGGCTCCTCGCGCAATCCCTGAATTTTCTAGCACAGTCGTCAAACGACATCGGCCGTTCGAGGCTGCCGAGAGGATTGTCTTCCACTTTTACAAACTCATTTCCGTCATGCGTAATGATCTTCACGCGGGTGGGTTCCGGGCCGGGCTTGTGGAGCGAGTTGTCCACTTCCACTCGCATCTTCTGCGTGACTTCCAGAACTGCCGGATTTTTGATAGCGCTATCCGTGTAATCGTTCAATCCCACACGTCCGCCGACGATGGCTGACGCCACTCCCCATGGAATGCTGAACTGGGCATCCACCGGGCTTCTTGGAGAACACTTCGCCTCCAAAGGCCGGCACAGCAGCTGAAGGTGCGCATCAGTGACGGAAAGAACGATTTCCTTTATGTCTTTGCTCCGGATATTCTCTTCGGCTGTCAGGGCCAAAGCGGCATCAATGGCCGGATGCACGCCACGGCAGCATGGATACGGCTTGATCGCGACGTTGATTCCTTCAAAGCGTTTCCCAAGATCCGCCAAAAGAATCTCACGACTGTAATCTCCGTGCGCATATTGCCTGTAAAAGCCCCATTCCCCTTCAAAAGTATTCCTGGCTCCCGTAACCCCGGCTTTCGCCATGAGGGCTGCCGTGATGCCGCCCTTGACGGCAAACCCGGGTCCCAGCCTTTTTGTCAATGCCCCATCCTTGACGCATTGGCCATTGCCTCCGCATTGGTGATAGCCGATCCCGATGGCATGAACGATTTTTTCTTCGTCCAGTCGCAGCACCCTGGCCGCCGTTGCGGCAGAACCCATGAAGCCGAACAAAGACGTCAGGTGCCATCCCAGGTCGACCGGGCTTTTGCCGGGAGTGGTTGCCAGGGCAAGGCGGCACATCATGTCAACGCCCAGTGCCGTGTTTGTTATCAATTCCCTGCCGCTCAGATTTCCCTGCGCTTCGCCTACAGCCAATGCAACAGGTATGGAAGCGATCCCCGGATGCATGACGGCCGCTTCATGAACATCATCGAAATCAAGAGAATGCGCCATCGTGGCGTTGGCCTGCGCCGCGTTTGGAGCCGGCACCTTCTGCTTGCTTCCGATGAGGCTGCTTTCCTCCTTGCCGCCCCACTCCTTCACAAGCTCGCACACATGCGTTGCTCCCGGCTGCGAGGCTCCGCCCAGCGCTACGCCCAGCAAGTCCAGTATCTCTTTCTTCGTCGCCTCCACCACTTTGGGCGGCAGATTTTCATACTTCGTATCTGCGAAGTTCCTGGCAAATGAATAAGCAGCATCCATGGTATTCTCCGTTCCCCGTTTCCGGTTGCCCGTTTACCGTTTAAAAACCAGCCTGTTTTAACGGGAAACGGGAAACGGCGAACGGGAAACCTTATCCCTAATTGTCGAAATCGTCCAACACTTTGAACATGTCGTGTTTCTCGTGGGCGGCTTCGCGGACGCCCTTGTCGCGGCGCATTTTGAAGAAGTTGACTTCGCCCTCGTCCAGCACTCTGTTGGTCTGCAGAGTATGCATGATGTAGTGATCGACCAGTCCGCGATCAATGCCCATCGTTGCGTAAATCATCTCCCGCATCGCCTTTCCGACCGCAATGCCGTCCTTGGGATGCATACAAAGGCCGTGCGCAAGGCTCCGGACTTCTTCGTCGAGTTTGTCGGCCGGCACGGCTTTGTTGATCAGGTTGTATTGCGCGGCCTTGATGCCGTTGAATCGTCTGCCGGTCAGGCAGAGCTCCATCGCGCGTGTGAATCCGCAACGAAGAACCATCATGGGTGTGAGTGTCATGCCGCCCTGGCCGAGGCGCTCTTCGACGTGCCCCATCTGACAGTCCTCGCTGGCGACGATCATGTCGCAGTACGAGATGATATTGAATGCGATGCCGAGACAATAGGTATGCAGCTGCGCGATCGTCAGCTTTTTGCAATAGAGTATTCTTCTGTGGAAATCCAGGAAGACGCGCCGGTCAAATTCGAATTTGACTCTCAGTGGGATGCGCTGTTTTCCTCTCTCCCCGGGCTTCGGGTCTTTCATGCCGTAAACGTATCCCACTCCCGTCAGGTCGGCGCCCGCGCTGAAGGCACGCCCCGCACCTTTGAACACAATCACCTTCACATCATCATCTTGTTCCGCTTCGTCTAAAGCCGCAGTCCAGTCGCGATAAATCTCCGGGCCGATTGCATTCAGCCTGTCCGGCCGGTTCAACATAATGAATGCGACTTGTCTGTCTTTCTCGTATTTTATGAACTCCAGTTCCATGATGAGACCTCCGAAAAATTATTCAAGCACTCCTGCGGCAAGAAGCTCGACAAACTCTTCATCCGTCTTGCCCAGGATTTTTGTCAAAACATATTCGTTGTGTTCGCCGATGCAGGGGCTTGGCGTGGACGACCTGGCCAGCGTCTCGGACAGGACCATGCTCGATCCCAGGTGGGTGAACATGCCTATTTCGCTGTGTTCCATCGGCCAGAACAGACCCCGTTCGCGGAGCTGCGGGTCCTGGAAAATGTCCGCCGCATTTTCGACGATTCCCGCGGGAACACCGGCCGACTGCAATACGGCCATTACCTCTTCCGGCGTATGATCGATCGTCCAGGCTTCCATCAGGGCATCCAATGCCGCTTCGTTCGTTTTCCTGTTCTGCAGAGTTGCATACCGCGGATCCGCTGCCAGATCCGGCTTGCCGATCACCTTGCACAGGGCCGCCCATTGAGCATCATCGGTGACGGCGATGGTACACCACCGTTCCTTTCCCTTGCATGGGTACACATTGTGCGGAGCGGCATATGAAACGGCATTGCCGTTCCGGGCCGGTTCCCGTTTGTTGGCGGCGGCATCGAGAAGTCCCGGCAGAAGGAAGTAGAGCGCCGTTTCAAACTGCGCCAGATCGATGAGCTGCCCCTTCCCTGTTCTCTCCCGGTAATCCAGTGCAGCGATAAGTGCGGCGGAAGCAAAGCGCGGGCTGATGCTGTCGGTATAGGCGCCCACGCCGATCGGCAGAGGTCCTCCATCCGGCCATCCGATGTAGTTGGGGATTCCCGCAATGGCTGCGAGGATCATTCCGAATGCCGCAAGATTCCTGTAAGGCCCTTCAATCCCGAATCCGTTCTGCCGAACCATGATAATGTCGGGCTTTATCTGCTTCAGCGCTTCGAATCCGAGCCCCCATTTATCCATGACGCCCGGCGTAAAGTTTTCCATTACCACGTCCGCCCATGCGATAAGATCCCTGGCCACGTTCAAACCCTGGGGAGTATTCATATTCAGCGAAAGGCTCATCATGTTTGCGCTGAAGTGATTGAAATACCCGCTGCGGTTGATGCCGGGGACATTGTCCTTGAAAGGCGCCGACGTCCTCGTGACACAGGGGCGCAGACTCGTCTCCACCCGGACAACGGTCGCCCCGTAATCTGCGAAAAACTTCAGCGTCAGCGGCCCGACCATGGCCCAGTTAAATGCCGCAATCTTCAGGTCTTCGAATACTGCCTTTCCCATCTTTCCCTCATGATTCGAAATTCGAGATTCGAAATTCGAGATTCGAAATTCGAGATTAAAATCAAAGTCACAGGTTCGGGGCCCTTCCTCTTTTGAATCGAGATTGGTATACGATAATCGCATGCCGGAGTCTTAAATCTCGAATCTCGAATCTCGAATCATATTTCTCTGGCGGTGCGCAGGCCGGTGCCGATGGCGTCGGCCATCAGCAACGGCTCTCTGCAATCCCCTATCGCGTAGACTTCAGGAACTTTGGTCTTGAGCCCCTCGATCAGCTCGTTGTTCGGCATCAGCGGCAGAGCCGTCACAACGGTATCCGCCTCAATAATCTGCCTTTTGCCGTCACTTGCGATTATGGTCAATCCCTTATCCGTGATTTCAACAAACTCCTTAACGCCGCTGATCAGGGTCACTCCTTTTTTCTGAAACCATTTCAAAAGGTTCGACAGCAGAGCATCGACCATGCCTTCACCGATCATCGACTTGGATTCGACGATGGTGACTTTCCTGCCCCGCTTTGCAAGAAACTCCGCGAGCTCGCAACCCTGAATTGCTCCGCCGATCACCACCACCCTTTTCCCCATCGGCATATAGAACCTGGTCAGCTTTGCCAGCGTCTCCGGCTTGAAAAATTTCAGAGCCAGCTTCAGCTGTTTATGGAGTGCAGCGCCGTTGGCTACATTCGGCCTGTCGATGCCCGGGATTCTGGGAACTGTGGATGTGCCGCCGGTTGCGAGAAAAACCACATCCGGCTTTATCTTGTCTACCGTGGCAAGGTCCGCTTCTTTCCCAAGCTCGACCTTGACGCCAAGCTTTGTCAGCTGCCGCGAAAAGTAATTTATGATGAGCGAAAGATCTTCCGGCCGGTTTCCCTTCACAATAGAGGCAACAGGCAGCAGACCGCCGAGCATTGTCGACTTCTCATAGAGAGTCACATCATGGCCCCGGATTGCGGAAACTCTGGCCGCGGACATTCCACCCGGCCCGCCGCCGATTACAAGGACCCTTTTCTTTTTTGGAGCCTTTTCAATAGTGTTATAGGGTGTTCCGAGCAGACCGTTGATTCTGCACCGGCGGCTTCCAAGACAGTTCGCGCATCCGGTGCACGGCTGGATATCATCCAAACGTCCTTCCGCAATCTTCCTGGGATAGTCCGGATCGGCCAGAAGGCGGCGCGTCATCGCGATAAAATCCGCTTTCCCTTCGCGGATGACTCGTTCCCCGATATCGGCATCCAGCTTTGCCACGACGGTGACGGGAATATTCACCACGCTCTTAATCCCGGCGGCTGCGGGAACATTCGCCGCCACTCCGAGATCGCTCGAATCATAGACTTCGGGAAAGGACTCAACCGGAATCGGAGCCTCCGGGTAGAAAAGCGCATCGGTAAGATATGCGCCGACATGATATCCCAAAAAATGGCTTCTTACCTGAATGGCGTCGGCGCCGGCCTGCTGCAGGCATTTTGCGATTTCCTTTGAATCCGCATGAGTGAGGCATTGGCTGTCCGGAACGCCGATCCCCTGCCCTATCTCAACCCCGTTCAGGATAACGGACACCGGGAAATCGCTTCCCGCGCGCTTTTTAATTTCGCGAATCACTTCCATCGCGAAACGAGCCCGGTTTTCAATGCTTCCGCCGTAGTTGTCCGTGCGCTTATTCCAGAAGGGAGAAAAGAAATTGTGCAGCAGATGGCTGCTGGCGGCGTTGATGTCCACACCGTCGAAGCCGGCCTTCCGGGCGCGGAGAGCTGCGCTCGCGAACTTGTCCACGATCTCCTGTATCTCTTCTACCGTGAGTGGATGCGGCTTTTCCGCATGAAAGTCCCCTTCGAATTCGAAACTGACGGGAGAAGCGCCGATAGGCTCACCGTCGTACATCGGCTGCGGATTGAACGGCAGTTTCACTTGCCATGGCCCGTCATGGTTCATCTGCATAAAGGTCGGACAGCCATGTTTGTGAATGATTGCAGTCAGTTCGCTGAGTCCCTGGATATATTTGTCGTTGTCGATGCGGTATCGCTCTTTCCAGCGCACGCCCCGGGGATAATCAATCGTGGGCGACTCCACGATGAGGAGGCCGACGCCGCCTCTGGCGATTCCCTCGTAAAATGCCAGGACCTCCGGGCGCATGTGCAGGTCATCCTCGTGCCACATAAGCATGCCTGCGCCTGATTTCACCAACCGATTTCTTGTTTTCACCGACCCGATGCGGCCGGGTTCGAGCAGCTTTTCGTATCTCAGATTGGAATTCATGCGTCTCACCCTTTTAGGGTTTCCCGTCCCCGGTTTCCCGTTCCCCGTTGAAAATCACGAGTTTCTAACGGGGAACGGGAAACGCGAAACGGGAAACGAGTATGCTAGATAACTCCCGACTCCTTTAATTCAGCAATTTTTTCCGGCGATAATCCCAACTCTGTGTAGACCTCGGCATTATGTTCGCCGATTTGCGGGGCGCGCGATCGCGTCGTCAGATCGTTTTCCGAAGATCTCGCGAATTGCCTGGGGTATGGGATCGTGGCGTTTGCCGCCGGGAAATCCATCTGCGTCCAGAATTCGCGCGCAGCAAGGTTTGGATCGACAATGAGATCCTGCATGCCCATCAGCGGGCAGATGGAGATGTTCCGCGACATCGCCGCGTCCAGCGCTTCCTTTTTAGTGCAAGTCCTGAAAAACCCGGCGATCGGCTGCGAAATTTTGTCGATCAACTCCTGCGTGGCCGTGGCCATATCGAAACGTTCCCATTCATATGTCAGCAGGAACTCATTGGCCATACCCATTTCATCCATCCATTTCACCAGCTGGCGGCATGTCTTGGCGCCCTGCTGACCGCCGATCATGAAGAAGAAAATAAATCCGTCTTTGCACGGCCAGACCTGCCGCTGCAGAGTGCCGCGGCTGCTTGTACGAAATGTGCCCACGCGGCCGAGTATGAGTTTGTCCAGTTCCCAATGCGGTATGGTCTGCGCAAGGAACCATGCGGCGCTCTGCTGCATGGAAACGTCGACGTGCTGCCCTTCTCCGGTCTTTCTCCGGTGATGATGGGCCAGCATGGCGCCTACGGCGGCGTCCGCTCCGGCATGAAGACATGCCTGCGGAATGCCGATGTTCACCGGTCGGCTATCCGAATCGCCGGTCATAAAAAGCTCGCCGGCCATTCCCATGAGTATCAGGTCCGAAGCCTGATACCGGCTGTACGGCCCTTTCTGACCGAACGGCGTGATCGAAATCAGCACAATATCCTTCCGGATACGGCGCAACTCCGAGTATCCGAAACCAAGCCTGTCCAGATCGCCGGGCGAGAAGGATTCGATGACAAAATCAGCCGTTTTCACCAGGTCGCGAAATATCCTTTTCCCGTCTTCTTTTGCCGGATCGAGCGTGATTCCCCGTTTGCTGCTGTTGTATGAAAACCAGTACAGGCTTTTTTCCGGATCCGCTTCATCATGCCAGAAGGGACCGACCTTTCGCGAAAAATCGCCTCCCGGCTGCTCAACTTTGATAACGTCAACTCCAAGCTCGGCCAGGATCTTGCCGCATAAAAATCCCTTTTCGTCGGTTAAATCGAGGGCGCGATACCCTTCCAGCATTCTCTTGCCCTGCATATCCGCTACGCCTTCCCTCTGGTTTTCAGATCAGCCCAGAGATCCGCGATGGCCGTCTTCACATCGGATGCGGGCGGATAGACTCTGTCAAATCCAAGCTTTTTAAATTTCACTTCGTCATCCTTGAAGTCATGCTTGCCCACACCCAGATTGCCGCCGATGTAGAGCAGCACACCGCCCAATCCGGCCTTTACGCAATTTTCTTTGAATCCCCGCACATCATTCTCGCCCATTCCATAAAGCGAGCTCATCAGGATGGCATCCGCCTTGTTGTCGAGCGCGGCTGTGATGAACTCCTCCGGAGGCGTCAGAATTCCCAGTTCAATGACGTTGAAACCGGCGTCACGAAGAGCACGGGACAAAATTTTTGTCCCGATTACGTGCGCATCCTTGCCCACCGTTCCCGTTACGACTGTTGGTTTAGCCACAATGTATACTCTCCTTCAATCCTCCGTATCCCGTTCCGGGTTTCCCGTTTCCCGTTAAAAACGACTTATCTCTAACGGGGAACGGGAAACCCGGAACCGGAAACGCTTTTATGGTTTTCCTACCAATTGGCCCTTGCTGAATGCCCAGAAATCCTGAACGAGGACTTCGTAATCCATCTTGCGGCCTTCGGCTTTTTCTCTTTCCGCCAATTTTGCGCGATGAAACTTCTTGATCTCTTCGGAGAACGGCAGATTGCCGAATTCCTTCCACCGGATGGCGCCATGAACGTCCTTTATGCCCATGACCTGATCGCGAACCTGTTTATTGGGACTAAAGCTTGAATCGAGGAAACCTTCCTCAACGCACTTAAGGCAGCCCACGATAACATCGCCGTCTCCCACTTCCAGGATTTTATCCATCAGGGCGCGGATTTCGGCTTCGGCGACAGCTTCCTCCTCATCGATTCCCTTTATGTGTAAATCGATATTCTGTCCGCGGATCACATTAAGAAGCCAGTTCGTGGATTCATAGCTGAGCGCGTGTGATTCTTCGGTGGGAATGCCGAGTGCTTCATCAATCGTCCGTATGGACACGGCTTCCGCTTTGCCAAGTGCCGCGACGACGGCGGTGTAATTGGGGAAGGCGAAGGCGCCGCCCATTGTCTGAGGCATGGGGAAAAGAGGCGTATGCTGCGCGAACAGGCCGCAGATGCTCACGTCCTTGTATCCGAACTTATCGAGATATTCCCGCATGAGCCGTGGCGTAACGCGTATCCATGCCAGATCCTGCGCCATGTTGCCCATCAGGTGAACGACAGATGTGATGCTTTTGCCTCCCTGCTCCGCCACCATCAATGCATCCACGATAGTGGTGGCGAGGTTCACCGTCATCGGTTGCATGCCGGTGAGGATCCATCCGTGATTGTCCGTAGAGATAATCACTCCCCGGTCCGCGTAGTATCCGATCAGTCGATGGACATACTGGTTTGTGGCCATGGACTGCTCCAGCGTCGCGGTTTTTTCGTACGCAGCCCACGAGATGAACGCGCATGCTGCGATCCCGGTCATGCCGGAGGCAAATGAAATTTCGGTGGCCAGCGGATAGGATTTGAGCGAAAGCCTGGGATTGAATGCGCCGCGATGAACGCTTTCGATGATTTTCCTTGTCTGCTTCACGCCGTAGTTGATGATCGGATATCCGTTCAGAAGATTCTTCCCGGTCTTCCGCATCTCCTCCAGAATGCTGTTCACTTTTTCGAAATCGAGCTGCCGCGTGTAGCTGTCCGTAGTTACGGGAATGAAGGGCACTCCGGATTCTTCCAGCTTTTTCGAAAGACTGATCTGGTCTTCCAGCAATCCGGTCCCTGCCCTGGGGAAGATGGCGGTTCGTCCTTCTTCCTTAAGTTTCAGGGCCAATTTATGCCAGTTCTTCGAATCGGGCAGCTTCCTCTGATACTCGACCGCTTCATCCAGATCCACCTCACTGCCTGTCTTCCATTGGGCAAGGAAAGGTCCGCGCATCTTTAGAAATTCACTTTCGTCCAGCCGCTTATTCCGTATCATTGTTTCCATCTCTTCTCCCCGTTTCCTGTTTCCGGTTTCCCGTTCCCCGTTAAACACCAGTTTGTTTTTCACCGGGGAACGGGAAACCGGAAACAGGGAACCTTTCTATATGACTTCTTCATCCTTTAGCTGTTGAATCTTGTCCCAGTCGTAGCCGCAGACATCCATCAGGACTTCTTCCGTGTTCTGGCCGAAACAGGGTGCATAGCCATCCACCGCTACGGGCGTTTCGGTGAAGCTGACCGGATTGCCCACCATTTTGATTTTGCCGAGGGACGGGTGATCGATTTCCGTGATGTAGCCGTTCTGGAGCGCCTGCTCATCGTTGGCCAGGTCTGTCGGGCGCAAGACGGGCGAATACGCGATGCCTTCTCCCTTCTCGTCCAGAATGCGCATCCACTCTTCACGTGTCTTTGTTCTGAACACTCCTTCGATGATGGCCAGGAGCTCCCGGAAATTTTCGCGGCGACGGGCGGCGTCGGAATATTTCTCATCCTTTTCGAGGTGCTGGATGCCCAGAGCATCGCAGAACGCCGGCCAGAACCGGTCGGCCTGAGGCTCCGAAAGCAGCAGCCATTCGCCGTCGGCGCACTCGAAATGGTTCGCCATGGGATTCTTCAAGGATCTCCTGGAGGGCCTCGGGATCTGTTTTCCCCGGAGAAGCGCTGTATTCAGATTATAGGCCTGCAGATGAATTCCCGATCCGAGGAGGGAGACCTCGACTTGCTGTCCGATCCCCTTCTGGTCGCGCGCCACAAGAGCCGCCAGAACTCCATAAACCAGCAGTGTGCCGGTCATCTGATCGAATACCGGACCGCCGATTTGCGCGGGAGGCGTGTCCGGCTCGCCGCCCAGAGCGTACATAATTCCAGACCGGGCCTGCGCGACGCTGTCAAAAGCGCGCCGGTTGCTTTCAGGCCCTCTCAGGCCATACCCTGTTGCCAGTCCATAAATCAGCTTCGGATTGTATTTCTTCAGAGTCTCATAATCGATCTGAAGCTTTTTGATGGCGGATTGTGTGAAGTTGGTGCAGAAAACATCGGCTTTTGAAACCAGTTCGTACAACAGCTGCTTGCCCTTTTCCTTCTTCAGATCCAGCGTAATGCTTTTCTTGTTGCGGTTCGCGGTTTCAAAAAGGATGTTTTCGCCGTTGGCCAGCGTCATGGAAGAACCAAAAACCGCCGACGTGCCCCGCGAAGGATCGCCCTTCTCCCGGTCTTCGATTTTGATGATTTCCGCACCCAGATCGCCCAGCATGTAACACGCCGTTGGCGCACTCAGATATCCGCCGCATTCCACAACCCGTATCCCCTGTAATGGTCCACCGCTCATATTTACCCTCATTAATGATTGACGATTGACGATTTACGATTGACGATTTTAAACAGACGCTTCATTCGCCGGCAGCATCCTGATTAAAAAGTATGTTTCCAATCGTCAATCGTAAATCGTCAATCGTCAATTAGGTTCTTATCCATCGCAGAAGCTGCAGCTCCTCCCGTGTCGGTCCCGGCGCCTCTTCGACAACAGGCGCGGTTTTTAAATCCCATCCGCAATGATTTCGGATTTCTTCCACCTTTTCCTGCAGACTGTGTGCATGCGGATTTGGAAAACACGCGGCAAGATGCAGTTCGTCCTGAGGAGTCGGTTTCCTGAAAATTCCCATGGTCGATACAACCGTCGTTACCGAATGGCCGAGGCCGGTGATATAAGCAAGCTTGTCTACAAACCGGTCTTTTGATTGATCCAGGCAGATGATGGCTTCGCGTGCGTTAAGCGCATCGTTGGCGCCGCCGGAACCGACAAGAAATTTGCCCGTGGAAGTTTTTGTGGAATTGATGTTGCCGTATCTGTCCATCTGGCCTGCGCCGAGAATGCTCAGGCATTTATTATTCATGCCTCCGACACAAACGCCCTGCATCATGATGGTATCGGTCAGCATTTTTGACCGGCGTACTCCGGCTTCGCTGGCAAGTATCGGCTCCCCCGGAACCGGCTTATAGCCGATTTGCCCGTTGCCTGTCCCGAGCTCAAATCCGGCGGATTTCAACTGGTAGTAGGCAAGAAAGGCCGCAGTTGCGGCGGCGCCGGCTCCGGCGAGCACAAGCTTGTGTCCCTGCTTCTCTATGCTGCTCAATATTTCGCGGGCCAGCGCGATCAGCATCATTTCTCTCGGTTCAAATCCCGAGTCCTCTTCATATTGCATCCCTGAAACAGGGACCGACTCATCCCTTGTTCGAACGGCCTTCTCCTTGAGATCTGCAACTCTCTTTTCTCCGAGCTTCTCCAGATATTCGGCGTGATCCCGGCAATGAAGGATCCATTCTCTGATCCAGTCATCCAGAGCATGCTCGCTCATGGAGGCTTCATAAAGGACATCGAGGAAATCCACATCCTTTTCGTAAGGATCGAGGTCGCTTATGCCGGGATTGGCTAAGGAATATGGATGGAGTCCCAACGGCGCGAGCACCACAGCGTTGACGGCATAGGACGGGATTTTCACAAGAGCCGCATATTTCTTTATGAAATCCGGCGACACGATCTTCTCCACGGTGACGACAACACCGCCTCTGCTGGCCAGGGCGCCCCACACGTCTTCACCGTAGGGTGCGGCAAGGATTGTGTTGCCGTCCACATCCGCAACGCAGCCGTGTACTATGGAAATATCGGGCAAGAGAGCGCTTGCCAGACCCACCTGCGCTCCCGATCCGAACGGATCTTCCATTGTTTTAAAGGATTCTGCATTATCCTCGGCGATGCTGCTGCCGAGAACGGACCGGGTGGGCATAAACGGAACTCCCAAAGCGCCGGCCATGAGCCGCTGCTGGAGTGAATTCAGAGTCCAGTTTTCCAGCTCGATCTGCCCGGTTTCATAGGCTTCCTGAATGATCTTGCTTGGACGCCCGGAAGCGGCAATGTTGGCACACACCGAACAGATCAGCTTTTTCGCGAGCCTGGCGTGGACAAGATTGAGTGCATGCCCCGTTACGGTGCTTTGGATCAGAGTGAACTCAGGTTTTTTGTTCCAGAACTGCCGGATGATTTCGCAGATGGCGGCGCTCGGGCCCCCGATTCCTGCCGCGAGATGGACCTTCATCCCGGGCTTGACGAAGCGTTCTACCGCATCTACAAGATCCAACAGTTTCCCTTGCTTCTCCGGCACGTTTAGCTCCTGCTCTGTTCTCGTCCAATCCGGTTTCGGCCGCCAGGAAACAAGCGTTTCTCAGCAATAATGAGTTTAACCCGTGAGGCTGCTTATTAATATGATTTAAATCATAGGGAGTTCCCGATTTCCGGTCGGCGCCGAGCCGTTTTGGGCTGGATACCGTGAACTCTGAACTGGAATGGAATCGCTGAAATGCGCGACCTGTGACAATTGCTTTTAGCAGTATGTCTCCTGCGGGCGCTACTGAAGGCTGCATTTGTCCAAATTATGAATCGACAGACATTCGCCGAAGGACGTCCTCACATGTCAAAACCTGTCTTGGAGCGGGCTTTCAGCCCTTCTCATTGGCTTCATCGTTTCCCCAGGGCTTCGCCCTTGGCCTGGAGTTTATACATTTTCCTTAAGCCATGAAAGCTGAATTCAGAGGGATCCTGCATTCATGCCGCGCTTTGCATGATCTTTGTGATCGACCACGGCTAGAAGCCGTGGCCCGCACAGCGGGGCGCTTTTTGATATCTCGGGGTCGGGGTCGGTATCGGTATCGGGGTCGGCTTTTTGTCATGGAGCATATCAATT
>JAFGIY010000114.1 GCA_016929335.1 Acidobacteriota bacterium | reverse complement strand
CCAGGGTTGACCGCAAAAAGCGCGGCCAACCCTGGGCTCTGATACGAAGCCCCTTTCAGGGCTTCTGCGGCGCGGGCGGCGGATTTGTCCATCAGAAAGATCATGCAAAGCACAGCATGGATGCAGGATCCCCCTGAATTCAGCTTTCACGGCTTGAGGCAAATGTATAAACTCCAGGCCGGGCCCTTTCAGGGCCGGCCGCCAGCTCGATAGGCTTAGATTCCATTAAATCAGGGGCAACATGGAATGATTCAGACAGGCCTGAACAGGAATGTGCTTGTGACCGGCGCGACCGGATTTGTGGGCCGCAACCTGGTTGATGCTCTGCTGCAAAGAGGATATTCGGTTACCTGCCTTGTACGGAAAACGAGCGACACCCGCTCGCTGCAAAAGGATAATGTCCGCCTTGTATCGGCGGACTTGAAAGATCCTCAGGCAGTCCGCCAGGCTGTTCGCGGAGTTACTGCAATCTGCCACCTGGCCGGATTGATTAAAGCAGCCCGCCGTGAAGAATATTTCCGAGTCAATCAGGACGGGACTCGCTTCCTTCTGGAAGCATTTGCCGAAATCAATCCCGCTTTGAACCGTTTCGTCCACATCAGCAGCCTGGCCGCCGCCGGTCCCAGCAGAAGCGACCGGGGTCTACAGGAGACGGATCCTCCCAATCCGGTTTCATGGTACGGAGAAAGCAAGCTCAAATCCGAACAGGAGGTTCTGCGTTTTTCGGCGGCTTTTCCCGTCACCATATTGCGTCCGTCGGCTGTCTATGGGCCTTACGACAGAGAAACGCTGCTCGCCTTCCGCATGATCAAACGGGGATGTCTTCTAACTCCGGGACGTTTCACACGGCGCTTCAGCCTGATCCATGTTCAGGACTTGGTCGCTGCCTGCATCAAAGCCATGGAATGCGACACTCCCTCAGGCGAAGTTTTCTTCATTTCGCGGCCCGAGATTTACACATGGGGGGATGTAGGACGCGCAATTGCCCAAAAGCTGGGAAAAACCTACCGGCAGATCTCTTTTCCCAAATGGATGGCAGAGGCGGTTGGGCTGGCTGGGGATCTGTGGGCAAATATGTCCGGCCGGCCGGCAACTCTCAATAGTCAAAAGGTGCGGGAGCTTCTTCAACCATCCTGGATCTGCAATCCTTCCAAAGCACGGGAGGCATTGGGATTCAATCCTGCAATTGATTTGGAAAGCGGGATTGACGAAACAGTTCGTTGGTATCAAAACCGAGGATGGCTATAATAGGCGAAGAACAGCAAACGCGCTCGGGAAAACCCGTTGCAAGTCTGCAAAAAAAGGGCTATGTTCGAACAGATAAAAGTAAAGCAGGGCGGTAGGTATCAGGTTGGTTCTGAAAGAAATTGAGAGCATCAAGCCTCTCATAGTTGATGTACAGGTTTGTTTGCGGAGACTTGATGATGCGCTTCAGCACGAGATCTATGGCAGAAACTCTTATTACAGCTCTGGATGCGGCTGCGTCTGTAACGCATAAAGGCTATACCTTCCTGGATAATGATCTGAAGCCCACTGACAGGTCTTTTGCAGAAGTGTGCCGGGAAGCAAAACGTATGGCAGGATGCATCCGGGCATCGGGCCTGGGGAAAGGAGACCGGCTTGCGCTGGTATTGAGTTCGCCTGAGAGCTTTGTCCTCTCCTTCCTGGGGTGTGTGGGAGCCGGGGTGATGCCCGTACCCATGTATCCCCCGCTGGCACTCGGATGGTTGGATAGCTACATAGACAGGGCAATTGGAATTTTGCGCGTCTCGGGCGCGAAAGCCCTGCTTACCGCCAGGGATTTCATCCCGGTGCTCGAACCCGTGCGTGCACGGGTACCCACCCTGAAAAGCCTGCTGGATATAGAAACCCTGAATGATATGAAATCAGAGCCGGATGCATGCGAGATTGCGATGCAACCGGACGAGCCCTGTTTTCTTCAGTTCACTTCCGGTTCCACTTCAGCCCCGAGAGGCGTTATTGTCACCCACCGGAATCTTATTGCCAATGCGAAGGCGATCGTCCAATGCCTCGAGGCGGATCCCGATCGCGATCGTGCCGTCAGCTGGCTGCCTCTCTATCACGATATGGGGCTGATTGGATTTGTGATCGCCTCACTGGTTGCCGGGATCCCGGTGGTGTTCGTTCCGACGATTGCGTTCGTAAAGCATCCGGGAGTCTGGATGGAAACGGTTCACAAATACCGCGCGACAATTACATTCGGGCCGAATTTCGCGTTTGATCTTGCAGCAAAACGGGCTTCGAAACTATCCCGGATCAATCCCGATCTGTCCTGCCTGCGGGTGCTCGGCTGTGGAGCGGAACCGATTAATCCCAAAACGATGGAGAGCTTCATCGACGCCTTTGCACCTTATGGACTTAAGCCCAGTGCCATACTGCCCAGCTATGGGATGGCGGAAGCTACTCTGGCGATCGCATTCGACCGTCTGCACCAGCCCATGCGGAAGCTGGTCATAGACCGCCAGGATTATGAAAGCAGGAACGTTGCGCGTCCCATTGCCGCGGCTGAAGAACCGCTGGATCCGAAAAAGAGGTTCGAGCTGGTCTCCTGCGGGCGCACGTTCCCCGAACACGAGATCCGGATATTGGGCGAAAACGGCGAATCCCTTCCGGAAGGCCGCGTCGGAGAAATTGTTTTCAGAGGCCCGAGCGTCACGCCGGGATATTTCAGGAATCCTGAAGCAACCCGCCGGCTGCTGAAAGGAGGCTGGCTGCATACGGGTGACCTTGGCTTCATTTTAAACGGCGACCTGTATGTGTCCGGCCGGCAAAAGGATCTGGTCATCATCAACGGCCGGAACTATCCTCCGCAGGCCATCGAATGGATCGTTGAGGAAGTTGCCGGCATCCGCAAAGGCAATGTCGTTGCTTTTTCCGTCAATGGGGATTCCACCGAGAAACTCATCATCATCGCCGAGACAAACATGACCGATAATGCGGAACTGACGAAGGCTATCAGCGATCAGGTTCGATCGGCTCTTGGCCTTGCCGTACATCGGGTTGTCCTCGTCGGGCGCGGATCGATTCCGAAGACCTCAAGCGGCAAACTACAGCGCAGGCGAACCAAAGCTCTGTTCGAAGAAGGCCTGCTGGGCTGTCCGGCAGGCAGGCCGGAATCCTCCTCGACAGATGGTATGATTCTCAGCTGATTATTGACTCGCGCGCAGATTAAGGCCATCCTCAAGCATAAAAATCTTGTACACAGCCATGGATTTTGTTCATGATGCTTGCGTCGTCGAGTCTTCGAGGCTCGGTGCAATCAAGGATGAGGGATTGCCGGCGACGTTACCCGGAGAATCTGGAGCATGGAATTAAGAATGGAAGGCACGGACCAGAAACTGATCGAAATCCTCAAGGCTGCCGTTTATGACGTCAGCTTAAAGGAACTCGGCGATATCGGCGCAGAAACAAAAATCACGGAACTTGGCCTGGATTCAGTCGCCATAATGGAGCTGATCGGCGTTCTTGAAGAGAACCTATCGATACAGATCAAGGATGAGGAGGTCTCCGCACTCGCCGATGTCGGAGATCTTTTGGGTCTTATCCGAAATCGGCTCCCGGCTGAAATGCAGGCATCCGTAGAAGCTCCGGGATTGAAACCGCGTCCGTCGGAAGCGAAAGCGCCCGCGAAGGACTCCGAATGCTGGAAAATTTCGGATTTTCCCGAAGTCAAAAACCTCGAACACCGGCTGCAGGAGCTTGAGAGTATCGGGCTGAAGAATCCCTATTTCAGCTCCCATGACGGCACGGCAAGGAACCGCAGCGTCATCAACGGCGTCGAAATGCTCAATTTCTCAAGCTACAACTATCTCGGATTCTCGGGGCATCCGGAAGTAATCGCCGCGGCGAAGGAGGCAATCGACCGGTACGGGACATCCGTATCCGCCAGCCGTCTCGTCTCCGGGGAGCGCCCGGTTCATCGAAAGCTTGAAGAAGGAATTGCCGCGCATGTCGGAGTCGAGGCCGCCGTTGTTTTTGTAAGCGGCCATGCCACCAACGTCACCACCATCGGGCACCTGTTCGGCAAAGAGGACCTGATACTGCACGATTCGCTGTGCCATGACAGCATCCTTCAGGGGATTTATCTTTCGGGAGCAAAGAGACTGCCCTTTTCGCACGACAACACCGCGGAACTCGAACAGATATTGACCAGACTGCGGGAGCGGTACCGGAGAGTGCTTATCTGTACGGAAGGTCTTTTCTCGATGGATGGCGATATTTGTGATCTGCCCAGCCTGATCGATTTGAAAAAGCGGTTCCAGTGCAACCTTCTCGTGGATGAAGCGCATTCCATTGGCGTGCTTGGGCCGTCCGGACGCGGCATTGCCCATCATTTTGCCGGCATTGATCCAAACGATGCCGATCTGTGGATGGGCACGCTATCCAAATCCTTCGCCGGCTGCGGCGGTTACATCGCAGGCAGTGATTCCCTCGTGCAATATTTAAAATACACGGCCCCCGGATTTCTCTATTCCGTCGGGATGTCGCCCCCGAACGCTGCGGCAGCATTGAAGTCGCTGGAGCTTATGCATCGCTATCCGGAGATCGTGGAACAACTGCGGCAACGATCGAGGCTGTTTCTGGAACTTGCCCGGGACAAGGGCATCAATACAGGTCTTTCCGCCGGCGCTGCCGTCATTCCTGCCATCATCGGCAATTCGCTGCAATCCATGCGGCTGAGCCACGCGCTGGCGGCAAGGCGGATTAACGTCCAGCCGATTGTACATCCCGCCGTCGAGGAAAATGCCGCCCGATTGCGCTTTTTCATCAGCGCGACACATACGGAAGAAGAGATCCGCCACGCCGTAAACGTGCTGGCGGAGGAGATGAAAGCAGTCGGCAGTCGGTAGTCGGCAGTCGGCAGTTGAGCAAATTCGTGTGCATTCGTGGCTTACTTTTCGTGGATGAATTACTCCTGCGCTGATTGCTAAAGAGATTTTTGATATATGCGATAGCGTTTGTAGATTCGAGCGCCGAACAGCTTCATGCTCCGGTTGATCAGGTCGTTGGTTTCCAGGGTCCAGGAAAATTCACAGCTTTTATATCCGGCCTCCACTCCTCTGCGGAACGATTCGTAATACAGAGCCGCACCCAGACCTCCCCAGTTTTGCATTTTTTTGGCAATTCCGAGCGCCAGCACGCGCACTTGTCTGATGCGGCGCGCATGGTAGATCAGCAGCGGGAGTCCTATCGGGAACAGCCTGCCATTGATTTTTTTCAACGCCTGGTTGAAATCCGGAAGGCCCAGGCTGAATGCGACGGGTTCTGCATTCTTTTCTGCGATCAGCACGACACGCGGGTCCAACACCGTCTTCAGGTCTCCGGCCAGGTGATCGAATTCTGCATCCGTCATGGGAACAAAGCCCCAGTTCGTGCTCCATGCGTCGTTATAAATCTTTTTTATGGCTTCGACTTCATTCCGGAATTTCTTCATGTCGATGGTGCGGACTCGGATGCTTTCATCTTTCAGGACTTTTTCTCCGACGCGAACGATCTTGGGATCCAGCCCCTTATCGGTCAGCAGCCACCACGCATAGAGATCCATTGCCTTCGTGAATCCGGCGCTTTCCATCAAGTCGGGATAGTATCGGGGATTATGCGTCATCATGATGCAGGGAGAGGAGTCGAATCCCTCGACAAGGATCCCCAGTGTTTCGTTGGTTGAAAAATTCATCGGGCCGCGCAGTTCATTCATTCCCTGATCGCGTGCCCATCCGGCAGCCTGATCCAGCAGTGCGGCAGCGACTTCCCTGTCGTTGACCGATTCGAAAAAGCCGAAAAACGCCGTGCGTTCATTATGAAAACGGTTGTGATTATTGTTGAGGATAGCGGCAATGCGGCCGACGCACTCGCCGTTGCGCCGGGCAAGAAATAGTTCAGCGGAAGAATGCAGGAAGAAGGGATTCGCGGATTTATCGAGCAGCTTCTTCACATCGCGGATGAGGGGCGGGACCCAGAAGGCATCGGATCGATAAATGTTCCACGGTAATCGGATAAAATCCCGCAGTTCGCCGCCGCTCGTCACGGGAATCACCTGAACGCTTCCCAAAATTTCTCCTTCCTATCAAACCGGCCAACGGTTCGCTTTAGTATATATCAGGAGGCACCTCTCAAAATCCATTGGACAAATATAAAGCCCGAAATCGAAAAACGGCGCGATGGGCACTGAATAGGATTTCAACAAAGGCGTGCGCCGGAAACACACCGCTTTGCGCAGCGGCAAGCCGGATTCCCGCCATGTCGCATTGACGCAAAACGCATAATAGTGCAAGCGGCCTAGTTATTTCCCAGAAGCGCGTTTCATAGGAGCGATCTGAATGAAATAGTTTAAAATGCAGCTAACAAGTCCTAGATTTCTGCAGGAGCTCCAAAAATGCATGTAGCTATTCTTTACACAGGATTACCAATGGCTGAATGCAGAAAGCGCCTCGCAAGTACAGCAACAGCCTGGCCCAACAGCGGGACCGTAACATTGAAAACCATGCTGGCAGTCGGACAGCCGCATCGAGTAATCATAAAGCAGAGTGATGATTGCTTTGTCTTGGCATTGGAAAAATACGGAGCGAAACTACCATTTTATCGTGGGATTGGGTTCAAGCTCATGTGCAATCTTTCAGAAGAAATCCAAAAATCAGGAACACGTGTTTCGTGTCGTATGAATACCTATCTTTTTTGGCGAGTGCTTGCATGTTCAGTCTTTATTTTGTTTGCTGCATATAGTTCGTTTGCGGGTAGCGGCAGTTTTAAGCCGGGCCTCTGGATTATTGTTCTCGCCGCTGTATTCATAGGCATATTGATGCCTTCATTTCTGGAGGACGGAGCAGATCTGATCTCGTTTCTCAAGAAAACACATAATGCATCAGAAGTCCGACTCTAAATAGTGAAGTATCAAATTGGGCGCATCCATCGGCTCCGAATTTAGTTTCTGCCGCTGATATTGAAGCTTCCCACAAGCGCGTTTAACCGGCTAATCTCTGCCCGTTCTCAGGGCGTGAGGAGTTTGCTCGCTTCTATGACTATAGCACGACCATGCACAAATGAGCGTGGATAAGCAGACCCGCACTTTTGCTGGTCGTAAACGCCTGCATATAAAACGCTCGCATCAGAAATGAAGAAGAAATGAAAAGAATATGGAACAAGCTATTTAAACAAATGTGAATCTAAAGGCTTATGGGAAAACTCTACCCTTAACACAAGATTGGCCGGTTATTTCGCGTTTATGGCCCGCATTGGCCTATGTCGCACAAAATACAATATTTACAGCTCAATTAGCCCAGGGATTAAAAGACCCATTTCTGAGGGGATAACAACGATTCGAGCGTCGCAACGGAATCGCCGGCCAATTTCTATGCTGCTTTAAGAGGTATGATCTTCTGTCAAGAAATCCTCCCATAGCATTTCGCCAGATGCGTCGGTTATACGTATGGCTGCGAACATATTTTTTCGTCTTATGAGAATTTAGCCTTCCAGGATGTAAGTTTCTTTATCAGTGAAGAAACGGCGGCCTGTCATCAGCGAAATCATGAGGATAACCCTCTTTACGGGATCGTCGCCGATAACCTTGAAACATATCTGGCGATGCAATCTGCGAAAGACCGTCCAGTTCCGTTTTTTGTCGAGCATGGGAAACCAAGCAACTATATAATAAGCTCAATGCTCCTCCCAGGTCGGAGTAGGATGAGGGAATCAAACAAGGAGGCAACTATGCGGGCGGAAGTGAATAGAAGGGAATTCCTCAGGATTTCGGCACAAACAGCGGCTATCACGGGGCTCGTCGGAGTGGCGCACAGCCCTTTGG
>JAFGIY010000113.1 GCA_016929335.1 Acidobacteriota bacterium | reverse complement strand
GGCCGGCTGAGTCTAATAAATTATGGCAGCGCCTGATGGGCAACTTTTGAAGAGCAGAAGGTGGGAATTTTTTCGCGAGCGCCGAAGTTAGCTGGATATTTTTGCCTTAGGGGATTCGTGATATCGAATTTCTGCTGGATGTGGCGGATGCCGGCGCAGGAAAGTCTGCTTGAAGCATTTTCATAAAACGCTCATCAAGGGTCTGTAAGGCAAATAGGCAGAATGGGGAAAAAATCAGAGGATTCAGTTGACCGTTGGCGGTACAGGTGATGAATCGGTTCTTCCCGTCGTCAAACTGCCGGGACCGATCGACCCATTTGCCTATTGAAAGAACGAAACCCGATTTTGTCTCGAAGATGTAAAAGCGATCCCCGATCTCGGCAACGAGGTCCAGTTGCATATCGTGGCTGTTGTCCTTGTCAGAGTCGATGCGCTTGAGTTTCAGATCCCAAAAAAGCTTGTGTCTAAGCTTGTGGTTCTGAGTGAATTTCTTCAGTGTCTTGTCGATCAGGTAGAGCGTCACTTCTTCTGCCCATGCGCCGCTCAGAAAGTACTTCTGTGTGCCCTTCAAAGAGGGCTTGATCATAAAACTATCCAGCTTGACCTGATCATAGGTCAGGTATTCATACTTTGAGAGCGCGCCGCAAAGGTTCTTAAGATCAGTCTTTTCAGTAGGCGACAGCGCTTGCGTGTCATAAAAAAAAGAAGGCGCTTTGTTCTTCGATAGCTCCTTTATGAAAGGCAAGCAGACCGACCGAGACCTCCAAATCTGTTTGGCGAGGTCGTAATAGTCCTTGGACCGCCCGTTCTTATGTAGCTCAACAATGTATAGCTCATGTGTCCTGAAGTAAGCTGCAAGCTGTTTTGTGACTCTATCGGTGGCATATCTGTCTTCACGGTGTTGGTCACGTTCTATCTTTAGAGCCGTTAGGCGCTCGTCAAGGACGGATCTTGCATAATCGATGTGCGCAATTTCCTTTTGGATCTCTTCAATTGTTCTCATAGGGAATCTCTTGCCTAAAGGCGACAATTTCTTTGTATACCGGATATTTCGAGCAACTCCAGATGAGCGTATTATCAGTCCCTGAATAAATCTGGAGGGAGAATCTTAAGCCAAAAAAGTTGGGGAAAAAATATTAATTGATATAGCTACACCTCCAGTGTCATTGAAACGGTTCGCGACCGAGGCTGACGCATTCTCCGGTTTAACCTTCTGCTTGGTTTACTCATCCAGCTGGCCCTCGTTCGCTGATGGCCCGTACTGTAGCTAAGCTAATGCCGATAGAAATGATTATTTTATTCGCAATTACAAAATGGAAGCCATTCAATATGGAATCGGTTAAGCATTGATGTCTAAAGCTCCATTTCCATTGATGGAATTTCTCTTCCCATTGTGGAAGGACCGATCTGAGTTTCTAGGTTCGTCGGCTTAAGCTCAGGTGAGGTTTTGATATGCGCGAGCGCCTGATCCATCGTTTTGCAGTGTTCTAGGGCGAGCAAGAGATCGGCGGCCCGATGTGCGTCGCGTGCTGCCCGGAATATTTCATGTTTGTCATCCTGAAGGGCTTTGACCCATGAATTCAAATAAGCGACATGGCTATCAGGATTATGAGGGATGCCGCGCTCTGCCATAAGGAAAACGCTGGCTAGTTCTGCCCTGAGCTCCTCTTTGGCATAGTTGGGATCGCCAAAACGATAACTTTCGTTCAGGGTTTCCCTGTTCAATCGACTCTCGGCTCCACTGAAATGCGCTAGTTCATGAAGGGCGGTCCCATAGTACTCGCCGGCCGATTTGAATGCAGCTCGCAGCGGGAGGTGGATGTCATCCGTGAGGCGGCTATAGAACGCCCGATCCTGTTGATTATGGATTATTCGCGCTCCGCTGTTTTGCAGGATTGTCTCTGCCGATTGATGCACTTCCCACTCCTGGCGAACACGAGGAGTATGAGCCGGGACCCCCTCAATCTGGCTCGCGTTAAAAACGGTATAAACCCGATAAATGAATTTGTCCTTGGATTCGCCGGCAGGTAAGTCCCTGGAATCATCGAGATCTTCCGATTTGCCTTTCGGAAATTGCCAAAATTCAATCTGTGTGCCTTTCTCACCTTTCCGCACCTGCCATTCATTCTCCCGCGCCTGGCGGTAAGTAAGCCACCTTGGATCATCAAACCCATGACGCATAGCCGTCACCATTAGTTGAAGTGCGTTGCCACCGCGATAAGGCTTCTCTGAAGTCGGATTCATCGGCATTTCATAAGCGCCAGCCTGCCACGGTTTCTGCCAGGGAGCCGTTCCCTTTTCCAGCGCCGCGATAATGGAATCTGTGATTTCCTGGCGAAGGTCTCGTTTGATAGATGGAGTTCTGGAATTCATCGGGGATCCTCCCATTCAGAATCCAATTCAGGAGTTTCGTCTTCAAATCCGGATCCTTCGAGAGGCTCTCCGCCCAGTGATTCCAGAAAATCAGTGTCGGTTGTTAAGAGCTCATTTGATGAATGGTTTTTATCATTTGAGAACATATTCAATCTCCTTGTTAGTTTTGTTGAAGCATTTGTTCAAGGCCGAAGTTTTTCGGCAAAAATTCTTTACAAACCAGCGGCAGGAATTTCTGCGGCATTTTCATTCGGGTTAGGCCGTAGTTGGCAATCTTCAAATACGCTTCAAAGTTTGGAAGATTCTGGATTTCTGTGGAGAGAACGATCTTTTCTAGTTTCTCCTGCTCACTCATTGAGAACCGGTCGCCCAGGTCATTCGGACTGAACTGGCTGCTCTGGAATTGCTTAACCACTTCACGCTCACCAAAAGCCTTCGAAAGAAATTCGGCCGTAGTCGGATCATTTAGGCGGAAAACAAGATGCAGGTTGAAATTGTTAAAAAATGTCTCTTTGCGATCATTGCCATAAATATCTGAAACGGATCCAAGGTCCTGATTTGCCAATACCAGGAATCCGCCCTTTGATCTCCCCATGGTGAGAAAATCAAAAATGCAGGGCATTTTGGAGAGAGAGCCGAATTCATCGACAACAAATGTGATCCGGCGGTCGAAGCTATCGGATAGCGAGAGGACCTCCCGCGTCATGATGTCGATGACAAAGGTCATCAGGGGCTTAAAAATTGCCTCGTACTGCCGGATGTTCATGAGGAACAGGTTTCGGCGGTCGGATTCATCCTGGATATATTTGCGGAATGAAAAGGTGCCGTCGCTATCGGTCAGATAGCGAAAGAAGGAAATCCTTTCCTGTAGAATGGAAATTACCGAGGCGGCCTGGTTGCTTTCAGCTTTGTCAATGTGCTTGATGGCTCCAAGTTCCCGGACAGGGAGCGTATATAGCGCATCCCTTATCTTTGATAGAGGCAGCGAGAAAAATTCCCAAATGTCGCGATTGCTTTTCTTTCCTGACCGAAGCAGATAGAAAAGTCCGGTGCGAAACACATCTCGTGCTGCGTTATACCAATAAGCGTCCAACGAGCTCTTTGGCGGCTCATAAAGCGACGTGCAAAGCACATCCAGATCCGGATAATCAAAAATTTCGTTAAAAAAACTCCATGGAAGGGATCGCGAATCGAATGGATAAAAAACGATGTCATCCTTTTCCAGGTGCTTGCCGCAGAACTCCCCTTTAACGTCGTAAATGATGCATTTATTGACTTCTTTGGAGGCTGACCTTCGAGCCTTGAGTGTTGTCAGATAGTCATTAAGCGTGACCGATTTGCCGGTTCCCGTGGTTCCCAGAAGGAGGATATGCCGCCGGGATACTGAATCCGGCAAGGCTGCTTTCCCAAAACCGAGGGGCACAAATGAAGGATTAGCTTTCTCCTCCTCTTTAATAGCCTGGTCAAGAGACTGCTTCATCTTATTAAATGGCATTAAATCCGCTCCCCGTACGAACCTGGTCTTTTCGGTTTTTTTGTTCACCCGGCTGAATATATAAAAATAGGCAAAGCCAAAGACGGGAAAGAAAAGCAGGCTTAGCGGACAGATCCAGCGAAGCTCTTCAACACGGCCGTGGGTGATCAGATAGATCGCCTTTCGATATGTTGCTCTTGGTACTTCCCGGCGCTGCAGCAATGGCTGCAACTCTGCCTCGACAATTTCGGACTTTCTCGATGTTGTGGTCTGCCCTATGCTGAGCTTCAGGCCGAAATAATTCTTCGGATTAAAGGAAACAAAATATTTGGCCAGCGATGTAACGCGAAGGCGTTTCGCATCCGGCTTCATGACAAGTCGGGATATCCCATTGGCATAAATCCTCTCTGGAATGGGACCCGAAACGTAATGTGTAAGCAAAGCGCTCATTGAAATTCCATAAATGAGGGCGGCCAGCACCAATCCAACGACAGCCATCTGGATGTACATTCTGGCGGCTGAAACCGCCCGGTCATGAGCAACAAACACACGAGATGCCATAGCTTCTCCTGGGGCTATTTGCCGAATTCGATAACTCCCTGCTTGGTTGCGGATTGCCAGCCGGTAGCACCTTTTAGAATGAGAAATCCATGACCAGAGCGATCAGGATCGAGGTGCAGTTCGAGTGATCTGTTGAGTTTTGAAAGCCGCAGCAAAATTACCCGGTTCCTATCGTTCTGCTTTACCAGGGTTTCATATTTGGTCGCCAGCTGATCTTCATAGCTTCTGTGGAGCCAGAACCAGGAAACTGCTACCAGCGAGCAGATGATAACCAAACTGCATAAGCCATATGTCCAGAGTTGGGACCTTTTTACTATTGCTGCGTTCTGTTGAAGCAGGATAGCCGCATTTTTGCTTTGGGCTATCGCATCATCAAACGTCTTGTTTGCCGCGACAAGCTGAATCAGTCTGCCTTCGAGCGGAGTCAGGGAATCCTTTATTCCCTTCGTTAACTGTTCTGATAAATGCTTTGTCAATCCTTCAGCAGATTGACGCATGGCATTATCGATATAAACACTAATTCCCGAGATCCCTTGAGAAACCTTCTCTGCTTCCTTAATGACCTGGCCGGCAAGCCTGGCACCGGCGTCAAGGCCTGCTCGCGCATCGACACTGAGCTTCTCAATTTCCTGTTTTAGCTGGTCGATTTTGCCGGCGGAATCCGTGACAGCTTTAGGGATTGATTCGTAGTAGGCCTTGTAAAGTTGAAGAGCCTTCAGCAGCCGTGCAAGCTCAACATCCTCGGGGCTGATGCCGACTTCATGCAGAGTCTTAAAATATTCAGTCTTTTGATTGTCGGGAAGACCTTCGGCCAATTTTTCATAGGGTGATGATTGAGTTTCCTCGGGCATGGAATCCTCAAAAATTTAGGGCGTCAATTATGGGATTGATCTGTTCGTAAATATTCTGCTGGTAGCGTCTGAGTCGCGCTTTCACCATTAGTTTGCCAAGGAGAGGGCCAACAGGCTTATCTTTCGGATCCAGAACCTCGGCGATTGTCAGATTCAATCGCTCCAGTTCGGTGGCATAATCCTCATCAAGACGCGGCATGACGACATGATAGGGTTTGAGCTTTTTGCGAAACTGAATCGCTTCATTGCTTAATTCATAATCAGCCAGGCTATCGCCGTCTTTCAAATTCTTAAAAACGATGTAGGTCACCTGATCTTGGAGAGCCAATACCCAGTGGAGGAAAGACTGAACGCTGTCGGGTGAGCTGGTTATGGAGGCAACGCATACAAAGTTGACAACTGATTTGAGATCGTCAAATGGAACATCAAGCCACCAATCAAGTACTTCCCGGCCGGTACCTGCTTTAAGGTCGGCGATAATGAGAGGATCTCCATTCATAGCCTTCTCAACGAGAACATCGTGAGAGGACTTCTTTTTGATCTCAATCTGCAAAGATTCAGGGAAGAATCGCGAAATTGTTCTGTTCTCGTCGTCCAGATCCATGATTAAGGGAGCTAGTTGTCGTTCTCTCAGGCAGGTCACCATAAATCTTGTAGCAGTCGATTTGCCGGTTCCCCCCTTGGCCCCGGCAGTAAAAATGATGGTAGACATTATTGATCCTCCTCTTCGGATTCATTGAGCTTTCTAGCCGCATCCTCAGGTGAAAGACGCGTAAGGTTGTATCGATCGCTGGGCACATATTCGAACACAGGTTTCCTTTTCGCTGGCGAGATTGAGGAGGTCCTTTGCGTCGAGGAAATGCCAGCGGTATGCTTTTGTGAGTGGACCTTCCACCCGTAACTGAAAACCTTGCGACCACGTGATCTCACTCTCATAAACTTGAAGATTGTTTCGCGACAAACGTCAATGTGATGTTCTTGGCACAGCCATGCCGCGATTTTTTTGTAAGACATCGGTGGCTTGCGATGTCTTAGCGAAAGAATTTCCGTTTCGTATGGAATCAAGCACGATTGATTTGGTTTGCCTGGCATTGTAACTCTTGTCTCCATTAGCGATAGGAATATGCGAAGTGGCAACAAGTTGCCTGTTTGTTGCCACTAGGCAGACGATGATCGGGAAAAGAGGCAACAAATAGGCAACTTGTTGCCGCTTTGTTGCCTCTTCGCAATACCTCCAAGGTTCGCTTGGAGGTATTGCGTCTGGGATTGGAAGGCACCAATCCCAGAATTTCCAATTGGGATTTTGTGGCTATCAAGCAAAATCTACCCATTGATCCACTCCTGTTCGGATTCGGGATATTCGGTTTCAAGGGGCGGTGTTATCACGAGACTGGCCACACAAAGCGCGCTGTCGGGGGCCGATTCATTCTCTTCCGGCGATGCGACTCGCACAGTGCCCAATTTGCCAACACAGGCATCCTCATAGATGGCATCCAGGCATCGACCGGCCACTTCAACAATGCAATAGGAGTAGGTAAGCTTCAGCTTCCGGGATCCGCTGAGAAGCTCGGCTTTGACCAGGCAGTGATCGGGAACAAGGCAACTGTCATTGTTCGGTCTTATGAAGAGGCCACCGATCAGCGCGGCCCGGTGTTCGGCACGAGGCGTATAGCATTTGATGTTCATTCAAATCCTCCTTTAGCCGATCGAAAGTTCTACGGATGGAGATCGGTCGATAGAATTATTGTTAACCGGGATGTAATTCGTTTCTCTGGCTCGCTGCCGGGCGGATCGCTCATGCTGCTGCCAGAATGTCGTCCGGGGTGATTCAATCACATCCAGAGCCGCCAGCCGGTCTGACGAACGCTTCAGTCGGGTCATAAGATGCTCCTTGTCCGGTGTGAAGACGGTTGCCTCCTGTCGCCCTCTGGAACAGGCAACATATGCGGCCTTCGTATCAAGCTGCTCTGCTGCGATGATGACTTTATCGTGAGTTCGTCCTTGAGACTTATGGCTGGTCACCACATATCCATGACTGAAATGGCGGAAGCCAGGTGAGATTCGAGGACCTTCACGGGTTTCGATCCCGCCATCGGGACAGAGGCGCTTAACGCCTAAAACCTGTCCGTTAACCAGACCATCTTGCCGGTGATTGCGACGGATTAGGATTATATCCCCTGCACAAACCTCCAGATTTCGTGGCAGCGAAACAGCGATCTTTCTTGAGCACCTGCCGACATCAATGGAGCGGTTGTGGCCTTGCAGCCAAATTTGGCCCGATTCAACGCGATGGATCGATAGCGTTTGGCCGCGTTCGATGGATCCATAGCGAGAGTTGAATGTCACCAGCATTCCGGGACGGTAGTTTGCAATGTTTCTCTTTTGTTCATCCGTCCAGTCCAATTGTTCATGGGTCGTGAGGATGAATCCGTTACTCAAAACCTTGCGGTGTTTTAACTCATCCCGGATCGCTTCGGTAAATCGGTGGTTTTCTTCCCATGTGGGGGAAATGGCGATGCATCGGTTTAAATTGGCGCCGTTACCGGTAGCTTGCAGATAAGCGTCGGCGGCGTTCTGAATGTATTGCCCCTTGGCCTCTTTCACCCAGCCCAATTCATCCAGCTGCACCATTCCCGCCAAGGAATTCCCTCCAGCCATCGTCCGGATAGCAGCGTTATATTCATGAACCTGCTGCCGGCGGATGTCCTTCAGTTCGGATTGGCGCAAATTGGAATGCTGTTCGAGGATTCGCAGGAAGTCGCCGGCTTCGATTGAAACATGCTGGCGAACATCTCCAACCAGAAGAACACGGGCATCATATTTCTGGGCTGTCTGAAGAATAGAAGCCCCCATCTGACTCGATTGGAGGCTGGATTCATCAATAATTATGACGGAATTCCGCAGATCTTTGATCTTATCCTGATTGGTAAGGAAATCATCGACCGTGGTAGCTCGCTCAAACCCATCCTTGTGAAGCACTTTGGCGGCTGATGCCGTGGGGGCCAGGTAGAATGCAGCTCTTCCTGATGCCTCCAGGCCTTTGTGGATTTCCTGAAGAGATGTCGTCTTGCCGGCTCCGGCGCATCCGCGAATGGCATAAACCTGGTCTGCATTTTGAAGGGTTTCAAGCACAACATTCTTTTGTTCTTCCGAATTGAAGCTGAAGGCAACACCTTCTGTCTTGCCCAGGGGAGAACAACAATTCTGAGTTTGATTGACGAATTCAACGGACCATCGCTCCAGATTTAGTCCCTGTTTGGTACTCCACTGACAGGACAGGAGAGGGTTGCGTACGTGTTCGGCAAGGCGTGCAAGACCGTTATAGGCGCTATGCATGTAGCGTCGAATTGAGGAAGCATCCAGATAGCCAAGCTGCTGATTCAGTGTCTCCGCAAGTACTTTGTGGCCGGGCAGTACTGAATGACGCTCAAAGAGGTGGTCCCGCGCATGAATCAATGCCTTCCAGGCGGAGCGCATGTCGTGCTTTTCATGAGCGCTCGCGAACGATCTCCTTTTGATGCTTTCGAGAGATGCTAAATCTTCTTTGGAAATCTGCGAGCGCTGCTTTTCTCGAACCTCAGGGGTGCTGATTTCCTTGAGCTTTACATTTCGGGTCTCGCGAGTAATGACATGAATTTCGCGGATGGTTGGAGCGCGGCCCTTTTCTGTTCGGAATCGTTCAATGCCTGCTTCGACCTCCGCCCGGCGTTTGCTGAATTGCTCCTGGATTTCCTTCGAGACTCCCTTTATTTCAAATCCTTCAACGATGCCCTTTTCATTGCGCGAATGCTCAATCTGGTACCCCAGTTGCCGGCACTGCAAAGCAAGTTCGTTCTGATAAATTTTCCCGGCGTACCGAATGGCTTTAAACATTTCACAGGTGTCCAAGGCAAACCAGCGTTTGCGATCAGGATCCCAGGTCGCATTGGCAACCACAAAATGAGTGTGAAGCTGGGGATCAAGCGCGCGAGAGGCATCATGCCGGAATGCTGCCGCGCAAAGATTGCCGGTAATCATGGGCTCTCTTGTACGACCTGACCGGAAAGCAGCAAAACGCTCAAGTTCTGCAAATGCTTTTGCAGTTGCATTGTCATGAGCGGCGTACAAGCGGTGGTCCTCAAGAGTCGCAGCCATGATGGAAACGCTCTTTTGAGCAGAACACTGGAAATCGAAAAACCTGACGCCGTCTGGAGCTGTCCTTGATGTAAGCTTGCCGAAGCCGTCCGGCCGCAAATTCCGCCGGACGGCTTCGAAAGCGGCATCATCTTTGCCGATAGATTTACCTGCCAAAGAAAGCTTTTCAGCTCCTTTGCCCACCCACTTGCCCTCAACGTGTTCGTTTTCGCAGTAATAATCGTTGGCAGTCAGGTGATTGCCCAGATAAGAGCTTCCATTCATAATCTTGGCGCAAGTAAACATGAACAAGCTCGGGTTATAGGCTGTTCTCAATTCCGGCGGATATCGCCGATTTGTTTGGACCGGCTTCATGGCCCTGGAGCTTTTCGCGGGTTTCCAGGACCAGTCGGTTTGCCTCCTTGCCGATTTCCGGGTCGGAGTGATACCAGCATCGCGCCTCTGCATCCCAGTTACAGCCCATCTGCTTCAGTGTCTTGTTGAGCTCGAAAGGCACTTCAGGGATATAGTGTTTTTCCGCGCCAGCGCTATCTTGCGCTTTGCCGTTGGATTGGATTTCGGGTGCCTTGCTCACCAGGGTCTGTGCTTTTTCGGCAATCTCCTTATTAAGGTGGTACCAGGCTTTTGAATCCGGATCCCAGCGGCACTCCATTTCTTTGAGCTGCTCGGTAAACGGGTAGCAGTTGCCATGGATGAAATGCTTCTCCGGACCTTCAGGCACGAATTTCTGGGCGGTGGATGCGACTAATTCATTGGTGTGATACCAGTTTTTAGCTTCCGCATCCCACTTGAAGCCCAGCTCCTTGAGTTGATCCTTAATTGCATATGAATTGCCGGTGATGAAGAACTTCTTGTCCGTCGTTTCCATAGTTTCTCCTTTAGGAATTGATTGTTAAGGCTCCAGCGACGGACCATTCCGCCGCATTTCAAGAACGTCCAGTGCCTTTTTCACGGTCAAAGCTGCGTAGTAGGCCGGACACTTTTTGTCAGGCCGCGAGTTCTCCAGCCACGCCCGTACAACCAGGGGCTGTTCGCCCCGCTCAAGGCGACGTAAGGTTTCGGCCCAATCTCGTTCGGACTGGCTTGTAAGGTTGGTCCCTGGGCTGAATTGCTGGCGGCGCTCCGCAGCCTGCAAAATCGGCTGCAGTTTGGGAAGGCATGGGATATTGAAATCCTCAATCTTGCGTGGATTTGATGATAATTGCTGCGCAGTAACCTGAAAGGGCGGATCATATTTGTGGTTATAAAATCCTGGGATCCGCAACACCCGAGTAACATCCGTTGCAGCGCGATCGGCATTAAATTCGATCGCCATGGACTGTTGAAGGCTTTCCGCGCGGTCGGGATCGCATTCGAATATTTTCCAAATGACCTGATATTTCCCATCCGATGTATTCAGGACGTAGGAAGGGGACGGGATTCGCGAATCTCCACAAATGAATCTAAGCGATTCAACCGCGCTATGGTCGAGATCGAGGTAAAGATGTCGCACTGCGGCGATATCCTTTTTCGTTCGCCCCAGGGCTTCCGGCTTCAGGGTATTCATGCTGATGAAAATCTCGCCGGCGTGTGCATTTTTAAAGCGAAGCCATGCCTGATATGCCTTTGACGAAATCTTCTCGGCGGTGGCAATGCGCTGGATAACCTCCTGCCGGGTCTTGATGACAACAGCGAGACGGTCATCCGGCTGGAAGTTGTCCTTTATGTAATCCCACGAAGTGATGGTGAGATTTTGAGGTTCTTTCCGGTCCATTAGCGTTCCTCTATCAGCAAGATAAAATCGGGGTCATTGCCAATCGCCAGGTCAAGTTCCGGTCCGAGGGAAACTGCCGCTTCAAGGAAATATTCAATCCGCGCCGGATTCTTGCCGCCGCGGTCTGGGAGCGGGGCATTTAATGACAGGTAGACCGGAGTATCAGAATCCGGGCACCACACCGCCTTGCCGAGAGAAAGAGGAACGAGTTTCTCGGTTCCAGACTGGTTATCAGACAACTGAGCCTGAAGCTTTCCGGCACCCAAAAGATCGGAGACGGCATTGGGATTATTGGTGTTGAGAAATAGCCCGAGTCCTCGATCGAAAGGAATCACGCGAGAAATTGAAAATGGCATAGCGGCGACTGCATTTTCGTCCGTCAGATTCATAATCGCGTAATCCTGAGCTTTTAACAGCGGCGTCGCCAAAATCAGCAATAAAATGCTTGTGCAAACTCTCATGGATTTTCTCCTTACAATTCGCGGTTGATGTCATTCACCATTTGTCGAAAAACTTCAGTCTTCGAAAGTCCAAATCGGTTCCCATTAGTTTGAAAATTTATCGGAGCCATTTCACGTTCCGGCAAAAGTGAATTGCTCTTTTCGATCTTTGCCGGCGACGGTGATTCCAGGGAATCGTGATTAATCCCATCCGATTGCTTTCCCAGGCCAAGCCGCTCATTGAATCTTTCAGCGAAATTCAGTTCAGACTGGAATCTCTTATATGCAGTGGCTGCCTTGAGCGCCTCTTGCTCAGCCGATGTCATGTATGAATCACGCTGATAAAGAGCTGCGGCAAACTGCTTCATTTCATCGGGGGCAAGCAGGCGGGTGTTTTTCGCAGCTTCAAATTGCTGAACATTTATTGTGTTGTCTGCCACCTGCTGGATGTAAATGCTGCTTATAGCGTGGGAGTTCTTGTATTCCTCCAAATGTCGTTCTGCGGCTTCAAGGGAATGATTCAGCTTTCGGGGCTTTTCGGTATCCTGGCGGATACCGAAGTCTTCAAGCTTGTTGTCACATGTCTTTATGACTGCCTGGAATCCCTTGGCTGTTGACGTCTCCATCTCTGCGCGTATGCCATAGGCTTTTGCCTCGCTCTCCAGTCCCCGTGATTTGTATTGTTCGGAGAGCATCAGATAGGCTTCTTGTTTTGTCTCATGCTCGATGCGCTTCTCATGAAAGAGGTTTCGGCTATTTATAAGTGCATTCTCCTCCGAGAACATTCCCGGGATAGAAGGTTCCACGTAAGTGGCATGCACATGATCAAGATTCCGGCTTATTTCCTGGCTTTTAAGAATGTGGGCTGCAGCGATCAGCTTTGCCAACTCCGCTTTGCCGTCGTCATAACGTTTATTTACTTGCATGAATGTCACACCTATTCCTTCCAGAAATCCGGCATCCGGTATTGGGGGATCATCCGAAGTTCACTGAGCCAGGAGGGTTTCTCTTTGACTCGAAAATGGCCGTGAGATTTGCCGTCAGCTCCGAAATGACTGAATTCGAACTGGTAAAGCTTCCGCAGTTTGTAAGGGGGAAAAGTGGCCGATCGGTCATAATCAAGGCCTTCAACTTCGGCGATTTCCATCAAACGGCGCGAATGGTCGGCCAGTTGCCCCATTTGGATCACGATATGGATGGAGCGCGAAACCAGTGTCTTGATTGAATTGACCTGAAGGTCGGATCCGGACTGCATGATTAAAGCTTCAAGCGCCAGCAGGGCATCATAAGTGGAGTTCGCATGTATGGTACCGGCTCCGAAGTGGCCCGTATTAAATGCGCGGGCCAATTCAACCGCTTCCGGTCCGCGCACTTCACCCACTATGATCCAGCGGGGATTTAAGCGAAGGCTGGTGCGCACCAGATCCCGAAGCGTGACTTCCTTGTCATCGGAATCCAGTGCGCGCTTTGTTTCCAGCGCCACCCAGAGTTCGTTGGAGATAGCAATCTCCCGTGCATCTTCTACCGTTACTACAATTTCATGAGTAGGGATGAACGCACACAGGCCATTAAGCAGAGTGGTTTTTCCGCTCCCGGTTCCGCCGGAAATTAAAATGTTTTTTCCCAGGCGCATAATTGCGCTAAGGATTTCAGCTCCGGCATTGTCCATGCTTTCGAAGCCGACAAGATCATCCAGGGAAAATTTATCTTTGGGAAACTTGCGAATTGAGATACAAGCGCCTCGGTTATAGCAAGGATCGATGATGATGTTGACGCGGCTCTTGTCGGGCAGCCTCGCGTCCAGGATAGGGGCACGGGAATTGAGTTGGCGTCCCATGTGACGGCCGATGGTTTTGGCGGCGGTCATAAGATCGTCGTCAGTCCGCCATTTCGCGCCGACGCCCTCGAATCCGCCGCCGCGCCGGCGAATGTAGACATTGCGGCTGCCGTAGACGAGGATGTCGGTGACTTCCGGATCCTCCACCCATGGCGCAATGGGATTTAGTGAAGCATTAAGCAGTTCGTGGTCGAGTACGTTGGCATCCATCAATAATCTCGCTTGCTGAAATTGAATTGGTGGGTCTTTACGGTCAAATATTTCCCCACATCCCGAAGAGTCACGAAAGTGCAAAAAACTTACAAAATATTTTTAGAATATTTGTTTTTTATTTGAATGGATTTCATTCCGTTCAAGAGCAGAGTACTTGCATGGCATGTGTTGCCAGGGTAGCACTACATGCCAGGGTGGCATGAGGTGCCATGCAGCTGAATTCGCTTTAACGGATGATGGGCTGCCGCCCATCAGGTCAGCAGCCCGGAATTGCGGAAGCTGTAATTTCCGTATTCGGCAATGATAATGTGATCCAACAACTTGATGCCCAGGATTTCACAAGCCTTGCTCATGCGTTCAGTCATTTCTCGATCTTCGCGGCTTGGAGCCGGGTCGCCTGATGGGTGGCAATGTGCCAAGATAATTCCCGATGCCGAAGCAAGCACTGCGGATTTTAGCGTCTCCCGAGGATGCGCGACGGAAGTATTAAGAGAACCGATACTCACCACCTCGATTCCAATCACCATATTTTTGGTGTTTAGCAGTACTGAAAGAAGCTTTTCGCGGTCAGATTTGAGCAGCTCGTCTTTAAGGAGCGCAACGACCTCATCGGAATTATGGATTGAGCGTCTGTTTTCGAATTTGACCTGGCGGTCACAAACAAGCTCGATGTGATAAACCGGGATATAGTCATACAAGCCAGGGAATGTAAGCTGGTTGTTGTCGAAGTTGATTTCAGCGGTTTCTTTGAGGGTTTTGTTGTAAGAGGCTCTCTTCTGTCGCATGGTGTTTCTCCTTTTCTGCCCCTTTTTCTCTCGGGGCACAAAAGGCGGAGCGGAGCCAGCTCCTAAGAGCGCTGAAGTGCATTCTTGGGGGGACCGGACAAGATTCTGGAGAGCAAAGCGAACGAATCCGGAGGACAGAATCTTGGCTGGGGGTGCCGAGAAAGCAGAACGTAAGCGATCGCTAGGCGCGGCTAGGCACCAGTTCCTGCCGTCAAGCGAAGCAGTGCCCGAGAGAAAAAGGGGTAGAAAACGGAGAAGCTAACGCGATATAGAGAGCAAACAATACAAAATATCTTTAGAATGCAACCGTGATCGAGCGTCAACGGCCTGTATTATTTCAAGTCAAAGATGCTATCCTAGCCCAACTAATTTGGGAGAACCCTTACTATGGATAAGAGGCTGCGACAGCGATTCGAGGCTATGCCACTGCACAAATTGCGTCCGCTGCCTGATGAGATTCTGAAATTGATAAAGGAATTGGAATCTGGGCCACGCCGTGAAATTGATATTGTCACAGAGCACTCCGAGGATCCGGCCCTTGTAGCGAGAATACTTCGAACAGAGGGTGATCCCAATGGCAATGACTGGTATCAGATCGAGCGTATCTATTGTTCTCCCGAAAAGTGTCCAAATTGCCCACATGGCGATTACCGATTTCGCTACCAGCGGAATAAGCGCAAGAAAACCATCAGGAAGAAGTTTATAGCAAAGATGGTGTTTGACCATGAAACCATCGAGAGAATGAAAAAACACATTGGCGCTCCAATCGCGACCTACGAAATTCGGCCCAAAAAGGATTAGTTTTGTGTCCCTTTTGCCATCCTGCACTTAAAGACCTGGCATTGTTCTCGATATTCTCATGGCCACAAGGTGGTGGCGAATTAAGATGCAGGAAAGGATGAGTTTATGAGTGAGGTCCCATGGACTCGCGGAATTTGCATACTATGCCTAGAAGAAAGGCCTTTGACCCGTGAACATATTATCCCTGAGCAAATTGGCGGCAGGCTTTGGGTTCGCTTCTTGTGTCAGTCATGCAACAGCCAACTTGGATCTACAATTGAGTCGGCAGTCCGCGAGGATCCCTCGATTCGCTTGGCAGCGGAGAATCTTGAAAATCAACTGCCTGGTCTGATGAATGCAATTAGAGAAGGGCTTCCTTACATCGGAACGGGTGCCGGCGGTGATGTCAGAATGCGGCGGAGAAAAGGTGAGCTGTATGTGCAGGGCGGATTTCAGGGCGACAACTCACTAATTCTGTCTCCGAATCATAGTCGAGAGCATGCTGAAGCAGAAGCACGCCGAAGGGGATATTCGCCTGAGGGGATTGCACAGATGCTGAGGCATTTCGATGATATTCCAGAGAATGTACGGGCGGAATTAATGCCCGGCTATGAAATTATCAACTGGAGGATCGATGAGGTCCGTCCGGCTCTAGATGGGCCGATGTTGTCGAAACGCGTTCTACTTAAGATGGCGTATGAGTTTCTCGCTTGCCATGTTGGTGGCTCAATCTACGAGAGAGCGGAGCAACTCGATATCATCAGAGCAGCACTGCTTGCAAACGCTGATCCATGTATGCAGGTGGAAGAACTGACATCAGGCCGATATCAGCCGATTCACGGTCTTGCTCTCGAAGATGATGAACACGCAGTAGTTCATATATGTCTGTTCGGCTGGATTCATTACCGCGTTCATCTATTGCAGGTTCGTACCCAACCTCCGATGTATGCCTACACATGCAATCTTTTGGAAGGGACTGAACGATGTGAGGCGATCGCGGAACAGAGATAATCGATCGGGATTTTAAAGCAGCCCGCATTCTTCGAGAAATCTCGATGGCTCTTTCTTCCAGCCTCTATAATATTCGGCATAACTCATTGTAAGGGTTTTTATCGTTCGGGTAATGGCTACATAGCAGTTCCTGCGCTCTTCCTCCATTTCGGGACTGTCATCCCCTTTGTTCCTGCTCTGGAAGGAAGGCAGTTCATCCTCAACGAGTCCGATCAAGTAGACATGGTCAAATTCCTTGCCCTTGACGCCATGAATCGTCATAAGTGTGACGGTATTCGGCTGCGGGAGTGGTTCTTTCGAATGAAGCTGCAATTCCTGCAGAAATGCCTCCAATGTAATGTCCGCCCCCAAAGAGCTTGAAATCTCTCTTACCAGGTCATCCCAGACGCGTTTCTCTTCTTCGTACCGGGCAAACACTTCGTTGTCCGGATCTTCAGAATCCTGCTGAGCTTTGGCTAAATGCGAAAACCAATCAAACGCAAATTTACTGAAAGACCGAAAATCTTTGCCTGCTCCCAGGAACAAATTTGATTTATCAATCGCTTCCTTTATTAATGGAGAAATTTGTTCTTTTCGAACCACCTTGATCCAATCCTGCAAATACCCGAGGTTTGAAGATAGAGATTCTGATAGGACATCCGATGGATCGATCTCGATTCCCGTAAGCTGCGCGAAGGAGCCACATATCGCCTCCAGGCTCTTTTGGTCCTGTTTGTCGCTGGTGAGGCGCAACATTGAATGGAGCCAGAGGAGGGGAGAGCTTTCGAATTCATCTTTGCGCTGAGAGATGACAGCCGGCAGTCCTTCGTCACGCAGGGCAGCCTCTGCAGTCTCCAGCAGCTTGCGGTTTCTCCCCAAAACCACGACTGCGCCCAAATGCTTGGCGTGGAGTTTCCGGATGTCTCCAGCGATTTCCTCCATCTCATCGGCTTGGTTCCGAAAACAGGGCAGCAACCGGACGGCATTGGGGTCAGTACTCGGACGAAAAGCCTGAAGCGGTTTTTTGTTTGGCGTCCTGAGAAAGTTGTTGCTGATCAGATTGTTGGCTATTTCGACAACCTCCGGCGGGCACCGATAGTTCATTGGGAGCTGTATGGTGTCCGGTGAATAATCCTTCCGAAATTCATTGAGGCGCTTATGGCTCGCCCCGTTCCATTGGTAGATGATCTGGTCGTCATCTGCCACGACATACACGTTCGTGTGCTTCCCCCCGGTCAACGCTTGTATGAACCGATACTGCGCTTCATTGGTATCCTGAAACTCATCAATGCAGATGTAGGGATACGCCACTCGGTAGCGCTGGGCCAATGCCGGAAATCTCGTGAACAGCTCGTGAGCCTTCATTATCAGGGAATTGAAATCTAGGGCATTCCGATTGGCCAGGTCCAATTCGTAAGCAGGATAAACTAAGGCCATGCGTTTCGCGGTATCTTCATGCGCAATGTATTTGCCGCTGTCTGCTGGCGAGATCAAACGTGACTTCAGGCTGTCGATGACGGGCTGTAAAGATTTCGCCAATTTCTCGTCAATTTCGGGGTGTTCTCTTATTACCTTCTTTGCCGCCTCATCCAAAACGGCCTGCAAGTCCGATTTCTGGGCGTAAATCTGGAAGCTCGGTTTGATTCCAAGGTGCGTTCCGTGCTGCCGCAGGATATCCGCGCAAAAGGAATGAAACGTGCCCAGAAAGAGGCGCCCTTCCTCACCGGGCACGAAATTCGTCACCCGGGTTCGCATCTCATCTGCTGCCTTGTTTGTAAACGTCAGCCCTAGGATGCGGAAGTTCTTCCCCTTACTTGAATCTAGAATGCGGGCAATACGACAGGTGAGGACTCGGGTTTTTCCTGAGCCCGGGCCTGCCAGGACCAGAAGCGGGCCTTCGCCCCATTCCGCCGCCTTTTGCTGAATTGTGCTCAATTCCTTCCATGCTGCCGTAAATTCCTTGGTAGCCATAGCTATGAGGCCTTTGCAATGACGTCCTGAATGATTTTCGCAAGGAACGGTGGGACCTTGGAGGCGCCCGCACCATTCGCTTTAAGTTCGTTTATCAACGCGATCATGCTTTGCATTTTGTCCGACTTCAGCTTGGCAACCACTTCATCCTCAAATCCCAGCTGGCCGGATTGCTTCGAGAGTTTGGTCCCGCGTTTTTTCAGAATGGAAAGGTATTCGTTAAGAAATCCATTTCTGACCAGATAGCTCTCAATGTCGACGTCCTTGTCCGGCAGTTGCCGCACAAGGTCCTTGAGCTCTGTCGCCGTAAAGCCACAATCCAGAACCTGCTTATAAAACTTTTGGCCTTCCGAATCGGAGTCGCAAACCATCAACCAAGGGATATCGAAGCTCCGGGCGAGACCCACGAAAGCGCCCGGGGAACCATTGTTTTGAAAATCAATGACAGTGATCCCGAATTGATCCAGTGGGGTCCCGAGCAAGCCGGCCAAATATTGGAGGAGCAAATATTCGCTTTGGCCTTCACAAAGAAGCCAGGATCGGGCGAATAACACTTCGCCACGGACGCGCTTTGCGTAGGTCTCCAGATCCGCCAATTGTTCCTTAGACAAATAACACTGCGACCGATCTTTCACTTTGCGTAGTTCCGTATGGATTTCTTTCTGTCCGGGATAGCAAGCGAGCAGATTCTTGTATTCCTGTTCTTCAATTTTCCCATAAACCCTCAGGAGAGACGAGCCGGAATCATATTGGTATTTGTTTTTGCTGTAACTGCAGAATTTTATCAAGTCTTCGCTTGCCGGAACGTTTACCTCAAAAAACCTATGTATGTAGAGAGCTTTTGAAACTGTCCCCTTCCGTCTGAACATCCTGATCTGTTCAAAGGGGATTTCTTGTATGAAGTACGGCGAGTGAGTAGAAATCAGCTTCTGGCTCTCGAGTGCATGAAGGCTTGCCGCAAGGGTACGGGTCGCATGCGGATGCAAATGCGCTTCGGGCTCTTCCAGTGCCAGGATCGCCTCAGTTTCCGCCTTGAATGTCGGTTTGAGCAATACATCGATATAAGCCTGGAAAAGGAACAGTACCGAGAGGCTTTGCATCCCCTGTCCGTGCCGGGACAGAGGAAGGGGGAGTCCATCGGTTGTCGCCCGCATGACGACCTCCGATTTGGACATCAGTTCCCATGGCTTAAGGGGCAGGGCCTGAATTGTTGTGTTGTGACCGGCCTTTAAGCCCATTATTTGGGAGGCCTTATCCAAGGTCAATTGGAGCTTGCCCAGCTTCGGATCCGCTTTGAGAAGCGATTCATTAAGCTTGCTAAGTTCGGCGCTGAGGGCCTGCTGCTGCTCGTCAGGGATCTGGAGTTCACGGAGGATTCGTCCCCAAAATTGCGATCTGGAAGTAAATTCATCTTCCGAATCTCTCAGTGATGAAAGATAGAAGAAACGAAGATACGCGAGAAATTTCCCCAAATTGGCAGGATTGGCACCCCGGCCTCCAAGAGGCTGTCCGTCAGGCGTCAGAAACTCCCATTTTGATACGACTTCAGCTGCTGTTCCATCGTATTTGCATGAAAGGCGCAGTCCGATAAAATCCAGATCCTTCTCGGGATCCGTCTGGATGATATCGGTCAAGTCCTGGACCAAAGGCTCGGGCCATTCGTCGGATTGATCTTCACGGAACCAAAGCTCAATGATGATGCCTGGGCTCGTTTTAAAAGAATCTCCGTTTTGGAAAACGTGGAAATCATATTCGTTGAACGGTGAGCTTTTGCCAAAAGAAGTCCGGAAAGGCAGCGCTATCCTCATGGCTTCAAGGAAGGCCGTTTTACCGGAGTTATTCTCTCCAACTAAGACGGTAGAGTCCTCTATAGGGATGCTGACATCCACCAACGATCGGAAGTTCTTTATGGAAACATGTCGTAATTTCATGTCGTTCTTTTCATTTGGCGTTTTTACGGATTTCTCGGCGTTCCCGTATTGCGGGGAACCTGGATGGCTGAGTCGAGCCGACGATGCAAATAGGAGACGAGAGATAACAGATCAAGCGCATCTTCTTCGCTGATCGGCCATATGATTTTGGGGGCGTGTCCCGTTACGTTTCGGAAAGTGCCAAACATCCCTTTTAGCAGATTGGCGAAGCCTTTCTGTTCCGACTGTTCGGTTTCTGACCTGAGGCTGTTTATCGCGAGTAGAGGTGCGGAAATTCTTAATGCTTCGTCCACAATATCCGCTCCGTCTCCAGTTAGTCCGGTTTTTTCCCTGATCTTCTGTGCGACGCTTTTGGTTGCCTCAAATACAGCATGAAAATAATTTTCCTGGAGTAGTTCTGCGCTGCAGAACCGCAGAACGTCGGAATGCACACAGCGATCATTGAGTTTTGAACGAAGACGGTTTGCTCTCTCCTGTGCCTCACCGAGCGTATTTGCCTGTACTACTGCTCTAAGCTTCCCGTTTTCTCCAAGATAGTAGCCGGCGAATGCAAGTGCTTCATTGAGCTCGTCTCTAAATCTATTGAATTCCTGTAACCGACCAACAAAACGGGCAGGGTCAAACGCCGTTTGAATGAAATGCAAAACATTGTTCGAACAATTGTTTTGGTCCTGCTTGAGTCGAAGGGCTTCAAAGAGGCGAACACGCTTCGTTATTGATGGCTCAGGATCATTGATTTTACAGATCGCGAGTAGCTTACCTATTTCGGAACCGGTTAGCCCCTTGCCCGTATCTCCAAGAACATTGCAGATCGCTTCCAAATGGGATTCATTAATTTTTGAGATGACTGGCATACTTTGACTTTCGTTTCTCCAACATATATGGCAAGTGGACTATCCTGCCACAGATATAGCTTGCGAAAGCTCAATAGCCCATATTTATCATGAGCCTGTCATGTTTTGCCCTATTCTATACCGTGACTTGAAATGAATCAAAGCATGGTCGCTCATAATCATAGGGAAATTGAAAATATTTTTGTAAAGCAAACTCTTTTTTGCGCATTGGTTTAAAATTCGCCAAAGCACTTCCTCTCTATATTCTGGCAATTTGCACCGGGCTGCTATCGAGGTTGGTTTTAGCGTATTTTTCGAAGATTTTGTTGAAGGGATAGAACAAAGAACGGATCATTGCGACAGGGCAAAAAGCTATTAAAAGATTAAAATGAAGCGATAGTCGGCTTGGAACGAATAGCCATCCTACGAATTTATATATTGGGAAATTCAGATTTTCTGAGATCTATCACACAGTGCGGAAATCGAGCGCAGCGCCGGGAGAATAACGCGATCATGGGCTGTTGCTGTCAGACATGAAACGCGGCCATCGAACCATACTTCCACAACCACATCGCTAACGGGGATCAATATACAGCGATCGTCATGATAGTTTGCATTGGTGCCAACGGATACCAAATATGTATGAAGCTGAATCATGTCTGGAACTAATCCATCATTTCTATAAGCACGTCCAATGCAAAGCGAAGCCAATCGTTGAACCGAATAGGTCCAACTACCTTCTTCGCTATACGATAATAATCCAATGTTCTTTTCATCCTCAGGCACGACAGTCCGGTCCTTCTCTTCCAAATCCCGCAATCGTTTTCCATGATCCCTAATTTGTTTGCGGAATTCTCGTTCCTTAGCCGCAACAATACTCCTCAGCTTTGTGCGTCGGACATCATCTTTTGTGGATATTAAAAGATCGGCTAATCCCGAAATATGTTCATCGGCGGATGCATCACGGGCAGCTCGCTGTGGGCGTTTTTCCCATGATTGACTAGCAATCGCTCGGCTTACATTGAGGCTTTCCATTGCACCCCACGTGCCAAGAAGGTCATCTTTCGAAAAGGAATTAACTGCCAGTTTTTCAAATAGGGGGGCCGCACGTCGGTAGTCGAAACACCATGCAGCAAGATTTGCCAATTCATAGTCTTTCAGCTTTGGCACAGACTTACTCCTCTGATATGTAATATGCTCTGACGATTTTGGCTGTCATCATATCTCGTCCAATGGCGACGCCAACAGAATAGCCTTCAAGATTTTCAAGGTCCTGAACACTGTCAATGTGTGCCCAGATTGTTAGTATTTCGAAGAGAGCATCTGATACCCTGGAATCGATTTGGCCTTCATTAAGGCTGACCGTTGCTTTCGCCTCAACTGTTGCAGACTTCTCAGATGGCAGCATCATATAAATATCGGGCGCACGGCCTCTTGGTCTATGAATAAGTGAAGCCCGATAGATCCTTTCCATAAGAAAACCTGCAACAGCCTCACCCATTGCCGCCTCAACAGCTGGTGTTGTGTAATCTGCGCTGCTGTTTTGCAGCCAGGCGGGCAGGGCAAAGCTCGGAACTCCCCGGCGAACAGCCCAAAAGGCTGCAAGAACATCTTCCACTGCAAGGCAGAACTGCTCCCCGTAAAGATCTACTGCGCGACGAATTTCCCATGATGAGAAAAAGATAGATCCAATATTGTCCTGAATGTTGCTATCAGGAGTAGCTTTGCGCAAAAGATCTGAGACGACCGTCTTTTTATCTCGATTATCGTAGCGGATAAGATCTACAGGCCTGATAGGGACAGCCAAGAGTTGATAGTCGATCTGCACGCCCATCCGAATAGGTCTCCTTACTCAGATTGAAAAGAATTTGGCCAATGCTTTTCGCATGGTGGGATTCAGTTGAGTGATAATTTTGTATAGGTCCGACCAATAGGGAGTGACGTCATACCTCGACTGGAAATTGCCACGATAGAAGCTGGATGCTCTTAGTCTTGGATTGTGTCGAAGATGATCAAGTGTCGGCGGGCTTTCCAGCCGGTCCATAATTTTAATTCTTCCTCTCCATCCCCACCTTGCATCAGACTTTGCCGATTCTTCTGTAATCGCTACATGAGTCAATTGTGATCGCGGGCTTCTGCACCAAAACAAAATCAGATCGCCTTTCTTTGCCAACTTTGGAAGAGACCACCACTGACGTTTTCTCGCATCCAGCTCATCCCAATAGGTGCTGTTTACAGCCTGAATCCAGACCCGTTGCGGTTCAACTTCTCGACGCAGGTCGCGGATTGCGATCTTCTTAGGCGCATTCGGCCAATCATTTTCCCAACAGATTATTTCATCACATCCTTTTGGATTATGACCATGTGATTTAAATGAGCTTGCATAATACTCAAATTCTATTCGAACTTGCTTCCAGCCTTTAGCGGTCCGCCTCAAGGCAATGCAATCTGGGAATCCAGGCTGAACTCGCACAATGGAGTAGCCAAGCCGTTTAGAAATTAATGCAAAAAGGCAAACTACTCCTAACTCGTTCACCGGGCCATATCGCATCCCAGAAACTCCATCTAAGGGTAAGCCTGAAAGAGACGATCGTTCCGACATATCAAATCCTTTTTAATCAAGATCAATATTATCGTTCAGCCCGAGTTCGCGGAGGCCGGAGCGGGCTTCATCGGCTTTCGTTTTGCCCTGATCGCCTTCGGCTGGAGCTTCGAAATTCACTTCGAGCTTGAGGCCAGGGGATGACGCGAAGCGGCTCAGGACTTTGGTGTAGAAGTTCATCCATTTCTGAGGGGGAACGTTGCCGCTCCACCGGAGGACCTGCTGAAATTTTGGTTTGTCAGGCGGCTTCTCTTCTTTTGTTATCTGAATTTCTGCTATGGCCTCGATGGAGCCGCTTCGCACCTGAGCTGAATAAATACCCGTGGCATCCTCAGCGACAAATAGTCCCTCTGAATCAATGGATCCGCCGGTTGCGCTCCACGACTGCGTTGGCAGATTATATGGTTGGGCGTACTGATCGAATCCATCTGCATGGAACTTGATTTTGTCCTTGGGTCGGATATTTGCTCGTTCTGGCGATATAGCCAACCTTGCTAGATGAGGCGGCTCTACGAGTTTCTGCGCATCCTCTGCCTTTAGCAAATAGACATCATCGGCAATTTCAACTTCGAGTTCCGAAAGGCTTTCCTTGAACCGCTCAAGGATCAGTCGATCCTTGGAATCCTTCCGAGCATACCCGAGGACGCCCTGTGTTACGCCATCGGCAATAGTTCGTTTGATCAAGGAAGGTTTCAACAGCCTTGGAAGCAGCGGAGATGCGTAAAATGCGTCCCGGGCCGCTTTCGTTGACCACTCGCTAAGGGCTGGAGGCCAGTACTTGCTCAACTTATTTGCGCCTACAGATTCTGTGATCTCATCGTCTTTGACTAAGCGCCCCAGGATGAGTTCAACAATGTCTTTGGCCATGCTGGAAGTGATCTGACCGAGATCGGTCTCCTTTATGGCATTGTCCTTCCCGAGGATAAACAATCGGCGATAGGCCCTCCAAAGTGATTCCGTGAGGTCTTTGCCTGCCCGACCCAGGCTCTGCGTCAGCTGACGCTTTTGCTGATCGTCCAGTCGGGATTTACTCTCATCATCGTCATCGATATCCTCCCAAGCCAACAGGTTTCGAGCTGTATCGATGATAGTGGATCCTGCGTCCGGGGCTGCAAAAATCAGGGCGGATTTAAAGGTCCGACCCGAAGTGCCGGAATCCCGTAATATGGTCTCCATCAGCTTCATGGTAGCCGGATCGCCTGCCGACGAATCCATTCCCATCACCACTAGAGTCAGCTCAGGTCGGTCCGGAACGTCGTTGCTACGAGCCGGGAAGTATCTTCGATCGATATCCTTCGATCCCTCCTTGAAGAGACTTTCGATTTCCTTCTTGATACGCTCATCAATAGATGCCTGCTTCACAGCGCCCCGCCGGGAAACCAAAATCTGGTTGAGGTTCGGACGCAGGCTGAATCGGTATCGGTTACGATCCCATGACAGATAGAAGCAGGTGTTCACCAACCCTTCCAGGACATTATCCACCTCTGCCAGGATCAAGTCAGGTTCGCCCACGGCAGTCTTGATCTCCGGTGCCGACGCCTCGGCTTTTCCTTGGGATTGTCCGCCGTTTGATTCGAAGAAAATTGTGGTAGCGACCTTCTGGTGCAGTCGCGCCTTGCGGATAAATTCTGATGCCTCCTTATCCAAACGGATTGAATGGGAATCCTTTTTGCCGGCTATGTCCGCAATGACCGGCACTTCCAGTTTGTCGGATCCAAGCTGCTCGAAAACGGCGGATCGAAATGTCGGATCTTCCAAGGGTGCGGATCCCAAGGTTATCAGAGGTTCTTTGGCTGCCTTCCGGTGTTCTTCCTGATATCCCCATGAAATCCAAAGTGCCAGAAGTCTGAGAATACCGCGCGTCCTTTGGAACCGGGGCAAACTCTGCCACTTGCGCTCGAATACAGACAGCACGGATGGATGGAACGGATAGGCAGTCTTAAACTTCTCATGAATAGAGTCTGCATCAATGCCTGACAATTCCGCCGAGTGTTCAATAGTCCAATCGGCATATGCCGCTGCAGTGGCTCGACCATCATCAGGCAACCCATACCACTCTAGTAGCCGTCGGCGAATGATTTCTGCGACTTCGGTTTCAGCCGACATCATGATCGCCTTGCCCGTCCGATCCATAAGCTTCTTTAGCGAGTCTTGATCTCGCTGATCCTCCGGATTCATCTCCAATTCAGACGCCGGAATCGACATACACAGAACCAGGTTGTCACGGCCTCGAGATTCCTCCACAAGGTTTTGGAGAAAATTGAAGAACTGATCGCGCAATCCGAGGTTTCGTCCCCGGCTGACGTAGTTCAGCATTTCATCCATCAGGATGAGCGTCGGCCCTTGAGGCAGCATCTTCCTGATTACGTCCCCTGAAGGCGCAATCTTCTGTTTGTCATGCTCCCGGACTGCTGAAAAGGCTTCTTCTTTTCCAAGTTGCCATGCGATTTCCCCCCACGGGGTCATTCTCATGGGTTCTCCGTTTCCTCCTCGGCCTGTAATCACATCGAACTCTGTGCCAACGAATACCGCAACATCGGCGCTGGGAACTTCGGCTACTTGAGCTTTTTGCAGGATCGAATCCACGCCCTTCCACGATTTTGCTTTCCGGCCCGCATTTGTCAGGTGGTACAAGGCTGTAAGCGAGTGAGTTTTTCCGCCGCCGAATTGCGTGGCCATGTTGAAGACCGCCGATGTTTCGACCTTGATTCCGGAAAGACGCCGGACTACCTGTGCGGACAGATCAAGCAAACTGGCTGTCAGAAACGTCCTTTCGAAAAATCGTTCCGGTTTTGTGTAGTCGGGATGAGCCCGGCCGTTTCGGATATGATCAAGGTGGACGGCGAATTCCGAGGCGTCGAGCGGCCGGTTTTCCCGCAAGTCCTCTCTGGGTGTAACTACCTGGTACCAAGGCTTCAGCTTTGCCATGGATGCATCCTCATGGGATATCAAAAGGGCAACTCGATCGGCTGAGCGGATCAGGCTTTCTCAAATCGCCCTGTATTCGATTCTAACTTCCACATTTTGAAATAGCCCCAGGGGAAGGTTGATCCCTCTCCTTTGCTTCCTACGACCACAATGGTCTCGCCCAACAGCGCTGTCCGTTCCTGCGTCGACAACGCGCTGATGACATTCCGAGCCAGCGAGCCAATCAGTTCTCGGGATTCTTCCCAGTCGCTCCTGTAAGCGAAAACAACCCGCAGGGCTGCACGGAGACACAATACTTTCCAGAGTGAATACGCAACGCGGTCGTCACTGCGGCTGTTTTCCAATTCAAATGCTGCAATCGGGAGGCGCCAGCCGGGTTTCCCTGCCGGCATCGATGCATGGCCACTGAAGGCTAGTACATCAATGCCAAGGTATTCTTGGCCGCTCTGCGGCAACAAGCTCAATGGAAATCCCTTTGCCGCTGCAATCCATTCCATATCGTGACATGTCTGAGCTACCATAGCCGTCAGATTTGATGTCCATGCTTTCAGGTCGCCGCCTATCGCCGCTGCCTTCAGCGGCCCTGCCTCCGCCGGCTGTTGCAGCCTTTCCCAGAATGCGCTCCACCACTTATCGCCAATGGCAGGATATTCTGGGATTGTGTAGCTCATAACCCCAATCCCTTCTTCCGTGCCAGAACCCCATCGACCCAGCGTTTTTCGTCAGTGCTTGCGGGATAGAGTGCGGAAAGGGCTTGCGCGAGCCGCCAGAAGCGTTGGTCTGTGCCCGCTCCGTCGTCTACGAGGAATCGCCTCAGGGCTTCGCTTCGTCCACCTGCAAAAAGAATCATGCTTTGATGAATGCGATCCAGGACGGTATCACCGACGCGTGAGATTTCCGTTTCGCCAAACGTTGGCCCAGTATCTTCGGCTACATGGAGTTCTTTGAACAAGCCCAGTTGCGGTTTTTTCTTTTTGCGTACCGGTGTTGCTTTGCCTTCATCCTTGCCAAAGAGATGGGCGGCGCGCTCCGCTACAGGCAACAAACGGGCGGTCTCCCCGGAAACCTCGACAAGACTGCTCAGGTTCTCTAGATGTGCGCCAAGTCCCTGGCCGATTTTTCGGGCGGCGTCGTATTCAAGGACAAATCCGCCAGCCTTGCCTCTTTTAGCTCGGCCTTCCTCTTCATCGCCTCCTTCTTCCTCAGCAGTGCTTTCCCCACTGTCCATTTCGCCTGTCTTAAGCGTCCATAGCCACATAGCGGTAAGGCGCGCATCCTCATCGAAGCCGGTGGCATCCGCACCGGCAAATATCATAGTAAGAGCTTCTTTGGCGACAGCGGCCCAAACGTGTCCCAAATATTCATTAAGCCTGACAACATCGCCACTGGCCTTCTCAACGCTGGAATAGCGGGAGAATATTTCCAGGGCTGGGCCTAAACAAGCGAAAATAGCATCTGCGCCCACAACACCTTCCTCAGCCAGCCGCGGCATCCACTCGTGGATGCGTATAGGCAATTCCTGAAAAACGTCGCGCCAGTCGCCCACTGCATTGGAGCAAATGGAACCGTCGGAATTTTCGCGCGGGCGACAGACTAGGTGGACTGAGGATGCCAACCTTGCTTGACCTTGTGCAGAAACTCTGGCTTCTCTCTCAGTGTCGATCGGCCAAGATCCCGTGATCACCCAGCCAGACTCGATAACAGCATTGATTATGGCTTCCCAGCTAGAAGTTGTTTTGCTCGCAAATACTATAGTTCCGATCCCCCCAGGGCGAACAATTCTTCGAGCCTCCGAGAATGCCCTTGTAAGCTTAGCCTCATAGAATGCAATATCCTTCTGAGATACGTTCGCTTCATGAGGAAGATCAACAATGATCTCGTCTTTTTTCTGGACTTCCTCAGAAGCGAACAGTTCTGGAAAATGAGAACCGAGACTTCTTCGGAGCCAAACGTAAAAGAAATCAGATAGGGCGGCATATGCTATTGCATGATAATAGGGTGGGTCAGTAAATAGGCAATCAGCTGAATCGTCCGGTAGGGTATGTGAAGTAGCCGTCGCGCGTTCTACTTGTGCCGTTGATACCGGATTTATCGACTGGGCTTCAATGGCTAGAGCAACCCAATTTATCGCACCATCCCAATTACCCGAACCATCTCCGAATGGTTGGCACTCGGGCCATTCCCATACAATCGGGATAGCTTGCCGGCCAAAGGTATGTGCAATGAACTCCCCGGAACTGGACCAAACTGTCAACGATGAAAGGTAATCCGCTTGCCGGTCTATTGCTAAAGCAATGCACGTCTGAACGGCACGAGAGAACTCTTCATTAGCGAGTTTGAAGTGTCGGCTGGACTGCTGTGCAATCCTGATGAGCGTGGATAAAGTCAGTGCCTGACGATGAGAAAAAAGATCACCCCAAGTGGTTGCACCGTATATCAACATCTTTATTATACGAAAAGTACCTTCATGGGAAATTGCTTCATTCGGTATTAAACTGAGTTGGTTCGACGAGTCCTTACTCTGCAGGAGCAATCGTTTAGAGGAGGCTTGAACTGCCTTTAGATCGTGGATATTGGGAGCTCGATAGGAACGCCCCGATTGATGCCTCTGGGATGTGACGACGCAAAACAGCTTTGCAGTATTGGCTCCGCCTTTTTGCTGCTTTAATTGGCGGCGTACCGAAGCAACAGGGGTTGTATAATGGCAAAATGGGCATTGAGCGCTTCCTCTCCTCACGGTTTCTTGCCCCAAATCAGCCTGTTTTGCATCGTTGATTATTTGAAACTCCACTTGACCGTTCCCTGGGTTGGCTTCTAGACGCAGAGCCACTGAATGATTGCTCCTCTTGGCTAGCCAGAGCGAGCGAATGAGCGGCACCTCAATTCCACATCCCGGGCCTTCACAATGGATGGTGCGTGCCCAGAGGTAGGCGATTGGGGTTGCGCCATCAGCATCAACGGGATAGAACTCAGCGAGTTCCTTTGCTGCTTCTTTCTTGATCCATTCACCTTGCTTGCGTACTTCCTCGGCAAGACGCTGCCCGTACTTTGGGATATATTCGAGCACGACCTTGTTGAGTAGCACCGCAACTGGGTTGAGGTCGCTGGCATATGCATCTGCACCTATGCGTAAGGCTTCAAGTGGAATGGAGCCGCCGCCAGCAAAGGGGTCCACGACCAAAGGCCGCGTACCAAGCTCACCACCTAGTGCCTCATGAGCCGCCTGCGTAAGAGCGCGGCTGGTCGCTAAGAACTCTGATACGGTGGAGTTATCCCAATTGGCGAAATCGGCGATGAAATCGAGGAGCGCACCACGCAACTGTTCGTTGTTCTCGAACAGGCTCGGCTGCTGCCTAGCGGCCTCGAACCTTTTTCTGCTTTCTTCGCTAAGCAGCCTTTGATGATCATGCGATGTCCAAGTCAGCATTTCCTTACGGGCAATGTCTATGAAGCTAACAGGGCAGTCCTTATCAGCCGGGTCTGGCCAGAGAGTCGCGCAAATGACAGCGCGGCACGAGGCGAGTGGTCGTCGCGCCCACCAGATGTGTAGCGTCGAAATGTGACCGTGCCTGATTGACTTTTCTCGACGCGAATGGGTCGATATTCGCTTGATCGGCAGATCGACTTCTATGAGTCGTTTCGGATACTTGGGGCGATCGCTCATTCTGAGGCCTCTATAATCTGGATTGCAGGCACGCTGTAATGCTCAACTTTCACGATCGGCTGCCATCCCAACTTTGCCGGATTCTGCACCGTGTGAAGGTCAGGCTCGGCGGAGCAGTTAAAAACAGCATAAAGCCAATAATCTTCCTTGAGCCGTTCGGCAGCACGGAACTCATTCGCTGTTAGTGCGATCTCGCCGACTCCGGCGCGTCCTTTCACTTCGATGAAACGGACTTCAATAAATGTCTTGGGATCCTCCGGATGCGACCGGCGCGAGATTAGATCAAATCCACGGTTTTCTGATTCAACGCTTTCCACCTGCCAACCACGGGATTCCTCAAATTTTCGCGCACATTCGATGGCGATCTTCTCAATCTGTTCGTCCCTGACCATCGGGGCGATTTTCGGATTTTTTCGTTCTGGGTGGGGATAGACCCATGCCCTGCCGATGTGTGTGATGTCCGAGATCGTGCAGTGCCCCTCCATCTCAAGCTCCCGTCTCCGCCATTCAAGGCGATTATTGAGTTCGTCGAGATGTTGTTCGGCCTGGGAAATCAGCCCGTCCAGTCCTGTGATGGTTTGCCCCTCGACCTGGCGGTTCAGAAACTCTCCTAGATGGACCTGCTGCCGGTCGATGAGCGCGTTGAGGCTGATCTCAACATGCTTCGAAACCGTGGACATCGAGTGCTCTCGCTCCTTCGCGATCTCAATCAACCACGGCTGCAGAGTATGGCGATACAGGAAACTTTCGACAGATTGTCGATCAGGGACTGTAAATGTCATAGTAGGAACAGGAGTGGATTTCGGAGCCGGGCTGATGTCCTGAAATACAGTCGGTCTGCGAACAGTCATCTCACCGGTAGCAGAGGTTTCGACGACGAAAAGAGAGCGGTGGAGTGTGTTTCCTCTCCCGTCCTTAATGGATCCGGCGAAAACATCGAAGAGGCCGGGCTCATTGCGGTGAAGGTCGAAGAAAACTGCGCCTCGGCGCAAGTTGTCCTCAACTCTGCTCAGGAGGTCAGCCCGTACGGTTTCGAAAAGAGGATGTCCGGGAGTGACCCATTCCAATGTTGGATCAGGCGCTAGAAGGGCTTTGTCAAATACAACCTTGCCGTATTCTTTCCCGAGCCGTCCAAAGCGCGGCTCGAGCTGGTCCCCGATTTGAAGCAGGCTTCTCGGAATCTTACCGATTCGATAAACATGAGAACCCGAACTGACAGGCTTGGGCTGCATACCGGATTCCGGGGCTGCCTCAACAAAGAACTGCTCGATTGCCTCAGGTACTAAACGCCGTTCCTTGGCTTCAACTGACCGGCCGACGATGGCAGACAAATTCAATTCCTTCTTCGCCAAACCCTCTAAAGCGGATTCCGTTATCTCCCTGAATCGATCCGGGTCGACTTCTTTGACTATCCGCTCCTGAATGGATCGTTCATCGGTCCGGCGCGCATACATTTCCCGGAGAAGCCGCTCAAGCCGGTTCGCCGGAAATATCTCGCCGACAACGTCGAAAACTTGATCGGTGCCGAGTTCTTTTCTGATTTCCTTCAGTCGGTCGTGGAGTTTCTGGAGAACCCGGCCCTCGCGGGTGTTCTGAGCAACGAAATTGAAAATGAGGCAATCATGTTCCTGGCCATAACGATGGATGCGGCCGACTCGCTGTTCCAGCCTGACCGGATTCCAGGGAATGTCGTAGTTGACCATGAGCCAGCAGAACTGGAGGTTAATGCCCTCGCCGGCTGCTTCCGTGGCAACCAGGACTTGCGCGGATTCGCGGAATTCGCGTTCAGCGTAGATCCTCGATCCGGGGGTGTCGCGGTCGCCGATTTTCATGCCGCCGAAAATTTGGGTGACAGTAAGTCCCCATTCACGAAGTTTTCCGAGGGGCCGGTCGTTACGTCCGTCTCCAGCCAGGAACTCGAGGGAATCTTTATGTTCGGTAAACACGAGAAGCTTCATTTGGGGATTTGAGAAGATCCCCTCATCAGTCAGAATGGCCTTCAGCTTAGAGAGTTTCGATTCGACCTGGCGATGCTCAAGCCCTTTGGCGCGATCAATCAGCTTGGTTAGTTTGGATATCTCTGATCGCAGTTCGGATGGATCTACTGAAACGACGACATCCTCGAGCTGGGCAATGATGTCCGCCTGTTCCTCTTCGGTCAAATCCTCGAAATCATCCGGTAGACGGGTTTCGATCTGTTCTCGGCGGTATGTCTCGGGATCAGCCAGGATCTTCTCCCGCCTGCCGCGCATTCGCTCAAGGCTGCGGCGAACCGCATAGACCGTTGATGCCATCCGGCGCTGCAGCATTGCCATTGTGAATCCGACAGCCCGTCCACGAGCCGAATCATCTGCAGAAGCGCGAATCGACTGATCCTCGACGTAATGGGTAAGCTCATCGTAGAACTCCAGCTCCTCGCCATCCAGGTCGAATGCTGCTGTTCGGACTTCCCGCTTGGTGAAGAGCTTTCGGACTTCACCGGTCTCTGGATTAGGGAAACTGACCAATGCCTCCTTCGTCCGGCGCAGATAAAATGGCGCCTCATTGCGCCTCATGGCTTCTTTAAGGCTCTGGACGCTGCCGTAGACATCGCGGTCAAGCAGAGAGAGAAAGAGACAAAAATTCTGGGGATCCCCTTTGTGCGGCGTTGCCGTCATGAGCAGGAAGTGGTCCGTCATGTTTGAAAGAGCCTCGCCAAGGCGATAGGCGAGGGTCTTGCGATCGTCGGCGTATGCACTCATCTTGTGGGCTTCATCCACTATGATGAGATCCCAGTGGGAACGCAGCAGGCTCTCCCGGGCATCTTCAATAGTAGAAACCCAAGAGACCGAAGTGATCACCTGGTCTCGTTCCTGCCAGGGATTCACACCATAGTTGGCCCGGAGAACATCACTGCGGATGACCTCGAATGTTTCTCGGAATTTGTCTTTAAGTTCACGCTGCCATTGGAATGTAAGGTTTGCCGGCGTAACGATGAGGGTTCGGCGTATTAAGCCCCTGGCCTTCAGTTCTTTGAGCAGGAGTCCTGCCATGATTGTCTTCCCGGCACCGGGATCATCTGCTAACAGGAACCGGATTCGCGGCAGCTTCAGGAAGTAGTCGTAGACCGCCTCCAATTGGTGTGGGAGAGGATCCACCCTGGCAATCGAAAGGGAGAAGTACGGGTCATACTCATAAGCAAGGCCAAGCCTGTGAGCTTCAACGCCGAGCCTGAAAAGCCTAGCATCCCCGTCAAAAGGCAATTGCTGGGTCGATATTTTTAATTGTGAGAGCTGATCAGCCGACAATATCGGATCTCGTGCCAGCCCGGATTGGAGACCTTTCCCGATGATCTTAAGTGATTCGCCCATCGGCACGACGGCAATAACTTCAATTGATTCAGGCAGGAATGGCCCCCCAACAATCACCCCTGGTTGTATCTCATCTCTACCCAATAGCTGATCCTCCAGCTGATCTAGCGCGTTACCGATTGAAGGGGCCAAGTTTTGCGAGAATTTGGATTTAGAGGATATCACAGGAAGCGATAAATGGAGCGGTCCATATCATCAATAATGTTAAATACGTGAGAACATCAACTACGAAGCTATTCGTTGCGCCTTACAGTCAGGGACATGCGCCGGGTACCCCTCTGTGGATCTGTTCCGCGAGGCAACACGCAGCAAACTTTCGATCCGGGAGTTCTGTCGGCAGCATCCAGTCTGGATGTGCGCACCCATGTGCGCTGCTCCATTTTCAGGGGGAGTATTACTTTGAGAGGTTACGGGCGAAAGATGGGTTCACCGGACGCATACCAAGCGGGAAATCCTCCTTGGCGGTTTCTTCTCTCTCTTGGCACAGCCGCACAGATGTGATTTTCTAACAACCCTCAATAAATACCTATAAAGCTAGGGAGATGTGTCTCCCGGCAACCAACAATTGCCCCTATAGAAAGAGACGTTTCATTAGATCTTTGTTTTCCGCTAAGTCTACCGGTTTTCCTTCGTAGAATACTCTTCCGAGTTTCAGAGAATAAACACGATCCACAATTTGTAGGACTTGGCGAACTTTCTGTTCGACGATCAGGATTGATGTCCCTGTCGTTTGGTTGACCTCCGTTATCTTTTCGAAAACTTGTGAAACAATGCTTGGGGATAGACCGAGTGATGGCTCATCCAGCATAAGAAGTTTCGGTTTAGGCATAAGTGCACGACCGAGAGCAAGCATCTGCTGTTCTCCGCCCGAAAGCAAGCCGGCCATCTTCCGTTGGTAGTCGCGCAAGGTTGGGAAAAACTGCAAAACTTCTTCGATTCGGTCTTGGGTCTGGCTTTTCGACAGTTGTATCCCGCCCATTTCCAGGTTTTCCCAGACGGAGAGTTCCGCAAAAACTGGGTTTCCTTGTGGAGCAAAGGTGATGCCTTTCGCCACACGCATAGCGGGGCTGATTTGGTCCAACCCAGTTCCTTCAAAAGAAACCTCGCCGCACCATGCCGGTAAAAGTCCATGAATAACTCTCAAGACAGTTGACTTACCAGCACCGTTGGGTCCAATAAGCGCAGCCAACTCACCGGATTGGACCATCAGCGAGATGCCGTATAGCACCTGTTTTTTGCCGTATCCCGAATTCAACTGTCTGATTTCAAGCATAATTCTTTTTTCTCAGTCGAGATATGCCTCGATGACCCTTGGATCATTGAATACCTCAGATGGCTTCCCTTCGCAGAGTTTTTGGCCGGCATCCATGAAGATGGCGCGTTGGCAGATTCTACTCAAGGCTTCGACGTTGTGTTCGACCATGATTACTGATTTGCCTTGGCTGGGTAATTCTTTGATAAGCGATAGAATTGTGTCGATCAGTTCTGGCGCGATGCCTGCAACTGGTTCATCCAGCAGCAGGAGTTCAGCCTCCATGGCGAGGCAGCAGACAAGACTCAGGAGCTTTTGTTGGCCGTATGAAAGGTCGTCTGTCAAGACATGCGCCATCTGCAATAAGCCAACCCTCTCCAATAACGTGCTGGCTTTGTTTCGGTTTTCAGTTTCATGAGATGAGCATGCCCTGTGCCGCAAGAATAGGCAGTGCAGGTGCTCACCAGGCTGATTCTGAAAGCACAAAAGAACGTTCTCCAGGACTGGGAGGCGGCGGATGAGTCGTAGGTTCTGGAAAGTCCGTGCCACACCCAGTTTAGCGATCTCGTAAGGTTGGAGGCCAATGACGCTCTTGCCTTTGAAGGTTGCGTTTCCACGGTCGGGAGGCGTGAGTCCACTTAAGACATTGAGGAACGTGGTCTTCCCCGCGCCGTTAGGACCTATCAAACCGAGTATCTCCTGCTGCCCGATTGAGCAGGAGAAGTCATCAAGTGCGGCTATGCCGTCGAAGCTCTTTGTCAGCGTTGTCACCTCGGCGAGTGTCTTCACCGACGGATTCTCTCCTTCCCAAATGCATATTGACCTATGATTCCCTGCGGGCGGATTAGCATAAATGCCGCCAAGATGATGCCATAGAGCGTCTGTCGCAGATTAGCAGCCACGGCTACTGGCATTCCCACAAACCGCAAGATCTCTGGCATGACCACAAGAATGGTTGCCCCGATAAGAGGACCCCAAAGGCTGCCGGCGCCGCCGAAGACCACAATCGCAATTATGAAGATCGACTCCATGAGCGTGAAACTGCTCGGGTCAATGTACCTGATGTAATGAGCATAGATGACTCCGACACATCCGGCGATTGCAGCACCAATTACGAAGGCAAGCAATTTGTATCTGGCTACATTCTTACCCATTGCCGCCGCAAAGACTTCGTCTTCGCGGCTTGCCTGAAGGACTCGGCCCAAAGGCGAACGAGTCACGAAGGCAAGGAAGCCTGCAACAACGATAGCGAAGATACCGGACAGCGCCACGAAGCCCCATCGCGAGGTAACCGTAAGACCCAGAACGGTTGGAGGCGGAATTCCAGCCATGCCCATAGGACCACCGGTTACAGGCAGCCAATTATTGAGGACGTTGAAAGTGGCAATCTGAAAAGCGAATGAGGCGATAACGAAATCGTCGTTGCGCAATCTGAGTGTGGGGCCTCCGACTATAATCCCCAGCGAGATGCAAGTCACTACAGCGCATACAATGTTGACCAGGAATGGCGTCTGGAAGTGCAAAGACATAAGGGCGGCGCTGTATGCGCCGACACCATAAAATGCAGCGTGTCCGATAGAGAGAATACCGGTATAGCCCACTACAAGATTGAGAGATGCAGCAAGCATCCAGTAGAGGAATATGAAAACTGCGATGTGAAGGATGTAATCCATCAATACCTACCCACTTGCCGCTGCGCCATTCAGAGCTGCTATTCCGCGCCGCCCCCGGAGAACAAATACTACTGTCAAAAAAGCGAAGGCTATGACATCTTGCCACTGTGCGCCGCAGAAATAGGCGGTCAAATGCTGCAGCACCCCCAGAATAAGCGAAATTAGTGATATGCCCATAAGGCCCCATGACCAACCGGCAATCACCGCAATGAGACTGAGCATCAACATACCTAGCCCCATGGAGGGCGTCGCATCCACTTCAAGACAGGCGAGAATACCGGCTATAGCAGCGAATGCAGAGCCGATAACGAAAGCATGCAAGATTAGACCATCTACGCGTATCCCGGAAATCCGCGCCAATGACATGTTTGAACCGACCGCTCTGAGCATACGACCGGTACGACTTAATTGCAGAAAGGCTGCCAGAACGCATACAAGGGTCAAGGCCACCAAGACAGTGCTAACCTGGCTCAGTGTTACGGTGACAGAACCCAATGTGAATGTTGTAGGCTGCGCCCATTTCCTAATTACGATTGGGGCGTCCCCAAAAACAAGCGAGATGATGTTTTGCCCCGCTATGTACAGGCCCAAGGAGATCAGTAGCAAGACCAGAGATGACGCCGTCCTTCTAGCGGATCTGTAGATAGTAGCATCAACCACTCCCCCTAAAACGCCACAGGCGATAACGGCGAGGCAGAGCGCAGGTAGGAAGGGTATGCCACCCAGTGTATAGAGTGTGTATGCGCTGTAGGCACCTGCCGTGATGAAGACAGCGTGGGCCAGATGAAGAAAACGCGCGACCCGGAGTATCAGGTAAAATCCGACTGCCACAATGAGCACTCGGGCTCCGGCTGCAATACCATTGGCCACAACCTGTAACACGTTGCCTCCTAACAGGATTCCTTAGCAACTAAGGCAATACGCCCCCCGACTTCAGGAAGGCGAAAAACTCATCGAAGGCGGGTCTCAGTTCAGGATGTCGTTGAATCTTGCATTGTACGCGGCGTTGGTAAGTAGGTGAACCATAGAAAATACGGAACACCTCCTGTCTGAATGCCTTCAACGTTTCGTCTGTCAAGCCATTGTCATTGCTTATGACAAGATCCCTAATTGCGTTAAACTTCGACCAATCCCGCGTAACGAAGCTCGCCTCAAACTGCTTGAACGCTTCACTGCCGGGGAATGGAGTAAAGAAAGAGATGCGGATCTCATCAATCGGCAGGCAAAGAACGGCTTCTTTAAACTGCTCCAACGACAACGCTGATTCCCATGGATAGCCGATGATCAAGTACCCCTTCGTGAGAATGCCAAGCGAATCACATGCCGCTAGCGTGGTGTTTAATTCTCCTTCGTGAAATATCTTGCGCTTGCCGATGTTATGCAGAGTTTCCTGGGAAAGGGATTCAATTCCAAATCCTATCTTGCTGCAACCAGCAACGCTCATCAATTCAAGCGTCTTGGCCTCTAGCCCAGTTGTAGTGCACATCGAATACCAACGTGGCATCTTCTTATAACTGGACAGGTGTTTGCACAGTTCCTGAACTCGGCTATTGCTCACATTAAATGTAAGATCGGAAAAAAAGAGAGCGTTTGTATGAAATCTCTGGACGAGGTCGTCAATTTCGGTCAAAACGTTTTCCGGTGAGCGGTAATTGACTTTCCGTCCCCACAAGGACGGACTGCAGCAAAACGTACATGCATGAGGGCACCCGCGGCTTGCGAGAACGACGGCCACAGAGCGTTGCAGACTCGGGGGCGGAGACATAAGCCCGTGCATGCGTGCATTACCAAGAATCTCGGATGAGCGTAACGGGAACGGGATAGCATCGAGCAACCCAATACGGTTTGCAGGTCCCGTGTCAACAATGGCACCGTCACGCAAGAATCTCAAACCCTGAACAGTCGCCGGTTCACGGCTTGACTCTATCGAATCGAGAAGATTCCGAAATGTTTCCTCTCCTTCACCGATCACAGCGTAGTCAATCCCTTGGGTCCGCGCATACTCCGGATCTCCAGAAGGGTGATAGCCGCCCGCGACAATGGTAATAGAGGAATTAGCATTCTTCACAACTGCCGAAATCATCGCGGCAGAGGTTGCCGCGTGTGTCATGACTGACATGCCCAAAACGGCAGGTTGGTGCCGCAGGATCTGAGTCGCAATCTCTTCGCAACTCGCCGTCCCCTGCCGAAGCACGACAGTCCTATATCCATTCATCTGCAGATATGCGGCAACATATTCAAGGCCCAGTGGCTCGAACTCATTATGCCCAGCAAAAGTATAGCAACCACCAAGGCCGCTAGATGGTTCAACTAAAACAATGCTTTGGCTTTTAATGGGAGATGTCATTTTTCAACCCAGCACGATTTGCTCTTTGGTGTTTGCCAATAAAAGTCTTGCGCGAAGCCCTTTGAGTCGGTGAGCAAGCAGCTTCAGCGCGGACGTGATCTCAGAGCAGTTGTCGCAAATGTCACGATTACATGTGAGATTGTTAGCCCCTTTTCTCTTTTCCGCCTCGCGCCATTTACAGAGTATTGACTGCTCTGCGCGGCACTGATGGCTCAATAGGGATACCGATTCCGGCGTGGTTCCATTCACGGGCATCCGCACCCAGAAATACTCGATCTCGATTTGCAGACTTCCGCGTTTGTGAGTTATCTGCTTGACGTGTCCCAGTGGTCGGTTGCTCCACATATTTATTGAGTCCTTCTCTGTTTCTGTGCTTGGACGCCCTTCGTCCTGAAGAAAGTCACAGAGAAGGAGCAGATAGGTAAGGGGTTCACGGGAAAATGTGCAAGGTAGTCTGTTGCCAAACAAAAGCTGACCTGGATCATTTTCACATCGCTGCATCGCCAAATTGTGAAAGTAACAGGCCCGGGCTACAGCCATTATTCCTTTCATTTCGTCTTGACTGTGCGGAGGAGTTCGTAAAACTCCTTGTGATGATGTGGTGAGATTAAGGAACCACAATGCACTGGCGATGCCGTGGTCACCGCATTCAAGGAAATAACTAAGGTATTTTGGGTACAGGATCTCATTCCGCTCCTGCATATCGTGAAGTTTCTTATATGCTGGTTTCGGCAATCATAATTGGCCCACTTCCGGAACTTTATTTTGGCCCACCCTATTTAGTTGATACGCAACATCATCCCGTCT